>NZ_DALZXU010000009.1:0-268768 GCF_031989085.1 Ensifer sp.
CGTCGCCGTCGCCGGAGCCGCAGGTGTCGTCATCGTCGTCGTCACCACCATGATCATCGTCGTCGTCGTCCGGGTCCGACCCGGCGTCGTCGTCGTCGTCATCCCCATCATCGTCGGGGCCGCCGGTGTCGCCGTCGCCGTCATCCTCGTCGTCGTCGTCATCGCCGCCGCCAACGGGGTCGCCGTCATCATCATCGTCATCATCATCGTCGGGGTTGCCGGCACCGTCATCATCATCCTCGTCTTCGGGCTCTTGCGTCTCGAAGATGTGCTCCGGCAGATCAGTCATGCCGGTGTTGCGGGCGATGATGTCGGCGAACTCCTGGCCGTCGATGAAGTCTTCGTAGAAGTCGAAGTTGTCGAGGCGATTGGCGTAATAGAAGCGATCCGCCTCCTGCAGGCGATCGAACTGCTCGTGCAGCACGATCCAGAAGGTCTGCCCGACCATGCCGCCGTTCACATGCTTTTCAGCCAGACCACCGACCCAGAGATCGACGCGGTCGATGCCCTTGACGATGCCGGTGCCATTGGCCTGCATCGCCACCTGGATGCCCGGATTGATCGACTGGAACGCGGCGACGTCGCCGGGCTGCAGCACCAGGTCCGGATAGGCCTGACGGAACTGGTTGATCACCGCCTGGCTGAGGCCGTTGCGGGTCTGGAAGTCCTCCCAGGACGCGTAGGGCGACAGGTTGCCGGCAAAGCCGCGCGCTTCCGAGACGTAAGGATCCTGGGAGGCTGCCAGATCCATGCGGACCTGGTTGAGCGTTCCAAGACCCACATCCCATCCGCGCGCCACATTGAAGGCGAACAGGTCGGCATTGATGCGCACGAGGTCGTTGCGGACCGCATCGACGATGCTGAAGTCCACCTCCTCGGCCTGCTGGGTGATGATCCCGCCGAGAATGGAGTTGACGCCGAGCTGCTCGTAGCCGGGTTGCGGTACGTAGCCGGGAGGCAAGGGACCGGTGAACACGCCGGCCTCGTTGCTTGGATTGAGGAAGGCGTCGAACAACGCCACCTGTTTCGGCTGACCGTTGGCATCGAGAACGGTCATGGTCTGGCCGATCAGCGAATGCCCGACGCGATAGACGGCGGCCGCGAACTCATGCGAGATGCCGGCGGTCGCATCCGGGTTGTATTCAAGGAAGCCGTGCGAACCGAGGCCGCGCATGCCACCGAGCAGCATGTCGGCGAACTCGTTGAAGACCACCCGCTGGTATTCGGCCTCGTTGATGATCTTGGCCGCCTGGAACAGCTCTTCCGCCGTTCCCTGGAAGCCGGCCGCTTCCAGACCTTCCACATGGAAGTTGTGGTTGCGGGCCCAGATCGTGTGCATCGAGGTCAGCGCGAAGTTCTCGTTGCCGCGCCCGTCGCCGACCACATAATGGTCGAGCAGCTTGATGAAGGGGTTGGTATCGAGAAGCAGAGCATGGCTGCTGCCCATGAAGTTTGAGGTCATCGCCGGCAGCATCGCCTCGTTGATGACGCCGTTGGTGACCAACCCCGCATAGTAGGTCTGGAAGGCGACCTGCCCGCCCGGCAGCGATGCCGAATGGAAGACCGTGTTGTTCTGCCAGTGATGCAGGATTACCTCGCGCAGCGTCGGCAGGAGCGCAAAGTCGTCGTTTGAAGGATCGACCCCACCTTTCAGCAGGTGCGCGCCAAGTCCGCCCGAGCCATTGCCCTCCCGCAGGAACTGGCCGACCAGGTCGTTGGAGCCATAGGCCTGGTTCTGGTCGACGAAGGGCGAGGTCTTGTTCAGATGCTGCGGTACGCCGTCGACGATCGAGTTGACGGTGCCGCGGGTGAGATCGGCCGGATTACCCGAGCCCGGCGCACCATTGCCCGGTGCACCGATGCGGATCGTGCCGTTGCCGCCCTTGCCGAGGAAATCGAGGCCGTGGTCGAAATACTGGCCGAATGCCATGAAGAAGATATTGGCGTCCTTGTCGTTCTTCGGCAGGTCGAGTTCCTGGCTGCCGAGGATGTTGCTGATCTCGCGCGGGTCGAGGCCTGCGAACATCGGGTTGATGGCGTTGTTGCCGGTTGCCGCGTCATAGGCGCCATAATGCGAGCCGGTGATGCGGATGAACGGCGTGTCGGCCGAGCCCCAGTTCGGGTTGTCCTCGTTGTTGCCGTGGCCGGACAACGTGCGAACGCCGGTAGCACCCTCGCCTTCATCGTCGCCGCCGAAAGCCGGCAAGCCGTTGACCAGGTTCTTAAGCCCGGCCAGATCGCTCGCGGTGTATTCGAAGCGGCCAGAGACCCCTTCGCCGTTGCCCGGGTTCGAAGGCGTGTTCTGGAATTGCGGCGGCACCGCGCCGGTAAACGTGATCGAATGCGTGCCGTTCGAGAACGTCTTCGAGCCGTTCGGGTTGGTGGTCATGGTGTAGTCGGAAATGTTGGTTCCCGGCGCCAGTTCCACCACGTCCTGTGGCCTGAGGTTGCCGACCAGCGTGTCGCTGCCGCCGTTGGAGCGGAACAGGATGCGATGCGACGATTGCAGGGCGGAGAGGTCGACGGTGTCGTTGCCCTCGTCGCCGTTGACCGTGATCGTGTTGACGGCAAGCCCTGTCGGCGTGAAGTCGCCGATCGTCAGCACGGTGTCGTTGCCGGCGCCGGTGTTGATGACGATCTCTTCGATGGCGGCAAGTTCGGCCACGATCGAATTGAAGTTGGTGCCGTTGCGGGTGATGACGATCTGGGTTGCCGCGGCAAGCTGCGCGCCAATGTTTCCTGCGACATTGTCCCATTCGAGCCGGGTATAGACCCGGAACGTCTCGCCGGTGCCGTCGCCGTTGATCACCATCGTGTCACCGACGGCCGTGTTGGTGCCGCCATTGACGATGTCGCGGTCTTCGCCGACGTTCCAGACGATCGTGTCGTCGCCGTCGCCGGCATTGATCGTGTCGTTGCCGTCGCCGCCCTGGATGATGTCGTTGCCGGCCAGGCCGTTGATGGTGTCGTTGCCGCCTAAGCCGAGGATCAGCTCGGCGTTGGCGCCACCATTGAGGGTGGTGCCGACATTGGTGCCCTGGAGGAGGTTGCCGCCGGCCGTGGAATAGACGGTCGCGCCGAACTGCAGTTGCTCGATGCCGGAAAGCGTGTCCGTTCCGCCTTCGCCGGAGACGACCAGATCGGTACCGCTCAAGGCGAAGCCGTGATCAGCGGCTGTGCCGGTGAAGACGACCCGGTCCGCGCCTGCTGCGCCGATGAACGTGTTGTTGTTGGCGTCGCCGGTGAAGACGTCGTTGCCGATGCCGCCGGTGACGTTCTCGATGCCGGCGATCGATGCGAAGCCGGTCGCCGTACCCGTTGCCAGATTGACCGTGACTGCGGAGGCGGTCGTGTAGGCCAGTGTGTCGGCACCAGCACCGAGATCGGCCGTGACCCTTTCGACATCGGCATTGATGGAGCCCCCGCCCTCGATCTGGGTGATGCGCGCACCGTCGTAAGCCACGGAGAGAATTTCGCCGTTGGGACCGGTATCGATGATCGCGAGCGTATCGGTATCAGCGCCACCGCTGACGATGTCGGCACCGCCGTTGCCATTGTCGATGTCGACGACGATCGTGTCGTTGCCGATACCGCCGTTCAAAGTGTCGGCACCTGTTCCACCGACGAGCAGGTCATTGCCGTCGCCGCCGTTGAGCGTGTCGTTACCGCCATTACCGAAAATCAGGTCGCGGCCGGAGCTGCCCGTGAACGTTTCACCGACACCACTGCCCGACAGGATGGTTGCCACGCCTGCCAGAGCCGTGCGTGGGTTGGTGTCGTCGGCGCTGAGCGCGAAGATCCCGCTGACATCATGGCCGACAAAGGTCGTGCCCGCAGCGATCTCGACGCTCTCGACTTCCTCGCCGACCGTATCGAAATGGTCGGTCACGGTGATGCCGGTTGCACCGACGACGATGTTGAGGTTGCCGCCCGCCCCTTCGGCAAAGTTGAGCGCAGCCAGCGCTGCACCGCCCGTCGCCAGCGAGATCCGATCGGCGCCTGCCGTTTCCTGGATGGTATCGTCGCCATCGGCCAGGCCGAAGACATAGGTGTCGTCGTTGGCGCCGCCCTGGAGCGCGTCGTCGCCACCGCCGCCCGACAACGTGTCGTTGCCGGCACCGCCTGTCAGCGCGTTATCGCCGGCATTGCCGGTCAGCGTGTCGTTGAAGGCGCCACCGATGACGTTTTCGATCTCCGTCAGCGTGTCGTTGCCGTCGGCACCGCTCGCTGTCCCCGTCGCCAGGTTGACGGTGACGGCACCAGTCGCGGCGGCATAGGTGGCCGTGTCCGTATCGCCCGCGCCGCCGTGCAGCACGTCGTCGCCGAGACCGCCGGAGAGCGTATCGTCTTCGTCCTGCCCGAACAGCGTGTCGTTGCCGGCGCCGCCGACGAGAATGTCGTTGCCATCCTCGCCATAGACGATGTCGTCATTAACAGTGGCGAAAGCCGTCAGATCGTTGGCGGCATCGGTGCCGGTGCGGATGTTGAAGGTTTCGTCGCGGAAACCGCCGAAATCGTCGGTGGAACGGATGATCAGCGTATAGGCCGTATTGGCAGCCATTGGGGTACCGGTCCGGGTGACCACGCCCGCGGCCGAGACCGCAAAGTTCGGGCTGCTTCCCGGCTGAAGCGCATAGGTAAAGACCGTGCTGTCTTCGTCCACCGTGCTCAGATTGGCGATGACGGCACCAGCGCCCGGAAGCGCGCTGATGGCCGGCACGATACCGTTCCAGCGGATGTCGGTCGGCGCTTCGTTGTTGAGCTTGATGCGCGTGCCGTCGGCAAACTCGGCCCATTCGACGTTGCGCAGCGTGTCGATACCGTCTGAGACGAGGTTGCGCTCGGTCAGCGGGTCGATGACGTTGCTGACGTTGATGTGCGAGATCGTCGTGGTTAGGCCGTCGGCGCTGCGGGTAATCGTGTAGTTGGCGTTGCCGTTGGCGTCGAGGAACGTGTCGTTGTAGTAGGCCGTGTCGATGTCGTTGGCGCCCACGCCGTCGGTTACGACCTCACGCACGATATGCAACTGCGTCGGCACGATCGTGCGGGAAATCATCAGGTCGAAGAGCGACTTTCCGACCCAGCTGGCCGGAACCGCACTGCCGCCCGCATTCTCGCTGCCGGTAAACACGTGCTTCAGGCTGTCGACGGTCGCGATCTGGTTTGCCGGCGTGTTCGCCTGATCGGCGCCGGTGATGCGGATGCGCACGTTGAGCCAGCGATCGCCATCGAGAATGTCGTCGCCGCCATTGCCACGCAGACTGTCATTGCCGGCACCGCCGAGCAGGATGTTGCCGCTTTCGAAGAGGCCGCTGGCGCCGACGCTGACGATCTGGTTGAGGCCGGCGATGCGGTCGATGCCCTCCTGGTTGAGACCGTCGTTGAAGAAGATGCCTTCGGTGGTAGCGATCGTATCCCCCGGTGCTATCTCGCCGAACACACGGTCGTCGCCGAGCAGCGTGTCGTTGTTCTTCCAGCCGGAGAGCGCCTCGACCTTGTCGAAACGGTTGCGCAGGATGTCTTCCGCCTCGGTGGTGAAGATCGGGATGCGCATGTCGGCGTAGCCATCCAGAGCCATGCCCTTGAAGATCGCCCAGTCGAAACCGAACATGCCTTCGTTGCGCATGACGCTTTCGCCCTGCACCATGATGTCGTCGCCGGATTCGGCGTCGAAGTCGTGTTCCTCGTTGCCGGAGAACATGACGTCATGGCCGATGATGGCCGAGTTGAAGAACAGTTCGGAGTTGTCGCCGGCGGTCGTGTCGAAGCCGCCGCCCGCCTCGATCCAGTCGTTGCCCTCGTTGCCCATCAAGAGGTCGACACCGTCGCCACCGAGGATGAAGTCGTCGCCGGCCCCGCCAAACACTTCGGTATCGTCGACGCCGACGAAGACGACGTCCTTGCCATCACCACCCATCAGGATGTCGATGCCGTTGGAGTTGGCAATGACGTCGTTGCCCTCCTCGCCCTTGATGAAGTCGCCTGTGTCGCCGCTATCGGTCAGGATATCGTCGCCGCCGCCGCCATTGACGAGGTCGACGCCGGCGCCGGATTCGACCCGGTCGTTGCCGTCATCGGCCCAGATCGCATCGTCACCGAAATCGGTGATGATCGTATCGGCACCATTGGTGCCACCGACAACGATGTGTTCGCCGCCGGTGAAGCGCAGATAGTTGGCATCGGGACCGGCCGTTCCGGGATTGTTGCGAACCACTTTGCCGAGGCCCAGCGCTTCGAGCGTCGGGTCGTTGCCAGTCGGATCGGCATAGGCCTGGTGGGCCTGGTTGACCTCGAGCACGAAATCGTAGTTCGCGAAGGAATCGACGCCGATATGGCGGTCGATGATGTCGTCGGCCGTGCCGCGGATACCGTCGGCGCCCGGTTTGGCAAGGTCGGTGTTGGCCATCATCATCTTCGAGAAGGAATTCTGCTCGAGCTGGTTGAGCATGTTCTGGCCCTGGGTGCGGCTCAGATAGTAGAACCGGTCACCGTCCTGCAGGTTTTCCAGCTGCGCTTCGAAGATCGCGTTGAAGGTCGAACCGAGCATGCCGCCAAAGGGCATCTTCTTTTCGGCAAGGCCGCCGATCCACAGATCGATCAGGTTGAGGCCGGTCTCGGTCGAGGCCCCCGGTCCGCTGTCAGTCCACCCGGTGCTGGTCAGGAAGTCGACGCGATCTGCCGGCGGCTCGAATGTCCTGACGACGCCGTTGATCGTCACTGTTACCGCCTCGCCAAGCACGATGGCCTGGGCTGCCGCACGTTTGCCGGCAAGCGTCGTTTCCGCCTCGATCGTGTCATGAGTGCCATAGGCGGCGATGAAGTTGATGACCGAGATCGGGTTCTTCAGGTTCGCTGCAAAATCCACCCAGTGATCGTAGGGTTTCAGGAAGGTGGAGCCGGAGGCGGCATAGAGTTGGGCTCTTGCGTCGTTGAGCGAGGGAATGCCGGTATCGCGACCACGGGCGATGTTGATCGCCGCCAGGTCGAGCGGCAGTCCGAGCAGGTTGTTGCGCAGCGATCCGACGATGAACTCGTCGATTTCGTTGCCGCGCTCGACGGTCATGCCGCGCACGATCGAGGCTGCCGCTTCGTCATGGGTCATCGCGCCGTCGAGGTCGAACTCGACGGGATTGAGGAAGGCCTCGACCAGACCGACATCAGGGTTGATCGCATTGCCGTTTCCATCCAGGCGCGGCATGGAATCGGTCAACATCGAATGGCCGAAGCGATAGACCGTGTTGGCGAATTCCGAGAAGATCGCCGGATTGATGTCGGTGATGCTGTTGAAGACGAAGGGGTCGATCGCCGGCTGGATCTTGCGGGCGAACTCTTCGAAGACCAGGTGCTGATACTGCATTTCGGTCGCAAAACGCGCGGCCTGGAAGATGCGCTCGCCATCCCAGGCAAAGGAATCAAGCAGCGCTTCGCGCGCCACTGGATCCGCGGGGAACGTGGCCGGCAGCGCATTGAGCTGGGCCTGGGTGATGTCGACGGACAGCCACTCGTTGATGAAGGCGAGATCACCGCTTTGCAGAATGGTCATCTTCTGCATGTCGGTCTGGCGGTTGTGCTCGGAATGGAAGATGTGGTGAACGGTCGTCAGGCCGATATTCTCGTTGCCGCGGCCGTCGCCAGTGATGAAGTGGCGGTCGAGCAGTTCGTCGTCATAGGCGAGATTGCGGCCCGTCTGCGGGTTGGTCGGAACCGCGTTGCCGGTATCGGTGTCGGTATCGGGCACGAGATTGCCCTGCGCGTCGAACACCGGCACGGCATTGTGGGCGATGTCGTCGAGGAAGGCATGGCCGATGCGCACGGCACCGGCGGTGAAGGTGTTGACCGGGGCTGCCGGGTTGCCCTGGATGACGATGTCGTCAGCCGTGTTCGGGATGCCGTCGGTGCCCAGCCCCGTCACCAGCAGGGGAAAGCCATTGGGGCCGCGGATGAACTCGCCATAGGCGTCCGTGCGGATCAGCGGAATGTTGAAGATGTCGGCGTCGGTGAGCTGGATGCCGAGCATCTCGGCGGCCTGTGCCTTGATATCGGCCCAGGTGGGCAGTCCGTTTGCCGAGCCGTCGAGCAGCCGACCGGTGGCGACCGGTACACCACCGACAGTCGCATATTCGCGCAGGAAGACCTGGTGCGATGCGTGCGAGGTGTAGGTCTGGTTCTGGTCGACGAAAGGCGTGGTGGTGTTGATGTGGGAATCGCTGCCGGGCGCTTCTGTAGCGCGGGTCAGCACCATGAAGCGCAGGTGCGCCGGCAGGTCGTCGGCCGTGCCGAACTGGCCATCGGCACCGACGACCAGCGGGTCATCGTTCTGCAGCGGAACGTAGACCGTGCCGTTGCCGCCCTTGGTGATGAGATCGAGGCCATGGTCGAAGAACTGACCGAAGAAGGTCATCCAGGCATTGAACGGTGCCGACAGACCTTCGTCCGGCGCCACGTTGGGGATGGACAGCGAGCCGCCGTCGTTGATGACGACACCCAATTCTTCGGCAAGGGCGAGAAAGGCGGTCGTGGGATCATCGGCGACCAGCTCAGCTTGAGCCAATGCGTCCTCTGCCGCCGACAGGGCTTCGGCCGCATCCTGGATGGCGTCGATCGCAGCGACATTGCCAGGCACATACGCTGCCACGGCTGCATCGAGCGCAGCGTTCGCGTCGTTCAGCGCCGTCTGTGCGGCGATCAGGGCCGCATCGGCCTGGGCCTGCGTCACGCGGGCGGCGAGAAGGCGCTCCAGATCGGCCTGCGGATTTTCAGAACCGGCAAATGTCAGCGCCGCGTAAAGCGCTGCAGGGTTGTTCGCCGACATGTCGACGATGAGGTTGGAGATGATGCGAGGGTCCGCGTCGGCAACGTTGCCCGCATTGCCGTAGTTGGTGTTGGTGACTGGCGGCGGCGCGCCGGACCCGGGCGGGCCAAAGCCCATCGTGTCGCCATCCTGATCGTCACGATAGTCGGCATCGAGCAAACGCGGCATCGGCTGGTCGGCGGAGCCCCAGGTTTCGCGGCCCGGCACGATGTTGTTGTATGTGCCATCGACGGTGCGCAGGCCGGATGGCACATGGGGATCGGGAAGGGCGAGGAAGGCGCCGGGTGTACCCGCCGGGACCACGTTCCCGGCAGCGTCGACATAGATCTCCGTCAGCTCCTGTGCTGCGGTGCCAGAATGCGCGGTGGAGTTCCCTTCCGCGATCTTGATCTGGCGCAATACGAAAATCATGTCCTGAAGATTGAGCTTGAACGCGGCCATTTTCCCCTCCGTCGAGACACAGCGATCCCCCCGGAAAGACACATGCCTTTCCGCCAACAGAGGTCGCGTTACTGGTACTGGTTGCCATTAACGCACCGAAGCCACCGCCGTCGTAGAGAACAAGGTCGCGTGATTTTCGCGACCAAAGGACAGTCGGGCCGAATAACTTTGGTCCCCACCGCCATCAGACCTAAGTCGGGGCCAGATCTCGCATGAGGACGGCACGTCGAAATGTGCCACTGTGGAGCCCGAAGCGCTTTTCAACCGGATCTGCAGCGAAATGCCAAAGCCGCGATAAAGATTTGAAATGTATTTACAAATTTCGCAGACGCTTTGATTTTAGTCCCGCCTGCGTTCTGCTGGCGGAAGGCGCGGACATATTTTTAAGGAACAGGAAATATACTACCACCCGGACGAAAGCGGACATCATTCATGGGTTCAAGCAACGACACGGATACGGCCAAGCGGACCATCCGGCTGAACGTCAGCCGACCTGCCGCCATGAGAAACCTGCTGTCGACGTTCAAGCGGCTGCGACTGGAAGTCCAGTTCATCATCATCGCATCCTTCGTCGTCGTCGCTCTGATGATCGCGCTGGCGATCTGGACAACGAACCGCCTGGAGAAGACCGTCTTCAACAGCGTCGGCTCGCTCGGCGCCGCCTATCTCCAGACATTCGTCGCGCCGCTGATCTCGGAAGAGGACATCAGGCGCGGCGTGTTGCCGCCTGTTGTCGAGGACAAGCTCAAACAATTGCTCGGCACCAGCGCACTTGGCCAGCATGTCCACGAACTGAAGATTTGGGCGCCGGATGGCAGCCTGATGTATTCGACCTCGGGCAAGACGATCGACGAGAAGGTCGTCTTCGACGAACTGCAGCACGCCCTCAAGGGCGAGATCATGGTTTCGCGCACGCTGATCGAGAAACACGAGTATACCGGCGAAGAACAGCGCGGCATGTATATCGAAGTCTACGCCCCGCTGGTCCGGGACGAGGCGGGCAAGGTGCTGCTGGTCGGCGAATTCTACGAGCGCCCCGACTTTCTGCTGGGCGAGCTTTCGACCGCCTGGCGCGAGACGATCAGCATCGTCCTGTTCCTATCGGTCCCGATGCTGGCGCTCCTTTTCCTGATCGTGCGCAGCGGCAGCCTGCTGATCGACCGTCAACACGCCGCCATCCGACACAGCCTGAAGCGGGCGCTGGAGCTGTCCAACCAGAACCGACGGCTACGGGGAGCCGCAGAAACGGCTCGGCTCGAGGCCGGCAAGCTGAACGAGATGATCCTCGATCAGATCGGCACCGATCTGCACGACGGCCCGGTACAGCTGCTGACATTGCTCAAGCTGAAGCTGAGCGACATGGCCGCGCAGCCGACCGGGGGCGAGCCCCAGGTCAGCCGTCAGGATGTCGGCAAGCTGGTCAATACCGTCACGACGGTGCTCGAGGAACTGAGGAACATTTCGAGCGATCTGGTGCTGCCGGAGCTCGACGATATGTCGCTCAACGACACCATCCAGCTTGCAGTCAGGCGGCACGTGGATCTGATCGGCCGCGAGGTCGATGTCGTCGGGCTGATCGCAGCGCAGACGGCCGACGCGCACCTCAACATCTGCGTCTATCGCTTCATCCAGGAAGCCTTGATGAACAGCGAGCGGCATGCGCCTGCCAACCGCCAGCATCTGCGCTACGGCATGCGCCACAATCGGCTGTTCATCACGGTGGCGGACGTGGGCACGGCGGCGTCGGTTTCTACGACGCCGCGCAGCAATGGCCGCAGCGGACTGGGCACGATCACCCAGAAGCGGCGCATCCGTGCCTTTGGCGGCCGCATGCGCACCATCCGCCGGCCGAACGGGACCGTGGTGACGGCGGTTCTACCGCTCGATCACAGCGGCAACCTGTCGGAGCACCGATAGACGCGAGTATACCGGCGCATGGAAGACGCAGGCAGGCATGGCTTGAACGCCGCATCCGAGAGAATGCGGCGTTCAAGCCCTGGCCTAGTTGACGCGCCGGGGCGCGCTGCGCTCGCTCGATCCGTCCGGCAACACGTCCAGACGCTGCGCTGCCAGCACCACTTCCACGCGGTTCCTGACGTCGAGTTTCTGCATCAACACCGTCATGTAGTGCTTGACGGTCTTTTCGCTGATATCAAGACAGGCCGCTATTTCGCGGTTGGTGCTGCCACGCATGAGATGGCGGACGATCTGTTCCTCGCGCAGGCTCAGGCGCCGTTGTGCCTGGGACCGCCGACGGATTTCCGCTGTTTTCATGGCCATGATGACCTTGGTCGCGAACCCCGCCGTGATGAATGTCTCGCCGTCATAGACCGTGCGTATGGCCTCGTGCAGGTCGCTGGCACTGCTGCCTTTCAGCACATAGCCAGAGACGCCGTAGTTCAGAACTTGAATCGCGGTTTCAATGCTTGAATTTGCGGTGAAGACGATGATCCGCGTGTCCTTGTATTTTTGTGCAACCAGCTCGATCGCCGCAATGGCGTCGCCGGGCATGCTCAAATCGAGCACGAGAACTTCAGGTGAAAATTCTTCAACTATTTTCAAAGCATCAACCGCGTTTTCGCCCTTCGCGACGATCTCGAGGTCACTTTTTCCAGAATATAAACTGACCAGCCCTTCCAGAAGGATCGGATGGTCGTCAACAAATGCAACTGATATCGACATGGTCGTTGCTCTCCCTCCGCAACAAACATGCTAGTTCATCGGTTCGGTGTTTTAAAGAAGACACTTAACTTCTAGTTAATTTAGAAAGCCGCAAAACATCGGTCCTGAGCGCCCGCAAATGCAGGCGTGGAACCGGCTGCCCGGTAAAAATACTCCCCTCACAATTTAGGGGAAATGACGGGTACAACCAGGGGGAAAATTCACCAGAACCGGAAATATTCAATGTTTCCAATAGGCTGCTGATCCGAAGCCAGATCTGGATGGCGGCGATGGTCCGGGAGCGCCATCGACATGGCCTTTCCGTAACCCTTCTGGATGGACTAGAAGTAAAGCCGAAATATTAGCCCAAAAATGTTCAAGAAAGCGTCAGCGAATAGCCCGAAAGTACTACCGAATTTTAACCTTTTGCAGCTCATTCGCAGCAACCGAGGGTCGATTGACGGCAAACAATTCTAGAATTTCATCCCGGGTACAACCAGCGGGTTGTCAGCAAGCGCCTGGGCATCAGGACGATCGATGCGTGGTTTGCCCGTGAACGCGTCGAAAAGGTCGCGCACGAATGCTTCGCCGAGCCCCTTGGTGATCAGCACCATGCGCGTGCGGCGATCGGTTGGATCCGGCCAGGCAGGGAGCCGCTCCGGCGTGTGAAAGACATTCTGCACCCCATGCAGGACCAGTGGCCGTTCCGGGTTGTCGGAGACCGCGACGATCGCCTTCATCCGCAACAGCTTCTCGCCGTGGGCCGAGCGCAGGAGATCGATGAACATGTCGAGCGCCATCGGCTCGATCGGCCTGTCATGCATGATGCTGAACGAGCGAATGTCCGCCCCGTGACGGGTCACGTCGTGGTGGTGGTGGCCTTGGTGGTGGTGGTGGTGATCGCCATCATGATGATGGTGTTCGTGACCATGATGGTCATGGGCGTGATGACCGTGCTCATGATCCGCCTCGTCCTGTAGCCAGCGGCCGACGTCGGCGATCTTCGATGCCGGGTCGTAGAGGCCGCACGCGAAGAGTTCGCCCTTCCCCGCCTGCGGACTGTCGCCATCGATGAATGGCGCACGCGGATTGAGCGCCCGCAGTCGCGCGCGCAATTCGTCCAGTTGCGTCCGGTCGGCAAGGCCGGACTTGCTGATGACGATGCGATCGGCGACCGCGACCTGCTTTACTGCTTCGCCGTGATTGGCAAGCGTCTGCAGGCCGTTGACCGCATCGACCACGGTCACGACGCCATCGAGACGAAAGCTCTGGGCAATCACCGGATTGCCGATGACCGACTGCAGCACCGGCGCCGGATCGGCAAGTCCGGTGGTTTCGATGACGACGCGCTTCAGCGGCTTGATCCGCCCCGTCTGCATCCGGTCCATGAGGTCGGCGAGCGTATCCACCAGCTCACCGCGCACCGTGCAGCAAAGGCAGCCGTCGGACAGCTCGATGACGCCGTCGCTCGAGGCTTCCACCAGCAGGTGGTCGATCGAGACATCGCCGAATTCGTTGATGATGACGGCCGTGTCCGAGAGATCGGGATCCTTCAGCAGCCGGTTCAAGAGCGTCGTTTTGCCCGCACCGAGAAAGCCGGTGAGGATCGAAACCGGCACCGCCGGCAATGGGCTAACCATGGAAAACTCCGATCAGAGGCTCGGCCGCGGCACCGGGATCGGCACATTGGCGACGTCGCCCTGGCCAACCGGATCGGCGCCGGCCTTGGCCAACTTGTCGCCGCTGCCGGGGATGAGGCCGGCAAAGGCCAGCTTCAGCGGGCGGTTGATCTCGTGAATGTAAGGCGAGAGCAGCTTCTGCCGCCCGGCTTCGTCGCGGCCTTCGCTGCGCACCTTGGCGGCGGCTTGCGAGCAGATCTGCTTGCTGACGTCGGCAACCAGGTCGCGGGTTTCGCCATAGGGGGCAATCTGCACCAGCGAGGGCTTGGCGGTTCCCGATGTGGTCAGCGCCGTCTGCAGCAGGCGCGCGGATTCGTCGGCCCGGGCGCCCAGGCTATCTTCGCCGAGCACGACCGAAACGACACTGCGGCCATCACGCGTCGCAGAGGAGACCTGGTTGAAGCCGGAGGCACAGATGAAGCCGGTCTTCATGCCGTCGGCACCTTCGAAACGGCCGATCAGCATGTTGTAGTTGGGATAGTCCTTCTTGCCGGTGGTAAACCCTTCCAGCGAGAAATAAGAGGCGTATTCCGGGAATTCGCGCTTCAGTGTGATCGCGAGCACCGCGAGGTCGCGCGCCGTGGTGTACTGGCCGGGGCCCGGCAGGCCGTTGGCATTGACGAAATGCGACGAGGTCATGCCGATGCGGCGCGCCTCGGCGTTCATCCGATCAATGAAGGCGGGCTCGGAGCCACCGACTGTTTCGGCGATGGCGACGGCCACATCGTTGGCCGACTTCACCAGCATCATCTTCAGCGCACTGTCGAGCGTCATTGCCTGGCCGGGCTTGTAGAACATCTTGCTCGGCGGCTCGGAGGCGGCGTTCTTGGTCATCACGACAGGGCTCGTCAGCGCCAGCTGCCCCGATTTGATCGCCCTGAACGTGGTATAGGCCGTCATCAGCTTGGTCAGCGACGCCGGATACCATTTCTGGAAGATGTCCTGGTGCTCGTAGACCTTCAACGTATTGACGTCGACGACGAGCCGCGGATTGGCAGCCGCGGGCAGTGCCATGAGAAGGCTCGCGCAGGCTGATGCGGCAATACCCGCTGCTCTTGCCTTGCCACGCATGAAAAATCCTGCTGTCACCACCGTCGTCCTCGAAATTCCGCTGTTGCCTCGTCTCGTTCGGCTATTTAGCCTATATGGCGAGGAGATGGCAAAGCCCATTCGTTGGCGGCTTGGCCAATCCACCGCAGATAGATGTGATCGAACAGACCGACAGGACGCACAAATGCCGATTCTCAACCGTGCCGCCGAACTCCAAAACGAAGTCACCGAATGGCGGCGTCATCTGCACAAGAACCCCGAGCTTCTGTTCGCGGTGGAAAATACGGCAGCTTTCGTCGAAAATAAACTGAAGGAATTCGGCGTTGACGAAATCGTGACAGGTCTCGGACAGACCGGCGTCGTCGGCCTGATCAAGGGCAATCTCGGCCCCGGCCGCACCATCGGCCTGCGCGCCGACATGGACGCGCTGCCGATTACCGAAACAACCGGCAAGCCCTGGGCATCGGAAACATCGGGCAAGATGCACGCCTGCGGCCATGACGGCCACACGGCCATGTTGCTCGGCGCGGCCAAGTATCTCGCCGAGACCCGCAACTTCGCCGGCAGCGTAGCCGTCATCTTCCAGCCGGCCGAAGAGGGCGGCGGCGGCGGCAACGAGATGGTCAAGGACGGCATGATGGAGCGCTTCGACATCGCCGAAGTCTATGGCATGCACAACATGCCGGGCATGCCGGTCGGCCATTTCGGCAGCCGCGTCGGCGCGATCATGGCCTCGACCGACGAGTTCACCATCACCATCAAGGGCCGCGGCGGCCACGCGGCCCAGCCGCACAAGACGATAGACCCGATCGTCATCGGCACCCAGATCGTCACCGCACTGCAGACGATCGCGTCGCGAACGGTCGATCCGCTCGCATCCGTCGTCGTCTCGGTGACCAAGTTCAACGCCGGCTTCGCCCACAACGTCATTCCGGAAGAAGCCGTGCTCGGCGGTACGGTGCGCACGCTGAAACCGGAAGTGCGCGATATCGGCGAGACCCGCATCCGCCTGATCGCCGAAGGCATCGCCGATGTCTATGGCGCCACCGTCGACGTCTGGTACAGCCGCAACTATCCGGTCACCGTCAACCATGAGGACGAGACGGCTTACGCATTGAAGGCGGCAGCCGACATTGCCGGCGAAGGCAATGTCCGGCCGTCGCTCGACCCGATGATGGGCGGCGAGGACTTCTCATACATGCTGCTCGCCCGCCCGGGCGCCTTCATCTTCATGGGCAACGGCGACACCGCGGGGCTGCACCATCCCGGCTACGACTTCAACGACGAAGCGATCCCGCACGGGATTTCCTATTGGGTGAAACTCGCGGAAACGCGACTTGCCGCCTGAGGCGCGGGCGGGAGGCGGCATGATGCATCAGATCGATAAGATAGACCGTAGAATTCTCAACATCCTGCAGGCGGACGGCCGGATCACCAACCTTGAGCTTGCCGATCGCATCGGCCTGTCGCCGACGGCGACCAGCGAAAGGTTGCGGCGGCTTTTGAAGGAGGGGTATGTTTCCGGATTCGGCGCCCGTCTCGATCCGCAGAAGCTCGGCTTCGGCCTGCTGGTCTTCATCGAGGTCATGCTCGACAAGACGACACCCGATGTCTTCGACCAGTTCGCAACCGCCATCAAGCAGGCACCGGCCGTGCTCGAGTGTCACATGGTTGCCGGCGGCTTCGACTATCTCGTCAAGACCCGCTTCGAGGATATGGCGGCCTACCGCAACTTCCTCGGCCAGGTGCTTTGGACGCTGCCGGGGGTCAAGGAGACCCGCACCTACGCTGTCATGGAAGAGATCAAGAACGACGGGCCACTGCCGCTCGTCTGAGAGAAAACAGGATGGCCCCGGGTGCCGATGGCATCCCGGGGCCGTTTTTGTCAGGCTTACGCCGCGTCGAGCGAGGCCATGTCGATGACGAACCGGTAGCGCACGTCGCTCTTGACGACCCGCTCATAGGCTTCGTTGATCTCCTGGATCCTGATCGTCTCGATCTCCGAGACGATGTCGTGCTCGCCGCAGAAGTCGAGCATTTCCTGGGTTTCCTTGATCGAGCCGATCATCGAGCCGGAAATGCTGCGACGCGCGGGAACCAGCGCGAAGGCATGCACCGGCACGGCATTTTCCGGGATGCCTACAAGCACGAAATTGCCGTCGACCTTCAACAGATTGACGTAGGCGTTCCAGTCGATCTCGGCCGCAACCGTGCAGATGATCAGGTCGAACTGGCCCTGAAGCGCCTTGAAGGTTTCCGGGTCGTTGGTGGCGTAGTAGTGATCGGCACCGAGCTTCAGCCCGTCTTCCTTCTTCGAAAGCGTCTGGCTGAGAACCGTGACATCGGCGCCCATGGCGTGGGCAAGCTTGACGCCCATGTGGCCGAGACCACCCATGCCGACGATCGCGACCTTCTTGCCGGGACCGGCCTTCCAGTGGCGAAGCGGCGAATAGAGCGTGATACCGGCGCAGAGCAGCGGTGCGGCAGCATCCAGCGGCAGGTTTTCCGGGATCGACAGCACGTAGCCTTCCTTGACGACGATGCTGTCGGAATAACCGCCCTGGGTCGCGGTCTTGCCGTCCGCTTCGACGCCGTTATAGGTCACGACCAGGCCCGGCATGTAATGCTCGAGGTCGAGATCGCGCGTCGCACAGGTGGTGCAGGAATCGACGAAGCAGCCGACGCCGGCACGGTCGCCCACCTTGAACTTTGTGACCTTGGAGCCGACGGCGGTGACGATGCCGACGATTTCATGGCCGGGAACCATCGGGAAGGCCGAGTTGCCCCATTCGTTGCGTGCCTGGTGAATGTCGGAGTGGCAGACGCCGCAATATTTGATGTCGATCACCACGTCGTCGTCGCGCGGCTCGCGACGTTCGAAGGTGAAGGGCGTAAGCGGTTTCGACGCGTCGGTCGCCGCATATCCTCTTGCAATGGCCATCAGTCTGTCCTTCAATTTTGGGAGATGCGATACGGCCGGAGCGTTACCGGCAGACCGCAGGCAGGGACTATGCGTTTGCCAAAGCCGAAAGCGTTATCGCGATCCTGCAAAGTTTTTGCCCGATCCTGCAAGAATGGGAAATGCATAATGGCAATAGCGCTTCGAAGCTCTATCTGAGCATTGCCTCCGAAAAAGCTAAGCCACTGGAAAGACCACGGAATATGACAGACATGCGACAGACTGCCAGACAGGACATGATCGACGTCATTGCCCGGATCACCGGGAAGGACGGAGATCACCGGACGGCAATCCCGGGCTTGAGCATCCATCGCCACTCCGGCGATGCGCCGGCCAACTGCGCCGCCTACAAGCCGAGCCTCGCCGTCATCGTCCAGGGCGCCAAGCGCGTGGTGCTTGGCGACGAGACGCTGATCTACGGTGCATCCGACTATCTCCTGACCTCCATAGACCTTCCGGTCCTGTCGCAGGTCTGCAAGGCGTCGATCGAAGAACCCTATCTCAGTTTCGCCTACCAGATCGATACGGCCAAGATCCCGGCCCTGCTCGACTTTCTTGCGCAAGGCCCCCTGTCCGCCGCGGCATTGTCCGCACCGGCCTCGCCGCGCGGCATGACCGTCAGCAAGATCACGCCCGACCTCGAGGATGCAGCCCTCCGGCTGCTGCGCCTGCTCGACCGGCCCGACGATATCCCGGCACTGCTGCCGCTGGTCGAACAGGAGATCCTCTATCGCCTGGTCACCGGCCCGCACGGCCACCGGCTTCGCCAGATGGCGACCGCGGAAAGCCAGCCGCACCAGGTCGGCCGTGCCGTCGCCTGGCTGAAGGAGCACTATTCGCGGCCGCTGCGTATCGACGACCTGGCAAGTCGCGTCTCCATGAGCGTCTCTTCCCTGCATCACCATTTCAAGGCGATCACCGCCATGAGCCCGTTGCAATACCAGAAGCAACTCCGGCTGCAGGAGGCGCGACGGCTGATGCTGGAAGAAAGCCTCGATGCCGGAGATGCCGGCCATCAGGTGGGCTACGAAAGCCAATCACATTTCAGCCGGGAATATGCCCGCCACTTCGGCGAGCCACCGATGCGCGACATCGGCCGCGTCCGCCGCACCCTGGTCGAGCGCTTCGCCGGCGAGCCGGAGATGCTGAGCGAAGGCTGAAGCGAAAGGGTATCAGCTCCGCTCGATATCGCGCCGGAGCACGATCGACGTCGTCAGGTCCTCGACATTGTCCATGGTCGCGACCTCGTTGCGCAACTCGTTCAGCGCATTGATGGAGCCGACTTCCACTTCGACCACCAGGTCGAGCTGGCCGCTGACCGACGACACCTTTCGCACGGACGAAAAGCCGGCAAGCCGGTCGAGCACGCCGATCGACGGCGTGCGCTGCAGCGTGACGAGCAGAAACGCCTGGATCTGCCCCTCCTCCAGCTGGCCGATGTCGGCACGATAGCCGCGGATGATGCCCGCCCTTTCGAGGCGGGTGACACGTTCCGTCGTCGCACTTCTGGAAAGCCCGATCCGGCCCGCCAGCGACTTCATCGGGATGCGCGCCTCCCGCGACAGGATGCTCAGGATCGTCCGGTCGATCGCGTCTGTGTCCTGCATGATTTCCGCCTCCGAGCGCGCCGACAAGATGACGGTTATTATAAACATAATGCCGGTGCAACCGGCATATTGCCGGATGCATGCCCGGGCCACCCGTGCAACTCTGCCCACAAGACAAAGGGCTCCCGATGAACGACATGCTGAAGACCACCCCAGACCTTTCCATCGACCAGGCGGCCGCACTGCTGAAGCAGCATTACAGCCTCTCCGGCACGCTCTCGCTGCTTGCGAGCGAACGCGACCAGAACTTCAAGGTCGAGACGACAGATGGCGCCACCTTCATCCTGAAGATCGTCAACGGTGCCGAACCGGAGATCGAAAGCGATTTCCAGACGGCGCTGCTTGGCCACGTCGCAGCCTTTGCCGGCGATTTGCCGGTGCCGCACATCGTTCCGACCGCGGCGGGGACCAGCCTTGCCGAAACCACCAGCCCGCATGGCGTGCGCCACCGGCTGCGTCTCGTCAGCTGGGTGTCGGGCCTGCCGCTTGCCGAAACCGGCCGCAGCGCCGCAGCCCTCCAGTCTCTCGGCCAGATGCTCGGCCGCTTCGACGCCTCGCTGAAGGGCTTCATGCATCCGGGCGCGCTGCGCGACCTCGACTGGGACATCCGCAAGGCCGGCCGCTCTGCTGGCAGGCTGGGCCACATCGCGGATCGCGAAGATCGGGCACTGCTGGAGCGCTTCCTTGCCCGCTTTACAGAGACAGTCGAGCCGAAGCTGGCAACGCTGCGCTCGGCCGTCATCCACAACGATGCCAATGACTGGAACGTGCTGGTCGACAAGTCGGACCATGACCGCATCTCGGGCCTGATCGATTTCGGTGACGCGCTCTACGCGCCCGTCATTGCCGAAGTCGCGATCGCCGCCGCCTATGCCGGTCTCGATCATGCCGATCCGATCGGCGCCACCGCCGCCATCGCCCGTGGCTTTCACGCCGAATATCCGCTGCTGGAAGAAGAGGTCGACCTGCTCTTCGACCTCATCGCCATGCGGCTGGTCACTTCGGTCACCATCTCGGCCTCGCGCCGAGCGCACACGGCCGACAACCCCTATCTCGCCATCAGCGAAAAGCCGGCCTGGACGCTTCTGCGCAAGCTCGACCGGATGAACCGGCGGTTTGCGACCGCGATCCTGCGCAAGGCATGTGGCTTCGAGGCAGCACCCGGTACGCGTGGCGTTACCAACTGGATCACCGATAGCCGCAAGGCACTAGCCCCGTTGCTGGAGCGACCGGCCGCCACCTATCCGGCGGCACTCGTCCCCTATGGCGATCCCGATCACCCGATGACGGTGAAATCCTCCGCCGAGCAGCCGGACGAAGCTCAGGCAATCTGGGAAGACTATTGCCGCGAGCATGGCGTCGACCTCGGCGTCGGCCCCTGGGGCGAGGCCCGCACGGTCTATGCCGGCGACATGTTCGTCTCGCGGCTGATCGAGAACACCCGCCGCACCCACCATCTCGGCCTAGACCTGTTCATGGCCGCCGGCACGAAGGTCTTCACCCCGATCGCCGCCACCGTCGTCAGCGTCGAGATCGAACAGGACCCACTCGGATACGGCTGCCTGATCGCCCTTCGCCACGAGCCCGAGGGCTGCCCGCCTTTCGTGTCGCTCTGGGGCCATATGGCACATGAGGCGATGGGCCGGATCGCGGCCGGCGACCGTCTCGAAGCCGGCGCGCTCGTCGGCGAAATGGGTGCACCGAAGGAAAACGGCGGCTGGGCGCCACATCTGCATCTCCAGCTCTCCGTCGACACCAGCCTTTCGGCCACCGAGATCCTCGGCGTCGGCGAACCGCAGTATCTCGACGTCTGGGCCGAACTTTTCCCAGACGCGCGCACCTTCGCCGGCATTGCCGATGAGTTCTATCAAAAGAGCGGCCGCGCCCATGACGAGATCGTCAAGCTGCGCCGGGAATTGCTGCTGCCGAACCTGTCGATCTCCTATGACAAGCCGATCAAGTTCGTGCGCGGCGAAGGCGTCTGGCTGATCGACGACAGCGGCCGGGCCTATCTCGATTGCTTCAACAATGTCTGCCACATCGGACACGCTCACCCGGCTGTGGTCGAGGCCATGGCAAAGCAGGCAGCGACCCTCAACACCAACACCCGTTACCTGCACGACAACATCGTCGCGTATGCCGAGCGGCTGACGGCGACGTTGCCGAAGGAATTGACCGTTGCGGGCTTCGTCAACAGCGGCTCGGAGGCAAACAGCCTGGCTCTGCGCCTGATGCGCGCCCATACCGGCCGCGAAAACGCCATCACCCTCGACTGGTCCTATCACGGCACGACCCAGGAGCTGATCGACATCAGCCCCTACAAATTCCGTCGCAAGGGCGGCAAGGGCCCGAAGCCGCATGTGCATGTTGCCGCGGTTCCCGACAGCTATCGCGCGCCCGCCGACTGGCCGGCCGAAGAACACGGCAAGCGCTTTGCCGAAAGCGTCGCCGAACAGATCGCCGCCATTCAGGCCAAGGGCGAAGGCCCGGGCTTCTTCATCGCGGAATCGATCCCGAGCGTCGCCGGCCAGGTGTTCCTGCCCGATGGCTACCTGAAGGAAGTCTATCGCCTCGTGCGCGAAGCCGGTGGTGTATGCATCGCCGATGAAGTCCAGGTCGGCTTCGGCCGCGTCGGCAGCCATTGGTGGGCGTTCGAGACGCAAGGGGTCGTTCCCGACATCGTCACCATGGGCAAGCCGATCGGCGATGGCCATCCGCTCGCCGCGGTCGTCACCACCCGCGAGGTCACCGACAGCTTCAACAACGGCATGGAATACTTCAACACCTTCGGCGGAAACCCGGTTTCCTGCGCCGTTGGCCTTGCCGTTCTTGACGTCATCGAGGGCCAGGACCTGCGCGGCAACGCGCTGGCCATCGGCAACTATCTCATCGCCTCCTTCAAGGCGATGCAGGCGCGCTACGAGGTGATCGGCGACGTGCGCGGCATGGGCCTGTTCCTCGGCATCGAACTGGTGACCGACCGCAAGACCAAGGCCCCCGCCACCGAATTTGCCCGGGCCGTCTCAAACGGCGCCCGCCAGCGCGGCGTGCTGATGGGCACCGAGGGGCCGCATGACAACGTCTTGAAGATGCGTCCGCCGATGATCTTCTCGAAACGCGACGCCGATCACCTGCTCGCCGTGCTCGAAGAGACGTTTGCGGATGTGAGCAAAAGGCTCGGCTAAAGGCCGAGCTCGATACCGCCGAAAAAACAGCCAGTTGGCCGGGACGCACACGCGCCCCGGCGGCGAAGACGCTTGCCTTCAAAACCGTATAACAAGAGGAGAACAGAACAATGAAATCAGCAATTCTGGCACTTGCGGGTGCTGCATTTCTCGCCGGAACGGCGGCCAGCGCCGCCACGCTCGACGTCGTCAAGGAACGCGGCGAGCTCCGCTGCGGCGTCAGCCAGGGCGTGCTCGGCTTTTCCGCCCCGAACGACAAGGGCGAATGGAGCGGCTTCGACATCGACTTCTGCCGTGCCGTCGCGGCTGCCACGCTCGGCAACCCGGACAAGGTGAAATACGTGCCGCTCTCGACCAAGGAGCGCTTCACTGCGCTGCAGTCGGGAGAAGTCGATCTGCTGTCGCGCCAGACCACCTGGACGCTGTCGCGCGACACCGATCTCGGCATGAGCTTCGTCGGGGTCAACTATTATGACGGCCAGGCCTTCATGGTGCGCAACGACCTCGGCGTGAAGAGCGTCAAGGAACTTTCGGGCGCATCCATCTGCACGGAAACCGGCACGACCACCGAGCAGAACATGGCCGACTATTTCAGCGCCAACAACATCCAGTATCAGGTCATCGCCTTTGAAAAGCCGGACCAGACGGTCCAGGCTTTCAACACCGCGCGCTGCGACGTCTACTCGACCGACGCTTCCGCGCTCTATGCGCAGCGCCTGACGCTGAACGATCCGGACCGCTTCGTCGTGCTTCCAGAAGTCATCTCCAAGGAGCCGCTCGGCCCGGCCGTACGCCAGGGCGACGAGCAATGGTTCAAGGTCGTGCGCTGGACCCTGTTCGCGATGATCGAAGCCGAGGAGCTGGGGATCACCAAGGACACCGCAGCCAAGCTGCAGGAGAGCGGCAACGTCGGCCAGAAGCGCTTCCTCGGCATCGACAACGAAGCGGGCAAGGCGCTGGGCCTCGGCCCGACCTGGGCCTTCCAGGCGATCTCCGCCGTCGGCAACTACGGCGAAGTCTTCGAAAAGCACCTGGGCAAGGACAGCGCGCTCAAGATCGACCGCGGCCTCAACAAGCTCTGGAGCCAGGGCGGCCTGATGTACGCGCCACCGGCGCGCTGATCGCATTCACATCCGGAGACGGTCTCTCATCCGGACGTGCACCAACCACAAGACCAGCCAACCAACTCGCCGCGGCCCTCACCGCGGCGTTTTTCTTTCGTTTTTGGCGGTTGGTGGAAGTCGGTCGCGGTCCGTCGAACCAGAGCAGACCTTCCGCCACGGCCAGCGGCAGCTTTCTAAGGTGACTGGAAGTTGCAGACAAACGCGCGGCGATGTTGGACACGTCGGACAGTCGCCGAGTACCCTTGATCACGTCAGGACCGGATGGGCGGCACGCAGACCACGAGATCCCTCATTTCTGTGCTTGTCACAGAAATCCAGCTAGCCCAAGTCCTTGGGCTGGAAGCTCCCTCAGGCCGACCGACGTCGGGCCGCTGGATTCCGGCGCATGGCCGGAACGCGGGCGCCAGGGATGCGCCGCCCGTCGAAGGGCATGACCTGTCACCGGCTGAAATGTCCAACAGAGCGTTTTTCCGGGCAACCCACAAATCGGCCGCAACCCTTTAAAGCTTGACGATCGTCTTGCGCGCCAGCAGGCCCTGCGGCGCGAAGAGCAGCACGCCGATGACAAGCAGGATGGTGAAGGCATCGCGGTAGCTGAGCAGGCTTTCCGGCAGGTAGGCCTGCAGGAACACCTCGATGAAGCCGAGCAGGAAGCCACCGGCAACGGCGCCCGACAAGCTGCCGAGCCCGCCGATGATCGCGGCGATGAACGCCTTCAGGACCGGGAGGAAGCCCATCAGCGGATCGACGCTGCCGCGCTGCGCCACCCAGAGAATGCCGGCGACACCGGCAAGCAGCCCGGAAATGGCAAAGGCTGTCGCCACAACAGCGTTGGCGCGAATGCCCATCAACCGGACGATGGCGAAGTCCTCGGACGCCGCCCGCATTGCCCGGCCGAGAACGGTGGTGCGCAGGAAGAGATTAAGACCGACGAGCATGATGACGGTGACGAGGATCGACGTGCCCTGGATCAGGCCGAGATGAAGCCCACCGATCTCGATCGTGCCGGAAAAGCTCTCCGGCATCGGCACGGGCTTCGGCCGCGCCGAGATGAAATTCTGGAAAATGACGCGCAGGATGGCGCTGACGGCAAAGCTGGTCAGAAGCAGCGTCGTACCGCTGGCGCCGCGCACGGGCCGGAAGGCGACGCGCTCCATCAGCATGGCAAGGACGACCGCGATCATCAGCGCACCGAAGACGGCGAGCGGGAACGGCAGGCCGAGCAAAAGCGCAAAGCACAGGCCATAGCCGGCCGCCGTCATCAGCTCGCCATGGGCGAAGTTGATCAGCCCCATGATCGAGAAGACGACCGCAAGCCCGAGCGCGAGAAGCGCGTAGGTGCCGCCGAGGCTGAGCGCGTTGACCAGCTGCTGCAGGAACATGTCCATTGTCGTGACCTCTTGCCCGCGGGCCCTCAGGCGCCGAGATAGGCGCCCTGGATTTCGGTTGAATTGCGAAGCTCGGCGGCGGTGCCGGAAAGCACGATCCGGCCATTCGCCATGACATAGCCGGCGTCGGCGATTTCGAGCGACAGCGCGACGTTCTGCTCGACCAAGAGGATCGTCAGGCCCTTCTGGCGCAGGCCGGCGATCAGGTCGAAGATCAGGTCGACCACCTGCGGCGCGAGCCCGAGCGACGGTTCATCCAGCAGAAGAAGGTCGGGCGACGACATCATCGAACGGGCAATCGCCAGCATCTGCTGTTCGCCGCCGGAGAGCGAACCGGCCTTCTGGCCGAGACGTTCCCTCAGGATCGGGAAGCGCGACAGCATGTCTTCGCGCACCTCCGCGATGACGCCGCGCGCCTTGTGCATGGCGCCGCCGAGCAACAGGTGTTCGTCGACCGTCAGGCTTGGGAAGATGCGCCGCCCCTCGGGCGTCAGCGTCATGCCGAGGCGGACGATCTGTTCGGGTGGAAGACCGGAAATGTCGCGGCCGTTGAAGGAAACCTGACCCGCCTTCTTGGCGGCCAGCCCCACCAGGGCGTTCAGCGTCGAACTCTTGCCGGCGCCGTTTGCCCCGAGCAACGTGACGATCTGCCCCTTGCCGACGGTGAGATCGACGCCCTTAAGCGCCTCGACGGCACCATAGGCGACCTTGAGGCCGCTGACCTCGAGCAAGGGCTTCTGCGCTGGTATTTCACTCATCATCATCGGGGCAAAGTCCTTGCCATGGATTGCGAGGCGGCCTTGCAAGCGGCCGGCACGATCCCCGGCACATCGCCGGAGATCGCAAGGAGCGAGTGATCAGGGAGCCGGAATATCGGCTGCCGCCGGGACGCCCTGGCTGATCAGTTCGCGGTTGCCGCCGCCGATGCGCACCAGCGACACCGAGCGCAGCGGCATGCCCTGCGTGCCGGCGTAGCTGATCGGGCCGGTCACGCCCTGGACGTTTTCAAGCCCGGCGATGGCGTTGCGGATGGCGACCGGGTCGATGCTGTTGGCTTCGGTCACGGCTGCGTCGATCACCTTGCCGAGGTCGTAGCCATTGGCGATGTAGACCGTGTCCGGATCCTGGCCGAACTTCTCCTTGTACTTGACGTTGAAGTCGGCAAGCGGGCTGCCTTCGCTGGCAAAGCCGGCGGTGGTGAAGACAACGCCGTCGACTGTCGCGCCAAGGCCGAAGGTCGTCGGTGAATCGATGCCGTCGCTGCCGAGGATCGGGATGGTGACGCCGGCGCCGCGCAGCTGGCGGATGAAGGCCGGGAAATCGGGCTCATAGGCTGCCGTCATGATGACGTCGGGAGCCGGGTTCATCGCCTTGATCTTGGTGACCTCGGCGCCAAAATCCTGCTGGCCCATGCTGAAGGTGCCCTCGCCCAGCAACTCGCCGCCCTTGGCCTTGAAGGCAACACCGAAGTACTCCGGAAGCTTCAGCGTATAGGCGCTGTCGGGAGACTTCAGGATATAGGCCCTCTTGTAGCCCTTCTCGACCGCGTAGGTCGCAAGCACCGAAGCCTGGACGTTGTCGGCCGGATAGTTTCCGAACATGTAGTCGCCGACGGCAAGCGGCATGGTCGGGGTCGTCGCGCAGAACGAGAAGGCCGGGATCTGGGCGGCCTGCGTCACCTGGCCGGCGGCGATCGACGGATCGGCATCGCAGGGCGTGATCATGATCTTGACGCCCTGGTCGACCAACTCCTGTGCCACCAGCGCGGTCTGGGCCGCGTCCGAGCGGGTGTCCTTGGCCACGAGCTTGATCGGGAACTTGCCGGCGGCTCCCCCGGCCGCGTTGATTTCCTCGACCGCCATTTCCAGACCCTTCAGAGACGGCTGGTCATAGGGCGCAAGGCCGCCGGTCTGCGCGGTGGCAAGGCCGATGACCAGGTCTTCGGCAAGCGCCGGCAGCGGCGACAGCGCGAATCCGCCTAGGATGGTGGTGAGGCACAGTGTCCTGAGATTGGATTTCATCGGTAGGCTCCCTCTTTCTGATTTCGTTGGCTGATCAAGCTGGGTTGGTAAGCCCGCTCGCGCCCGGCTGGAGGCCTCCTGCCTCGACAGCTTCGCGCTTTGCATGCCCCGCCGACCGGCGACGGCCGATATAGGCTTCGATGACATCGGGATTGGCCTGGATCTCCGCTGGCGTGCCGATGGCGATCTGCTGGCCCTTGTTGAGGACGACCACGATATCGCAGAGCCGCATGATCAGCTTCAGGTCATGCTCGACGACGAGCAGGCCGAGCCGGTACTTCGTGCGGATGCGGTCGAGCACATGCATCAGTTCCTGCGTTTCGGCCGGGTTCATGCCAGCCGCCGGCTCATCGAGCAGCAGGTAGCGCGGCTTCAGCGCCAGCGCTCGGGCAATCTCCAGGCGACGTTGCGCACCGTAGGATAGCGTGCCGGCAAGCTGGTCTGCAAAGCCGTCGAGACCGACCTCGGCCAGCACCAGCCTGGCGCTTTCCATCGGGTCCTCGCCATTGCCCTTCAGCGCGCTCGCCGCCACCCGCACATTCTCAAGCACGGTCAGGTTCTTGAACAGGCGGATGTTCTGGAAGGTGCGCGCAAGGCCCGCGACCGGAACCGCATGCACCGGCAGCGATGCGATATCGCGGCCGTCGATCAGGACCCGGCCGCTCGATGGCGGCACGACGCCGGACACGCTGTTGATCAGTGTCGACTTGCCTGCGCCGTTCGGGCCGATCAGGCCGGTCACGAGCCCCGGCTTGATCTCGAAGTTGGCGTTTTCCAGCGCCACGAGCCCGGCGAACTTCTTGCCGAGATTCTCGACCTTGAGCGTGCCGCCGGCCGGTACAGGCGTAATCTTCGGCGCATTGTCCGAGGATACCGAAGGTTTGGAAGCGCGCTTCAACCAGCCGAAACGCTCATCCAGCTCGCGCACGCCGAAAAGCCCGTCCTGCAAGCGATACATCACCACCAGGATCGCGACGCCGATACCGATATCGGTCAGACCGAAGACGGTGGGCAGCGTGACGAAGCCAAGGTCGACGCCACCTTCGAGTTTACGCAGAAGCTCGACGATCAGCATGATCACCGCCGTGCCGCCGACCGCACCCGAGACGGTGGTAACGCCGCCGAGAATGAGCATCGCCAGCAGAACGAAGGTCAGGTTGAAGTAGAAATCCTTGGGCGAGAAGGCGCCGAGGAAATGCGCCAGCAGCGCACCCGCCGCACCCGCGAGGATCGCGCCGAGCACCCAGCCGATGAAGCGATGCAGCTTGACGTTGACCCCGACGGCGGTCGAGGCGATCTCGTCCTCGCGTGAGGCCCTTAGTTTCAGGCCCGCGCTCGAATCCCGGTAGAGGCGGGCAATGGCAATGGCGGCGACGGCAAAGGGCAGCGCCACCCACAGATTGACCGCGCGCGGAATGCCGAAGAATGTCTGGCTGCCGCGGGTGATATCCGTCGAGGCGACCAGCACCACATGGACGATCACGAGAAAACCGAGCGTCGCGATCGACGCCGATGATCCGGCAAGGCGCGCGACGGGAATGCCGATCAGAACAGCGACCAGCGCCACGACCACCAGCGCCACGGCAAGCGCCGGCAGGAACGGCAGGTCAATGCTGGCCAGCCACGCCGGCAAAAGCGGCAGCGCCGTCTTCTGGACGATCGGGTTGATGGTGAGAAGACCCGACGCATAGGCGCCGATCGCCATGAACCCGACGTGACCGAAGGAAACGATGCCCGAATTGCCGGCATAGATGCCGATGCCGAGAACCGCGATCACGTTGATCATGAACAGCGTCACCAGGCGTTCGCCGCTGCCCGGAAAGAACAAGGAGGCGACGGCAGCGGCCGCCAGCAGCGGCAACGACGTTAAAAGGATACCGACGACGGTTTCTCGCCTGACGCGAACCATCTGCATTCCCCCGAATTGTCGACCCGCCGTCTGTTTTTGGCTCGGGCCAGTTCCCGAAATGAAAGTTATCCCATCGCGATCAGATGTCAATCTTGTTTCAAAAAACATTCTCTGCTAGCAATTATGTAACAAAAATTAGAAATCGGGATGCAAGCCATCATTTTTGGGAGGCGGAAATCGTGGCAATCCGGGATCGACTGACAGACGGGACCATCACCTTCACGCGATCGGAACTGAAGATCGTGCGGCAGTTGCTGGCGAACTATCCGGCCGCGGGATTGAATACCGTTGCCCATCTGGCCTCCTCGGCCGGGGTCAGCAATCCGACCGTGGTGCGCTTCGCCAACACGCTCGGCTTCGAAGGTTATCCGGAGTTTCAAAAGGCGCTGCTCGGCGAAGTGCAGGAGCGCATGAGCTCGCCGCTGTCGATGCTCGACGAACGGCGGCCGTCGCTGGAGCAGGAGAATTTCTACCAGTATTTCCTGCGGGCCAGCATCCATGCGCTCGAATCCTCGATGCAGATGCTGCCGTCGGAGGATTTCGAGGCGGCCGTCGATGCGGCAGCAGACATGAGTGCCCGCGCACACTGCCTCGGCGGCCGTTTCAGCGGCTTTCTCGCCGGCCTGCTCTGGTCGCACATGAAGCAGCTGAGGGGCGACACCCGCTGGATCAACGGCAGCCAGGCCGATCAGGTCGACCAGCTCGTCGATCTTGGCAAGCGCGACGTGCTGTTCGTCTACGACTATCGCCGCTACCAGAACGACACCATCCGCTTCGCCAGGGCCGCCGCCGCCCAGGGCGCGCGCATCGTGCTGTTCACCGACCGCTGGCTGTCGCCGATCGCCGATTTTGCCACCGTCACACTGACAGCACCCGTCGACACGGTCTCGCCCTATGACACGATGGTGCCGGCGATCGCCCAGACGGAAGCCCTGATCGCGGCGCTGACCGCCCGCCTCGCCACCCAATCGCGCGCCCGCATCGAGAAGATGGAGGAGCTGCGCCGTGGCTACGCCATCACCGAAGACGCCCTCAACCCGAACGTCGACGACGGCCGCTGACACCTTGCCGCAAGGCGAAAACCGACAACCGAGGAGAACCCAATGAGTGCCGTTACAGTGAAGGTCGGGGACGACATGCTGAGACGCGACAGCGACTATGAGCGCGGCCGCACGTCCGTCTTGTTCGTCGACATGCAGCGCATCTGGTGCGAACCGAATCTCGACCCGACCCACCCGCAGGACGCCGACAGCTATTATCACAAACGGCTGCGCCAGACGGTGATCCCCAACCAGGTCCGCATCCTGGAGGCCGCCCGCAACTCCGGCTGCGAGGTACTGCACACCATCATCGAGAGCCTGACGCTCGACGGCCGTGACCGCTCGCTCGACCACAAGCTGTCCGACATGCATGTGCCCAAGGGCTCGCCCGAAGGCCAGGTCATTCCGGAACTCGCGCCAATCGACAATGAGATCGTGCTGCCGAAGACCTCGTCCGGCGTCTTCAACTCGACCAACATCGACTACATCCTGCGCAACCTCAACACCCGCTACCTCATCATCGCCGGCGTCATCACCGACCAGTGCGTCGACATGGCGGTGCGCGATGCGGCCGACCGCGGCTATCTCGTCACCGTCGTCAACGACGCCTGCGCGACCTACAGCCCCGAGCGTCACGAAGGCGCCCTTCGCGCCTATTCCGGCTACTGCTGGACCACCGACACCGACACCGTCGTCAGCCGCATCAGGGGCCTGCGTCAGGCCTGAACCATTGCCGAAGATCTTGAGACAAGAGGGGAATTCATGACCGAGACCAGCAACGGCAAGGCTCACTCCGCACTGACGGAGCTCGCGACCTTCGTCACCACCGATATCGCCGGCATCACCCGCGGCCGCAGCTTCGCCGCCTCGCAGATCGACGATTACCTGCGCAAGGGCGTCGGCTGGGTGCCGGCCAACCTGGCGCTGACGCCCTTTGACCAGATCGCAGAGAACAACCCCTGGGGGTCATCCGGCGACCTCCGGCTGATGGCCGATCCGGCAAGCAAGGCGCGGGTCACCTGCCTGCCCGACGTCACGCCGCTGCACTTCTATCATTCCGATATCACCGACCTCAAAGGCGAGCCCTGGGAGTGCTGCGTGCGCAGTTTCCTCAAGCGCACGCTTGAGGAGTTCGAACGCGAAGCCGGCCTGAAAGTCATCTCCGCCGTCGAGCAGGAATTCCAGCTGCTCGGCGTCGACTGGCCGGACGCGCCGTCCTTCGGCCTGCGCGCCGAGCGGCGTGCCGACCCCTTCGGCCCGCTGTTGATGACGGCGCTGCAGGAGGCGGGCGCCGAGCCGGAAATGTTCCTGCCGGAATATGGCAAAGACCAGTTCGAGATCACTTGCCGACCCGCCGATGCGCTGACGGCGGCCGACCGCGGCGCAACCATCCGTGCCATCACCAAGGAAGTGGCAGCCCTCTTCGGCTGGAACGCCAGCTTCGCGCCGAAGACCAGCGCCAACGGCGTCGGCAACGGCGTGCACCTGCATGTGAGCTTCACCGACCTTGACGGCAACCCCGTAACCTTCGACGCCTCGCGCCCCGGCCGCCTGTCCAAGGTCGCCGGTTCGTTTGCCGCCGGCGTCATCCGCCACCTGCCGGCGCTCACCGCCTTCACCGCGCCGTCGGTGCTGTCCTACATGCGGCTGGTTCCGCATCACTGGAGCGCCGCCTACACCTGCCTCGGCGAGAAGAACCGCGAGGCCACACTTCGGATCTGCCCGACGCTCGATCTTCCCGGCAGCAACCCGGCCAAGCAGTTCAACATGGAGTATCGCGCCGCCGACGCCTGCGCCAGCCCGCATCTGTCGCTGGCCGTGCTGCTGAAGGCCGGTCTCGAAGGGATCCGCGCCGGCCTCGAACAGCCGCCGCTGATCAACTCTGACCCGTCGGATTTTTCCGAGGCGGACCAGAAGAAGCTCGGCATCCGCCGTCTGCCGGCGAGCCTGCCGGAAGCGCTGGAAACGCTTGCCGCGGACGAGGTCGTCACGGGCTGGTTCGCCAAGGATTTCCTCGATTGCTACGTCGCGATGAAGCGCAAGGAAATCGACCTCGTCGACGGCCTTTCACCCGACGAACTCTGCGCCCGCTACGCGGCCGTCTACTGATACGGATAGGCTCCCATGACTTCGACAATGGCCACCAAGAGCCCCGACGACCGACGCGGCCGGCATGACGCCCGCCAGCCGCTGCTGGCGATCGACGAGCCGCCGCCCTATGCGGTGTTCAACCCGGACGGCACATCGCCCTTCCTGCTCTTGTGCGAACATGCGTCCAACCGCATGCCGCGCGCGCTCGGCGACATGGGCCTGCCCGAACACGAGCGCCGGCGCCATATCGCCTGGGACATCGGCGCGCTGGCGCTCGCCCAGCACTTGAGCCTCAGCCTCGACGCGCCGCTGTTCTTCACCAACTATTCCAGGCTGGTGATCGACTGCAACCGTCCGCTTTCGGCGCCGTCCTTCATCCCAGAAGTCAGCGAAACAACCGAGATCCCGGCCAACCGGGATCTCCCGGACGCAGAGCGCCAGCAGCGCATCGACACGCTGTTCAAGCCCTTTGCCGATGCCGTAACCCGGCGCCTCGACCTGCTCGAAGCGAATGGCCAGAAGCCGTTCGTGATCGGTGTGCACAGTTTCACGCCCGTCTATTTCGGCAAGCCGCGGCCATGGCAGGCGGGCATTCTCTACCGCGACGCCGGGGCCTTCGCGCAGTCACTGATCCGCGGTTTGAGCCAGGAAAACGAGCTGACGATCGGCGACAACGAGCCTTACAACATCCATCCGGACGAGGACTACACAGTCCCGGTCCATGCCGACGCCCGCAAACTGCCGGGTGTGTTGATCGAGGTCCGGCACGACCTGATCGACAGCGATGTTGGCGTTGCCGCCTGGGGCGAGCGGCTCACCCGTTGTCTGAACACGAGCCTTGAGGAGTGCCGTCGTTGAGCGAAAGCCTCTACGAAAGGGACGGAGAGGCCATTGCCGGCCTGCAGAAGCTGCGCTTCTTTCCGCTCGCCATCGCCGGCGGCCATGGCGCGCGCCTCATGGAGGAGAGCGGCCGGGAACTGATCGACCTCTCCGGCGCCTGGGGTGCCGCAAGCCTCGGCTATGGCCACCCTGCCCTCGTCGAGGCGGTGTCGCGCGCCGTCGCCAATCCGGCGGGCGCCAGCGTCCTGTCGGCCGCCAATGCGCCGGCGACCGCCCTTGCCGAAAAACTGCTCGGCCTCTTTCCCGGCAACGGGCGAAACAAGGTGTGGTTCGGCCATTCCGGCTCTGATGCCAACGAGGCCGTCTTCCGGGCGATCGCCAAGGCGACCGGCCGCACCGGCGTCATCTCCTTCGTCGGCGCCTATCACGGCTGCACCACCGGTTCCATGGCATTCTCCGGCCATAGCGTCCAGGCGGGCGCGGCCAAGGCCGACGGCCTGGTCCTGTTGCCCTACCCCGACCCCTTCAGGCCCTATGAGGGCGACGCCAGCGGCGACGCGATCCTCGACCTCCTGAAACAGCAGTTCGCAACGACGGCGCCACCCGAAAAGATCGGCTGCGCCTTCATCGAGCCGATCCAGTCGGACGGCGGGTTGATCGTGCCGCCGAAGGGGTTCTTCCAGAAGTTCGCCGATCTCTGCAGACAACACGGCATCCTCGTCGTCTGCGACGAAGTGAAGATCGGGCTTGGCCGCAGCGGCAAGATGCACTGCTTCGAGCACGAGGATTTCGTTCCAGATATCCTGACGATTGGCAAGGGTCTCGGCGGCGGCCTGCCGCTGTCGGCGGCGATCGGACCGGCCGAGATCATGGACTGCGCCACCGCCTTTGCGATGCAGACGCTGCACGGCAACCCGGTCTCGGCATCGGCTGGACTGGCCGTGCTCGAAACCATCGAGCGGGAGGGCCTGGCCGAGGCCGCACGCCGTAAGGGCGAACGCCTGCGCGAAGGTCTGCGGCAGATGGCCGAACGTCACGACCTGATCGGCGATGTGCGCGGACGCGGTCTCGCCACGGGCGTGGAACTGATCGCCGATCACAGTGACCGGACACCGGCGTCAAGAGAAACCGCCAAGCTGATCTACCGCGCCTATGAGCTTGGCCTCGTTGTCTACTATGTCGGCATGAACTCCAACGTTTTGGAGATGACCCCACCGCTAACGATCTCGGATGCGGAGATCGACCAGGCGCTCGCCATTCTCGACCGCGCCCTTGGCGATGTGGCAGCCGGCCGGGTCTCCGACGCTGTGCTTGCCAACTTCGCCGGCTGGTAAGATCGGCACGGGGGCGTTGCCTACCAGCCCTCGTCCAGCACCCGCGTCAGCATGTCGGCGAAGAAGTCGGCGCTCTCGCGGCTAAGGCAGAGCGGCGGCTTGATCTTCAAGACGTTGAGGTGATCGCCGGTCGGCTGCATGATCACCCCGAGCTCCAGCAGGCGGTCGCAGATGGCGGCCGTCTCCTCGCTCGCCGGCTCCAGCGTGTCGCGATCGCGCACGAATTCGACACCGAGATAAAGCCCCATGCCGTGCACCGCGCCGACGACCGGAAACCGTTGCGCAAGCGCTTCAAGCCTTGTCTTGAGATACCCGCCGACGACACGGGCATTGTCCTGCAGCTTCTCTTCTTCGATGAGATCGAGCACCGTCTGGCCGACGACGGAGCTGACCGGGCTGCCGCCGGAGGACGAGAAGAAATAGCCTTCCTTCTCCAGCGCATCGGCAATCTCGCGCCTGGTGATGACGGCACCGAGCGGGTGGCCGTTGCCCATGCCCTTGGCGATGGTGATGATATCCGGCACCACGCCCTGTTCCTCGAAACCCCAGAAATAGTCACCGAGCCTGCCATAGCCGACCTGCACCTCGTCGGCGATGCAGACGCCGCCCCGCTGCCGGACCATGGCATAGACCGCATCGAGATAGCCCTTCGGCAAGGGGATGCCGCCGGCATTGCCATAGACCGGCTCGCAGATGAAGCCGGCAAGGCCTTGCCCCCCCTCTTCCAGCGCGCGCAGCTTAGTCGCCACCGACCGCACATAGTTGTCGGTGGTGTCGGCGCCGCGGAATTGTCCCCGATAGGTGTTGGGCGCGACCACTGCATGCACCCAGTCGGGCCGCATTTCGAGCGCCTGCGGGTTGTCGGCGATCGAGGTCGAGACGGCGTCGCTCGCCACCGTCCAGCCGTGATAGGCCTCGAGCAGGCTGACGACATTGCGCTCGCCGGAAAAGGCCCAGGCGAGCCGCAAGGCGAGGTCGTTTGCCTCCGAGCCGCTGTTGACCAGGAAGACCGTGTCGAGACCGTCGGGCGCAAGCACTGCCAGCCGCTCTGAAAATTCGGCGACCGAGGCGTAGTGAAATCGCGAATTGGTGTTGAGCAGCGACCATTGCCGGCCGACCGCAGCAGCCAGCCGCGGATGGCCATGGCCGAGGATGGTGACGTTGTTGACCATGTCGAGATAGGCCCTGCCCCCGACGTCGAACAGATGTTCCTTCCAGCCGCGCTCGATCTGCGGCGGCGCGCGGTAGTAGTTCTTCTGCGGTCTGGCGAAATGCTGCAGGCGGCGATCGAGCAGGTCGGCCGAATGCGGCGCCGGCGCATCGCAGTTAAAGCCGAGAATGCCGGCGGGCGACGGGCAGAGTTCCTGCCAGACGTCTGCCTGATGCGCGGGAGCAAACAGCGGCGGGATCAACCCCGGTTCGCGGCAGAGCTGCACCCGCATGAGGCCGAGCCCGTGCCCAGCCTCGCTCACCAGACCGATGGGCGTACCGGCGGTAACCGTCTCATCCGTGCCCTCCGGCGGTTCGAGACCGGTAAGATGAAGGACCGCCGCTGGACCGCTCAGCACCATCCGCCCGTCGTGCCATTCGGCCCGGCCGGCAAAGGGTGCCCTGACGACGGCACCCACGGGCAGGCAGAGATCCACATGCAGCGCAAAAGTTGATCTCGATCGCGGCGACCGAAGCGCGCTCTCGGTCAGCCGGTACTCGCCATACCGCGTCGAGGCCATGCCGATCGCATGGGCCGCCGTCTGCAGCAGCGATGCCGGAAGGCCTTCGTGCTGCCAGCGCTCCTCCGGAAGCAGCGGACTCAGAATGGAAAGATCGATCTGGCGCACGCCGGCCGGCTCGATGTCGACGAGTTGCCCCTCGCCCAGCACCGGTGCCGCCTTTTCAGGCACGGCGTCGACGGCGCGCAGGATCGCTCGCTGCATCAGCGCCGGCGGCACGGAAACGGCAACGTCGAAGATCTCACGCTCATGGGCGGCGTTGCCGCTGACATAGGCATTGTCAGGATCGATGGCGAGCTGCTGCTGCGAACTGGCGACGAGGATGGCCGCGCGCGCGACGATCAGCGGCCACAGGGCCTTCAGCTCGCTCTCCTCGAGCGGACATACCGCATGGAAGGCGCGCACGGCCGGCAGGATGAAAAGAGCGTCACCATCGGCATGGTGCAGCAGCGAGGCGCAGGTGACGGCCAGTTCGGCAACGAGCCAGCCTTTGAGGATATCGCCGAAATCGATGACGCTGTCCGGCATCGGTCGGCCCGCGGCATCCGGTTGCCCGACGACATTGTCATCGGTGACGTCGTGATGGATCGCCTGCACGCGTAGGTCGGCCGTCAGGGGCTGAAGCCGGCGCATGGCCGAGACCATCGCTTCGGCGATGCGCTTCTTCAGACCCTCGTCGTTCATCGCCGCCAGCAGATGCAGGGCGACCGGGGCCGCGTGCCTCAGATCCCATTGCAGCTCGCGGTCGAGCCCGGGATGGTCGAAATCGCGCAGCGCCACCGCCAGCCGTCCGGCGATATCGCCGAGGGCCGCGACCGTGTCCGCCGTCAGGTGTTTGCGCTGCGTCAAGGGCACGCCATCGAGATAGGTCAGAAGACGAACGCGATAGTCCTGGCCACGCACCTTCACATCGATGATATCGCGGCCGTCGAGATCGCGCACCACTTGAGGCGCCCTGACGGCGCCGGACTGCCGGGCGAGGTGAAGCAAGGCTGCGTTCTGGGCCTCGAGCTCCTGCAGGTCATAGGCAGCCCGGCAGATCTTCAGCACGAAGCGCGCCTCGCCGGTGTCGATCCGGAAATTTCGGTCCTGCTGGCTGCCCAGCTCGCTCAACGCGCCCGACAGGCCGAAGTGCTCCAAGAGAATGCGCGCGGCGTCCTCGGGCGTGACATCTGGCCTTGGCAATTCCGTGCGAAGCTTCAGCGCGTCTTCAACCATAGTGTCGCCTCCATCACATCCGGCACCATGCCGACTTCCGTTACGACCGAACGGGTCTCCCGATCATTGCGACATACCTTCAAGGCGATAACGAGTCCCGGGATAGAGCAGGCGCGCCGTCGTCACATTGGCGCTATCCGACCAGGTGCGGCGCCGGATCATCAGGCAGGGCTCGTTTCGGTCGATGCCGAGCAGCTTGCACTCCCATGGCTGCGGCGACACCGCCTCGACGATCTGCTCGGTGCGGGTGATCGGCGCCACCGCCGTCAGATAGGCGTTGGGCGTCATGTCGCGAAAATCCTGCTCCATGTATTTCGGGCAGATGGCCGGATTGACGAATCGATCCTCGATCTGGATCGGCAGGCCGTTTTCCGAATGCACCATGATCGAATGGAAAACCCGTGCGCCGGTCACAAGCCCGAGCGCATAACCGATCTCCGACGGCGCGACTTCTTCCTGCATCAGCGTCATGCGCGAGGTGTGGGCATGGCCGCGCTCGCGGATCTCGTCGGCGATGTTGCGCACTTCCAGAAGGGCCGTGCTGCCCTTGTGGGCGGCGACGAACGACCCCACGCCCTGGACGCGGGTGATCGCGCCCTCGGTCGCAAGCTCACGCAGCGCCCGGTTGGCGGTCATGCGGCTGACGCCGAGATCGGCGACGATCTCGTTTTCGGAAGGGATGCGGTGATGTGCCGGCCACTCGCCGCTGTCGATGCGCGTGCGGATGAACTGCTTTACCGCCTCGTAGCGTGGCACCGGTCCGTCCTCGAATGCCGCCATGTCGATCCTTCGCCTGAGTGCCGTTATCGGCATTTTCCCCGTCCCTTCCGGATCGCGAACAAATCATGCGTATCCGGCCATGATTCTTTTCGTTCATTTCGCGCTTGCGCGCCACAGCAAAATATCTATAGTTCCATATACAACTACGTACAGGAAAATCGCAACATGGCAACTTTTCCCGTCAACCGGCTCTTCGCCGATCATGCGCTTCTGCCGACCGGCTGGGCGCAGAACGTGGCGATTGCGCTCGATGCGTCGGGTAGCATCGTTTCGATCACATCAGGTCAACAGGCTGAAAACGGCGACGAACGTGTCGCCGGACCGCTGATCCCCGCGATGGCCAATCTGCATTCCCACGCCTTCCAGCGCGCCATGGCGGGCCTTGCCGAAGTCGCCGGCAGCGGCAACGACAGCTTCTGGACCTGGCGGGAAGAAATGTACCGCACCGTCGGCCTCGTGAACCCCGACGATGTCGAGGCGATCGCCGCCAAGCTCTACATGGAAATGCTGAAGGGCGGCTTCGGTCATGTCGCCGAATTCCACTACCTGCACCACACCGCCGATGGCACGCCCCATGCGGACCCGGCCGAGATGTCCCTGCGCATTCTCAATGCGGCAAAATCGACCGGCATCGGCCTGACCCACCTGCCGGTCTTCTACGCCCACGCCAATTTCGGCGGCATCGCTCCGAATGCCGGCCAGCGACCCTTCCTGCACAATCCCGAGCAATTCCTGGCGCTGCTGGAGCGGCTGGCGCCGCTCTGCCGCGACAACGGTCAGACGCTCGGCTATGCCATCCACTCGCTGCGCGCCGCCACGCCGGAAGAGATGCGCACGATCCTCGAGCACGCGCCGGTCGCGGGCCCGATCCACATTCATGTCGCCGAGCAGACCAAGGAAGTGGAAGACAGCCTTGCCTGGAGCGGCCGCCGCCCGGTTCAGTGGCTGCTCGATGAAATGCCGGTCGACGAGCGCTGGTGCGCAATCCATGCTACCCACCTGACCGACGACGAACGTCAGCGCCTCGCCAGATCCGGAGCGGTCGCCGGTCTCTGCCCGGCAACGGAAGCCAATCTCGGCGACGGTATCTTTCCGGCCGTCGACTACATGGCCGAAGGCGGCCGGCTCGGCATCGGCACCGATAGCCATGTGGCGACCAGCGTTGCCGAAGAGCTGCGGCTGCTCGAATACGGCCAGCGCCTGCGCGACCGCCGCCGCAACAGGCTTGCCGGCCCCGGCGCCTCAGTCGGCCGCACCATATTCGATACTGCCCTCAAGGGCGGCGCCCAGGCCGTCGGCCAGAGGACATCGGGCATCGCCGTTGGCGCGCGTGCCGATTTCGTCGTGCTCGACGGTGCAAATCCGTACATCGCCGCTGCAAGCGGCAACCAGATCCTCGACCGCTGGCTGTTTGCGCTCGGCGGCGAGACCGTCCGCGACGTCATGGTCGCCGGACAGTGGAAGATCCGCAATGGACGCCACGAACGGGAGGAAGACATCGACCGCGCCTTCGCGCGCGTGCTCATGAAATTGAAGTAGCAATCGAAGCGACCATCACAAAAAAGGGGAATGCGCATGTCGATCAGCAAACTGAAACTCACCCTCGCTGCCACGGGCCTGGTGCTTGCCGCTTCTGCCGGCAATGCCAGCGCCTCCTATTGCGGCGACGGCAAGACCGTCACCTTCGCCGGCATCGACTGGGAAAGCGGCGCCTTCATCACCGAAGTGATGAAGACCATTCTTGCCAAAGGCTACGACTGCCAGGTGGATTCGATCCCCGGCAACTCCGTGACGCTCGAACAGGCAACCGCCAACAACGACGTGCAGATCTTTGCCGAGGAATGGCTCGGCCGCTCCGACATCTGGAACAAGGCCGTCGAGGAAAAGAAGGTCGTCGCCGTCGGCAAGACCTTCGTCGGCGCCAGCGAAGGCTGGTTCGTTCCGGAATACGTCATCAAGGGCGACGCCGCCCGCAATATCGAGGCGAAAGCGCCTGATCTGAAGAGCGTGTCGCAGCTGTCCGATGCCAAGATCGTGGAGCTGTTCGCCGATCCGGAGGAACCGTCCAAGGGCCGTTTCCTCAATTGCCCGTCGGGCTGGACCTGCGAAGGCGTCAGCACCGCCAAGCTCGATGCCTACAAGCTCGGCGAGACCTATGTGAACTTCCGCCCGGGCACCGGAACCGCGCTCGATTCGGCCATCACGTCGGCATACCTTCAGGGCGAGCCGATCCTGTTCTACTACTGGTCACCGACCGCGATCATGGGCAAGTTCAAGCTCGTGCAGCTGGAAGAGCCGGCTTATAACGAAGCCTGCTGGAAGGAGCTTTCGAGCGCCACCGGCAAGCGCGACGAAGGCTGCGCCTTCCCGTCCGTCGACGTCTCCTATGGCGTCAACAGCACCTTTGCGCAGGAAGCCCCCGAGATCATCGCGATCCTCGAAAAGGCGACCTTCCCGCTTGAAGACGTCAACGGCAGCCTGGCCTACATGACCGACAAGAAGGTCGATGCGGTGGCAGCAGCGGCCGAGTTCCTGAAGACCAAGGGCGACGTCTGGGGCAAGTGGGTCTCCGACGAGGCCCGCGGCAAGATCGAAGCCAGCCTGAAGTAAGTCCGTTCGATCAGCCGATGCGGGTCTGGCGCGCCCCTGTCTCGAACAGGGCGTCCAGATCCGCGTCGGCCGTGACCTTCGACACCCCGAGGCAAGCGCCATCGGCCGCAGCGCTGCGCCCGCCCATGGCCCGAGCAAGGAACGACGTCCGATGTTTCCGGATACCCTCAATCTCTCCATCCGCGCGCCGGTGAACGAGTTCATCCAGACGCTGGTCAGCAGCTATGGCTGGGTCTTCAAGGCGATCAGCGCGGTGATCCTGAAAGCCGTGCTCTTCATCGAATGGATCCTGCGCGGCCTGCCCTGGTGGGTCGTCATCCTCGCCTTCATGGCGCTCGCCTGGCAAAGCTCCAAGCGCTGGACGCTGACGGTGGCCGTCGGGGCGCTTCTGTTCTTCGTCGGCGTGCTCGGCCTCTGGGACCTCACCATGCAGACGCTGGCGCTGATGTTGATGGCAACGCTGGTGTCGGTGGCAATCGGCGTGCCCATGGGCATTCTCGTCGCCAAGAGCCGGCTGGTGCGCAACATCACGCTTCCTGTGCTCGACGTGATGCAGACCATGCCGAGCTTCGTCTACCTCATCCCGGCGCTGATGCTCTTCGGCCTCGGCAAGGTGCCGGCAATTCTCGCGACGATCATCTACGCGGTGCCGCCGCTCATTCGCCTCACCGATCTCGGCATCCGCCAGGTCGACCATGAGGTGGTCGAGGCGGCGACCGCCTTCGGCGGCAGCCCCAACCAGATCCTCTTCGGCGTCGAACTGCCGCTCGCCACCCCGACGATCATGGCCGGCCTCAACCAGACGATCATGATGGCGCTGTCGATGGTGGTCGTCGCCTCGATGATCGGTGCGCGCGGCCTCGGCGAACAGGTGCTGAACGGCATCCAGACACTCGACGTCGGCAAGGGCCTGGAGGCCGGCATCGGCATCGTCATCCTGGCCATCGTACTCGACCGCATCACGCAAGGTTTCGGCAAGAGCCGGACGGAGGATCCCCGCAATGGCTGATATCGAGATCCGCAACGTCTACAAGATCTTCGGCCATGACGCGAAGGCTGCGCTTGCCATGGCCCGCGACGGCCTCGACAAGGCGCAGATCCTCGCCCGCTCCGGCTGCAGCGTCGGTCTCAACGACGTCAGCCTGACGATCGGCGCCGGCAAGATCTTTGTCATCATGGGCCTGTCGGGATCCGGCAAGTCGACGCTGGTGCGCCACATCAACCGGTTGATCGAACCGACCAGCGGAGAGGTCGCCTTCGACGGCAGCAACATCCTCGATCTCGACGCCAAGGCGCTGCGTACCTTCCGCATGCACCGCGTCAGCATGGTGTTCCAGAGTTTCGCTTTGATGCCGCACCGCACCGTTTTGCAGAATGTCGTTTACGGCCAGCGGGTGCGCGGCCTCTCCAAGGCGGACGCCCGCGACATCGGCATGAAATGGATCGAGACGGTCGGCCTTTCCGGCTACGACGCCAAATTCCCGCACCAGCTCTCGGGCGGCATGAAGCAGCGCGTCGGCCTTGCCCGGGCGCTCGCCGCCGATACCGACGTGATCCTGATGGACGAGGCCTTCTCGGCACTCGACCCACTGATCCGCGCCGACATGCAAGACCAGTTGCTGCAGCTGCAGCAGAACCTGTCGAAGACCATCGTCTTCATCACCCACGATCTCGACGAGGCTTTGCGCATCGGCTCGGAAATCGCCATCCTGAAGGACGGCCAGGTGGTGCAGGTGGGAACGCCGGACGATATTCTCGACAACCCCGCCAACGACTATGTCGCCCGTTTCGTCCAACGTCGCCAGGGAAGGCCGGAAGCGCATGACTGAAAACATCACGCTTGATGGACCGGCAGACTGGGCGGAAATCGCCGCGGTCGCGAACGGCGCCCCGCTTGCGCTTTCCGACGCGGCGCGCAGCCGCATCGTCAAGGCGCGCGCCGTGGTCGAGGCGCTGGTCGACCGCGGCATCCGCGGCTACGGCATCAACACCGGCGTCGGCGCGCTCTGCGATGTCATCATCGACAGGGAAAACCAGCAGGCGCTGTCGCGCAACATCATCCTCAGCCACGCTTGCGGCGTCGGCGAACCGCTGGGGCGAGCGGAAGCACGCGCGGTAATGGCGGCCCAGATCGCCAATTTTGCCCACGGCTATTCCGGCGTGCGCATCAAAACGGTCGAGGCGCTCCTGGCGCTGCTCAATGCCGGTCTCATCCCCAACATTCCCTCGCGCGGCTCGGTCGGCTATCTCACCCATGCCGCATCGATCGGTCTCGTGCTGATCGGCCATGGCACGGTGAACGACGGTAAGGATATCTTGAGCGGTGCCGAAGCGCTGCGCCGGATCGGGCTCCAGCCGCTGCAGCTGCAGGCAAAGGAGGGCCTGAGCCTCGTCAACGGCACGCCCTGCGCCACGGGTCTCGCAGCCCTGGCGCTGTCCCGCACGAAAGCGCTCTTTGCCTGGGCGGATGCGGCAGCGGCACTCACCTATGAAAACCTCGGCAGCCAGGCCAACGCCTTTGCTGAGGGACCTTTGGCGCTGCGCCATTCGCCGGGGCTGCAGGCGGTGGGCAAAACACTGCGCGCGTTCCTGGCCGACAGCCCGATGCTGGCGGCCAGCGCCGCCACGCGCACACAGGATCCCTTGAGCCTGCGCGCCGTTCCGCATGTGCATGGCGCGGCCCGCGACGCCTTCGTTCACGTGGCTGAAGTGGTCGACCGGGAGCTCGCAAGCCTCACCGACAATCCCGCCGTCGCCGGGACGCCGGAAGCACCCGAGGTGCACTCCCAGGCGCATGCGGTCGGAGCCGCCCTCGGCCTTGCCATGGACAGCCTCGCGGTTGCCGTCGCCGAAGTTGCGGCCATTTCCGAGCGCCGCATCGACCGGCTCGTCAACCCGCTCGTCAGCGGCCTGCCCGCCTTTCTCGCCGGCGACAGCGGCGTGTCCTCGGGCTACATGATCGCCCAGTACACGGCGGCGGCCCTTGGCGCGGAAAACCGGCGGCTGGCGGTGCCCGCCAGCCTCGACGGCGGCATCACTTCGGCGCTGCAGGAGGATATCCTGACGCATGCCACGCCCGCCGCCTTCAAGGCGCTGGCGATCGTCGACAACCTGGAGCGCATTCTTGCCATCGAGCTTCTCGCCGCCGCCCAGGCCTATGACCTGCAGCCGCGCCCGACGGCCAAGGCAAAGCGAACCGGCGCGCTCCACCAGCGCATCCGCGCCGCCGTTCCCCACTATGCCGACGACAGGCCGATGAACGAGGATTTCGACCGCATGCGCCGCATCATTCAGGATGAGACGCCATGAAATTGCTGCCTGCCTCCGGCCACAAGCGCATGCCCTGGAAAAACGGCGGCGGCGAAACCATCGAGATCGCGGTGTTTCCGGAGGGGGCGTCGCTCTCGGAATTCGACTGGCGCGTCAGCATGGCGACGGTCGCCAGCGATGGCCCCTTCTCGGCCTTCCCCGGCATCGACCGAACCCTGTCGATCCTCGAAGGCAACGGCATGACGCTTCTGATCGAAGGTCGCGAACCGGCGCCGCTGACGCAGGCGGCAGCGCCGCTCGCCTTCCCTGCCGATGTCGCGACGTCGGCAAACCTGATCGACGGCACCATCGTCGACCTCAACGTCATGACCCGCCGGGGCAGGCTCACGCATCACGTGCGCAGGCTGACAGTCGAGGGCGAAAGTTCGGTCGAAAGCGAGGCGGCAACGATCCTCGTCTTCTGTCATCGCGGCACGGTTGAACTTGAGAGCGACGGCCTGACGCGCGCGCTTTCAGCCGGCGACGCCGTGATCGTTTCCGGGCCACTTGCGGCAAGATCGAAGGCGCCAGCAAGGTGCGAGCTGTTTCTGATCGAGATCGATACGGTCAAGCAGCGCTGAGAACGGCTGAGCTGCAGGCAACGGCCGTCGAGACCAGGTTCTACCAAGATGCTGGAGCGGATAGGTCTACCGCCGGTACCGCAGGCGAACGACCGCGCCGCGATCGCCGGGCCAACAGGCGACGGCAATTGCGGGCGCTAGTCTTCGTTGCCGGCGTCGATCTGGTTCTGCTGTGTGACGATCGCCTCCGTCTGGACCTTGGTGTTCTGGCCGACGGCGATCATCCAGCGCTCGCCCTCCTTCACCAGGATGTAAAGCGGGCTGCCCTCCGCCTCGCCCGGGATCGGTGATCCGTCGTCGAGAACCGGGCGCTGGCGCACGTTGACGGCGGCCACGTCGGGCCGCAGGAAGGAGATGTGCACCGCCTCGTAGCGGGCGTACTGGTTGCCGAGCGCCGGCGTCAGCACCTTGCGGGTAAAGGCCGCGATCTCGTCGCGACCGGTCAGCCGTCGCCCGAAGGCGGTCACCCAGACCGCGTCACGCGTGAAATGCCGCAGGAAATCCTCCGGCGACCGTTCGTTCTGCGCCCGCTCGACGTCGGCGATCAATTGGCCGATCCGCTCGCCTTCGATCTCATGCGCTGTCTTCGTCATGGTCTCGCTCCCCGTCAGATGCGATCATTGCATAGCAACTTTCGGCTCTAACGCAAAACGCGATCAAGCTGACGCCAACCACACGGAAAAAGTGTTTTCGTGCGGGGGAGATTTCGACATCCGCCCTCGCGCCAGGCATCGAAAACTGCTTTAGCAGCAGACACATGCATCATCAGATCCGCCAGGCCGTCCCATGAAAGCACTCCTCCCTTTTCTCTGCGCCATCTCGATCGTCGCCGGCATGCCCGCCCACGCCACATCGACGAAGGCTGGCGAGCATCAGGCACAGGAAAAACGAGGACAGCGCAAACCCTTGACGACGGAAGTGCGCTTTTTCATCGGCAGGAACGGCGATCTGCTGTCGGCGTCGGTCTCCCGGTCGTCCGGCAACCGCAAGGTCGATGCCGAGGCGATCGCCGCAGTCAGGCGGGCAGCGCCGTTTCCGAAGCGGCCGGCCGGCACTCCTGCCAGAATGGAAATGCGGATCAAGCTGCAGATGGATCCCGATGCCGCTGCCCGGCTCGGCAAGTAGCGCCCGCTGCTGCAAGGCGGCCTGAGGTTTCGCCAGGCGGACTGCGCCTGACATTCGCCCGAAGATGCCGTCGCGGCCGGGTGGCGTGCCCGCCGTTGCCGCATTTGGCGCCGGCCGGCACCGCATTTCCTGTTCATATTTCGTTAACCATACGGCGTGTTACCCGGGGAACAGCACATTCGACGCCACACGATAGTCTTCGTGTCACGGTTTGACAGTCTCTCAGCAACGAACACAGGGCTTGGAGGATACGGACATGATCAAGACCGGCTTCGGCGTTTCCATCACCGTACTGGCCTTTTCGGTCGCAGTGATCGCCATCATGCACGTTGCCCTGTCTCAATATCGCGCAGCCGAACTGGCCGAGATCACCCTGCCGGACTACAGCACCATCACCTCGTCGATCCACCGCTGAAATGCCAGCGTCTCCGTTTCCGGCGAGCCGGAAACGGGTGGCTTGGCCGACACCGAGGCGCGAGGATGCTCCATCAAGCGATGGAGCCAAAGATGATGCACCTGCTCACCCTCCACACGATCGCAGCAGCACGCGGCGACGGTCTTCGCCCTGAACTCCTCACCGCCATCGCTGAAGGCCACCAGATGCCCGCGGCTGGCAGCGACGGAGTTTCACCACACACAGGCATTCAGCGCATTGAGGGCCTCACCGGACCCGGCAAGAGCAATCACCCTCCTTTGCACTGCGTCCGCCGCTCGAAGCGTCCGCTCAGCGCTCAGCGCTAGAGCAGGTTGCAAGGAGAGATCACCATTTCCGTTGCGGCGCCGGGCAGCTGTCGTGAATCAGCAAAGGCGAGCGAATGCAGAAGACCCGCGCCAAACCAGATTAATTTATCATGTGAAGAAATGGTAGCGGAGGAGGGATTCGAACCCCCGACACAAGGATTATGATTCCTCTGCTCTAACCTACTGAGCTACTCCGCCGGGTACCGCGTCAGGGCTTCGAAGTGGAAGCCGTCTTGACTGGACGGGCGGCTTATAAGGCCCGGTTCCGCCCAGTGTCAACCCAAGTCGCGGGGAAAATGTGAAGTTTTCCCGCGCGATCGGAAATGATCGGCTCAGGCGGCCGCAGGCGCTGCCAGAAGCAACTTCAATGCGGCCTCCGCACCGGCCTCGCGCTCGGATTTGCGGATGAAGCCGCCGCCATAGACGCGGGCGTCTTCGCCGATGCCGGAATAGAGTGCGCAGGCCTGGCCGGGCGCAATGCCCGCTTCGCCCTCGGCAAGCTCGACATAGAGACCTTCCGCATCGCGCTTCAGGATCGCCGGCGCCGGCTGGCGGGTGGAGCGGACCTTGGCGAAACAGTCGAAGCCTTCCACCGCCACGGTTTCCAGATCCTCGTCGCCCAGCCAGTTGACGTCGCGCAGATAGACGCGACGCGTTTCCAGCGCTTCCCTGGGGCCGACGATGACGCGGCGCGAGCGGGCGTCGAGATAGACGACATAGAGCGGCTCGCCGGTGGCGATGCCGATGCCTCGGCGCTGGCCGATCGTATAGTGCAGGATGCCGTCATGGGTGCCGAGCACGCGGCCGTCGAGATGCACGATCTCGCCGGCAAGCGCCGCATTCGGCTTCAGCTTCGTGACGATGTCGCTGTATTTGCCCTGCGGCACGAAACAGATGTCCTGGCTGTCGGCCTTCTGGGCGACGACGAGACCCATCTCGTCGGCGAGCACGCGGGTTTCGGCCTTCGAGAGATGGCCGAGCGGGAAGCGCAGATAGTCGATCTGTTCCTGGGTGGTGGCAAAAAGGAAGTAGCTCTGGTCGCGATCGGCATCCGTCGGGCGATAGAGCGCCCGCTGGCCGGCATGGCGCGGGTTGGGGCTCGGGCGCGAGCGAATATAGTGGCCGGTCGCCAGCGCATCGGCACCGAGCTCCCTGGCGGTCGCCAGGAGATCGGCGAACTTGACTGTCTGGTTGCAGGCAACGCAGGGGATCGGCGTTTCGCCGGCGACATAGCTTTCGGCAAACGGGTTGATCACCGTTTCGCGGAAGCGCGCTTCGTAATCGAGCACGTAATGCGGAATGCCGAGTGTTTCGCAGACGCGGCGCGCATCGTCGATGTCCTGGCCGGCGCAGCAGGAGCCGGCGCGGTGCACGGCAGCGCCATGATCGTAGAGCTGCAGCGTGATGCCGAGAACGTCGTAGCCCTCGCGTTTGAGCAGGCCGGCGACGACAGAGGAATCGACGCCGCCGGACATGGCGACGACGACACGCGTATCTTCGGGCTTGCGATCAAAATCGAGACTGTTCACGGCATCCAATCCGGCCTTTGGGCGGCGACAACAGCGCCCGCCCCTGTTTCACGCGTCATGCGATGCAATGCCGGCATGATGGCGCGCGGCATGCTGTCGGCTTCTGCAGCGCTGCGCGCGCCCCATCGGGCACACAAAAATCGCTGCAGCATTGCAAGTTCCGGAGCATAGCTGCCGCCCTTTGCGGCTGCGCTCCGAAGCGCGCCGCCCATGAGGGTTCACCTGCAGCGCTTCTCAATTGTTGTTTTCGAGCAGGCCGACATCGCAAAACCGCTGCGCAGTTCTGCGCGACGTGCTCCAGTCGCCGACATATAGAAACTTGTCCGCCCGGCGGCAAGGGTGCGCGATGGCGCAAGTCCGGTCGAAGCGATCCTGTTCAGATCAGCTTCAGCCGCATGGCGCGGGCGATCGCCTGCATGCGGTTGACCGCGTCGAGCTTGCGGGTGGCGCTCTTGAAATAGCTGCTCACCGTATAGGTGGAGATGCCGAGGATGATGGCGATCTCGTCGCTGCTCTTGCCGGCGGCTGCCCAGCGCAGACATTCGATCTCCCGGCTCGACAGCTTTTCGCGCGCGGCACTGCCGGTATCGAACGTGCGCTCGAGGCATTCGAACAATTGCACGAGCGAGAGATAGAGCGTCGCCTGCTCGACGCCGACGGGTGGCTCGCGCCGGCCCGACAGCATGGCGACGAACGGATCGCCGCTGGAGGTATGCAACTGGACAGCGAAATGGCGGGCCATATCAGGATGAGCCAATAGCCGGTGAACCATCGCCGCGTCGGCCGGCTTTCCGGCCGCATCGAGCAGTTCGACGCCGCCGTTGACCGGCAGCTTCGTGGCGCGCAGGCGTTCGACCAGCACGCTCGACTGGAAGGTCTCGCAGGCGTCGTACTGGCGCACCAGCTCCGAGGGCCAGTTGCTCAGCACCAGCCGCTCGGAAAAGCGCTGCTGCTCGGCCAGCGGCAGCCGCGCGATCATGAAATGGCCGAAGCCGTAACGCGCGATCAGCCGCCGCATCAGGTGCAGCAGTTCATATTCCGTGCGGACGGCAGCCGTATCGATTTCGGAAATCATGTCCGCCGTCTCAGCCTCGCGCAGCAAGGCTGGTTCATTCGATTCCTTCATCTCTGATCACCACATCACCGGTGCCAACGCACCTGGTCGAGAGAATACAAACCGCCCCGAAAATCACCCGGCGCATGAACTTCACCCGGCAGCCAAAATACAGCCACCCTCTCCGGCATGCCCGCGAAAGCAACGCGACCGGTTGTGAAAAATACGACGATGCACCAAGAATGAATCGGGAGCGCGCAAACGTCGCTCATCCTTTATTTCGGCGCCTCGTTACCAAGAATTTTAGTTAAAGTGAAATGTGGTAATTGCATGGCTCCCATGACAAATCCGCGTTAATCCAACGCTTTCCGGGCAATTGGGCGCCGATTGTGGGGATTTGCAGACGTCGCGGTCGCCGCCGCGACGTTGCGGAAACGATCGAGGGACGGTGCGGAAGTCTTTAAAATTATGAGTAAATTGTTACCGACCGCTTAGGCAAATGTTAAATGTGGCGGGCTAAGGTCAGCGTCATATGGTCTTGAGTTTGTGTAGAGAGTCCCATGACCGAAATGATGCGACCACGCGTAAAATATGTCATCGGCCCCGATGGCAGTCCTCTGACGATTGCGGATCTGCCGCCGGCGAATACCCGGCGCTGGGTCATCCGCAGGAAGGCTGAGGTGGTTGCCGCTGTACGCGGTGGCCTTTTGAGCCTTGAGGAAGCGTGCGAACGCTATACCCTCACTGTCGAGGAATTCCTGTCCTGGCAGTCCTCCATCAACGATCACGGCCTGGCCGGACTGCGCACGACACGCATCCAGCAGTATCGCCACTAGAAGAGCCCTCGACAGGGCCATAGGTTGCGCGGCGGCTCCGGGTTTCCCGGTGGCCGCCGTCTTCGTTCTTGTCGCCGAGGCATGCCCACGCAACGCAGCCGGCGCGCCGGAACGCTCCATTTCGGCGACAGTGCGTTTCCCGTTCCGGCCCATCGGGGCGGTTTCGAACGACGCCATCCTGCTGTAGCATCCCCAACAACACGCAAACGTTGAACGGGAAGGACGCCAGGATGGATATCGTACACGAAGAAACCGGGTCGCATGGCCGCTACTCCACGACCGTCGAGGGCCACACCGGCGAGATGACCTATTCCCGGTCGTCGCCAAAGCTTGTTATCGTCGACCATACGCTGGTGCCCGACGAACTGCGCGGCAAGGGCGTCGGCCAGGCGCTGGCGAAACATGCAATCGACGAGGCGCGCAAGGGTGGCTGGAAGATCATTCCGCTCTGCCCCTTCATGCGCGCGCAGGCGCTGCGCCATCCTGACTGGCAGGACGTCATCCAGGCCTGAGGCAAACCCGGGCTATCCCGAAATGAGAAAACCCGCCCGACAGCAAGCTGTCGCGCGGGTTTTTCATTTTTGTGACAATCGTGCCGGATCGGGCCATGCCATCGGCATCGCCCGACAAAGAATGAAAATCATCTGCCTCGAAACGATTACGCCCGAAGACGCGTCGTCGTGTCCCGTTCCTCGAGTGCCGCCGCCTTCGCATGTTCGGCCTGCACTTCTTCGAGCGCGAGTTCGGCAGCATCCTGCTGCATCTTCAGTTCCCGGATGGAGACCTGAAGATTGTCGGCTCTTTGACGAGCGGCCTTGGCGAAAGTGGGATAGGCAAAATGCGAGGGATCGGAAATACCCGACTTCTTTTCCTCGAAAACAATCTGATTTTCCAGATCCTTGGTCATCCGTTCGAACTCAGCCATCATCATCTGAAGCTGGCTCAGCTGACGCTGCTTCTCCCTGACCTGAAATTCCTTCAGGCGGACAAGGCTCTCACGTGCTTTCATACGCAATACTCCCGTGGATAACGAGACCCCGGTTACTGATTTGGCCCATCGAGCCTGCCCAACAGGCAGAAAACGAAAAATCTTCAGCGATATTAACAAAAGCCTACCGCTGGTAACCTTTCGTTTACGGGCATCGTTAATCATAGGGTGGATGATTTAAGGCTCCGTAAATACTGAGGCACGAAATATGACGGCCCCGGCATTAACGAGTCAGAAGAGTCAGATAGCGGCATTTCCTCATGTTTCGCATGAAAAGTGCCATTTTGGATTCACGTTTGAAATCAGGAGACTGCTAAAAATATTTAACAATCTCGATACACCTTGCCAGAGTGAATCAGAATTTGTTAACCATTTGATGGCAGCCTCCAAATCAGGCAACGACTGGATCCGTATCGCGTAAGGGGGCCACGATGACCTTGGGCGGCGGAAAAGGGGAAGAATATGCGGGTTCTACTAATTGAAGACGACAGCGCAACGGCTCAGAGCATTGAGCTGATGCTCAAGTCCGAGAGTTTCAACGTTTACACCACCGATCTCGGTGAGGAAGGCGTCGATCTCGGCAAACTCTACGACTACGACATCATCCTTCTCGACCTCAACCTGCCTGACATGTCCGGCTACGAGGTCTTGAGAACCCTGCGTCTTTCCAAGGTGAAGACGCCGATCCTCATCCTCTCCGGCATGGCCGGCATTGAAGACAAGGTTCGCGGTCTCGGCTTCGGCGCCGACGACTACATGACCAAGCCGTTCCACAAGGACGAGCTGGTGGCACGCATCCATGCGATCGTCCGCCGTTCCAAGGGTCATGCCCAGTCGGTCATCTCGACCGGCGAACTGATCGTCAATCTCGACGCCAAGACGGTGGAAGTCGGCGGACAGCGCGTCCACCTCACCGGCAAGGAATACCAGATGCTCGAGCTGCTTTCGCTGCGCAAGGGCACGACGCTGACCAAGGAAATGTTCCTCAACCACCTCTATGGTGGCATGGACGAGCCGGAACTGAAGATCATCGACGTCTTCATCTGCAAGCTGCGCAAGAAACTTGCCAACGCTGCAGGCGGCGCCAACTACATCGAAACCGTCTGGGGCCGCGGCTACGTCCTGCGCGAGCCGGATGGCGCGGAATACGCCGAAACCGCCTGATTTCAGGCTTAGTTCCGGGCGCGGCATGGACCCGCATATCCAGGCATGACGCCAACGGAATTCATTTGAACGAACCCGCCCTTGCCGGCGGGTTTTTTCGTCTTCGCAGCGCTGTCAGGCGCGCTGACGACAGCGTCCGGCGTCGCATTGGCGCCGCGAAACAGGCTTCCGGTCCGTCGTTGTCTACTGCCGCATGGCACCGGCCGGCACGGACGCGCAAGGCGCGAGGAGAGCCGCGCCCTGCCCTTTGCTTTCAACGCGCGCTTCCAAGGAAGGCAGACAGCAAAAAGCCGCAGCAGTTGCCGCGGCTCGTTCGGTCCAGAATGTGGTGTGCCTCGCCTCGGCGCCTCAGGCGGCCATGGACTGGCTGGCAAAGACGCTTGTCAAAATCTTGCGGTCGAAGGGCTTCAACAGGAAGTCGTCGGCACCGGCGCGCTTGCCCGCCATCATCTTTTTCAGGTCCGCCTCGACGACGCAGTAGTAGATGCGCACCGATGCGCCGTTCGGCAACCGCCTGATATTGGCGATGAGATCGAGTGCGCCTTCCAGGCCGGCATCGACCACGAGGATATTCGGCAGCTCGGCTTCGCAGCGCACCAGCGCCTCGAGCCCGCTCGGGGCTTCATAAACAAGGAAGCCCATGCCGGACAGAATACGTTTCCCAACTTTCCTGACGACATCCGAGCCGTCGGCAATCATCAAGCGCCGCATGTCCAACTCCTTCATGCCTTACCTATACGCGCATTCGCGCGCCTGAAACAACCCTATACAAATTTGGCAAAGATTTCGTTACGGAGCGTGCTTAACGCCTGCTTTCCAGCCGGCTTCAACGCTCTGAAAACATTAATTTTTCTGCGAACCTGAGCGAAGGCCCGGCGCATAAGGCACCCGCGTTGCGGCCATGCCGAAATCCGGCGCGGTGTCTGTCACCTGACCGCGCCGGAGTTGTCTCAAAATGAAAAATGCCGACCGGCTCAGGCGTCGACCTGCGCCATGCGCGCGGTGAAGATGATCGCTTCGCCGGTCGAAACCACATCGATCGTCATGCCCGCCTCTTCGCCGAGCAGCACCGTGTAATATGGCTGGATCGAATGGGCATCGACAGCCTCCTCCGGCGTGCCGGAGAGAAGCTCGACCAGGCGCGGCGGAACGCGCATCATCCGGCCCTTGCAGTTCAGCGTGAACACCGCATCGAGCTCGGGATTTTCGAGCGTGATGTCGATGACGCCGCCGCGCGGGATCGCGCCATAGGCGATGAGGAAGAGGTTCAGCAGCAGCTTGACCCGGTTCTTGGCGATGATGGCGCGCGGCCCGTGCCAGTTAACCTCGGTCTTCTTCTCTGCAGCGGCGAAATCCTTGGCGGCTTTTTCGGCTTCGCCGGTGTCGATCGATGCGCCGACCGAGCCGGATGCACCGAAGGCGAGACGGGCGAACTTCAGCCTGACCGAAGCGTTGAGGGCGCTGGTGCGGATGAGGTCCATGGCGTCGGCGTCGGCGCCGCCTTCATCGAGCAATTCCAGGCCGTTGTTGATGGCCCCGACCGGCGAGATGACGTCGTGGCAAACCCGGCTGCACAGCAGCGCGGCCAGATCGGGTCCCGTCAGTGTCAGGTTCGGATTCTTCGCCATCGTCGTTCCTTGTTCGGTTCCATCGGCGTGCGGATATGAGGCACGCGCTCGGGCAAAGCCGGTAAAGCCTCCCGCGCGCAGACGCAAGCCACGGGCTGCCCGGCACAGCCGTTCATCAGTGGACCATAATGACACCACATTTGGTAAACCGATTGTTAAGACCATCGGTTCAAATTGCAGGGAAATGGTCCAGAACCCGCTGGCCGAGTCATCATTGCCGATGCCGGCCCCAGCAAACCCGCAAGCGAGTGATTTTCGCGCCTGACGGAGGAAACGATGCAGCAGATCATGAAGGCGGCCAAGACGTCCAGCCGCGCAATCCTGGCGACGATTGTCCTGATGGCGGGCGCCATATCCGCCGCCCAGGCCCAGCAGGCGAACAACAGCCAGTATTCGATGCAGGAGATCGTCGATGCCGGCCACGGCTTCTTCGGCGAAACCTCAGGCGGCCTTGCCAAGGTGGTGGAGCGCGCCTTCGAACGCTACGGCCTGCCGAACGGCTACATTCTCGGCCAGGAAGGCTCCGGCGCCTTCATCGCCGGCCTGACCTACGGCGAAGGCGAACTCAACACCAAGAATGCCGGCCAGCACAATGTCTTCTGGCAGGGCCCGTCGCTCGGCATCGACTGGGGTGGCCAGGGCAGCCGCGCGATGATGCTGGTCTACAACCTGCCGAGCGTGCCGGCGCTCTACAAGCGATTTGGCGGCGTCTCCGGCTCCGCCTACGTGGTGGCCGGCGTCGGCATGACGGTCCTGACCGACGAGCAGATCGTCGTCGTCCCGATCCGCACCGGCATCGGCGCTCGGCTCGGGATCAATGTCGGCTATCTCAAGATGACGCAGAACCCCACCTGGAACCCCTTCTGAGCTGCACCATGTTTCCTCGGACCCATTCGATATGAGGAAATGACGTGCAGCAAACCAGAATGCTTCAGCGACCTTTGCGCGTTTCTTTAGACGCGCAGCGCCGTCGATGGCAGGCGCCCCCCGGCAAAATCCCGCCGCCAATACTTGCGGCGCACGGAACGTCATGTTTAGTGCACAGATATGACATGAAGCGCCTTGCTTTGACCCTTGCGGTCAGGCGGGGCGTTTGCTTCCGGTCCAGCTTTGAAACGGCCAGCTCGTGATTGAATTCTCGCTCCTCTTTGCCCTGGGCTTCCTGACGGCGATCATCATCGGCCTTCTCGTCGCGCCGGCCATTCACCGCCGCATCGTGCGCTTTGCCGAGGATCGGCTGAAGGCGACCATGCCGCTGAGCCCGCAGGAAGTGCGCGCGCAGAAGGATGCCGCGCGCGCCACCTATGCGGCCGAGAACGCCCGCACGCTTCAGTCGCTGAAGCGGGAGCGCGACAAGGGCGTGTCGCTGATGTTGACCAACGAAAAGACCTTGAAGGAAGCGCGGCGCCTCAGCGGCGAGAATGCGGACCTGCATGCCCAGCTTGCCGACATGAACGTGGAAGCAGCCGACATGCGCTCGGCGATCCGCCAGTTCGAGCAGCGGCTGGAGCGCATGAAGGCGTCGCTTGAAACGGTCGAGCGTGACAACGCCGACAAGGCACAGACGATCCAGACCCAGACGAACCAGCTGACGCAGCATACCGCCGATAGCGACAATCTGCGCATTGACCTCGCCGCCCGCGACACAGAAACGGAAAACCTGAAGAGCCGGATTGCAACGCTGCGCGACGAGCGCGAGGCCCTGCGCGCCGATCTGAAAACGGAGAGCGCCCGCGCCAAGGAGCTGGAGTTGCGCCTTGCGCGCGACGAAAGCCGCCTCCAGCGGCTCGAAGACAAGCTCGCCCGGGAACTGGCGGCGGGTGCTGACCGCGAAAGCGCGCTTGAACGCCGCGCCGATGAGATCGAACGGCTGAAGACGAAGGTGAAGGACGTGAACCAGGATATGCGGGATGCGGCCAAGGCGCTGCGCACGGCAGGCGTCGCCTTCCCGGCGCGCAAGGACCGCCGCGCAGGCGTCGATGCGCCGTCGGAGAGTGTTGCGAGCCGTTTGGGCAAGATTGCAGTGCAGCCAGCGGCACCGGTCGAGACTGCGGCGCTGTCCGACGAGCTCAAGAACAGGGCAACCGCCCTGTCCGAGCGCCTGGCCAATTCGAAGACCGCCGCCCATGACGACGCGCTTCGCGAGGAAGTCGCAGAAATCGCCGCCGGCATGGTGGCGCTGACGGCCACACGCGAGGGGGCCGCCTCGCCGATCCCCGGCCTGCTTGCGGGCGAAGAGACGAGCGAAACGGCAGGCCGCAAGAGCCTGGCCCGTCGGGCAAAGGAAATCCTGCCCAAGGAATGAGCCGCGCCGCGCGGGCGTGGCGCCATGTCCATGCGATCCGCGTCGATCCGGGATCCGTGGCTTCTAGGCATCCGCCGCGCCCTGGTGATCGCGACGTGACTGGGCACGCCCTTGTTCGGCCTTCAGATCCGGCCGTTGATGAGGGCGACCTGATGCAGCGCGATGCCTGCCGCCATCGAAACATTGAGGCTGTCGAGCCCGGGCCGCTGGCGAATGCGCGCCGTGCGCACGGCATTGAGGATGGAGGCCGGGAGGCCCTCGCCTTCCGTACCGACGAGCAGGGCGGTGCGTGCAGCCGGCGGTATGCCGCCGATATCGGTCTCGCCGGCCGGCGACAGGCCCCAGATTGCAAAGCCTTCGTCCCGCAGCCGCCCGATCAGCGTTGACGCCGAGCCCTCGCGTGCGAACGGCACCGTCAGCACCGAGCCGACGGACACCCGGATCGCCTTGCGATACATCGGGTCGCAGCTCGTCTCGTCCATTAGTACCGCATCGACGCCGAACGCCGCCGCGTTGCGAAACAGCGAGCCCATATTGTCATGATTGGAGATGCCGCAGGCGGCGAGCACAAGGCTTGACGCCGGAAGCGCGGCGATCACCGCGTCTCGCCCGGCCACACCGTCCCGTCGTCCGAGCGCCAGCACGCCGCGGTGCATATTGAAACCGGCAATGGCGTCGAACACCGGCGCCGCCGCGACATAAACCGGCACATCGGCCGGAAAATCGGCAAGGATTGCCTCGACACCGGCCACGCGGCTTTCGAGAAGCAGGATGGCCTCGGCGGCCAGCCCACGGCCGGCGTGATGCGCCGCCGCGAGCATGCGCAAGACCACCGTGCCTTCGGCGATGAAGCGCCCCTCGCGCCCCGTCAGGTCGCGCTCCTTGATCGACACCAGCCCGGCGATGCGCGGATCTGCCGGATCGTCGATGCGGATCGGAGGCGAAAACGACGGGGTCATGCCGTCAGTTGGTCCGAACGGTGATGTCGGCGACGATGCGACCGGCGGTGATGTCGAAGACGATGGCTCGCGGCTCGGCGCCCGGCAGATTGCCGTAGAACAGCACCTGCGAGCCGGACAGCGCGACATTGGTCACCGTGAAGCCGGCCGGGAGGGCCGCAACCGCATTGACCGGCGCTTCGCTCGGAACGGCGATGGCCGCCGCTTGCGCCGGCACCTTGTCGTCCGTGCGGGTCAGCTTGTAGACAATCGTTCCGAGGACGGCCATAAGCATCACCAGCATCACACCGGCCGAGACGAGCTGCAGCTTCACCATCTTGCGGCGGACATTTTCCATCGCCGGGTCTAGCGGCTTGTCTTCCTGGTCATCGGGCGCGGTCGCGGTCATGATTGGCCTTTAATCGGATTTGAAAACGGAATGAACGACCCCTTTAAACAAGCAGCAGCCAATAGGAAAGTCCTGACGGCCGGCGAGGATGCCGCAGGCAGGCTCGATTCCTTCCTGACCGAGGCGCTTTCCGGCGAGTTTTCGCGCAACCGGATCAAGAGCCTGATCGAGCAGGGCGCCGTCTCCATCAACGGCAAGCCGGTCACGGAACCGAAGAAGAAGGTGCAGCCGGGCGACCATTTCGAGATCGATTTGCCCGAGCCGGAAGACCCGGAGCCCAAGGGCGAAGACATCCCGCTCGAGGTGCTCTACGAGGATGACCATCTTGTCGTTCTCGTCAAGCCGGCCGGCCTGGTGGTTCATCCCGGCGCCGGCAACTGGACGGGCACGCTGGTCAACGCGCTGATCCATCATTGCGGCAGCAGCCTGTCCGGCATCGGCGGCGTCAAGCGGCCGGGCATCGTGCACCGGCTCGACAAGGAGACGAGCGGGGTCATGGTCGTGGCCAAGAACGACGCTGCCCATCGCCACCTGTCGGACCAGTTTGCCGACCACGGTCGCACCGGCCCGCTGGAACGCGCCTACAGGGCCGTCGTCTGGGGACGGCCACGCCAATTGAAGGGCACCATCGACGCCCCGCTCGGACGCGCCGGCGACCGCACCAAGCGCGCCGTCAAGCGCGAGGACAGCGACGATGCGCGCGAGGCAATCACCCATTACGAGGTGGTGGAGCGCTATCTGGAAAAGCCCGACGGCACCTGCCTTGCCTCGACGGTCGAATGCCATCTCGAAACCGGTCGCACCCACCAGATCCGCGTGCACATGGCCCATATCGGCCACCCGCTGATCGGCGATCCGGAATATGGCGCCGCCTTCCGCACCAAGGCCAACCTTTTGCCCGAAGCGGCCAAGTCCGTTGTCAGCCGGTTCCATCGTCAGGCGCTGCACGCCTTCATGCTGCAGTTCGAGCATCCGGCCACCGGCGAGACCATGCACTTCGAAGCGCCGATGCCCGACGACATGGAAGCCCTGGTCGTGGCCCTGCAAGCCGCGACCTGACGCAACCTCTTGAAAACGGGGCGCGGAATTCCGATGTTGACTGCGCCTCTATTCGTGATCTTCCTTGCCTCCGGCGTCACATGTTAGTGAAACCGGACTCCTTGAATCATGCTTTCGCCGTACTTATTTCATAGCCTCGTGGGGTCTTGACGAAGACCCACATGCCCGGCCTGCCGCCCGGAGGCCGGAGACTATAAAGGGGGGTGCTTCATGGCCCGAAACAATTTACCGTCCATTGCCGCTGGTGAAGGCGGCCTCAATCGTTATCTCGACGAAATCCGCAAATTCCCGATGCTCGAGCCGCAGGAAGAGTACATGCTCGCCAAGCGGTATCAGGAGCATGACGACCGCAAAGCCGCTCACAAGCTCGTCACCAGCCACCTGCGCCTCGTCGCCAAGATCGCGATGGGTTATCGCGGCTATGGCCTGCCGATCGGCGAAGTCGTGTCCGAAGGCAATGTCGGCCTGATGCAGGCCGTCAAGAAGTTCGAGCCCGATCGTGGCTTCCGTCTCGCGACCTACGCGATGTGGTGGATCAAGGCTGCCATCCAGGAATACATCCTGCGCTCATGGTCGCTGGTCAAGATGGGCACAACCGCCAATCAGAAGCGGCTGTTCTTCAACCTGCGTCGCCTCAAGGGCAAGATCCAGGCGCTCGACGAAGGCGACCTGAAGCCCGAGCACGTCAAGGAAATCGCCACCACGCTGAAAGTGAGCGAGGACGAAGTCATCTCGATGAACCGTCGCCTGTCCGGCGATGCGTCGCTCAACGCGCCGATCAAGGCAAGTGAGGGCGAGTCCGGACAATGGCAGGATTGGCTCGTCGACGACCACGACAACCAGGAACAGATCCTGATCGAGCAGGACGAGCTCGACAGCCGCAAGGCCTTGCTCGCCAATGCGATGAAGGTTCTCAACGACCGTGAACGCCGCATCTTCGAGGCGCGTCGCCTGACCGAAGATCCGCTCACGCTCGAAGACCTCTCGGCCGAGTTCGATATCAGCCGCGAGCGCGTGCGCCAGATCGAAGTCAGAGCCTTCGAAAAGGTTCAGGACGCCGTCCGCAAGGCAGCCCTTGAGCGCGCGCAATCGCTGCGCGTCGTCGAAGGCGCATGACGCCGGCCTGATTGGAATGAAACGAAAAAACCCGGCGAAATTCTCGCCGGGTTTTTTGTTGTCTTTTCGCGTTGACCTGCCAGCGACTATTGCCCAGTCGCGGCCGTGTTTCCGGACGATCCCCAGGCACGCATGGCCTGGCTGAACGCCTCGTTGCCGCTCTGGCCCTTTTCGAGCGTCAACAGAGCGCGGCGGCCGTTGCGGTAGGTGAGCGGGATGTCGATCCAGCCACGGCTGCGCAACAGCTCGGTGTTGCTGCCAACGGCTTCGGCGAAGTCGTTGAGCGCGATCATATGGAAGTCGTCGGTGATCTTGGCGGGCACCGCGATCAGCGCGTCGCCACGATCCTGCTCCGTCCGCTTCATCGAGACGCGCTGCACGCCGTCGATGGCGCCGCCCTCGAAGTTCTGCGGCAGCGAGAACACGAATTCGATCACGTGGCTTGCCGGCAACGACGGGTCGGCATTGCGCTTGATCGTCATGAGGGCGGTCAGACCGCGATCCGGCACGGTGATCTGCGCCTGGATTGCCGGCTCGGGCTTGGCGTCGCCACCGGGGGACTCTTCCTTGACCGACCATGCGACCGTTCCCGGAATGGCCGTTGGCGAAGACTGGCCGAGCCGCTCCTCATAGAGGAACATCTTTTCACCATTGGCAACTGCGACATCCGGCTGAACGCTCGGCTGCTGGCCGGCGGCCGCCCCGGCTTCGGCACCGGGCGTACCCGCAACGTCTTCCGGCGGCTTACCGGCTTCCGTCTGCTGGGCGACGGACTTGCCTTCCTGGCCGGCGTTCTCGCCGTTGACGACGGCCGGGCCGGCGTCGGTCTCCGAGCCGTCGGCAAGCAGACGCTGGGTAAATTTCGTCGATGTGTTGTCCTGGACAGCCGTGTCGTCGTGGGCAGCGGGCTGCTGGGCCGGCGTCGTCTCGCCGGTCTGCGTCCCGGTCTGCGCTGGGGGCGTCGTCTGTTCGACAGGCGCCTCACCGGTGCCGGAAACAGCCGAGGTGATCGATGCGACCATGCCGGAGATCCAGGCATTGCCGGCTTCCCGGTTCTGCCAGTAGGCAAAGCCGCCACCGCCGAGCACGAGCAGCAGGCCGGCAGCAATCGCCAGGCGCTTGGCGCTGAAGCGCGGCGGCTTCGGCGTCGCGCGATAGGATGTCGGACGCGACGGAGCCGCTGTCGGCATGTCGATGCCGCGATCGGTGTCCCTGGTCGAGGCGGCCGCCGCGGCAGCGCCTGCCGCAGTGGTCGCACCACCTTCGAGACCGAGCAGATCGTCTATATGATCCCATGCCGTGCCGGCGCGCTCCTGCTGGCTTGCGGCATCGGCCGAGGTTGCCGCCGGTGCCGGCGTCGTCTTTTCGACCGGCCAAGACCAGTCGGAAACATCGTCGTCGCTGGCCTTTTGCGCAGGTCGTTCCGTAATCGAGGCAAAGGGATCGTCGTCGTCGAAAGACCAGGATTTGCTGGCGTCGGCCTTGGGCGACGCTGGCACAACCTCCACGGGCTTTTCCGCAAGCGGCTCTTCCGCGACTGGGTGCATGCCGAGCAGCTCGGGCGCGCCGCCATCATCGACCACATCGTCCAGCCTTGCATCCGGTCCGACCGGTGCGGGCGCGGGCGTCGTGTCTTCCCAGTCCGGCAGTTCCCATTCCGAACGCGCAGGCGTTTGATCGGCCGGCTCGACGGCGGGTGCATCCCAGGTCGCTTCGTGAACCGGCTCGGGTTCAGGCTCGATTGCCGGCGCAACCGGAGCGTATTCGTGGGTTTCGTCGGCGATAGGCTCGGCAGGCGCCGCAACGTCGGCGTCATGCGCCTGCGCCGCCGGCAGTTCCACGTCGGCCGGCGGCTGCCAGCTCGGCTCGGCCTGCTCTTCAACGGTTTCAGCCGCCTCGGCCACTGCCTCGACGGGGGCTTCCACATACTCGACCGGACCCTCGGCCGGCAGAGGCTCGGCATAGGTTTCCGGCTGCTCATAGGGCTCGGCAGGCGCGTCGGCGTAGACCGGCGCGGCATCGGCAACGACTTCGGCTACCGGTTCCTCGGAAGCCGCGACCGGCTGCTCTTCGGGCTTGGGCTCGATCGCTTCGGCAGGTGCCTCTACGACCTCGACAGGCTCCGGCTCCGCGGCGACGGGCACGACCGCCTCGACGACGTCGGCCTCCGGCTCGACCTCGTCGACCGCGGGAAGCGCCTCGGCATACTCGCTGTCGACCTCGCCGATCGCGTTTTCGAGTTTCGCCAGCTGGCGATTGATCATGTCGTCCGACGGACGGGGATTCATGTTCTCGAGTTGGCGGCGCACGGCAGCGCGCGCCTTCTCGTAGACCTTATCCCGCATTTCAGGTGTGTTTTCCGACAGGCCGTCAACGGTCCTGCGAATAACTGCAACAAAATCCGCCATCAGAACTTTCTCATACGCTCAGGCATGTGTTTGCGATCACGACGCAATGTCAGTCCGCCGACACTAGTCCTCAAAGGGGTCCGTCACAAGTATCGTGTCGTCCCGCTCCGGGCTGGTCGAAAGAAGAGCCACCGGCGCACCGATGAGTTCTTCGACCTGGCGAACATACTTGATCGCCTGTGCCGGAAGATCTGCCCAGCTGCGTGCGCCGACAGTCGATTCCTTCCAGCCTTCGAGTGTTACATACACAGGCTTTGCCGAAGCTTGCTGCGCCTGACTTGCCGGAAGATGATCGATCTGCTGGCCGTCGAGCGTATATCCGACGCAGATCTTCAGTTCTTCGAGGCCGTCGAGCACGTCGAGCTTGGTCAGCGCGATGCCGGTGATGCCGTTGGCGGCAACGGCCTGGCGCACGAGCGCTGCATCGAACCAGCCGCAGCGGCGCTTGCGCCCGGTGACCGTGCCGAACTCGTGGCCGCGCTCGCCGAGGAACTGGCCGATCTCGTCATGCAGCTCGGTCGGGAACGGGCCCTCGCCGACGCGTGTCGTGTAGGCCTTGGTGATCCCCAGGATGTAGCCGAGCGAGCCCGGGCCCATGCCGGAACCGGCAGCGGCCTGGCCGGCAACGGTGTTGGACGAGGTGACGAACGGATAGGTGCCGTGGTCGATATCGAGAAGCGTGCCCTGCGCGCCTTCGAACAGGATGCGCGCACCCTTGCGCCGCGCCTTGTCGAGCAGCACCCAGACCGTTTCCATGAACGGCAGAACCTTGTCGGCGACCGAGGACAGCTCGAGCATGATCGCATCATGGCTGATTTCCGGCTCGCCGAGACCGCGACGCAGCGCATTGTGGTGCGTCAGCAGGCGATCGACCTTGGCCGGCAACGTCTCGAGATCGGCAAGATCCATGACGCGGATCGCACGGCGGCCGACCTTGTCTTCATAGGCCGGACCGATGCCGCGGCGGGTGGTGCCGATCTTGGTGCCGCTGTTGGAGGCGGCGTCCTCGCGGAAGCCGTCGAGTTCGCGGTGCAGCGAGAGGATGAGCGTGGCGTTGTCGGCGACGCGCAGGTTTTCCGGCGTGATCGTCACGCCCTGCTTGCCGAGCTTGTCGATTTCAGCGATCAGCGCATGCGGGTCGATGACGACACCGTTGCCGATGACGGCGAGCTTGCCGGGACGCACGACGCCGGACGGAAGCAGCGACAGCTTGTAGCTGACGCCGTCGATCACCAGGGTATGGCCGGCATTGTGACCGCCCTGAAAGCGCACGACGATGTCAGCGCGTTCCGAGAGCCAATCTACAATCTTGCCCTTGCCTTCGTCACCCCATTGGGATCCGACCACCACGACATTCGTCATAATTCTCTTCCTGTTGACGCGCGCAGAGCGGGCTGCGCAGTTCTCAAAACCCGCGCATCTATACTGTGTTGTCTGCGGGAAAGCGACCCCGTTATGACGGGCGTTCCGGCCTTTTTGCATGACAAACGCTGGATTTAGCGCCTATATCTGGCATCTCTCCCGCCCTTGCGGCAATCGATCCCCGTCATCTGAGCAGGTTGCAGCATCGTGAATTCCAGGGCCTATTTCTATCTTTGCATCACCGCGCTCTTCTGGGGTGGAAACTCCGTTGCCGGAAAAATGGCCGTCGGGCATGTCAGCCCGATGATGCTGACGACGCTTCGCTGGGTGTTTGCGCTTGCCATCATCCTGGCGCTGATGACGCCGCAGATCCGGCGCGACTGGGACAAGATCAAGCAGCATTGGCTGCAACTCCTGGCCTATGGCGCGATCGGCTTCACCACCTTCAACGCCCTGCTCTACTCCGCGCTGAAGTATACGAGCGCGATCAACGCCGTCATCCTGCAGGCCGGCATCCCGATGCTGATCTTCCTGTTCAATTTCATGCTGTTTCGAACCCGCGCGTCGATCGCCCAGGTGATCGGCTTTACCGTGACGCTGATCGGCGTGTTGATCACGGCCGCGCATGGCGATATCGCCAGCCTGCTGCAGTTGGAATTCAACTTCGGCGATGCCCTGATGATCGCCGCCTGCGTCGTCTATGCCGCCTATACCGTGGCGTTGCGCTTCAAGCCGGCGATGCATTGGCAAAGCTTCATTGCCGCTCCGGCCTTCGGCGCGCTGTTGAGCGCCATTCCGCTGCTCTTCTGGGAAATCGGCAGCGGCACGGCGATCGTCCCCGACATGACCGGCTGGATCATCGTCCTTTACGCCGCCATCTTCCCGTCACTGATGTCGCAGGTGCTCTATGTGCGCGGCGTCGAGATGATCGGCGCCAACCGGGCCGGGCTCTTCATCAATGCCATTCCGGTCTTCGGCACGCTGCTGTCGGTGATGCTGGTCGGCGAGACCTTCCACACCTTCCATTTCATCGCGCTGCTGCTTGTTCTTGGCGGCATCGCCATTGCCGAAAAGGGCCGCCCGAAGAACTGACGGCAATGCCGCGCCTGCGCGACAAACGGGCTCTCTCTTTGTTTCAGGCGAGTGTGCGCTCCATGTAGATCGCCTCGTCGCCGTAGCTTGCAAGCTTGACTGCCATCCGCTCGTCCATGCGAACGGAAAAGCCCTGCCGTTCCCAGAACCCGCGCGAATCGTAGACAGAGACCAGCGACATCGAGCCGTAGCCTTCCGAGCGGGCAATGTCGGCAAGGAGCGGCACGACGTTGCCCCCTGCCCCGGATCTGCGTGCCTGAGGCAACAGCGCCAGATCGTGAATGTACCAGGTGTCGGCGGCATCGGGGATTTCGCCCAGCATCATGTTCAGCGTCGGCGGCGCGCGCCGGATCCAGGGATGGCTGAGCACATAACCCTGCACGCCGCCGCCCACCTCCAGCATGAAGCAGCCCTCGGGGCTGAGCTCGAGCCGATCGGCAAGCACGACGTCGTCTTCCTGAAGCGCCTCGTGCACCACCAGCTGAATTTCGGACACCGAAACGAGGTCGGGAAGGCTGGCTTCACGCCAGCTGAAGGTCTGTCTTGCCATCACTGCCATCAACATTTCAAACTGAAAGACGCACCGGATTTCCCGATGCGTCTCTGATTGCTCTGGAACTTGTCTCTGATCCGCCGTCACCAGGCGAAACCGTCGCTGGCGCAAAAGCCCGAAAATCATGGCCGTTTTGCGCCCGCGCACCTTGCCCGCCACGCGGGCGGACAAGGATGCCCTGTTCGGCTTCAGTCGATATTGAACACCAGCGGCTTTGCCTGACGGATCGCGGCGTTGGCACGCAGCTTGTCGAGCACGTCTTCCGACACAGGGCCGTCGACGTAAAGCAGCGCGATGGCATCGCCGGCTTCCTTCTCGCGACCGAGCTGGAAGTTGGCGATGTTGACGCCGGCATTGCCGAGCGTCATGCCGATGAAGCCGATCATGCCGGGCACGTCGGTGTTGGTGATGTAGACCATGTGGTTGCCGACGTCGGCGTCAAGATTGATACCCTTGATCTGGATGAAGCGCGGCTTGCCGTCGGAGAAAACCGTTCCGGCGACCGAGCGCGTCTGGTTTTCGGTCTTGACCGTCAGCTTGATGTAGCCGTCGAACACGCCGGTCTTGTCGCGCTTGACCTCGGACAGGATGACACCCTTTTCCTTGATCATGATCGGCGCCGAAACCATGTTGACGTCGGCGACCTGCGGCCGGATGAGGCCGGCAAGCACGGCACTCGTCAGCGCCTTGGTGTTCATGCCGGCGGTCGCACCGTCGTAGAGGATCTCGATTTCCTTGATCGCGCTTTCGGTCACCTGGCCGACGAAGGCGCCGAGCACGTCGGCAAGCCGGATGAACGGCTTCAGGATCGGGGCTTCCTCGGCAGTGATGGAGGGCATGTTGATGGCGTTGGAAACCGCACCCTTGACGAGGTAGTCCGACATCTGCTCGGCGACCTGCAGGGCGACGTTCTCCTGGGCTTCCGTGGTCGACGCGCCGAGGTGCGGCGTGCAGACGACGTTCGGCAGGCCGAAGAGCGGGCTTTCGGTCGCGGGCTCGACCTCGAACACGTCGAAGCCGGCGCCGGCGACGTGGCCCGACCGGATCGCGTCAGCCAGTGCCTTCTCGTCGACGAGGCCGCCACGGGCGCAATTGACGATGCGCACGCCCGGCTTGGTCTTGGCGAGCGCCTCGGCATTGAGGATGCTGCGGGTCTTGTCCGTCAGCGGCACGTGCAGGGTGATGAAGTCGGCCTGGGCGAGCAGTTCGTCGAGCTCGACCTTGGTGACGCCCATCTCCTCGGCGCGCTCCTTCGACAGGAACGGGTCGTAGGCGAGCACATGCATCTTGAGGCCGATGGCGCGCGAGCAGACGATCGAGCCGATGTTGCCGGCGCCGATGACGCCGAGCGTCTTGCCGGTGATTTCGACGCCCATGAAGCGCGACTTCTCCCATTTGCCGGCCTGCGTCGAGGTATCGGCGGCCGGAAGCTGACGGGCAACGGCGAACAGCAGCGCGATCGCATGTTCGGCCGTCGTGATCGAATTGCCGAACGGCGTGTTCATGACGATGATACCGCGGCGCGAGGCGGCCGGGATATCGACATTGTCGACGCCGATGCCGGCGCGGCCGATGACCTTGAGGTTGGTCGCAGCCGCGATCAGCTTTTCCGTGGCCTTCGTTGCCGAGCGGATGGCAAGACCGTCATAGTTGCCGATGATTTCGGCGAGCTTGTCCTTGTCTTTGCCGAGCTTCGGCTGGAAATCGACTTCGACGCCGCGGTCGCGGAAAATCTGGACGGCGGTTTCCGACAGTTCGTCGGATACGAGAACGCGAGGTGCCATGATGGCCTCCTTGAAAAGATCAGGTCTGAATGGAATGCGGGTACAAGGGCTTCGCTCCCCGAGGGAGCGAAGCAAACGCTTGGCTTAGGCCGCAGCCTGCGACAGCGTCGCCTTCTGGGTCTCGAAAGCCCAGGTCAGCCATGGCATCAAGGCCACCATGTCGGATGCCTCGATCGTGGCGCCTGCCCAGATCCGAAGACCGGACGGTGCGTCGCGATAGTGGCCGATGTCGAATGCGACACCTTCCTTTTCGAGGAGGGCGACGACGCCCTTGGCGAAGGCCGCCTGGCCGTCGGCATCAAGCGCTGCGACGTCCTTGTCGACGATCTTGAGGCAGACCGAAGTGTTGGAACGGGTCTCGTCCTTGACCGCCAGGTTGGCGATCCAGCCGTTGGCGTCGACGAAGTCGAAGATCACCTGAGCATTGGCATCGGCGCGCGCCATCAGGCCCTTGAGCCCGCCGACCTTCTCGGCCCAGACCAGCGCATCGATATAGTCCTCGACGCACAGCATCGACGGCGTGTTGATCGTCTCGCCGGTGAAGATGCCTTCGATCAGCTTGCCGCCAGAGGTCATGCGGAAGATCTTCGGCAGCGGCCAGGCCGGCACATACGTCAGCAGGCGTTCGACGGCGCGCGGCGAAAGAATGATGACGCCATGTGCGCCTTCGCCACCGAGAACCTTCTGCCAGGAGAAGGTGACGACGTCGAGCTTGGTGAAATCGAGGTTCTGCGCAAACGCGGCCGAGGTCGCGTCGCAGATCGTCAGGCCCTTGCGGTCGGCCGGGATGAAATCGGCGTTTTCGACGCGAACGCCGGAGGTCGTGCCGTTCCAGGTGAAGACGACGTCACGGTCGAAATCGACCTTGGAGAGATCGGGAAGTTCGCCGTAACCGGCTTCGAACTTGCGAACGTCGGCGAGCTTCAGCTGCTTGACCACGTCGGTCACCCAGCCGGCGCCAAAGCTTTCCCAGGCGACCATGTCGACGCCGCGCTGACCGAGCAGCGACCAGAGCGCCATTTCGACGGCGCCGGTATCGGAAGCGGGCACGATGCCGATGCGGTAATCGGCCGGCACTTCAAGAATGTCACGGGTAAGATCGATGGCCTGCTTGAGCTTCGTCTTGCCGACCTTGGCGCGGTGCGAACGACCGAGCGGAGCGTCGGAGAGAGCTTCGAGCGACCAACCGGGGCGCTTCGAGCAAGGGCCAGAAGAAAAATGGGTGTTGCTCGGACGGAGGTCCGGCTTGGCAGGCTTCGTCATGTGCTATCCTTCCAGATAGATAGCCCTTCGTTGGGGAAGGGTGTCCCGCCGTCGGAAATATTGCGGGTCTGGAAGGAAGTCAAGCGACTTGTGTCGCAATCGAGAAAATTTATGGCGTCGCAGGCAAGATCCGAAAAGGCAGGCGTACGCCCGCCGACCGATTGTTACCAGAACGAGAACCTGAGACCCGCTCTGAACTCGTGACGGGAAAGCCCGTCATCGAATCCCTTTGCACCGGTGGCCCCGCCAAGCGCCTCGGCGCCGAAGCCGAACATCTCGCCGTCGCCGATATGTGAATAGCGGTAGCCGACATCGACCTTCAGGCGGTCGCTGAGGTCATAGGAGACGCCGGCCATCAGGGCGTAGGTGAAACGCCAGCTGTCGCGACCATCAAAGGACACGCCGGCTGGCGCGCCGCCGCATGCGCCACCACCGGCAACGCAAGCTTCGCTGGCAAAAGTCGTGTTCCAGCGTAGATTGGTCGCGCCGATACCGGCGCCGAGATAGGGCGTGAAGCCGGCAAGCGTTCCGAAGTCGACATAGGCGTTGGCCATGAGACCGAGCGCCGAGAAATCCGCCGTGGAAGAAAAGGCGCATGACGTACCGGCGCCCTGCCCGGGGCAAGGGTTCGCCGAAAGCGACGAACCGTCGAAGCGGCCCTCGAAATAGTCGGCGGTCAAATCGGCGCGGAACGTATCGGTGATCTGGTAACCGAGGCCGATGGTGCCGGAGAGCGGCTTGTCGAAGCGCGCACTATCGAACGGAATGGCGCTGTAGCTACCGGTGCCGGCATCATATGTACGGTAGGAAGGATCGCCCTCGTTGCGCCAGCCGCTATAACCGATGTCGCCACGGATGTAGAGGCCGTTGCTGCCGGTCGCCTCCTGGGCGATGGTGATTTCAGGGGCGTCGATCGGGGCCTCGTCGGCGGCAAGCACCGAGCCCGAAGCAAGAAGGCCGATACCGAACGCGGCTCCGCAGATCCCGTTTCGCCATTCCATCCCCATGCCCTTTCGCTGCCAGTGCCGTCACCGGACGGGATCAAACCCGCCGGACGCTTCGTCTGCCGTTAACTATTGCAGACCGAGGTTAACTGTCGGTTAACCATGCCCGTTAGGGTTTGCGTAAAACATCGGCGAAAACGACAAAGGCCGCCCGGGGGCGGCCTTCATGGCGAATGGGAGATCGTCGACTTACTTGTAGACGATCGGCTCCGGCTCGTAAGGAACTTCGCAGACGTTGCCGAAGGAGTAACGCAGGCCGGCGCGTGCTTCGTGGATGTTGAAGCCCTTGTCGTAGCCCGGGCCGCCGCCATTGGCGTAGCCGAACATGTTGCCATCATCCACCTGGCGGAAACGGTAACCGACGTCAGCCTTGAGATTGCAGGTCAGGTCGATGGCCGTACCGGCCATCAGCGCATAGGTGAAGCGCCACTTGCTCTCGCCGTCATGCTCCGTCGTCGGGTCGCAGGCAGCTGGGTTGCTGACGCTGCAGCTGGTGTTGCGCAACTTGTCCCACTTGACGTGGGTGGCGCCGACACCGGCACCGACATAGGGCGTGAAGGCGCCATAGGTGCCGATATCGACATAGGCGTTGGCCATCAGGCTCCATGCGGAAACCGAGGTGACGTCGCGCGATACGCAGGGACCGGCCACGGAGCCGCAGAAGCCGAGCGTCGACCCGGTAAAGTCGCCGCCACCCCAGTAATCGGCAGTGACGTCGGCACGGAAGTAGTTGTTGAACTGGTAACCGACACCGACGCCGGCAACCCAGGAATCGTCAATTTCGGCCGTCGCGAATTCCGCGATGGTGCCGCCCGGTCCGCCCTGGTAGAAATTCGCGCCGCGCAGGTCGTTCCAGGCGTAACCGACATCGCCGCGCAGATACCAGCCGCTGGTCTGGATGACCTCGACCGGCTGCTCGACGATCGGTTCGACAGGCGGTTGGTAAATGTCGGCAGCAATGGCTGCGGTGCCGCTGAGCAAGACTGCAACAACGCCACTCAAAATTCTCTTCATGGCCCACTCCAATACGTTCTGTTGCTTGGTGCACCATGAAAGTGGTGTCCAAATCCTGACGTTGGCTATGGATAATGAGGGGGAAAGGTTAAGCTCGGATTAACTACAAACGTTTACCGTGCGCGTTAAGAAACGTTAACAAGACAAGGCCGCCGGAAAGCGCTTTCTACTGACCAGCCAATAGAACAGGCTCGACTTCAGGCGAAAATCTTGGCGCGAGTACAGAGCGTGACGACATCGCTTGCACCATGTCTCACGCAGGCCGCGGCCACTAGGCGCGGCGATGGCAAAGAAAAGGCCGGTGTTGGTCACCGGCCCTGGAGGAAACTGCTGGCGCCGTGGCTTCAGGCAGCGCTGCGTGCGCTGCCGATGACGTTGATCAACCCGTCGACGATGCGCTCGACCTGACCACGGTCGTCGCCTTCCGCCATCACGCGGATCAGGGGTTCGGTGCCCGACGGACGGATCAGAAGCCGGCCGGACTTGGCAAGCTCGGATTCTGCATCGGCAATGGCCTGTCGCACCGTTGCATCCTCGAGCGGCTTGCCGGCCGACACGCGCACATTCTTCAAAACCTGCGGGACCGGCTCGAAGCGGTGGCAAACTTCGCTCACCGGCTTGCCCTGGCGCTTGACGACCGCAAGGATCTGGAGAGCGGCGACAAGACCGTCACCGGTCGTGCCGAAATCCGACAGCACGATGTGGCCGGACTGCTCGCCGCCGACATTCAGGCCGTCCTGGCGCATCTGCTCGACGACGTAGCGGTCGCCGACCTTGGTGCGTCGCAGATCGATGCCGCGGCCCGTCAGGTAGCGCTCGAGACCGAGATTGGACATGACGGTTGCGGCGATAGCGCCGCCACGCAGCGTCCCTTCCTCGGCCCAGCTGTCGGCGATAACCGCCATCAGCTGGTCGCCATCGATCGTCGTACCGTTCTCGTCGACGATCAGCACACGGTCTGCGTCACCGTCGAGCGCGATGCCGATATCGGCACGCACTTCATGCACCTTGCGCGAAAGGGCCACCGGATGGGTCGAGCCGCAATCGAGGTTGATGTTGACGCCGTTCGGTTCGGTGCCGATCGTCACCACCTCGGCGCCGAGCTCCCAAAGCGCCTGGGGTGCGACCTTGTAGGCGGCGCCATTGGCGCAGTCGATGGCGATCCGCAGACCCTGGAGGGTCACGTCGCGCGGCAGGGTGCGCTTGGCATGTTCAAGATAGCGATAGATGTCGCCATCGACGCGCTTGGCACGTCCGATATCTTCAGCTTTCGCCAGCTGGCCCGACAGATCCTGGTCGAGCAGTGCCTCGATCTTGGCTTCGATCTCGTCGGAGAGCTTGTAGCCATCCGGACCGAACAGCTTGATGCCGTTGTCCTGGAAGGGGTTGTGCGAAGCGGAGATCATCACGCCGATGTCGGCGCGCAAGGAGCGTGTCAGCATCGCAACGCCCGGCGTCGGGATCGGTCCGAGCAGGAACACATCGAGACCCGCGGCGGTGAAGCCGGCCACCATGGCGTTTTCCAGCATGTAGCCGGAAAGACGCGTGTCCTTGCCGATCACCACCCGATGGCGGTGGCCGCCATTGCGGAAAATCGTCCCGACGGCGATGCCGACCCGCATGGCGAGATCGGGCGTCATCGGAAAGATGTTCGACTGGCCGCGGATGCCGTCCGTGCCGAAATACTTGCGCTTCATAACAACTCCATCGTTCCGCTGGGCCAATGCAGGTTTTGCCTGCTTCACCTGTCTGCGTGCGCCGCGACTGGGTTTCATCGACCAGACCTCATTCATTCCTGTATCGCCCATGGGCCGCCGCCGCCATCGGCACGGCAGCAAGGACCCGGAGCACTTCAATTCTTCTTTGACACAAAACCAAAGCAAACGGCAGCGGCGATAGCATCAGAAATCATTACATCGCGTTACCAAGTGCAATCCGTGCGCCGGCATCAAAAAAGCCGCCGCACCCTGCGGCGCGGCGGCTCTTGAATTCAGTGGCTCGAACCCGGGCCGTTACTGCGGCTGCGGCTCGAAGCCGCCTTCGGATTCTTCGCCCTTGTTGCCGGACGAACCCTCTTTCTTGGCGCCGGCCGAAGGTACGGCGGAGCCGCGGTGCGGAGGCGTGTCGTCGCCAAGGTCGCGCGCCGGCTTTTCGCCACGGATAAGCGCCTTGATCTCTTCACCGGTCAGGGTTTCGTATTCGAGCAGCCCTTCCGCCAATGCCACGAACTCGTGGTTCTTGTCGGTCAGGATCTTGCGGGCGGTCTCGTAGGCCTCGTCGATCAGACGACGGATTTCGTTGTCGATCTTCTGGGCGGTCGCTTCCGACACGTTCTTCTGCTGTGCGACCGAGTGGCCAAGGAAGACTTCCTGCTGGTTCTCGCCGTAGGAGACCTGTCCGAGCTGGTCGGAGAAGCCCCACTGCGTCACCATCGCGCGGGCAAGCTTGGTGGCCTGCTCGATGTCGGACGAGGCGCCGGAGGTAATGTTCTCCTTGCCGAAGGTCAGCTCTTCCGCCACGCGTCCGCCCATCATGATGGCAAGCCGCGAGACCATCCACTTGTAACTCATGGAGTAGCGGTCGCCTTCCGGCAGCTGCATCACCATGCCAAGCGCGCGTCCGCGCGGAATGATCGTCGCCTTGTGAAGCGGATCGGCCGAGGGAACGTTGAGCGCCAGGATCGCGTGACCGGCTTCGTGATAGGCGGTCAGCTTCTTTTCGGCTTCGGTCATGGCGGAGGAGCGGCGCTCCGCACCCATCATGATCTTGTCCTTGGCGTCTTCGAACTCGAGCATGGTGACGACGCGCTTGTTGCGGCGCGCTGCCATCAGGGCAGCCTCGTTGACGAGGTTCATCAGGTCGGCACCGGAGAAACCGGGCGTGCCACGGGCCAGCACCTTGAGGTCGACATTCGGCGCCAGCGGCACGTTGCGGACATGCACCTTGAGAATGCGTTCGCGGCCGTTGATATCGGGGTTCGGCACGACGACCTGTCGGTCGAAACGGCCCGGACGCAGAAGCGCCGGATCGAGAACGTCGGGACGGTTGGTCGCCGCGATCAGGATGATGCCTTCATTGGCTTCGAAACCGTCCATCTCGACCAGCAGCTGATTGAGGGTCTGCTCGCGTTCGTCGTTACCGCCGCCAAGACCGGCGCCGCGATGGCGGCCGACGGCGTCGATTTCGTCGATGAAGATGATGCAGGGCGCATTTTTCTTGGCCTGCTCGAACATGTCGCGAACGCGGCTTGCACCGACGCCGACGAACATTTCGACGAAGTCCGAACCGGAGATCGTGAAGAACGGAACGTTGGCTTCGCCGGCGACCGAGCGGGCAAGCAGCGTCTTGCCGGTACCGGGAGGACCGACGAGCAGCACGCCGCGCGGAATGCGACCACCGAGACGCTGGAACTTCTGCGGGTCGCGCAGGAATTCGACGATTTCTTCCAGATCCTGCTTGGCTTCGTCGACGCCGGCGACATCGTCAAAGGTGACGCGGCCGTGCGCCTCGGTCAGAAGCTTGGCCTTGGACTTGCCAAAGCCCATGGCGCCGCGCGAACCGCCCTGCATCTGGCGCATGAAGAACAGCCAGACGCCGAGGATCAACAGCATCGGGAGCAGCGTACCGATATAGCTCAGGAAACCGGACGAACCGTCGGTCTCAGGACGAACGGTCACCGTCACGTCCTTGGCTTCCAGACGCTCGGTCAGCGCGGTGTCGACCGAAGGCGCATAGGTCTGGAACGTTGCGCCGCTTTCAGAATAGCTGCCAATGACCTTGGAGCCGGTGATCACGACTTCCTTGACGCGGCTGGCATCGACGTCCTTCAGGAACTGCGAGAACGGAATCTCGCGCGAGGCCGTGCGCTCGGTCGGCTGCTGAAACATGCTAAACAGCGCGATCAGCAAAAGCGCTATGATTGCCCAGAGGGCAAAATTACGAAAATTAGGGTTCATCGAACTCCCCGGAACCTTTCACGACCCGCGCATTTCGCCGGGCCGCTTTCTTGCCCCTAACATAGGGTTCTGGCAACGCCTTGCCAAGGCAAACCGCCAACTACCGTTCCATTTCTGTCAATAGATCGTGAACCGGCGACCGAACATAGGGCTGACGCCCGAACAATCCGGCAATCATCTCAGCCATCATCAGGTCGAAACCCGGCAAAAAGGTGTCGTAGAGGCTCAGGCGCGGCTCGATACGGGTCTGCGAACTGTCGCAGCCCTCTGTGGATACAAGATGCGGCGACGAAACCGACGCCCTTCCGGCAACGCCCGGTGGCACGCCTGCGGCAATAAGTCTCTGCCGTTGCAGCCCCTGATCATCGCCAGCGCCGACCTCTACAAGGCCATGTCCGCCATTGTGCACGCGGAAGCGCCCGTCCCAGATGCCGGCCTCGCCGGGCCGCAAGGTCATGAGCGGCAGGTTGCGCGCTTCGCGATAGAGGTAAAGGCCGGTCGAACGGCTGTCGAATACCACCCGACCGGCAGTCAACCTTCCCTGTTGGTCGCTTTTTAGGAACGCTGCCAGCCGCTCGACTGTTTGGGCCGGCAGTGCGTGCGCACGGCCACCAACGACAGACGCCATTGCCAGAAGTGCACGGCGCCAATCGGCATCGACAAGGGCCGACCCGGCGTCGGTGATCTGCGCGACAAGGTTTTCATGAACGCGAGCGTGATGCTGGAGCCAGGCGGCGGCCCGCGCCGAGGAGCGCGTCCGGGACGCCGCATCCCAGGCGCCACGCGCATCGGTGCCCGTTTCGGCAAGGCGCTTGCGGGTTCGCACCCGTTCGAAACGCATGTTGGCGTTGCTGGGGTCGTCGAACCAGGCCACCTGCGCCTCGGCGAGAAAGGCGCGAATGGTCGCGCGACGAAGACCGAGGAACGGACGCAACAACCAGAAGCGCCCGTCGTAGAGCGTTGCTGCGGCCATGCCGGCGGCACCCGGCCCCTGCCCGCGCTCGGATCGCATCAGGATCGTCTCGCGCTGATCGTCCAAGGTATGGCCGGTGACGATGCAGGTAGCACCGAGGTCGTCGGCAGCGGCGGCGAGCAAGTGATAGCGCTCCTGCCGCGCCGCGGCCTGGATGCCGGTCGCCGGCTTTTCGCCTTCCCAACGCTTGATGACGTGCGGGACCCCGAGGCTGGCGCAGAAAACGGCCATAGCCTGCGCCTCGTCAGCCGAGCCGGGCCTCAGGCCATGGTCGACCGTGCAGGCGCAAATAGACAGGCTGGTATCGCCGGTCGCCTCGATCGCCCTGGTGAGGGCGAGAAGCACGCCTTTGGAATCGCTGCCGCCGGAAACGGCCACGAGCAGTCGGGCAGGCTGATGAAAGGAGGAAAGAAATCGTTTTGCCGTTTCGAGAACGGCCAGGCTGGCCTGGGTCTCAGCAGCCAAAGCGGCTCTGCTCGCTTGTTACCTTGGCGCGCACGGCCGGCGAGGCCTTGGGGTAGCGCTTGTTGACCTCGCGCAACGTGGCGCAGGCGGTTTCCTTGTTGTCGAGCGCGCCGAGCGACATGCCGAGCTTCAGAAGCATTTCCGGCGCTTTCGGCGATTTTGCGTGCGCCTGGTGCGCATTCAGGAACGTCTTGGCGGCTTCGCTGTATTTGCCTTGCGAGTACTGCGCCTCGCCCATCCAGAAGCTGGCGTCGGCGGCTTTGTCACCCTGCGGGAACACGTCGAGATAGTCGCGGAACTCCTGCTCGGCGGTGCTGTAATCACCGGAGAGCACATGCCCATAGGCAGACTGGTAGAGGTCGCCAGGGTTGTCGAGCGATGCCGTCTGCTGATCCGTGCCCGGATTAGCGTTGAGCCCGCCACCATTGCCCGGAAGGTCAACACCCGGATCGACGCCCGGCAGCGTCGCATTGGCGCCCGGCTGTGCGTCCGTCGTCGTCGAGATCGGGTTGCCGCTCTCGTCGAAGACGATCTGTCCAAGCGTCGTCGGCGGCGCGGCACCGGTGGCGCCCGGATTGGCGCCCGATGCAGCCATGCCGGTGCCCGGATCGACCGGCGCCATCGTCTGGCTATCCGTCACCCCCGGGGTGACGGACGCCTGATCGCTGGATTTTGGCGTCTGCAATGCGCCGCTCTTCTTCGGGGAGGCCTTGCCGCTTTCCAGATCCTGGAAGCGGAACTCGTTGTCCTCCTGGAACTTCCGGATCTGCTCCTGCATCTGCAGAAGCTGGAAGCTCATTTCTTCGATACGCCCGTTGAGCGAGCGGATCTGTTCTTCAAGCTGGCCGATCCGAGTGGTCTCGGAGGCCTGTACCTTCACGACGGGAAGACTGTGCGAGCCTGTCGTGTCGATGTGTGTCGTTCGGGCAAGGAGCCCGGAAAGCGGCATGGCATTTGCTGTCTGGCCAAGGCCCGAAAGGGCCGCGAGACCAAGCAGTCCAGCCACGACAAATTTCTTCATTTCATTTGTCCTGTTCGAATACCGGTTTTCCCACCCTGGAATCGGGGCCCGCAATACATCTCGCCGATTCCTCTGGATGAATGCCGCACAGTTTTCCAATTACCCTGAAAAAGCAACGGAGTTCGGCCAAAGTGTGGTAAAAAAGCAAAGGGCGGCTCAGGGCCGCCCTTATAATTTAGCGATGCGTGATCGGAAGATCACATGCCGGCGCCACCGAGGACGGTGACGGCACGGCGGTTCTGCGACCAGCACGAGATGTCGTCGCAAACGGCGACCGGCTTTTCCTTGCCGTAGGAGATCGTCTTCAGGCGGTTGGCCGGAACGCCACGCGAGATCAGATATTCCTTGGTGGACGCAGCACGGCGAGCGCCGAGTGCCAGGTTGTATTCGCGCGTACCGCGTTCGTCGGCGTGACCTTCGACGGTGACGGCGTAGTTCGGGTACTTGGCAAGCCACTGGGCCTGACGGTCGAGCGTCTGCTGGGCGTCGGCGCGAACCGAGGTCGAGTCCGTGTCGAAGAAGATGCGGTCGCCGACGTTGACGGTGAAGTCCTGCTGCGAACCCGGCGTTGCCGCGCCCGCGCCGCCGAGACCAAGCTCGCCCGCGCTGCCCGGAATGTTCTTCTTGGTCGAGCAGCCAGCGATGGCGAGGGTCATGACAAGAGCGATCATGACCGGGTTGCGAGCGATGGTCTGCATGCGGCCTGCGGCCGGGGTGTCAATTCGGCTCATGCGCCGGTCTCCTTGAGAAGTGTCTGAATTCACGGTTGCCAGACTGTAACCGGAAGCGGTTAATCGCTTTTCAACAGTTATGGTTAACAAATCGATAATTTAAGCTCGGCGCCTGCTAGACCAGCACTTTGCGGCGAGAAAGCGGCATCGCTGCCACAATCCCCGCCGCAATGGCGAGCCCGCTATTCGAGCCGCGGCGACCAGGCCGGGTCGGAGGCGAAGCCCTGGGTCGGGACGGCCTGTTCGTTGTAGCCGGTCAGGTCGATCGAGTAGAGCTGCGGTCCGCCGGCACCGGCGTTCTGGCGGAAGAACATCAGAACGCGACCGTTCGGCGCCCAGGTCGGGCCTTCGTTGTGGAAGCCCGTCGTCAGGATGCGCTCGCCCGAACCGTCGGTCTTCATCACGCCGATCGAGAACTTGCCGCCCGACTGCTTGGTGAAGGCGATGAGGTCGCCGCGCGGCGACCAGACCGGCGTCGAGTAGGAACCATCGCCGAAGGAGATGCGGCGCTGGCCGGAGCCGTCGGCACCCATGACGTAGATCTGCTGGCGGCCGCCACGGTCGCTTTCAAACGCGATCTGGCTACCGTCGGGCGAATAGGACGGTGCGGTGTCGATCGCCGCCGTGCTGGTGAGGCGTGTCGTCGTGCGCGAACGCAGGTCCATCGTGTAGATGTTGGCGTTGCCCTCCTGCTGCAGGCTCATGATGACGCGCTGGCCATCCGGCGAGAAGCGCGGCGAGAACGTCATGCCCGGGAAATTGCCGACCACTTCGCGCTGTCCGGTTTCCAGCTGCAGCAGGTAAACGCGCGGCTGGTTGTTTTCGAACGACATGTAGGTGACTTCCTGGCGGTTCGGCGAGAAGCGCGGCGTCAGGACGAGATCGTTCGAGTTGGTCAGGGCGCGCGCATTCGCGCCATCCTGGTCCATCATCGCAAGCTGGCGCTTGCGGGCAGTCTTCGGGCCGCTTTCGGCGACGTAGACGACACGTGTATCGAAATAGCCCTTCTCGCCGGTAACGCGCTCATAGATCGCGTCGGCAATGATATGGGCGACGCGCCGCCAGTTTTCAGGCTGAGTGAAGAACTGCTGGCCGGTCATCTGCGAACCTGCAAACGTGTCCCAGAGACGGAACTCCGCCTTCAGGCGGCCATCGGCCTCCTGCGTCACGCGGCCGGTCACCAGCGCCTGGGCATTGATGACCTTCCAGTCCTCGAACCGCGGCGCGGCGTCGGGGTTGCTGATCTTCTCGATGAAGGCGCCCTTGTCGATCGGCTTGAACAGGCCCGAGCGCTTGAGGTCGGCTGCGACCACGTCGGAAATCTTCTGGCCGAGTTCACCCTGCAGGAAGTCGGTGATCGCGATCGGCAACGGCTCGACATTGCCCTTGTTGATGTTGATTTCGACGACCGCATTCGCGGGCGTTGCCGCCACGAAGGCGGCCAACAGGCCCGCAGCCACCATAAGGGCGCGGAGAAAAGAGCTCTTGATCATAGAGACAAGCCTTTCAGCTTAGTACGAAGGGTTCGCAGGGTTGGGTTGCTATCCGGCATAAGTTCCAATCCCGGCAGCTCTAGAGTGCGAATTCCGAGGGGTCGAAGTTCAGCACGAGGGTATTCCATCCTTTTTCGCCGTCATATTTCTCTGGCGGCAGGTTCTGTAGCGGCGCCGAGCGACGGATCGCGCGAAGCGTGCTGCTTTCAACGGCGCGGCGCGTGCCTTCGGGGCCGCCGGTCGCGGTCACTTCCGGCGTGCCGACGATGTTGCCAGACGGGTCGAGCTGCACGCGGACCGTCACACGGACTTCCTCGACGCCGGTCAGGCCGGCGATCAGCGACCAGTTGCCCTGGATCTGGCCCTTTACGCCATCGATCTCGTTGGCGCTCAGGCCCACGCCGATGGTCTTCTTGCCGCCGAGAGCGGCCTCCTGCGTCGAGCGCTTGGTGCCACCAGCAGACGGTTCCTGCCGGTTCAGCAGGGCCGCGATCTCATCGGCGTTGAACTTGCTTTCCTCCGTGGAGGTCTTCTTCTTCTGTTCCTTCGGCGTCTGCTCGTTCTTGCGCTCGGGCGTCTTTGCCGACGTGGCCGGCTTTTCCACCTTCGGCTTTACCGCAGGGGTCGGCACCTTTTCCGGCAGCGCTTCGGCTTCCGGATTTTCGGCCGGCTTTTCTTCGGCGGGCGTCGGTTCCGGCTTGGTCTCGGGCTTCACTTCCTGCTTGGCTTCCGGCAGTGCGGCGACTTCGGTTGCCGGTTCGGAAGCGGGCTTGGTCTCTTCGACCTTCTTGATTTCCTGCTCGACCGGATCGGGCGCAGGCTCGGGCTTGTCGTTCTTTTCCGGCGAGGCCGTGGCCTCGCTCTTCGACGGCTTGACGTTCGGCGTCGGCGCCGTCTTCAGGTCCGTGTCGTTGTCGCCGATGTTCTCGGCCGGCTGGTTCGTTTCCGGACGCTTGGTGGGAACCGGCGACGAGGTCTCCTTCTTCGGAGCCTTCTTGTCGCCCTGCTGGACCTGCGTCATTTCCGAATAGGGGACGATGTCGACCGGCAGAGCCTCGACGTCGGCGACCTGGAATTCAGCCGGGCTGCCGAGCGAAACCATCGCCCAGGTGAGAACCAGAGCGTGCAGCAGACCAGATGTGGCGAGACTGCCCTTCATGGCCAACGATCACTTTTCCTGTTCTTGCAGCGTCACGAGGCCGAGGTTCTTGAACCCGGCTGCCGAGATGCGCGCCATGACCTTCATCACCGTGCCGTAGTCGGCATTGGTGTCGCCGCGAACATAGATGCGTTCGTTGTAGCCGGTGGTGGCGATGGCCTCGAGCTTCGGCACGACCTCGTCGATCGCGATCGGCGTTTCCTGCAGATAGATCTCACCGGCCGGGTTGACCGAAACCGTGATCGGCTGCGTATCGGAATTGAGGGCCTTGGCCTGCGTTTCCGGCAAATCGATCGGCACGCCGACCGTCATCATCGGTGCGGCGACCATGAAGATGATCAGCAGCACCAGCATCACGTCCACGAAGGGCGTGACGTTGATTTCGCTCATGATCGCTTTCTTGCCGCCGCGGCGACGACGACCGCCACCCGAACCTTTGGCTCCGCCAACCGACATACCCATCAGCGTGGTCTCCGTGCTCTCTGGCGATTACTGCGCGGCCTGGCGCGGGTTCTGCAGCTTCTCGTCGATCTGCCGCGACAGGATCGCGGAAAACTCGTCGGCGAAGGCTTCCATGCGCGCAGACAGCTTGCCGGCGTCGGCGGAAAACTTGTTGTAGGCGATAACCGCGGGAATAGCGGCGAGCAGGCCGATGGCCGTGGCCAGAAGCGCTTCGGCGATACCCGGCGCCACGACCGCAAGGTTGGTCGACTTCGAACCGGCGATCGCCTGGAACGAGGTCATGATGCCGACGACGGTACCGAAGAGACCGATGAAGGGGGCTGCCGAACCGATGGTCGCGAGCGAACCGAGGCGCGCTTCGAGCGATTCCGATTCACGGGCGAGCGTCACGTCCATGGCGCGGTCGATGCGCATCTGCAGACCGATCGGCGAACGCGCGCCGCGCTCGAAGCTCTTCTTCCATTCGCGCATCGCCGACACGAAGATCGCGCCCATGCCCGCCGTCTGGCGATCGGAGAGCGTGCGGTACAGCTCTTCGAGCGACTGGCCCGACCAGAACACCTGCTCGAACCCGTCGAGCTGGCGACGGACGCGGCCGTAGTTCAGCGTCTTGTCGACGACGATCGCCCATGTCCACACCGAAGCTGCGATCAGCCCGAGCATGACCAGCTTCACGACAAGGCCTGCCTGCATGAAGAGCGACCAGAGGCTCACATCGTGCGTGGCTGCGGCCAATCCAACCTGTTCCATCGTTTTCAGTCCCCGAATCCAAACACCCGGCAAGAGCGGCTCATGCTCGTGACCGGGTAGCCCAAACGTCCTGTTGCAAGAGTGCCCCGGCGCCGCCGCTGGTCGCACCATCGCGACCTTTATTAGCTTCTGGTTGCCTTCTTGCCGTCAATTTTGGTCAAAGGATGACGTGCGCTGCACAAATCCTGATGGGCTGATTAAGACACCATTATGGTTAAGGGAGTGTTACCGGGACTGTGTCTTTCCGGCCGCACCAGGGTGCCATAGGCGCGCCTGGGAACTTCCCCCGGATGTGGGCGTTTTCTAGCGATGAGCACACAACCGGCAACACGCGGCGTTCGGCGCGCCACGCCACAGCACTTCGATCAGCGCGACCGGCTGATCCTGGCGCTCTACGCGCAACTGAAGGCCGAGCGCGAAACCCGCGTGGCCCTTGAGGAGGCGTTGGAGAACGGCGTGCTGTCGCGCGAGGTGCTGCAGGCGATCGTCTCCGATCCGATACCCGCGATCACCAGCGACGACATCGCGGGCATCGAACGCGTGCTTGCGGAGGATGCGGCCCGTGCGGCCTTGAACGCAGGAGATCCCTGATGCCGTCCCGCGCCCTCTGGAAAGGCCAGCTTCGCCTGTCCCTCGTCTCGATCCCCGTCGAGCTGTTCAGCGCCACCCGATCCGGCGCCAATGTTTCGTTCCGGCAGATCCACGAGCCCTCGGGCAAGCCGGTGCACTACGAAAAGGTGGTCGACGGCATAGGGCCTGTCGACACCGACGACATCGTGAAGGGCTATGAATACGAAAGCGGCAAATACGTTCTGCTCGAACCCAAGGAGGTGGATTCGATCAAGCTGGAGACGAAGAAGACGCTGGAGCTGGTCCAGTTCGTCGGCGCCTGCGACATTTCGCCGATCTACTTCGACAAACCCTATTATCTCGTGCCGACTGACGATCTCGCCGAAGATGCCTATCGCGTTGTGCGCGACGCGTTGAGGGCTGCATCCAAGGTCGGGCTCGGGCAGCTGACGCTGCGCGGACGGGAATATCTTGTGGCCGTCAAGCCCTGCGGCGACGGCCTGCTTCTCGAAACGCTGCGCTACGCCGACGAACTGCGCAAGGCCGATCCGATGTTTTCTGGCCTGTCGGGCAAGAAGGCGGACAAGGAGCTTTTGGATGTCGCAACTGCGCTCATCGACCGCAAGACGGCACCCTTCGATGCGGCAGCCTTCAAGGACAACTACACCGCCGCGCTCAAGGATCTGGTCAAGCGCAAGATGAAGGGCAAGTCCGCAACCGTTTCGGTCGACGAGGACGAGCGCCCGTCGCGCGGCGGCGACAATGTCGTCGACCTGATGGCGGCGCTGAAGAAGAGCCTCGAAGGCACAGGCGGCAAGAAGCCTGCGGCAAAACCGGCGTCGACGGCGCGTCGGCGCAAGTCGGCGTGAGATGAGCGATGGCCGCCCGCCAGAACCCGCTCTCCGAATACAACCGCCGCCGCGATTTTTCCAAGACAGGTGAGCCGAAGGGCAAGGCGGCGCCGGCCGGCAAGGGTCGCAAGCGCTTCCTCGTGCAGAAGCATGATGCCACGCGCCTGCACTACGATTTCCGGCTGGAATGGGGCGGGGTCCTGAAGAGCTGGGCGGTGACCCGCGGGCCGAGCCTCAACCCCGAGGACAAGCGGCTCGCCGTGCGCACCGAGGACCACCCGATGGCCTATGGCGACTTCGAGGGAACGATCCCGGAAAAGCAGTATGGCGGCGGCACCGTGATGTTGTGGGACACCGGATGGTGGGAGCCCGACAACGATCCGGAAGAAGGCCTGCAAGACGGCAAGCTCAAGTTCCATCTGCATGGCGAGCGCATGCAAGGCGGTTGGACCCTGGTGCGCATGCGTCCCCGCCCGGGCGAGAAGCGCGAGAACTGGTTGTTGATCAAGGAGACCGACGCCGTCGCCTCTGACGACGGCGAGAGCCTGATCGAGGATCACAACACCAGCGTCTTCACCGGCCGCACCATGCCCGAGATCGCGGCCGGAAAGGGCGAAGCCAAGAAGCACGTCTGGCAATCGGAAAAAAGCGCGGCCGCCAACGTCAAGGCCGGCGCGATCGCCGCGCAGGAACCGGGTCCGAAACCGCCCCGGCGACCGGGAAAACCGCCGCGCTTTCAAAAGCCGCAACTTGCCACCCTCGTCTCGCAAGCGCCCGAAGGCGACGACTGGCTGAACGAGGTCAAGTTTGACGGTTACCGGCTGCTCGTGGCGGTCGGCGGCGGCGAGGCCAGATGTTACACCCGCACGGGGCTCGACTGGAGCGACAAGTTTCATACGATTGCCACCACGCTGGCAGAGCTCGACTGCAGTTCGGCTCTGCTCGACGGCGAGGCGGTGGCGGTCGACGGCGACGGCTCGTCGTTCTCGGCATTGCAGAAAGCCCTGAAGCACGGCGGCGACACGCGCTTCTACGCCTTCGATCTCCTGGAGCTGAACGGTCGCGACCTGCGCAAGAGGCCGCTCGTCGAGCGAAAGACCGCGTTGAAAACGCTGCTCGACGCGATGGGGCCGACCGGAACGGTACAGTACAGCGAGCATGTGCGCGGCAACGGCGCCAAGGTCTTTGCCGCCATGTGCAAGTCCGGCCAGGAAGGCATCATCGCCAAGCAAGCGGACGCTCCCTACCTGAACCGGCGCACGCGCAGCTGGCTGAAGATCAAGTGCACGAAACGCCAGGAGTTCGTGATCGGCGGCTATTCCCCCTCCACGAAGAGGGGGCGCGCCTTCGCCTCGTTGCTTGTCGGTACGTTCGAAAACGGCACGCTGGTCTACCAGGGTCGGGTCGGCACCGGTTTCGACGGGGCGCGGATGGATGAGCTTGCGAACGCCTTTTCCAAACGCCTGCGCAAGACGTCGCCCTTTGCCGCCGTGCCGGACGAGATCGCCCGAAGCGCGATCTGGTTGACGCCGGATCTGGTGGCGGAAGTCGATTTCGCCGAGTTCACCGACGACGGACACATTCGCCATGGCGCTTTCGAGGGGTTGCGCCGAGACAAGGAGGCAAAGACCGTGACACTGGAGAAACCGAAGACAACGAGAAAGCCCGAAGAACCGGCCAAGCGGCCGTCGGACAGCGCCAAACGCGGCGCTGACAAGGACCGGCCCGCTTCGGGCAAACCGTCGCGCGCCGCGACCGCCAGCGCCGACGAGACCGTTCTCGGTGTCCGCATCACCCATCCCGAGCGAACGCTGTTTGAGGGGGTGGCGATCACGAAGCTCGACCTCGCCCGTTACTACGCCGTCGTCGCGCAGAAGATGATGCCCTTTGCCGGCGATCATCTGCTGTCGCTGATGCGGTGCCCGCAGGGCAGCCGTGGCCAATGCTTCTACCAGAAGCATGCCAGCGAAGGTTTTCCCGGCGAGATCCTCGAGACGCCGGTGAAGGAATCATCAGGAGATACCGAAAATTACATGTATGTCCGCAATGCCAAGGGGCTCGTGGCCGCGGTTCAGATGGGAACGCTGGAGTTTCATATCTGGGGCTCGCCGGTCGACAGGCTGGAGCTCCCGGACCGCCTGGTGTTCGACCTCGACCCTGATCCGAGCGTCGACTTTTCGACGGTCAAGGACGCCGCGGTCAGCCTTCGCGACGCCCTCGACGATCTCGGCCTGCAATCGGGACCGATGGTGACCGGCGGTAAGGGCGTGCACGTGATCGTCCCGCTGACGCCGCGCGCACCCTTTGAAGACGTAAAGCGCTTTGCCAAGGCCTTTGCCCAGGGTTTTGCCGATCGTGACCCGGACAATTTCATTGCCACGATGTCGAAGGAGAAGCGCAAGGGCCGCATCTTCATCGACTGGCTGCGCAACGAACGCGGCGCGACCGCGATCGCCCCCTATTCCACCCGGGCACGCGCCGGTGGGCCGGTGGCGACACCCGTGAGCTGGAGCGAGCTTTCCGATCTCGATGGCGCCAACTCGTTTCACATCCCCGACATTCTCGAGAGGCTCGAAGGCGATGTCGAGCCCTGGTCGGAGCTTGGCAAGACCAGGCAGTCGCTGACCAAGGCCATTCTCGCCGCGCTGCCCGACTAGTCGGTGAGGCAACCAGCTCTCGTCGCGGCCCCCTCGACAAAGGCGCGCGCCGCCTTGCTCGGATCAGGACAATCGGTGGGCCTAGCCGGCGCTTTGCCTTGCCCGCGTGAACTTCGTCGCCAGAGCTTCCGGCAGGCGTCGCGGACGGCCCTGACCGTTGATGACGGCGATGATCACCTTGGCGGCGATCAGCAACTGGCCGTCACGACGGATTTCCTGCAGCAGCACCATCTTGGCGCCGCCCGCCTTCTCCGTCACCGTGCCGATCGTCAGCACATCGTCCATGCGCGCCGGCGCCTTGAAGTCGATCTCCATGCGATGCACGACGAAGACGAGGCCTTCGCTGTCGCCCTCGATCGCCAGCGTCGCCTGTTCGACGCCGAGCAGCCGCAGGAAGTCGGTGCGGGCGCGCTCCATGAAATGCAGGTAGCGGGCGTGGTAGACGACGCCCGAAAAATCGGTGTCTTCATAGTAGACGCGCTGGACCAATCGATGGCCGTCGTCGGTCAATTCGCCTGCGAGCGAGATCAGGGACATGCTTCTCTCCGACTAGAATTCCCAGATCCTGTGCAGGAACAAAAACGCATTTGCAAGCATTGCAGCCCTGTCACAATCCTATCCTACAGGTGACACAGCTTTCCTTCCTGATCAGGAGATCCGTGCATGAAGATTGCGATCCTCGGCGGCGATGGCTTCGTCGGCTGGCCAACAGCCCTTCACCTCTCCGACGCCGGCCACGACATTCACATTCTCGACAATCTCTCCCGTCGCTGGATCGACACCGAGCTCGGCGTGCAATCGCTGACGCCGATGGATTCGATCCAGGAACGGACCCGCATCTGGCATTCCGAGACCGGCCGCCGCATCCACTTCAACCTGATCGATCTTGCCCGCGACTACGACCTTTTGAAGAACTGGCTGGCAGAGCATCGTCCCGATGCGATCGTGCATTTCGCCGAACAGCGCGCCGCGCCCTATTCGATGAAGAGCGACCGGCACAAGAACTACACGGTCAACAACAACGTCAATGCCACCCACAATCTGCTGAACGCGCTGGTCGAGATCGGTCTCGACGCGCATCTGGTCCATCTCGGCACCATGGGCGTCTACGGCTATTCGACCGTCGGCGCTGCGATCCCCGAGGGCTACCTGCCCGTCGGCATCGAGACGATGGCGGGCGAAACCGTGAGCCAGGAGATCCTCTACCCATCCAACCCCGGCTCGATCTACCACATGACCAAGTGCCTGGATCAATTGCTCTTCCAGTTCTATGCCAAGAACGACAGCCTCAGGATCACGGACCTGCACCAGGGCATCGTCTGGGGCACCCATACCGAACAGACCCGCAGGCACCCGCAGTTGATCAACCGCTTCGACTATGATGGCGACTACGGCACCGTGCTCAACCGTTTTCTCATCCAGGCGGCGATCGGCTATCCGCTGACCGTGCACGGCACCGGCGGCCAGACGCGCGCCTTCATCCATATCCAGGATTCGGTGCGCTGCATCGAACTGGCGCTGAAGACGCCGCCGGCCCGCGGCAGCCGCGTCGAGATCTTCAACCAGATGACCGAGACCCACCGGGTGCGTGATCTCGCCGAAATGATCGCCGCAATCTCCGGTTCGCAGATCGCCTGGCTCCCGAACCCGCGCAAGGAAGCGGCGGAGAACGATCTGGTCGTGAAGAATGAAAAGTTCCTGGCGCTCGGCCTTGACCCGGTCCGCCTCAGGGATGGGCTCCTCACAGAGATCGTCGATGTCGCGCGAAAATTTGCCTATCGCGTCGATCGCTCGCGCGTTCCCGCCGTCTCCGCCTGGACGCGGGACATCGCCGCGCGCATCGACCACGACCCCGAAGGCAAGCGGCTGAAATCCGTTTCATGACACCGGCCACCGATCTTGGCGAGGGACTGCGCCCCTCTTCCCCCGCCCGCTCCGACCATGCATTCGTGACACTCGTCACCAATGCCGACTATGCGCTGGGCGCGCGCGCCCTCGCCCGCTCGATCCGCCTGACCAACACGCCAGCGGATATCGTCGTGCTCCATACCGGCGGTGTGGCGGCCGACGCGCTCGAGCCGCTGCGCGAATTCGGCTGCCGCCTCGTCGAAACGGATTTGCTGCCGCTCTCCGACGGTTTCAACGAGCGCCATGCCCGCCGCAACGTCCACGACAAGGTGCCCTTTACCAAGGGTCGCAAGCCGGCATTCCACTCGCCGCTCGACAATTTCTGCAAGCTGCGGCTCTGGCAGCTGACGGCCTATCGCCGCTGCGTGTTCATCGACGCGGACGCCATCGTTCTGAAGAACATCGACCGGCTTTTTCAATATCCGGAGTTTGCCGCGGCGCCGAACGTCTATGAAAGCCTTGCCGATTTTCACCGGCTGAATTCGGGCGTCTTCGTCGCCGAACCGTCGACGGCGACGTTCGCAGCCATGCTCGACAAGCTCGATGCGCCCGGCGCCTTCTGGCCGCGCACCGACCAGACCTTCCTGCAGACGTTCTTTCCCGATTGGCACGGCCTGCCGGTCACCATGAACATGCTGCAATATGTCTGGTTCAACCTGCCCGAGCTGTGGGACTGGTCGTCGATCCGCATCCTGCACTACCAGTATGAAAAGCCCTGGGAGCAAGATCATCCCCGCGCCGAACGGCTTCGCCCGTTGATCGATCTGTGGTTTGCCTATTTCTCTGGAAACGCGATCCCCGACCTGGCAACGCTTGCCAATCCGGTGCGGTCATGACGCGCGTTCTCGTCTCGGGCGGCACCGGCTTCGTCGGGCGCTTCATCGTCGAACATCTCCTGGCACGCGGATATGACGTGCTCGTCGGCGCTCGCACCCCGCCCGCGCCCGCCTTGTTTTCGAGGCCTGTCGCTTTCATCCCGCTCACGCTCGACCCGGATGTCGACCAGAGCGCAGCCTTTCGCGGCGTCGACCATTTCGTCCATGCCGCTTTCCAGCATGTCGCCGGCCGTTACCGTGGCGGCGAAGGCGGCGACCCGGAAGGGTTTCGCCGCGCCAATCTCGATGGCTCCCTCCGCCTGTTCAAGACGGCGCGACATGAGGGCGTGCGGCGGTGCGTCTTCCTGTCGAGCCGCGCCGTCTATGGCGAACAGCCGCGGGGTGCGGCGCTTCTTGAAGAGACGCCTTGCCATCCGCAAAGCCTTTACGGCGCCCTCAAGCTTGAAGCGGAACAGATGCTATCCGGCTTGGCCACCGACGCGTTCGCGACGACGAGCCTGCGCGTCACCGGTGTCTATGGCCCTTGCGGACATGAAGGCGCGCACAAATGGCAGTCGCTTTTCGATGATTACCTTTCAGGCCGCGCGGTCGAGCCGCGTGCCGGCACCGAAGTCCATGGCGACGACGTGGCCTCTGCCGTTCGCCTCACGCTCGAGGTGCCCGTCGGCGGCCTGAGTGCGGGCGTCTTCAACGTCTCCGATATCCTCATCGACTACAATGCCATCCTGGCAATCGTTCGCGACCTCACTGGCTGCGGCCATGCGCTTCCGGGCCGCGCCGCCGTCACGGCCTTCAACGCCATGAATACTGGAAAGATCAAGGCCCTTGGCTGGCAGCCGGGCGGGTTCGGGCGGTTGCGCGAGACGATCGGGACACTGCTCGCCTGAGCCTGGCGACGCACGGCGATCGGCAGAGACCAACAGAAAGGCCCGGCGTCATGCCTGGCGCCGGGCCCCTCCTTCTGGCCACGGGTCAAACCGACCCGTGATCCCCCAACTCAAGCCACCGAGGGCAACCCCATCATCGGCTCGATCCGCGGTTTTGGCTGTGTGGCAGGCGCCTTGTCACCCGGCAGGACGAAAAGCAGGCCATGCGAAATCACGATCGCGGTGGCCAACAGCAGCCCATAGGCCATCAGGATTACCGTCATTGGCACGACGAAATTGAGCTGCGGCAATGCGCCGAGCATCAAGGGCACGTACCAGGAGGTCGCCGAAATCGCGCCGGCGATAAGGAAGGTGCTGCGCTGCCGGGTGGACATACCCTCCATCAGCGAGCGGCCGATCTGTGCTTTCACTTTCGGCAGAATGACCGCATGGATGAAGGCACCATTGATCGTGAGGATGGCGACAATGGTCATCTTCGCCCAGACCTTTTCATTGCCGAGTTTGATCGGTTCGAAGAAGCCGTAATAGGCGAGGAAGCCGAAGCCGGTAACCCAGAGCAGGATCAGGCCACAATTGACGATTTTCGACCCGAAGTGGAACACCGCCCAGTGTTCCCCGGTCACTTTCCCCTTGATGAAGAACCTGACGATCATCAGGTCGAGAACGGTGGCAGCGCCGAGGCCGAGCGCCAGGCCGATGAAGTGGAGAATGCGTAGACCCGTCCTGAGCGCGGCGACGGGATCGAGGCTCAGCGTGTTGATCAGAAACATGAGACCCATGAAAGGTACCTTTTCGATATCGCAGGATCACATGGGAATGGCGCCACCCCGATTGGCGCTTTCAAAGCTCCCTCAGACGGAATGAAATCAACGCTGAACTATAATTGCTTCTGTCTGTCCCAGACGGCACGTGATACTGCAAATGCCCTTGATCGCCCGGCACCCTGTTACTGTCGAAATCGGCTGAAAAGGCGGCGCGGATGTGGTTAAAATAAGAATACAATAAAGTAGACATATATTATCAACAGATATTCAGTCCCACGCACGGCGATATAGCCAGCCGCATGGGCAACAACGACCGGTAAGCGTGGCCCCTAACCGACGTCGATGGCAACGATTTCCGGCGGCGAGCCGATCCGGATCGGAAGGTTCGACAGCCCCAATCCGCCCGAAACGATCATGTGGCGATCTCCTTCGACGATGTGGCCATAGGCAAAGCGATTGCCGTAGCGCGAAGGGACCAGCGGCGAATAGCCGAAGATCCTGACCTGGCCGCCATGGGTATGGCCGGCGAGCGTCAGCGCGACACGCTTCGGCACGTCGACGAAGATATCCGGTTCGTGGGCCATCAGGATGATCGGGTCGTCGCCGTCGATACCGGCCAGCGTACCCGGCAAGTCGTCCAGTCCGGGGATCATTCCGGATCCGTCAGGCGCCGGGTAGAGCGGTTCCAACTGATCCGCGAGGCCCGCGAGCCAGAAGGCGCGACCATCCTTTTCGAGCCGCAGCGCGCGATTGTCGTAAACCGGGATGCCGACACCGGCCAGCGCCCGGTGCGCGATTGTCGGTCCGCGTCCTGCCGCCCGGGCGACCGGATCGTTGATCCAATCATGATTGCCCATGATGGCGTGAACGCCGAGCGGCGCCTTCAGCCGCGCCAGGGCCTCCGCCCAGCGGGTCGGTTCGATAAAGCCGGTCAGGCGCAGGCTGCTCATGTAATCACCGAGAAGGAGAATGATGTCGCCGCCAAGGGCGCTCGCCTGGTCGCAGATGCCGGCAATCCGGCTGACGGGCATCCAGGGCTCGCAGGCATGGATATCGGCGAGCACGACGATCCTGAGTTTCAGGCCCTGCGGCCAGTTGGCCGGTCTGACGGCATAGGCCGTGACCAGCGGGCGCTGCAATGACTCGACACCGACGGCATAGGCGCTGGTTCCGAACCCGGCCATCACCAATCCACCCAGGAGCTTGAGAAACCCGCGCCGTGCCAGCATGCACTTTTTCCTTCGATGGATGGGCTTGGAACCGCCCACAACCTGCGACGCGATGGTGCAGGCAAGAGAAAGCCGCCGCCATCATCGAAGGCAAGCTTTGTGGCAGGATGATAGCGAGCCGGCAGCCGCGCCGAAATACGTCATTCGGCCGCGCGCCTAAGCCATGCGGCCGGAACCTTTCAGCCGAGATCGATGACGACGATCTCCGGCGGCACGCCGAAGCGCACCGGCGCGATCGAGCAACCGAGGCCGCCGGAGACGATCAGGCTACGATCGTCCTCGACCATGTGACCATAGGCATAACGATCGCCGAAACGGGACGGTACGACGGGCGCATGGCCGAGAAAACGCACCTGCCCGCCATGGGTATGCCCTGAGAGCGTCAAGGCAACGCGCGAGGGCACTCTCGCAAAAATGTCCGGCTCATGGGCCAACAGGATCACCGGCGCGTCGTCGTCGACCTGCGCCAGCGTGCCGTCGAGATCGTCGAGGCCCTGCATATGCTTGCGCATCCACTTCTTGCCCGGCACCAGCGCGAGCTGGTCTTCCAGGCCGGCGAGCCAGAAGCCGAGCCCATCCTTCTCCAGACGGATGGCGCGGTTGCTGTAGACGTTGATGCCGACATCGGCGAGCGCCTTGTGGCCGAAGGTCAGTCCGCCGCTGTTCTTCTGCGCGGTCCTGTCCTCCCACCAGTCGTGATTGCCCATCACCGCATGCACGCCAAGCGGCGCCTCAAGCGTTGCCAGTGCCTTCGACCATTCACTGGAATGCACGTAGCGCGTCACCAGGTTCATGCCGGCGGCATAGTCGCCGAGAAGCACGGTGATATCGCCACCCAGCGCATTGGCCTGCCGGCAGATCGAGGCGATGCGATTGGCCGACATCCAGGGTTCGCAGGCGTGGATATCGGCCAGCGCCACCACGCGCAGTTTTAAGCCGGGGGTCCACCCCGGAGGCGTCAGCGCATAGCGCGTCACGCTCAGCCGCGCGAGCGGCTCGATGGCAAAGGCGTAGCCCCCGAGCGCCGCCATGCTGGCGATGCCCCCGCCGAGAAACGTCAGAAGCCCGCGGCGGGTGATCATTCATTCGTCCTCGAGCGTCAAACGAAACTGGGCCGCCTCGACCTCTTTCGGCGGATTGAGGCCGATATGCTTCCAGGCATTGGCGGTGAGCACACGGCCGCGCGGCGTGCGCTGGATAAAACCCTGCTGGATCAGATAGGGCTCGATGATGTCCTCGATCGCATCGCGCGGCTCGGAAAGACCGGCGGCAATGGTCTCGATGCCGACAGGCCCGCCGGCGAAATTCTGCGCGATCATGAACAGATAACGACGGTCGAGTTGGTCGAGCCCCATATTGTCGACGAGCAGCCGCGTCAGCGCCTCGTCGGCGATCGTCTTCGTCACCGCTTCTGCCCGCGCCACTTCGGCAAAATCGCGCACGCGGCGCAGCAGCCGGCCGGCGATGCGCGGCGTACCGCGGGCGCGCCGCGCAATCTCGCGCGCGCCGTCGTCGGTCATGCCGAGCCCCATCAGCCGGGAACCACGGCGCACGATCGATTCCAGTTCCTCGACCGTGTAGAAATTGAGCCGCACCGGAATGCCGAAACGGTCGCGCAGCGGCGTCGTCAGCAGCCCGAGGCGCGTGGTCGCCGCAACCAGCGTGAACTTCGACAGGTCGATCTTCACCGATCGCGCCGCCGGCCCCTCGCCGATGATGAGGTCGAGCTGAAAATCTTCCATCGCCGGATAGAGGATTTCCTCGACCGCCGGATTGAGCCGGTGGATTTCGTCGATGAAGAGCACGTCGCGCTCTTCGAGATTAGTGAGCAATGCCGCCAGATCGCCCGCCTTGGCAATGACAGGTCCCGAAGTCGAACGGAAATTGACACCCAGTTCCTTGGCCATGATCTGCGCCAGCGTCGTCTTGCCAAGGCCGGGTGGACCGACGAACAACACGTGGTCGAGCGCCTCGCCGCGGTTCTTCGCCGCCTCGATGAAGATCTTCAGGTTGGCGCGCGCCTCCGCCTGGCCGGTAAACTCGTCCAGCGACTGCGGACGCATGGTCGCATCGAGATCCTCGCCGCGCTTGTCCGGCGTTATCAGGCGTGCGGCATCAGTCATCCATCCGTTCCAATCGATCGGGCATTCGTGCACATGGTGTCAAAGAATATGGCCGTTTTGCATCGGCCGGCCCGACAAGGCAAGCGGTCATCGCGCCAATTCCTTGAGACCGAGCCGGATCAGCTTGGCACTGTCGGCATCCTCGCCGGCGTTCTTCAGCGCCGCGGCCACCGCATTTGCCGCCTGGTCGCGCGAGTAGCCGAGATTGGTCAGCGCCGACACGGCATCGGAAACCGGTGCCGAGGCAACGCCCTCGCCCAGTCCCTGCTTGAGGCCGATCGTACCCGACATCTCGCCGGCAAAGGCCGGCGCCTTGTTCTTCAGTTCGGTGACGATGCGCACGGCCACCTTCGGGCCGACGCCCGGCGCGCGCGACACGGAGGTCTTGTCCTGCAGCGCGATGGCGTTTGCAAGTTCGCCCGGTGTCAGTGTCGACAGAAGCGCAAGCGCCACTTTGGAGCCAACCCCCTGCACGCTCTGCAGCAGGCGGAACCACTCGCGCTCCAGCGCCGTCAGGAAGCCGAACAGCTTCAGCTGGTCCTCGCGCACATAGGTCTCGATGAACAGCACCGCCGCCTCCCCCGCCGAGCCGAGCTTCGACAGTGTCCGCGCCGAACAATGGGCGACATAGCCGACGCCATGCACGTCGAGAACGACGTGATCCTCGCCGATTTCGTCGATGGTACCCTTCAATTTGCCGATCATGTGGCGTCGTCTCTCGTGGATGGATTGCGGGACGGTCAAACCGACCATCGGAAATTAACGGTGGAAGCGCAACTACCCCATCAGCGCCGCGAGCCGGCTCGTCACCGACAGGCGGTTGTGCGCATGGCAGATGGCGATCGCCAGCGCGTCGGCCGCGTCGTTGCCCTTGAACTCGGCCTTCGGCATCAGCACCTTCAGCATCATGTGGATCTGCTGCTTTTCGCCGTGACCGACGCCGATGACGGCCTTCTTGACGGCGTTCGGCGCGTATTCGGCAACCCGCAATCCGGCGCGTGCCGGCACCAGCATGGCGATGCCGCGCGCCTGGCCGAGTTTCAGCGTCGCCGTCGCGTCCTTGTTGACGAAGGTCTGCTCCACGGCCGCCTCGTGCGGCTGGTAGCTATGCACCACTTCGGCAAGACCGTCATGCAGCTGGCAGAGCCGCGAAGCGAGATCCATGTCTCCGTCCGAGGTCACGGTGCCTGAGGCTACGAACCGCAGCGAATTGCCGAGCGTCTCGATGATGCCCCAGCCGGTACGGCGAAGGCCCGGATCGATGCCGATGATGCGAATCGTGGTCTGCATGAATTTCACCCTATGCTGCGTGTCGGGACGCTGCCAGCAAAAAGTGAACAAAACAAAAACATCCACATGGCGCGGCCGTCGCTGCCGGAAAACGTACCCGCCGCCCTTGGATTGAGGAATTTTGACCTTACATAGGTCGTCAATCAATTTCGCTCAACAAAGGCCTTGCTCATGGCGTCGTTCTCCGTCCTCGATCTCTCCCCGATCACCGAAGGCGGCAGTGTCGCCCAGTCGCTGGAAAACTCCAGGCTCCTGGCGCAGGCGGCCGAAGAAAACGGCTACAAGCGCTTCTGGCTCGCCGAGCATCACGGCATGAAGGGCATCGCCAGTGCCGCGACCTCGATCGTCATCTCCCATGTGGCCGCCGGCACGAAGACGATCCGCGTCGGCTCCGGCGGCATCATGCTGCCGAACCATTCGCCGCTGGTGATCGCCGAGCAGTTCGGCACGCTCGCCGCGCTCTATCCCGGCCGTATCGATCTCGGCCTCGGGCGCGCGCCCGGCACCGACATGCGCACCGCCCAGGCGCTCCGGCGCAACATGGAGGCGAGCGCCAACAACTTTCCCAACGACGTGGTCGAGCTGCAGGCGCTGCTCGGGCCAGCAGCCGACAATCAGGCGATCATCGCGGTGCCAGGCGCCGATACCAACGTGCCGATCTGGTTGCTGGGCTCCAGCCACTATAGCGCCCACCTTGCCGGCATGCTCGGCCTGCCCTTCGCGTTCGCCTCGCATTTCGCCCCGGACATGCTGCTGTCAGCGCTCGAAATCTATCGTGAACGCTTCACGCCGTCGGAGACGCTGGCCAAGCCGCATGTGATGGTCGGCGTCATGGGTGTGGCAGCTGAAACCGACGAAGAAGCGAACTATCTCTTCACCTCCATGCAGCAATCCTTCGTCGCGCTGCGCCGCAACGCCCGCGGCCGTTTCCCCGCGCCCGTCGCATCGATGGATGGCCTGTGGAGTTCGGATGAAAAGATCTTCGTCGACCACGCGATGTCCTATGCCATCGTCGGTGGACCGGAAACGATCCGCCGCAAGATCGGGACGTTCCTCGAGCAGACGAAAGCCGACGAACTGATCATCTCCATGCCGATCTTCGACATGGACGCACGGCTCAAGTCGCTGCGGCTCTTTGCCGAGGCACAGCAGCAGCTGTCAAAGGCGGCGTAGCCGGCTAGCCCTTGCCGGCGCGAAAGGCCGGCATGATCTCGTCCATGCGATCGAAGAAGCGATCCGGCCCGAGCGTTTTCAGGAACGTCGGGTCGGCGTAGCCCCAGCCGACGGCACCGGCGGCGATCCGCGCCGTGCGGGCGGCCTCGATGTCGCGCGCCTCGTCGCCGATCGCAAGCATGCGTGACGGATCGATGCCGGCGAACTTGACCACCTTCTTGAAATGCTGCGCCTTGCCGAAGAGCGTGGCGCCGCATTCGAACACATCGATCGCGGCTGCGGTCTCGCCCAACGCCTTGCGAATGGCCGCCTCACCATTCGAACTGACGACCGCGATGCCGATGCCCGCCGACTTCAGCTCGGCCAGCATCTCCGGCACGCCGGGGAAAAGCCGGATCGCATCTGCCCGGCCAGCCATCTCCTGGCGCATGAACGTCGCGATCCGCGGCAGCTTCCACATCGGCACGCCCAGGTGGGCGATGATCTCGCGACTGCCCATGGCGCGCAGCCCCTTGAACTCCTCGACGGACAGCTGGCGAAATCCAAAGCGCGCGGCGGCGACGTTGCTGGCCGCCATGAACCACTCCGCCGTGTCGGCAAGCGTGCCGTCGAAGTCGAAGATCGCGAACTCGTATGTCATCGGCGGCGCCCTATCGGAGATACCCAAAGAAAAACCCGTGCCCTCACGGACACGGGTAGATCAATACCTGCAAAACGGAAAGATCCGGATCAGGCCGAAAGCTTCGCCAGGACTTCGTCGGACACTTCGAAATTCGAGTAGACGTTCTGGACGTCGTCGTCGTCTTCGAGAATGTCGATGAGCTTCATCAGCGACTGCGCCTTTTCCTCGTCGACCGGAACAGTGTTCTGGGCCTTCCAGATCGCCTTGACGGTTTCGGCTTCGCCGAGCGTGTCTTCGAGCGCCTTGGAGACTTCGCCGATCGCTTCGAAACCGCAGATGATCGTGTGGCCCTCCTCATCGGTGGTCACGTCATCGGCACCGGCTTCGATGGCCGCATCCATGACCTTGTCGGCGGAGCCGACCGAAAGCTTGTAGGTGATCTCGCCGACGCGGTCGAACGAGAAGGACACCGAGCCGGTTTCGCCGAGCGCGCCGCCGGCCTTGGTGAAGGTCGAGCGGACGTTGGAGGCCGTGCGGTTGCGGTTATCGGTCAGCGCCTCGACGATGACGGCGACGCCGCCCGGGCCGTAGCCCTCGTAGCGCACTTCTTCGTAGTTCTCGGAATCGCCGCCAGAGGCCTTCTTGATCGCGCGCTCGATGTTGTCCTTCGGCATCGACTGCGCCTTGGCATTCTGGATCGCCAGGCGCAGGCGCGCGTTCATCGACGGATCGGGCATGCCGGTCTTGGCAGCGACTGTGATTTCGCGCGCGAGCTTGGAAAACATTTTCGAGCGCACCGCATCCTGACGGCCCTTGCGGTGCATGATGTTCTTGAACTGTGAATGGCCAGCCATGGCACCCTCTGCATGCATGAATTTGAATGGAATGGGGCGCCTTATAGTTTTATTGCCGCTTTCCGTCCAGCAGGGGCCGGTTCTTTTCAGTTGGCGGAAATGCTGGCGCGGCTGAGAACGAAGGCATGACCGTCGTCGCGACGGCAGGAAAGACCCGTTCGCTCCGACGTGCAGGAGTATGGCCCACCCGACCATGTCGCCCCGTATTCGAGCACCGGCCCGGCAGAGCAGCAACTGGGATCGCCGACCGCGCGATCGATCGTCGCAGCGCCCGAGCGCCCGAGCGTCGCCCGGGCGTAGCGCGGCGCGATGATATCGCAGGCAAGTTCCGGACCGCCATCGAGGGGCTGATAGGTCGCCGTGCCGCCCGCGGGCGTATAGACGCAGCCGATGTTGCCCGATGGCATCACGAACTGCTCCTGCTCGGCCTCAGGTGTCGCCATCGCCTGCGGCGCGATCTGGGGCGTTTGTTGCGGCTGCAGCGTATCGGGAGGGGGAAGACGCGGCGGCGGCGCGCCGCCGGCAAGCGTTGTGCCCGCACTGGCCAAGATCGAAAGAGACGCAAACGCAACGACGCCGAGCACTGACAACTTCATGGGGCAATCCCGATGTTCAGACGCCCTGGAGAATATAAATCAACGGTTTGCTTGGCAAGGAACGCAACGACACTTTGACGCTTGCCCCCGTCGCGAAGCTCTTGTCGAAATCGTCGCCGAACATGTCGAGGAAGGCATTTATCGGCGGTCCGCGCCGGTGCATCGGCAGGATCAGCGCCGCACGCAGCCGCGTCACGACGCGGCTCATGCTTTCAGCGCCCATCGTCAGGCCACCGTCGACCGGCACCATCAGGACGTCGAGCCTGCCGATCTGCCGGTAATGGCTGTCGTCGAGCTCGTGGTGCAGATGGCCGAGATGGCCGATGCAGAGATCCGCCACCTCGAAGATGAAGATGGAGTTGCCGTCATGCTCCATCGTCGTGCCGCCGGAACGGATATCCGTGGTGACGTTGCGGATATAGGCGTCGCCGACGACGACGTCGTGGCGCGCCGGCTCGCCATCTTCGCCCCAGCCGTGCAGCACCTTGGCGATCGCCGGATCGGGCGTCAGCGTGTAGTGGCTGGAATGCGCCTTGTTCATCGTAGCCACCGTCGGCGGTGCTTCCGGTCGGAACCAGCCGTTGTAGTCGGTCGCGATCGAGACACCGCCAGGCGTCTCGATCAGGAAGGTCGAATGGCCGAGATAGCTGATCGTCACCTCGCCAGCCGCGTTTTGCCCCCCTGTCGCGGCAACCGGTGTGAAACTGGCAAAGGTTGCCCTGGGCAACGTCTCGGCGATCGCCTGGCACTGGCTCACCTGCGCGGGTGCCGCCTGCGCATGCGCGACCGATGGCCAGACGAAGTGAAGAAGCCAGATGGCGGCAAAAGTGTAGGCAAGGTAGCGGAGCATCATCCTTCACCTTTCACACCTCGCACGCATGATCTGTGCACAAGCACCTTGCCTTGGGTACAGGTCATGCGGCCGTTTGAGATCATCGGCAGCACCTCTCCCGTTCGGGAACGCCGCCGTCACGGGCGAGAGGAGGATTGTTCAAGAGCGCTGTCGCGTCCAGCGGCAATGGTGGGGCAGCGCTCACGTTTGCGTCATTGTGCCGGCTTTGCGAACAGGATCACGCAACCTGTTCACACAGAAGCGCCCCGGCGTTGCCGCCGGGGCGCTCGGTCATGCGCGGCGATGCCTGAGCATCACTCGGCGGGCGTCGCCATCGGCTCACCTGTCGGCACCGGCTTGCGCCGGCGGAACGAGCGGAGCGCGACGTAGAACACCGGCGTCAGGAACAGGCCGAGGAAGGTCACGCCCAGCATGCCGGAGAAAACCGCCGTTCCGAGCGACTGGCGCATTTCCGCACCCGGCCCGGTTGCGATCATCAGCGGCACGACGCCGAGAATGAAGGCGAAGGCCGTCATCAGGATCGGCCGCAGACGCAATTGAGCCGCCTCGACCGCCGCCTCGATCGGCGTTTTTCCCTCGTCCTCGCCTTGGCGGGCGAACTCGACGATCAGGATCGCGTTCTTCGCCGCAAGCCCGATCAGCACGATCAGCCCGATCTGGGTCAAGACGTTGTTGTCGAGCCCGCGGATGAACACGCCGATGAGGGCTGCGAGCACCCCGAGCGGCACGATCAGGATGATCGCGAGCGGCAGCACCCAGCTTTCATACTGCGCCGCCAGCGCCAGGAAGACGAAGACCACCGACAGGCCGAAGATCAGCACGGCGGTGTTGCCGGTCTGGCGCTCCTGGAAGGCGAGCTCCGTCCATTCGAAGGATGTGCCCTGCGGCAGGATCTGGCCGGCCAGCGCCTCCATCTTGTCGAGGCCGGTGCCGGTCGACACACCCGGCGCCGGGTTGCCCTGCAGCGGCACCGAGACATACATGTTGTAGCGCTGCACGAGAGCGGGACCCGCGGTGTCGCGGATCTCCACCAGCGTGCCCATCGGCACCAGGGCGCCAGTCGCCGAGCGAACCTTCAGCGCCAGGATGTCGTCGCGCTCCAGACGGTATTGCTGGTCTGCCTGCGCCCGCACCTGGTAGACGCGGCCGAAGGCGTTGAAGTCGTTGACATAGGACGTGCCGAGGTTGATCGACAGCGCCTCGAAGATGTTCGGGATCGGCACGTTCAAGGTGCGCGCCTTGTCGCGGTCGATCGCCAGGAAGTATTGCGGACTTGAGGCCGAGAACGTGGTGAAGACGCCCGTCAGCCCTTCGGTCTGGTTGGCAGCCCCCATCATCTGGTAGGCAAGCCCGAGCACACGGCGCATGTCGGCACTCTGCCGGTCGACGAGTTGCATCTTGAAGCCGCCGGAATTGCCGATGCCGGGAACGGCCGGTGGCGGCACGGCGATGATGAACGCCTCCTGGATGCTCTGCATCGTGCCATAGAGCTGGCCGATGATCTGGTTGGCGCTCTGGCCCTGTTCCAGCCGTTCGTCGAAGCTTTTGAACGATGCGAAGATCACGCCAGAGTTCGACGCATTGGTGAAGGTGGCACCGTTGAAGCCGGCAAAGGCGACGGCGCTTTTCACGCCCGGCACCTGCTGGATCATCGTCGAGGCGCGCTTGACGACAGCGTCCGTGCGATCGAGCGAGGCTCCGTCCGGCAACTGGATGACGACGATGGCGTACCCCTGGTCCATCGTCGGCACGAAGCCGCGCGGCACGATCTGTGCCATGTACCAGGTGGCTCCGAGCAGTCCGACGAAGACGAACAGTGCCGCCGCGAGCGCCAGCCGGGTCGAGACCAGCTTGCGCACGATCCAGCCGTAACCCTCGGCCATCCGGTCGAAGCCGGTGTTGAACCCATTGGCAAGCGAGCGGCCGAAGCGCGTGATCGGATTGCCGTGTTCGGCATGGTGCTCGTCATGCGGCTTCAGGAGAATGGCCGCAAGGGCCGGCGACAGGGTCAGCGAGTTCAGTGCCGAGATCGCGGTCGCAACCGAGATCGTGACGGCGAACTGCAGATAGAACTGCCCGGCGATGCCCGGAATGAAGGCCGTCGGCACGAACACCGCGATCAGCACCAGCGAGATCGCCAGCACCGCCGTGCCCACCTCGTCCATCGTCACATGCGCGGCCTCGCGCGGGCTCATGCCGCGCGCCAGGTTTCGCTCGACGTTCTCGACCACGACGATCGCGTCGTCGACGACGATACCGATCGCCAGCACCAGCCCGAACAGGGTCAGCATGTTGAGCGAGAAGCCGAAGGCATAGAGCAGCGCGAAGGTGCCGACCAGCGACACCGGGATCGCGACGATCGGGATGATCGCCGTGCGCCAGGATTGCAGGAAGACGAGAACCACGAGCGCCACCAGAATGGCCGCCTCGCCGATCGTCTTGTAGACCTCGTTGATCGATTCCGAAATGAACTCGGTCGGATTGTAGACGATCCGGTACTCGAGGCCGTCCGGAAAATCCTTCGAGACGTCCGTCATCACCTTCTGGATCGCGTCGGCCGCGTCGAGCGCGTTGGTGCCGGGCCGCGAGAAGATGCCGAGCGCCACCGCCGGGCTGCCGTCGAGATAGCTGTTGTTGACGTATTCGCGGGCACCGAGCTCGATGCGCGCCACGTCCTGCAGCTGAACCAGACGCCCGCTCTCCGTCGCCTTGACGATGACGTAGCGGAACTGCCGGGCATCGCTGAACCGCCCGTCGGTGGTGACCGTATACTGGAACGCGCTGTCGCCGGGCGTCGGCGGCGCGCCGATCGAGCCGCCGGAGACCTGCACGTTCTGCTCGCGCAGCGCCTGAACCACGTCGCCGGCCGTCATCGAATAGGCAGAGAGCTTTTCCGGATCGAGCCAGACGCGCAGCGCATATTCACGCTCGCCGAACAGGATCACGTCGCCGACGCCGTCAAGCCGGACCAGCAGGTCGCGGATGCGGGTGCGGGCGTAGTTCGACACGTAGAGCTGGTCGTAGCGCTCGTTCGGCGACAAGAGATGCACGACCATCATCAGGTCGGGCGAGCTTTTCGCCGTGGTGATGCCGATGCGCCGCACGTCCTCCGGCAGGCGCGGTTCGGCGATAGAGACACGGTTCTGCACCAGAACCTGGGCCTGGTCGAGGTCCGTTCCGAGCTTGAAGGTGATGGTGAGCGCCATCGAGCCGTCGGCGGTCGAATAGGAGGACATGTAGAGCATGTTCTCGACGCCGTTGATTTCCTGCTCGAGCGGCGTCGCCACCGTGTTGGCGATGGTTTCCGCATCAGCGCCCGGATAGGCGGTGCGCACGACGATCGTCGGCGGCGCGATTTCCGGATACTGCGCCACTGGCAGCTGGAAATAGGCGATGCTTCCGACGATCAACAGGACGATCGAAAGCACCGATGCGAAGATCGGCCGGTCTACGAAAAAATGGGCAAATCTCATTGAGCCGCCCCCGCATCCTGTGCTTCGGGAGGCAGCACGACGATCTCGGGCTTGACCTTGGTGCCGGGCCGCGCCCGCATCAGGCCGTTGACCACGATGGTTTCGTCGCCGGTCATGCCGGAGCGGATGACGCGATAACCATGCAGCTTCGGCCCGAGCCGCACCGGCTTGGTCGAGACCGTACCATCTTCGCCCACCGCGTAGACGATGCGCTCGTTCTGGTCCGCGCCGATCGCCTCATCGGGAATGAGCACGGCCTTGTAGGTGTTCGAGCCCTCCAGTTCGGCGCGACCGAACAGACCCGGCTGCAGCACGAACTTGGGATTGTCGAAGCGGGCGCGTACCCGCATGGTCCCGCTCGCCTGGTCGAGCCGGTTTTCCGCGAAATCGAGCTTTCCCTTGAACGGCGCCTCGTTGGCATCGGCGATCGTGACCATGACCTCGAGCGAACCGCCACCCTCCTGGAGCGCGCTGCCGCGCTCGCGGGCAACCCGCGCATAGGAGAGAAGCCGTCGCTCGTCGACGTCGAAATAGAAGTCGATCGGATCGAGCGACACGATCGTCGTGAGCACGGTCTGATCGGCCTGAACGAGGTTGCCGGTCGAAATCAGCCGGCGGTCGACGCGGCCGGTGAGCGGCGCCGTAATCGTCGTGTAATCGAGATCGAGCCTGGCGCGTTCGACGGCGGCTTCCGCCCCGCGCACGCTCGCCTGTGCCGAAAGCAGTTCACGGCGGTGATCGTCCAGTGTGGAGACGGAAAGCGTGCCGGTGCCGGTGAGCGATTCCGTGCGCTTGAACTGGGTCTCGGCAAAGGCAAGCGACGAGCGCGCGGATTCGAGCGTCGCCTCGGCCTGCGACAGCGCCGTGCGATAAGGCCGCTGATCGATGACGAAGAGCTTGTCGCCCTTCTTCACCAGGGCGCCGTCGGTGAAGTTGACCTCGTCGAGATAGCCGCCGACCCGGGCACGCACGGAAACCTCGTCGACCGCCTCGAAGCGTCCGATGAACTCGTCGCTGTCGATCACATCGCGAACGACCGGCTTGGCGGCAGTGACGGTGGGAAGCTGCGCATCCTGCGCCGCCGCGTCTGTCACCGAGAAAAGGGAAATCGAAACGCCGAAGATCATCGGCAAATGCCATCTTGAAAACATGCATGCTCTCCGAATGCACCGACAGCGCCGCGCTTCAAATCGGGCGCGGATGGACGCTGTCACGCTTGAAACTTGCTGCACAACTGGCGCGAATCGACGCGGATCCGGGCAAATCGCAGTAAAATAGAGAACGCCCGGCATGGGACATTGGTCGTCCGAATACCTGCGGCGACATTTCAAACCCGCAATCCTGTGCTGCGGATGGTACTTCAATATGGAAGACTTGCGGACGTCGGCCGCGACCGAAACGGCGCTGACGTGGCGTTAACCTGCCATCATTTCGCCGGGTTGTCACCTTGAAAAAAATCAATTCCGCGAAGGTGATACGCGTGCAATCCCGCGCCTTTCTCAGGCGCGGGCTCGAGGGACTATTGACTGGAAACAGGCAATCTCGTTGCGTCTCAGGCCCAGAAATCCGGGATCGTTTCCGTCAGGCGAGGACCGAGGCGCAAGGGTGCGATCTTCTCGGCAAGACCGGTGCGGTCGGAAATCTCGACGCCGAGGCCGCAGATGGTTGCCGGACCGGACGCCGCCTCGAAGCGGCCCTTCGGCATCTTCGAAATGAAGCGGTTGAGCGGTTCTTCCTTGTCCATTCCGAGCGAGGAATCATAGTCACCGCACATTCCGGCATCACTCATATAGGCTGTGCCGCCATTGAGGATCTGGTGGTCGGCGGTCGGCACATGGGTGTGCGTGCCGACCACGAGACTTGCGCGCCCGTCGACGAAATGACCGAAGCATTGCTTCTCGCTGGTCGCTTCCGCGTGGAAATCGAAGACGATGGCGTCGGCCTGTTCGCCGAGCGGGCAGGCAGCAAGGATCGCCTCTGCCGACTTGAAGGGATCGTCGAGTTCGGGATGCATGAAGACCCGACCCATGACATTGGCGACGAGCACGCGCGCGCCGTTGCGGGCAAAGAACAGGTTCGAGCCGCGACCGGGCGTGCCGGCCGGATAGTTGGCCGGCCGCAGGAACTGGTCGTGCCGCTCGCAGAAGACGACGGCCTCTTTCTGGTCCCAGACATGGTTGCCGGTGGTCACGACATCCGCGCCGGCATTGATCGTCTCCAGGAAGATATCCTCGGTGATCCCGAAGCCGCCGGCGGCGTTCTCGCCGTTGACGATGACGAAATCGAGCTTCAGATCACTGACCAATCCCGGAAGGCGCTCCCAGACCGCCGTGCGACCCGTCTTGCCGACCATATCCCCCAGAAACAAAAGCCTCATGCCCGTTCAATCCCACCAGAGCAATTCGACCAAAACCACGTCGCGGCCTTGCGTTCGAAACTGCGTAAAACAAAGACATAGAGCATGGCCGGCAATCACCGGACTGCCCGAAACGCTCTAGAAATACCGAAACCCGCTTTCCGTCAGGACGGCGTCCAGCGCGACGTCGTGCGGTTCAGCCGGCACTGATGCCACTTCCTGGCAGTCGAATGCAATCCCGATCAGCTTCGGCAGGTGGCCTTTGTCGCGCAGTCTATCGATTGCGCGGTCGTAATAACCGGCGCCGTAACCGATCCGATGGCCGGTCGCATCGAAGGCAGACAACGGCACCAGCATGATATCAGGGTCGAGTTCCGGCGCGTCCGGTCCAGGTCCCGTCGTTCCGAAACCGGTCTGGATGACGGGAGCGCCGTTCAGCAATTCGCGAAACACGATCGTCTGCTTGTCCATGATGACGGGCAGGCAGAGCCGCGCACCGCGATCGCGAAGTCGCGACATCAGCGGACGAATGTCGACCTCCGAGCGGATCGGCCAGAAACCGGAAACGATGTGGCCCGGATCGAGCGCAATGACTTCGCCAGCGTGGTCGGCCATGGTCAGGCTCGCCTCGATGCGGCTCTCCGGTGCCATCGCGTCGCGCAGCGCCAGCCTCTCCTTGCGCAGGGCGGCTTTCAGATCCTTTGGCGACATCATTCCCCTCCGACAGAGTGCAGGCCGACTTTCGACCGGCGCCACATTCTTTTCCCAAAATGAAACAGAACACTGTTTTCCGATCGATTTCCGGCCCAGCGCCCGTGGCATGGCGCGTCGCAGCCCCTAGCTCGAACCACGTCACGGCCGGTTTTGCAACAGTTTGCGACAGTCGCTCGCCATGTTCCCGCAACGGCACAGAGTTAGCGTTCCGTTCATCATGGCCAACGGTTCTGCTTTCGCATCCGAGGGGACGCGTGCAAATACAGACATGATTTCAAATAATTAGCAGGAACTAATGCCCGCGTTCGATGCATGAACGCGCTCCTGCAGGCAGCAGTGGAAAAGCCGAAGTCCATGAAGGACCAGATGAACGAACTCGAACCGTTGGAATTGCGTTGCCTGACGCTGGCCGCCCGTGGCCGCACCCGTCAGGACATGATGCGCGAGACCGATATACCGCTCGATCGTATCGACCGAGCGCTTCAGGATGCCATGCGCAAGCTTCAGGCCGGCAACCTTGCAGAGGCGATCTTTCGTGCCGCCCGGCTCGACATCATTTCATAGCAGCCAGTGCGAGCGAAAGACCGCATCCCGGCTCACCCTCTCCTCCCAGCGATCCTTGAACGGCAATTGAGCGCATCCGGCATCTCGCAGCAGGTGCGGCTTATCGTTCGGTATCGCTGGCAGCGGCATGGACGCTGCTGCCAATAGCGAGCGGCCGTGCGACAGCAGTCGGGCGCGCAGTGTGGACTGGAGGTCGGAGAAGAAGGCAAGAGCAAGAACGCTCATCGGGACAACCCTGGTGTCGATTGGTTGCGTCGATTGTCCTCGCCTCGTTGACATCTGACAAACGAATTGCAAGCATGACTGCCATCAGAAACTCTGATGGTGACTTCCATGTCCACGCCTCTCGACAGCGATCTCCTCAGAACCTTCCTCGCGGTCGCCGACGCCGGCAACCTGACGCGCGCCGCCACCAGCATCGGGCGCACGCAATCGGCCGTCAGCATGCAGCTGAAGAAACTCGAGGACATGCTCGGCGACCCGCTGTTCGAGCGCCACTCGCGCGGCGTGGTGCCGACGGCGCAGGGCCTGCGCCTCGTCGACAATGCCCGACGGATCGTCGCCTTGCTCGACGACACCGCCGCATCGATGCGCCTGCCCGCGCTCGACGGAACGGTCCGGATCGGGATTTCCGAGGAATACATCAACTCGACCCTCCCCAAGGCGCTGGGCGCCTTTGCTGCCGTTCATCCCGGCGTGGAGGTGACGGTGCAGCAGGGCGTGTCGATGTCGAATGTCAATGCGCTGGCTGCCGGCGAAATCGACATCGCCGTGGTGTTCGAACCGGGCGGCCCGACACGCAACGAAGTGCTGATGGTCGATCCAACCGTCTGGGTGACGTCGGACCAGCATGAAGCCCATCATCGACGCCCGCTGCCGATTGCCACCTACACGTATCTTTCTGGCGGGTGGTGCGACGAGCTTGGCAGGAAGAGCCTGAAGGACCGCGGGATCGACAGCCGCGTCGCCTATGCCAGCCGCACCAGCAACGGCCTGATCGCCGCCGTGGTCTCCGGCCTTGCCATCGCGCCACTGTCGCGCAGCGCAATTCCGGCAGGCTGTCGCGAGCTGACGGAGGAAGACGGCTTCGGCGTCATCGACTTTTCCAACGTCGTCCTGCGCACGAGGCCCGGCCGCCGCTCACAGACCATCGACGCAATGGCCGACGCCATCCGCAGCGCCTTTACCGCGGGCTCGCATCAACAGAGCTGAATGGGAAGAGGTGCGATCCACACAACCGATGGATATTTTACGATCCCGGGTGCCTACAAACGTAGGTGGGCGCCATATGTCCGGACCCACGGGTCCGGCCAGGGACAGCTCCCTTGAGATCGAGTATGGCCCCGGGGATTGTGTTTCCTGTCGGGAAGCGCAGACCGCATCCAACATATAGAGCCGAACCCATCGTCGCGCCAGTGCCCGCCCGACGAAAGAGCTCAGTTTGTCGAAGAAGGTGCCCGGCCGTTCAGTTTGGCGGCGATGGTGTGGATCTGCGAGGTGACGTCGGAGAGCGCCGAAGCCAAAAGTTCCTCGCTACGCGCCTGGTCGGTGAGTGTCGAGTCACGGCCGCGCTTGAGGGCGTCCACCTCCGCTTCGAGCGCCTTCAGCCGGCGGTTCACTTCGCTGAGTTCGTCCATGACCATGATGCCGGCCATCACGGTCAGCCTGAGGTCGCCGATTTCGCCGAACTGGGTTTTCAGGTGACCGACATACTGATCGAAGTTCGTGGCCAGTTCGATCAGATGATCTTCCTGCCCCTCTTCGCAGGCCATGCGATAGGCCTTGCCGTCGATCGATACTGTCACCTGCGCCATGTCGCTTAAACCTCAGCGGTCGAGCACCGCTCGAATGGTTTCCATCGCCGTCACGAGGCGTCGGGAAACCTCGCGGTTGACCTCTTCAAGCCGGTTGGCCCGGAACTGTGACTGGTCGAGTTCCTGCGCCAGCCGCGATCGGTCCGTATTGACCCGGCGAACCTCGCCCTCGAACTCGCCGAGATCGCGTTCCCTGTCAAAACGGCTGTCGATCGCGTTCTCCAGGGACTGAACCGCGTTCTTCAGTTCGTCGATCGCCGCTTTGACCGTCTTTGCCGGCATGTTTTTCGATACCTCGCCCATGAGGCCGAATCGCCAGCATCCCGTCCGCCGCTTCGGCTCACTCCTTTTTAAACCTATTACGCAAATCTCAACAATGCCAACTGCAGCAAAGCATTACGGAAGCTGTGGATGGTTTGCATAGCCGGCTCATCCGGCCGCAGCGCAAAAACTCTGCTGCGCCGCGATATCAGCCCTTGAAAACCCTGCTGCCAATGGCCGCGCAAGGCCTGTATTTGTTGACTCGCGCGGCGCAGATGCTATGTGTCTGCCGCTTCTTGCACGGTCTTTGGAGGATAGAGACCGTCCCCTGACCACCGAACTCAAAACGGAACAGTCATGATCTCTCGCGAAAAACACGACCGGATGGCGAATGCGATCCGTTTCCTCTCCATGGACGCCGTCGAGAAGGCAAATTCAGGTCACCCGGGCCTGCCCATGGGTGCAGCTGACATAGCGACAGTCCTCTTCACGCGCTTCCTCAGCTTCGACCCCAAGAACCCCGCCTGGCCGAACCGCGACCGCTTCGTGCTGTCGGCAGGCCACGGCTCGATGCTGCTCTATTCGCTGCTCTATTTGACGGGCTACGAAGACATCTCCATCGAAGAGATCAAGAATTTCCGCCAGCTCGGTGCACGCACCGCCGGCCACCCGGAATATGGCCACGCCGCCGGCATTGAAACGACCACCGGTCCGCTCGGCCAGGGCATCGCCAACGCCGTCGGCATGGCGATTGCCGAGCGCAAGCTGGGCGACGAGTTCGGCAAGGACCTGATGGAGCACTACACCTACGTGCTCGCCGGTGACGGCTGCCTCATGGAAGGCATCAGCCAGGAAGCGATCTCGCTCGCCGGCCACCTCAAGCTCAACAAGCTGATCGTCTTCTGGGACGACAACAACATCTCGATCGACGGCCCGATCTCGATCGCCGATTCGACCGACCAGCATGCCCGCTTCCGCGCCAGCAACTGGAACACCATCGCCGTAGACGGCCATGATCCGGACGCGATCGCCGCCGCGATCGAGCAGGCGCAGAAGTCCGACAAGCCGACGATGATCGCCTGCAAGACGACGATCGGTTTCGGCGCGCCGAACAAGGCCGGCACCCACAAGGTCCACGGCTCGCCGCTCGGCGCCGAAGAAATCGCCGCCACCCGCAAGGCACTCGGCTGGGAAGCCGAAGCCTTCGTCGTTCCGTCCGACGTGCTCGACGCCTGGCGCCTCGCTGGCCTGCGTTCGACCAAGGCCCGCAAGGACTGGGAAGAGCGCCTCGACAAGACCGACGCCGAGAAGAAGGCGCAGTTCGTTCGCCGCTTCTCCGGCGAACTCGAAGGCCGTCTGGCCTCGGCCATCGACGACTACAAGAAGAAGCTGGCTGAAACCAAGCCGTCGCCGGCAACCCGCAAGGCTTCCGAAGACGCCCTCGAAGTCATCAACGGCGTTCTGGCTGAAACCATCGGCGGCTCGGCCGACCTCACCGGCTCGAACAACACCAAGACCAGCCAGACCAAGTCGATCACGCCTGACGACTTCTCCGGCCGCTACATCCACTGGGGCGTGCGCGAGCACGGCATGGCTGCTGCCATGAACGGCATGGCGCTGCATGGCGGCGTCATCCCCTATTCCGGCGGCTTCCTGATCTTCTCGGACTACTGCCGTCCGTCGATCCGTCTGGCAGCGCTGATGGGCATCCGCGTCATCCACGTGCTGACGCATGATTCCATCGGCCTTGGCGAAGACGGCCCGACCCACCAGCCGGTCGAGCATATGGCCGCGCTGCGTGCCATCCCGAACCTCCTGATGTTCCGCCCGGCAGACGCCACGGAGACGGCCGAGTGCTGGCAGCTGGCGCTCGAAAGCCACAACCGCCCGTCCGGCATCGCGCTCACCCGCCAGAACCTGATGGCCGTGCGCACCGAGTACGAGGAAGAAAACCTCTGCGCCCGCGGCGCCTACGACCTGATCTCGGCAAGCGACGCCAAGGTGACGATCTTCGCCACCGGCTCGGAAATCGAAATCGCCGTCAAGGCCTGCCAGGCACTGACCGCCAAGGGCATCTCGACGCGCGTCGTCTCGGTCCCCTGCTTCGAGCTCTTTGCCGAACAGAGCGAAGACTACCAGCAGGCGATCATCGGCAACTCGCCGGTCAAGATCGCCGTCGAAGCCGGCATCCGCCAGGGCTGGGACCACTTCATCGGTTCGGATGGCACCTTCATCGGTATGTCGTCCTTCGGTGCCTCCGGTCCCTACAAGGAACTCTACAAGCACTTCGGCATCACGCCCGAGGCGGTTATCGCCGCTGCGGAAGCCAAGCTGTCCTGATCAAGCCGCGGGGCGCGCTCGAAAGCGCGCCCCGCTTTTTTTCCGACCATGCATTCAGACAGGGAGAGACCCGATATGACAGTGAAAGTCGCCATTAACGGTTTTGGCCGCATCGGCCGCAACGTGCTGCGCGCCATCGTTGAATCCGGCCGCAAGGATATCGAAGTCGTTGCCATCAACGACCTCGGTCCGGTCGAGACCAACGCGCACCTCCTGCGCTTCGATTCGATCCACGGCCGTTTCCCGGCTGACGTGAAGGTCGAGGGCGATGCGATCGTCATCAACGGCGGCAAGCCGATCAAGGTGACGGCGATCCGCAACCCGGCCGAACTGCCGCACAAGGAACTCGGCGTCGAAGTCGCGATGGAATGCACCGGCATCTTCACCGCCCGTGACAAGGCCGCCCTGCATCTCGAAGCCGGCGCCAAGCGCGTCATCGTTTCGGCTCCGGCCGAAGGCGCCGACCTCACCGTCGTCTACGGCGTCAACCACGACAAGCTGACGAAGGATCACCTCGTCATCTCCAACGCCTCGTGCACGACCAACTGCCTTGCACCGGTCGCCAAGGTTCTGAACGACGTCATCGGCATCGACCACGGCATGATGACGACGATCCACTCCTACACCAACGACCAGCCGTCGCTCGACCAGATGCACAAGGATCTGTACCGCGCCCGCGCTGCTGCGCTCTCGATGATCCCGACCTCGACCGGTGCCGCCAAGGCCGTTGGCCTCGTCCTGCCGGAACTGGCGGGCAAGCTCGACGGTTTCGCCATGCGCGTTCCGACCCCGAACGTCTCGGTCGTCGACCTCAAGTTCGTCGCCAAGCGCGAAACCACCAAGGAAGAGATCAACGCTGCGATCAAGGCAGCCGCTGACGGCCCGCTCAAGGGCATCCTCGGCTACACGCTCGCTCCGAACGTCTCGATCGACTTCAACCACGACCCGCATTCCTCGGTCTTCCACATGGATCAGACCAAGGTGATGGAAGGCAAGTTCGTCTCGATCCTGACCTGGTACGACAACGAGTGGGGCTTCTCCAACCGCATGTCCGACACCGCGGTTGCGATCAGCAAGCTCATCTAACTCGGATGTTTCGCGCCCTTTCCCAAACGACGGTCCGCTGGCGTCCGCTGGAAGGGGAAGGGCTCGAACATCTGACACTCACGGCTACGGCCGACGGCGCGGTCATCCGCGCCGTCGGCGTTCTGATCGGTAACCGTGGCGGCGCACCCTATGGTGCGCGCTACCGGATCGATTGCGACGCCGGCTGGCAGGTTCGAAAACTGATGGTCGACACGACCGATGGCCGCAGCCTGCACCTGCGCTCTGACCATCCCGGCCGATGGGCGACGGCCGCCGGCGCGGCACTGCCCGAATTCGACGGCTGCATCGATATCGACCTTGCCGGCACGCCCTTCACCAACACGCTGCCGATCCGCAGGCTCACGCTTGATCGCCAGGCCGGCACCGTGAAGCTGAACATGCTCTATGTGCCGTTCGACACGTTCGAGCCTGTCGTCGACGGCCAGCACTATACCTGCCTCGAAGACTTCAGGCTCTACCGCTACGAGGCCGAGGACCGCAGCTTTGCGGCGGACCTGCCCGTGGACGAGGACGGCCTCGTCATCGACTACCCCACCCTTTTCCAAAGACTATCACCGGAGACGATCTGATGACTTTCAAGACCCTCGACGACCTGACCGAGATTGCCGGCAAGCGCGTGCTCGTGCGCGTCGACCTCAACGTGCCGGTCAAGGACGGCGTGGTCACCGACGCGACCCGCATCGAGCGCGTTGCGCCGACGATCCGCGAACTGTCGGAAAAGGGCGCCAAGGTCATTCTGCTGGCGCATTTCGGCCGCCCGAAGGGTGAACCTGTCGCCGAGATGTCGCTGAAGACCATTGCACCTGCAGTCGAAGACATTCTCGATCAGCGCGTGCACTTCGCCGCCGACTGCATCGGCGACAAGGCCGCAAACGCGATTGCCGAAATGAACGACGGCGACGTGCTGCTGCTTGAAAACACCCGCTTCCACAAGGGCGAGGAAAAGAACGAGCCCGAATTCGTCAAGGCGCTTGCCGCCAATGGCGACATCTACGTCAACGACGCCTTCTCGGCTGCCCATCGCGCCCACGCCTCGACCGAGGGCCTCGCCCACCACCTTCCGGCCTATGCCGGCCGCACCATGCAGGCCGAACTCGAGGCGCTGGAAAAGGGTCTCGGCCAGCCGAAGCGCCCGGTCGTTGCCATCGTCGGCGGCGCCAAGGTCTCGACCAAGATCGATCTCTTGCAGAACCTGGTGAAGAAGGTCGACGCGCTGGTCATCGGCGGCGGCATGGCCAACACCTTCATCGCCGCAAAGGGCGTCAATGTCGGCAAGTCGCTGTGCGAGCATGATCTTGCCGATACCGCCAAGGCGATCATCGCGGCGGCGGCAGAGGCCGGTTGCGCCATAGTCCTGCCGGAAGACGGCGTGGTTGCCCGCGAATTCAAGGCTGGTGCCGACAACGAAGTGGTCGACATCAATGCCATCCCCGCCGATGCCATGATGCTCGACGTCGGCCCGAAGTCGATTGCCGCCGTCAACGACTGGATCTCGAAGGCCGAGACGCTGGTCTGGAATGGCCCGCTCGGCGCCTTCGAAATCGCCCCCTTCGACAAGGCGACGGTCGCCGTTGCCAAGCATGCGGCTGCCCGCACGCGCCAGGGCTCGCTGGTGTCGGTCGCCGGTGGCGGCGATACGGTTGCCGCCCTCAATCATGCCGAAGTCACCGACGATTTCAGCTATGTCTCGACGGCCGGCGGTGCCTTCCTCGAGTGGATGGAAGGCAAACCCCTGCCGGGCGTCGACATCCTGCGCCAGCAGAACTAGGCCAAACCTTCAGGCGCGCGGACCTTCCGCGCGCCTGAAACACAGAAAAAACAAAAACAATTCAACCGATTAAAATAATTTAAATCGTTTCAGTCGCTTTTCCTGCCTTTTTCCCGGACAATTTCTCGCAGTTACTCGCGCCCTCGCTTGGGGCGTGGCGGCCGCGTATGCGCCGTCGGTCCCGAAACTGTTTCAGTGGTCGCCCGATCCGTTGACGATCGGCGCCGTCTAGGGAGAAAAACATGAGCGAAAGACTGGAAGACATTGCCGTTGCCATGGTCGCCAACGGTCGCGGCCTGCTTGCCGCCGACGAGTCCACGGCAACGATCAAGAAGCGCTTCGACGGCATCGGCCTTGAATCGACCGAGACCTCGCGGCGCGACTATCGTGAGATGCTGGTGCGCGCCGACGAGGCGATGCGCAAGTACATCTCCGGCGTCATTCTCTACGAGGAAACCCTGTTCCAGAAGGCGGCCGACAATACGCCGCTGGTCGACATCATCCGCGCCAGCGGCTCCATACCCGGCATCAAGGTCGATGCCGGCGCCAAGCCGATGACCAATTTTCCGGCAGAGACGATCACCGAGGGTCTCGATGGGCTCGCACAGCGCCTGACGAAATACCACGAAGCCGGCGCCCGCTTTGCCAAATGGCGCGGCGTGATCGCCATTTCCGACACCTTGCCGAGCGCCGGCGCCATCAGGGCCAACGCCCATGCGCTGGCGCGCTATGCCGCTCTTTGCCAGGAGGCAGGCATCGTTCCGATCGTCGAGCCCGAGGTGCTGATGGACGGCACACCCGGCGACCATTCGATCGACCGCTCCGAGGCCGTCACCGAGTGGACGCTGCGTCTCACCTTCGAGGCGCTCGCCGAGATGCGGGTGAAGCTCGAAGGCATGATCCTGAAGCCGAGCATGGTGATCGACGGCAAGAAGGCGCGCAAAGCCTCGGTCGCCGAAGTGGCCGAACGCACGGTCCGGGTGCTGCGACGCACGGTGCCATCGGCCGTGCCCGGTATCGCGTTCCTCTCCGGCGGTCAGACGACCGAGGAGGCAACCGCGCATCTCTCGGCGATGAACGCGGCTCACGACCTGCCCTGGAAGCTCACCTTCTCCTATGGTCGCGCCCTGCAGCAGGAGGCGCTGTCGGCCTGGAACGGCAAGGCGGAGAACGTCGCCGCCGGCCAACGCGCCTTCTCGCACCGCGCCGAAATGTGCAGCCTGGCTGCAAAGGGCAGCTGGAAGAAGGATCTGGAGAAGGCTGCCTGAGCGCGGCTGCAACCGGTTCAGCTAGCCAAGAAGGGGCCGTTTGTCGGCCCCTTTTTACTGTTCCGCCCGTGTCCAATCGACCGCTCTTCACTGAACTTGTCACCAAGACAAGTTGCCGTCTTTGCCGGCTCCGACACCTGTCTTAAGCCTTTCGCTCCAGGCCATCCGGCAGCAGGGATCGCTGCCGAAACCAGCGGGAGCGATCGCCCATGACGTCCATTTCACCCGTGCACTCCGTCGACTACGTCACCGTCGACGTCTTCACCGAGGACCGTTTCGCCGGCAACCAGCTCGCCGTCATTCCCGACGCACGCGGCCTGAGCGATCGGCAGATGCAGGCGATCGCGACAGAGTTCGGCTACTCCGAGGTCACCTTCGTGCTGCCGCCCGAGGACGCCGCCAACACCGCGCGGGTGCGCATCTTCACGCCGACGATGGAGATCCCGTTCGCCGGACACCCGAATGTCGGCACCGCCTTCGTGCTTGGCCGGCAAAGCGAGATCTTCGGCCGCGCGCCCGGCGATCACCTGCGGTTCGAGGAACGTGCCGGCCTCGTCGATGTCGCCCTGACGCGGGCCGATGGTGCCGTGACGGGCGCACGCATCGTCGTGCCCCGCCCCTTGAGCATTGGCCCTGACATCGATGTCGAGACGATCGCGGCCTGCGCCATGACCCCAACCGAGGCGATCGTCACCGGTAATCACAAGCCCGTGCGCGTGTCCGTCGGGCTGCCCTTTGCCGTTGCCGAACTGAGGGATGTTGCCGCTCTATCGGCGGCCCGTCCCAACGTCACCGCCTTCGAAGCGGCCAATCAGCGCTACAAACCGGACGAAGACAGCTTCAGCCTGTTCCTCTATGCACGCTCGGGCAAAAACCCGTGGCGCTTGCGTGCCCGGATGTTTGCCCCCCTCGACAATGTCATCGAGGATCCGGCAACCGGCAGCGCCTCGGGCGCCCTTGGCGCCTATCTCGTTTCGCTTCTGCCCGAGGATACCGTCGACGTCGATCTGACCATCGAGCAGGGCGTCGAGATGGGCCGCCGCAGCATCATCGAGGTCAGCGTCAGCAAGAACAGTGGCGCTGTCGCCAGAACCAGCATCGCCGGCACCTGCGTTACCGCGATGAAGGGGTCCATCGAACTCTGAAGAGCGACTGCGCCTACCCTTGCGAGCACCAACCCGCTGGGTGCCGCAGAAACATGTTGACTCATAATTAGGCACCTTATTATAAGTCGCCTTATGATGATCGAACAAAAACACCTTGCCCTGATCGATGAAGCCATGCGGCGCGGCGACCCTTCGACCGGAAACCTGCGCCTCTGCTTCGAGGTCCTGTCACTTGCCGCCGCCATCGATCGCGACTGCGCCGCACGGCTTTCGCCGCACAACCTGTCCGAAGGAAAGTTCGTGCTGCTGTTCCTGCTGCATCAGCTGCCGGATGGCCTGTCGCCGCATGAACTCGCCGACCGCGCCGGCGTTACCCGGGCCACCGTTACCGGCCTGCTGGATGGGCTGGAGCGCGACGGCTTTCTCGCCCGCAGGCAGAGCAAGGAGGACCGTCGCAAGGTGCAGGTGGAGCTGTCGCCGAAGGGAAAGGATGCGGCGCGCGCGCTGTTCGAGACGCACACGCGCTGGATTGCGTCGCTATTTGCCGGCTTGGACGAGAATGACCGGGAGACCCTGAGCGCCCTCCTTCATCGTGCCTGGCGCAACACCGACGCCGGCCGAAAGGCTGCGCTGGAGACGGCAGATGGCGAGGCAACGCAATGAGCGCCGTCTCGCGGCGCGTCGTCGATATCGACCCGCAACATCTGCAGCAACTGAACGCCGGAACCACGGAAGCCGCAACGTTGACGGAATGCCTTGCCGTCGATTTCGAGGCGTTGATGCGGGCGGCCGTGCCGGAGGTCGGTGACGATGCCCTCGCGGCCATCGGCGCCCTAGCCAGCAGCGGCATCTCCAGGCGTATGGCGCTATCAGCCGGATTGATCCGCGAGCGGCTCGGAGACGGCGCCGTCGCGACCTTGCAGCAGCATCGCTCGGACACCGTTCGAAGCTGGGCTTGCTTCATGATCGGCGCTCATCCGACACTTGCGCTGGAAGACCGCCTCGCCGCAATCCGCCCCTTGGCAGACGATCCGCATTTCGGCGTTCGCGAATGGGCGTGGATCGCGGTGCGCCCGCAACTTGCGCAGGACGTTGCCAAGGCGATTGCGCTTCTTGCCGACTGGACGTCGTCGCCCTCCGACCGGCTGCGCCGGTTCGCCAGCGAAGCAACGCGTCCGCGCGGTGTCTGGTGCAGCCATATCGTCGCACTCAAACGCGACCCGCAAATGGCGCTTGCCATCCTTGAGCCCCTGAAGGCGGACCCGTCGCGCTACGTCCAGGATTCCGTCGGGAATTGGCTGAACGATGCCGCAAAGGATCGGCCGGACTGGGTGCGCCAACTCTGCGCCTCCTGGCAAAGCGGCCACGAAAGCGCGGCAACCGCGCGGATCTGCAAGCGCGCCCTTCGATCCCTGGATCGCCACTGAAAGAAAAGACATGACCCATTACCTGAGCGAACTCTACACCCCGAAAGAGGCCTGGCTTGCGCTTGACGCCGCCGCGCGCAACCGGTTTTTCGAGGCCGTCGGCAGCGGCCTGGCCGGGCTCTCTGCCCTCGGGGTGGAACCGATCGCCTTCGGCGCGGTTGATCCGAGCAAACGTCACGCCGCGCCGCATCGCTACTTCGCCCTCTGGCGCTTTCCGGACGAAGGCGCCTTGGACGCTCTTCTTGCCGGCATCGCCGCATCCGGCTGGCACGACTATTTCGAGACGGTCAACGCCGCTGGAAAAGCGGTCGACCTGGCCGGACATCTTGGCCAGTTGGCTGCCACCGGCAGCTGACGTAGCCTTCTGCAACGGCTAGAGTGGATGGATCGAGCACCCTCCAGGCAAGGCCGGTGGTAGCCATGACGCAAGTGACGCGACATCTCATCGCCCGAAGCGATGGCGCCAGAGTGGAGCTTTTTCAAGCCCGCTCTCCGGCCGCGGCGTCCGCCGGAGCAATCCTGTTTGTCCATGGCAATCAAGCGGGCCAGCGCCTTGGAGCGGTGGAAAACGTCGATAACGGCACACTGCTGCGCTTCTCAGCCGGCTTGAACATCACGGCAGCTGCGGTCTCGCAGCCTGGCTTCGGAGCATCCGAGGGCCCACCCGATTTCTGCGGTCCGGGTACCCAGCAGGCGATCCTGGCCGCCCTGTCGTTCTTGCGAAAACAACCCTATGTCGATCCTGGCCGCATCGTGCTTTGTGGCAACAGTCGTGGCGCTGTCGCATCGGCAATGGTCGCCACCCAGGTTGCCGATCTGCGCGCCGTTGTGCTGATGAGCGGCGTCTACGATCTCGAGGCGGCTTTTGAAGGCAGTCCGCAAGGCCTCCAACTGGCGATCGAGAAGGAGGCGGGCCTGTCGCGCGACGCTTTTCTTGCTCGCTCGGCTCTCCATCATGCCCATAAGATCCGATGTGAGGCGATGTTGCTGCATGGACGGCGTGACGATCGCGCGCCTGTTGCCCAGGCCGAATTGTTCGCACAGGCGCTCTCAGACGCCGGGCTCCCGGCAACGCTCAGCCTCTTCGACTGCGGCCATCAGATTCCGAGGGACTATGTGCGCGCGGCCCTTCACCCGTTCCTCAGGGGCATATTCGCTCCGGCTGTCACGCTTCATTAGGCAACGATAGCGTCCTTCCGTCAGGACATGCGGAAAGGCAGAGGCATGGCGAGTTTCTGTGTGCCTCTAAACCGGAAACGCCCTAGGAGGCATCCGGCACCAGAGCGACGATATCGCTGAAGATGTCGCGCCACTCCGTGTCGTCCATGTCGACGAAGCCAAAACTGCGCAACAGGAACGCGCCTTCGGTGGCCAGAAAGGCGATGCGCGCGCGGCGCCCCTCCTCGGTCGATAGATCGAGACTGTCGAGCCGCCCTCGATACCAGATCCGGTTCTTCTCCATATGCTCTTCACGCTGCAGAAGGGCGGCCATCATCCCCGACGTTCGCGCGTTTTCCGCCGTGTTCAGGTGCTCGGTAACCTCGGCATGGGCGCGCATGGCGGTCGCCGCGTCGGAGGTATCCCCCACCTTCGCCGCCACCGCATTGTCGAAATGATTGAACCACCGCTCCATCATCGCGTCGATCAGGCCATCCTTGTTGCCGAAGCAATATTGAACGCCGCCCTTGGTAATGCCCGCCGCCTTGGCGACCGCGTCTATCGTCAGGCCGGCTGCACCCACGGCGCTGACCACCGCCTCCGCCGCGTCCAGCACCTTGTCGCGATCGATCGTCCGGCGTCGCCCCATGTCAGATTCCCTCTTTCAATTCCATACGTATGTATTTATATAATCGCCCTGATGTCAACAAGGCCATAGGTCCCGCCGCGGGCGGGACGGCCACAGAGGTGTACCATGTCCCCGCATAATCGCTGGCTCATTCTGGCCATCGTGTCGAGCGCGCTGTTCCTGATCGTCGTCGATATGACCGTGCTCTACACGGCCCTGCCGCGGCTGACGCACGATCTCGGCGCTTCGGCGTCGGAAAAACTCTGGATCGTCAACGCCTACGCGCTTGTCGTTGCAGGCCTTCTGCCCGGGCTCGGCACGCTCGGCGACAGGCTCGGCCACAAACGGCCCTTCATCGCAGGCCTCGCCGTGTTCGGCCTTGCCTCGCTGATCGCCGCCTATGCGCCCAACCCGTCGGTCCTGATTGCCGGCCGCGTGCTTCTGGCCGTCGGCGCCGCGCTGATGATGCCGGCGACGCTGTCGATCATCCGGTTGACCTTCACCGACGAACGCGAGCGGGCACTGGCAATCGGCGTCTGGGCGGCCATCGCGTCGGGCGGCGCGGCCATCGGTCCGGTGCTCGGCGGCTTCCTGCTCGAGTACTTCTGGTGGGGCTCTGTCTTTCTCATCAACGTGCCGATCGTCGCAGTCGCCTTGCTGCTCGGCGTTGTCGTGCTGCCCGACAGCAAGGGCAACAAGGACCATCCCTGGGACCCGCTCGGCTCACTTCAGATCATGGTCGGCCTGATCGGCCTTGCCTATGCCATCAAGGAGATGAGCAAGCGCGAACCTTCGGCCGAGGCAGCGGTCGCCGCCGCTGCGATCGGCGCTGCTGCCCTCGTCCTGTTCGTGCGCAGGCAGAGACGCAGCCCCCACCCGATGATCGACTTCGGCCTGTTCCGCAACGCGGCCTTTTCCTCGGGCGTCGCTGCAGCCCTCGTGGCGTCGGCGGCCCTCGTCGGCGTCGAGCTCGTGCTCACGCAGCGACTGCAGCTTGTCTCAGGCTATTCGCCGCTTGAGGCCGGCATCTTCATCCTGCCGATCCCGCTTGCCGCCTTCATCGCCGGGCCGCTCACCGGCATGATGCTGCCACGCCTCGGCCCCGAAATCGTGCTGCGCACAGGCCTGATCACCGCGGCAGCCGGACTTGGCGCCTTTCTAGCCGTGCACGAAGCCGGCATGCTCGGCCAGATCGTCAGTCTTGTCGTTCTTGGCCTTGGCATCGGCGCATCGATGACGGCCGCCTCCAGCGCCATCATGTCCAATGCTCCGCCGGAGCGCGCCGGCATGGCGGCCTCGGTCGAGGAAGTGTCCTTCGAGCTCGGCGGCGCCATCGGTATCGCGGTTCTCGGCAGCGTCATGTCCGTGGTCTACACCGCGTTCATCGTGCTACCGGAAGGCGCTGGCGTATCGCCGATTGCCCGCGACAGCCTCGACGAGGCCTTGCTGCTGGCTGAAAAGCTGTCGCCCGAGACGGCCGAAAGCCTGGTGGCGCTCGCAAGGGCAGCCTTCGAAAAGGCATTTGTCGCCGTCGTGCTTTCGGCAACCGGCCTGCTGCTTGCAACCGGCGCCGGCATCTGGTGGTGCACGCGCGGCAAGGTGGGGCGACCGGTTCAAACCCACCGCGGCCATTGATCCCCATGGTCCGCGCGCCGATGCTGGCGCGCGGAGCAGCCGCGATCAGTGCCGCACCGCCTCGCATTGGGCGATGGCCTCGACCATGGCCTGGAACCGCACATGGTGGCGGACGGCATCGAGATCGGAATCCTGTTTGAACCAGAGCAACTGGTAGCAGGAACTCTGTGGCAACAGGCTCTCCAGCATGTCGAGCGCCGTGTCGACATCGCCAAGGATCGAGTAGACGCAGGCCGTGTTGTAACGCGCCACGACATCATCGGGATCGATGGCGATCGCACAGGCCGCCCATTCGCGCGCCCTGTCCGCCTCGCCCATATGGGCAAGCGCGAGCGCGCCGCGGTGGGCCGGCCCGGAATTTTCAGGGTGGGACTCCAGCGCCCGTTCCGCGCGCGAAATGCCGATCTTCGCCCAATGTCCGCGTTCGGTCTCCAGGCCGATCGACTTGTACGCGCTCATCAGATGGATCGGCGAAAGATAATCGTCCGGCCGGATTTCCGCCGCCCGCTTGAAGAACTCGATCGCCGTCTCGAATTCGCCGCGCATGAAGAGAAAGCGGCCATAGTGAAAGTTGGCCTCGTAGAGCTGGGGATCGAGCGCCAGGGCGCGCTCGAACTCGACGACGGCCTCCTCGCTCTGCCCGTCCTGATGCAGGACCAGGCCCCTTGAGGCGTGGGCCTCGGCGAGATCCGGATCAAGCGCCAACGCCCGCGCGGTCGTGTTCAGGATGCTTTCCAGCGGATACTCGTGTTCGTGCCAGTCGCGAAGGGCGGATTCGCAGTCGGCGATGCCGGCATAGGCGCGGGCAAAGTTCGCGTCGAGCTCGACGGCCTTCTGGAACATGCGCCGGGCAAGCAGCAGATAGGAGCGGGTCCAGGCATGCGAGAACCGCCGGCCACGCAGATAATAGGTATAGGCCTCGACGCTCGTCGTCGGGTCGCGCTCGATCGCCTTCTTCTCCTCCGGCAAGAGCTTGATGCGCAGCTGGTTGACGATGGCGTGGGTAATCTCGTCCTGGATGGCAAAGATGTCGGTCAGGTCGCGGTCGTAGCGGTCGGCCCACAGATGCGTGCCAGTCAGCGCATCGATGAGCTGCCCGGTGATGCGCACCCGGCCGCCGGCCTTGCGAACGCTGCCCTCGAGTATGAAGCGAACGCCGAGCTCCTGCGCCGCCGTCTTCACCCGGACCGACCGGCCCTTGTAGGTAAAGACCGTGTTGCGAGCGACGACATGCAGCTGCGAGATCTTCGAAAGATCGGTGATGATGTCCTCGGTGATCCCGTCGGAGAAATACTCCTGTTCCGGATCGTGGCTCATGTTGGTGAAGGGCAAGACCGCCACCGACAGGCCGTAGCCGTCGTCCACTGTCACCGGATGCGTGCCGTTCGCCACCTTGGCGATCTTGGTCGGCGCCCCGAGCGCCACGGAATAGACGTGCACGCCGGCTGCAATGTTCTTCAGCGCGTGCTGACCCTTGTCGACGAAGCCGACATCGAGCCGCGAGCCGACATGGTCGCGCACGGAGGCGGAGACGGCGATGCCGGAGGGTTCGGCCAGCCCCTCGAGACGGGCCGCGACGTTGACGCCATCGCCGAAAATGTCGCCATCCTCGACGATCACGTCGCCCAGATGCACGCCGATGCGCAGCTCGATGCGCTTCAGCTGCGGCACGTCCTCGTTGCGGATCAGCATGCCGCGCTGGATATCGACGGCGCAGGCGACCGCGTGCACGACACTGGCGAACTCCACCAGGATGCCGTCGCCGGTCAGCTTGACGATCCGGCCCTTGTGCCGGCTGACCTTCGGGTCCACCAGCTCGTTCTTGTGCCGCTTCATGGCGGCCAGCGTACCGGTTTCGTCAGCGCCTATGAGACGACTGTAGCCCACGACATCGGCAGCGAGGATGGCGGCAAGGCGGCGTTCCAAGTAACCCCCGAATTCATCTCCTTGATGAAGCGGACAATCTAGCGCGTTCTTCATCATCTGTCCTGCGCACTTTTCCAGCTACTACTATTGATCGAGTAACGGGATAGCAGAGTAGATCCGATGGTGCAGTTTCCAAAGGTACAACCGAGGCGCACACAACGACAGATTGGGCCGATTAGGGTCGAATGAGCACCGTGATCATCATCATGACGATCGCAAAGACGGCGATCTTCCAGAAGTCGCGCCGTTGCCTGAGCCCCGGCAGGCCGATCGGCCAGACCAGCTGGATGGCCATCGCCAGAAGCAGAATGATCGCCAGCGCCTTCGACATATCCAGCCTATCCCGGGATTTATTCCCAAACCCGGCGCCAGTGTCACGCCGCCGTCACCTTGTCGTCGCATGGAACGGCGCCTACCGCTTCGGCCTGCAACCGCGTCAACCCGAAATTCGATTCCGAATTACGGGATGATGCGTTAGAGGGCTATTGTTTCCGTCACCGATTTGCAATGACCGGCCGGACAGAATCCGGCTGGCAATTCGGGGCATGCCGCCCTAACTTGCTGACGGCAGAACGATTTCGGATGGATGATGAGAAAAAACCTGCTTCCCGTCGCCTCTCTCCTGCTGGGCACGCTGTTTCTCTTCCTGGGCAACGGCCTGCAGGGCCTGCTTCTGCCGGTCAGGGGCACCGCCGAAGGCTACCCCACCACCATCCTCGGCCTGATCGGCACGTCCTGGGCTGCGGGCTTCGTGCTTGGCTGCTTCTTCGCCCCGAACGTGGTCAAGCGCATCGGCCATGTGCGCGCCTTCAGCGTCTTTTCGTCGCTGATTGCCATCGTCGCGCTGACCACCGGCATCCTGATCGACCCCACCTGGTGGCTGATCCTGCGGGCGCTCACCGGCTTCGCCACCGCCGGCACATCGATGATCATCGAAAGCTGGCTCAACGAGCGCGCCACCAATGAGAGCCGCGGCGTCATCTTTTCCCTCTACATCGCCATCACGCTCTTCGGCGTCGTCGGCGGCCAGATGATGATCCCGTTCGGCGATACCTCGACCAGTACCCTCTTCATGATCTGCGGCATTCTCTATTGTGTCGCGATGCTGCCGACGCTGTTGTCGAAAGCCGCAACGCCGCAACCGCTGAAACAGGTCCAGCTCGACCTGCGCGGGCTCTATCGCAATTCCCCGGTCTCGTTCCTCGGCATCCTGCTCGTCGGTATCGCCAACGGTGCCTTCGGCACGCTCGGTGCCGTTTTCGGCCGCCAGGCAGGTCTCTCCGACAGCACCGTGGCGGCGATGATGAGCGTGGCGATCTTTGCCGGCGCCGTCATGCAGTTGCCCGCCGGACGCCTCTCCGACCGCATCGACCGGCGCTACGTGCTAGCAGCCCTCGCCGCCGTCGGCGCACTTGCGGGGCTCCTGATCTTCCTGGTCGAACCGACCCAGGTCTGGATCGTGCTGACGCTGATCGCGATCTATGGCGCCGCGGCCAACGCGCTCTACCCGATCGCCGTTTCGCATGCCAACGATTTCGCGACCGCCGAGGATTTCGTCAAGGTTTCCGGTGGCTTGCTGCTGCTCTATGGTATCGGCACCATCATCGGCCCGACCATCGGCGGCCCGGTCATGACCGCAACCGGCCCCTATGGCCTGTTCATGATCACCGCCTGCGCCCATATTCTCATCACCGCCTACGCCATCATCCGCAGTCGCATGCGTGCACCGGTTCCCGTCGCCGAGCGCGATGCGTTCTCGCCGATCAATGCCGGCACGACCATGACACCGGAGAGCCTGCAGCTGTCGCCGCGCGCAGCGCCTTTCGACGAAACACATGACGAAGGCGGCGATATCGACCCGGAACAGGAGGAAAAGCCGAATGGGCCTGTTTGACGAAGACCAGCCAAAGAAGAAACTTGCGCACGAGATCGGCAGCGACCTGTCCCTGTTGTCGGTCGACGAACTCAGCCAGCGCATTGCTCTTTTGAACGAGGAAATCGCCCGACTCGAGGCGGAGCGTGAGCGCAAATCCGCAAGCCGATCGGCCGCCGAAAGCCTGTTTCGCTGACAGCGGCACAAGGACATCCGGACCGAAACGACGCTTTCTTAACGGTATATTAAGCATTTTCCGCGATAGTCTTCCTATCCGGAGCTTTCCGGACTCAGACAATTTCTCCGACTGGCGAATGGGTCTGATTTTTCTCCCTGTTTTACCTTGAGAGCCGCTTTCCGCGGCTCTTTTTTTGTTTTGTCATAGGGTGCTGCAAAGAATTGTGGAGATTAACCCTTTCTTAAGAATGCTCTTGCGCGAAATGCGCTATGGCATCATTCTTCAGCCATAGAGGCCGGCAAGGAAACTTTTCCCAAAGCCGCCCGTTACCCGACTGTCGTGATGCGTTTGAACCAGGGAAAACAGGTCATGTCCGAACGAGGATTGAATACCGTCAGTTTCGCGGGCCACGCGGCGGCGTCGGCGCAATTCAAGGCGCTCTATTCGGAAGGCATGGGTCTGGTCGAAGAAACGGCGAGCTATCTCGACGGCCCGGGACGGCTGGCATCCAAGGTCCTGCCGCGCATGGCGTCGGTGCTCTACGCAGCGGAATCCATGCGCCTGACCACGCGCCTGATGCAGATGGCATCCTGGCTCCTGCTGCAGCGCGCCGTCAACAACGGCGAGATGAGCCGCGACCAGGTGCTTTCGGAAAAGAGCAAGGTTCGCCTCGACAGCTTCAACGTCGACCGCGCCGCACCGGGCTGGAACGAACTGCCGGAAGCCTTCCGCGATCTGATCGAGCGTTCGCTGCGCCTGCAGAACCGCGTCGCCCTGCTCGACCGCGAGATCTACCGCCCGCAGGAAGCCTCGACCTTCGTTCCGGACAACCAGAACGGCGTCAAGGCTCAGATCAAGCTGCTCCAGACGGCCTTCGGCACCAACTGATTTTCAAGAGTATTCGGCAGTCCTCTGCCAGCGAAACGGACCCGGCCCTCAAGCCGGGTTTTTTCATGCGCCGTTTCGGCGACCCACCTTCGCCCGGCGACAGGAGGTCCATGGGGCGACAAATAAACGCAGAACAACAAAAAGCCCGGCAGAGCCGGGCTTCGAAAACGCGCCAAGAGAGCGTGCGATTAGAGGCCGAGGCCTTCGAAACGCTTCTTGAACTTGGAGACGCGGCCGCCGCGGTCCATGAGCTGCTGGTTGCCGCCGGTCCAGGCCGGGTGCGACTTCGGGTCGATTTCCAGGTTCATGGTGGCGCCTTCAGAACCCCAGGTCGAGCGGGTTTCGTACTCGGTGCCGTCAGTCATGACCACCTTGATCAGGTGATAGTCGGGATGGATATCTGCCTTCATAATGATCTTCCTAGAGTTCCAGGGTCCAATTGTCGCAAGGCATTGCGACTTCGAGACCGAACACGTAAATGAAGCCGCAGACCGCCAGATGGGCCACGGCTTCCCAATTCGATGCCGTGCCTATACATGAAGGTCTGCGGGATAACAAGTGCCGCGCGGAAGACTCATGGGCAAACCCGCCCCCTCCGTGATTGGCGAACGGGGGTCATGTGTCCGAACGAGAAAACCAGTCGCCAGCGCGCAAATCCATTCGCCCTCTCGCCACGCTGATACCCTACCTCAAGCGCTATCGCTATCTGGTCATCGGCGCCGGGATTTCGCTCGTCGTTGCCGCGGTGACCACCCTGACACTGCCGCTTGCCGTCAGGCGCATGGTCGACAACGGCTTTTCCAATTCCGACAGCGGTTTCATCAATACCTACTTCGCGATGCTGATGATGCTTGCCATCATCCTCGCCCTGGCAAGCGCGGCGCGCTACTACTTCGTCATCACCCTTGGCGAGCGCATCGTCGCCGATCTCAGGCGCAATGTCTTCAGGCACGTCACCCGCCTCTCCGCCTCGTTCTTCGACGTCAACCAGTCGGGCGAGATCGTCTCGCGCCTGACGGCAGACACGACGCAGCTCAAATCCGCCGTCGGCGCCACGGCTTCCGTCGCGCTGCGCAACCTGATCCTGTGTCTCGGCGCCATCGGCATGATGGTCTATACCAGCCCGAAGCTGTCGAGCCTGGTGCTGGCCGCCATCCCGGTCATCGTCTTCCCGCTGGTCGGCTTCGGCCGCTCGGTACGCCGCCGCTCGCGCCAGGCGCAGGACACGCTGGCGACGGCCTCGGCCTATGCCGGCGAGGCGATTGCCGCCTCGCGCACGGTCCAGGCCTTCAACAGCGAGGACATCGCCAACAATCGCTTCGGCTCGGCCGTCGAGGACGCCTTCGGCGCGGCCCGCTCGGCGATCAAGGCGCGCTCCATGCTGACGGCCTTCGCCATCACCATGGTGTTCGGCAGCGTCGTCGCAGTGCTCTGGTTCGGCGCACGCGACGTGCTCGCGGGCAATCTGTCGGCCGGAACGCTCAGCCAGTTCCTGCTCTATTCGGTCTTTGCCGCGGGCAGCCTCGGCTCGCTGTCCGAAGTGTGGGGCGAACTCTCGCAGGCAGCCGGCGCCGCCGAGCGGTTGAACGAACTGTTGAGTGAGGTTCCCGACATCAAGGCGCCGGAAAACCCTGTTGCCATGCCGCAGCCGGCGCTCGGCGCCATCAGCTTCGACAATGTCTATTTCGCCTATCCCGCACGCCCCGATTACAAGAGCCTCAACGGCCTGAGCCTGACGGTCAAACCAGGCGAAACCGTCGCCATCGTCGGCCCGTCGGGCGCCGGCAAGAGCACGGTCTTTTCGATGCTGCTACGGTTCTACGATCCGACGAAGGGCACCGTCACCGTCGATGGCGTCGATATCCGCAGCGCCGACCCCAAGGAACTGCGCGACCGCCTGGCGATCGTGCCACAGGACGTCACCATCTTCGCCTCCTCCGTTCACGACAACATCGCCTTCGGCCTGCCCAGTGCGAGCCGCGAGGCGGTGCGCGCCGCGGCCATCGCCGCCCAGGCCGACGAGTTCATCGGCCGGATGGAAAACGGCTACGACACGCTGGTCGGCGAGCGCGGCATCACGCTTTCCGGTGGCCAGCGCCAGCGCATCGCGATTGCACGCGCCATCCTGCGCAACGCGCCGATCCTGCTGCTCGACGAAGCCACCTCGGCGCTCGACGCCGAAAGCGAAACCCTGGTGCAAAAGGCACTCGAAGGCCTGCTGCACGAGCGCACCACCCTTGTCATCGCCCACCGGCTCGCAACCGTACTGAAGGCCGATCGCATCCTCGTCATGGAACATGGCCGCATCGTCGAAGAGGGCACCCATGCGTCGCTGATCCGCAAGGACGGGCTCTATGCCAAGCTCGCCCGGCTGCAGTTCAACCACGGCGCCGAGGAACTGTTCCTGAAGACGGTCAAGTAATACAAACACGACGATAGTCGCATGCCGGCGTGCCCCGCATGCCATTGCAGCTCAAAAGCCGGACCCTATTCTATAGGTGCCGGCTTTTTTCGGCCGCCACGACAGACGTGGACTGTTCAGGGAGGAACATTGATGACGTTTTCGAACTTGACCCGACGCGCAGCAATTGCGCTCGGCTTCACCGCACTCACCATCTTCGGCTCCGGTATCCAGGCAAACGCCCAGGGCTTTCCGGATCGCGCCGTCACCCTCGTCGTTCCCTTTGCCGCCGGCGGCTCGACCGACGTGGTGGCGCGCATCGTCGCGCAGAAGATGTCGGAGGATCTCGGCCAGCAGGTCATCGTCCAGAACGTCGCCGGCGCCGGTGGCAACCTCGGTGCCGACAATGTCGCGCGCGCCGACCCGGATGGCTACACGATCCTGATGGGCACGGTCGCGACCCACGCCCTCAACCCGCTGATCCTCAAGACCAAGCCCTATGACCCGGAGAAGGATTTCGCGCCGATCTCGCTTCTGGTCGTCGTGCCGAACGTTCTGGTGGTCAACCCGGCGCTACCGGCCAAGACGGTCGAGGAACTGCTGGCGCTCCTGAAGGCCAAGCCCGACGAATATGCCTATGCCTCGTCGGGCAACGGCACGCCGCTGCATCTGTCCGGCGAACTCTTCAAGAAGATGGCCGGCGTCAACATGCAGCATATCCCCTACAAGGGGGCCGGCCCGGCGCTGAACGACGTCATCGGCAATCAGGTCCCGATCATGTTCGACAACCTGCCGTCCTCCTCCGGCCACATCAAGGCCGGCACCTTGCGGGCGCTGGCGGTGACGACGGCCGAACGCGCGCCGTCCTTCCCGGATGTTCCAACCGTCGCCGAGGCCGGTATTCCGGGCTATGAAACCTACACCTGGAACGCGCTGTTTGCCCCGGCCAACACGCCCGAGCCGGTTGTCGCCCGCCTCAACGAGGCCGCCAACAAGGCGCTTGCCGACCCGGCCGTGGTCGAGCGCATGAAGGAGTTCAGCGCCACCATCGTCGGCTCGACACCCGCGGAACTCGGCGCCCACGTGAAGGCGGAACTGGCGAAATGGACGCCTGTCGTTCGCGACGCCAACATCCAGATGGATTGATCGCGGTTATAGGACCGGATCGGCGGATCGGCCCCTCATCCGGCTGCCGCCACCTTCTCCCCGCTCGGCGGGGAGAAGGGAACCGGAGCGACGTCTCGCCAAGCTCTTCAGCATCCTTCGTGCGAATGTCTGAACGCACAGCGCTCTAGCGTTCGCATCCGGCACGATGCCAAAGACACGCTGTGCACCCTTGGCGGTCCCGACCAAAAATCGCTTCGCACTCGCCCTGGAGATCCTGGCTACGACAAGTGTCGGGCCGGCTGTGACATTCGTCCCCTCTCCCCGCCCGCGGGGAGAGGGTTAGGGCGAGGGGCCACGCCACCGGGCAACAATGCTCGGGCGGCTCCCCTCAAACCGTCCCCCCGGCACCCCGCCCGGCCACCCGGCCGGAATAGATGCAGCCGCCGAGAAACGTGCCTTCCAGCGCATTGTAGCCGTGCATGCCGCCGCCGCCGAAGCCGGCCACTTCCCCCGCAGCATAAAGCCCCGGCACCGGTTCGCCCGATTGTTCCAGCACCTGGCCCGACAGGTTGGTCTGCAGCCCGCCCAGCGTCTTGCGTGTCAGGATGTGCAGACGCACGGCAATCAGCGGTCCGGCCTTGGGATCGAGCAGGCGGTGCGGCTTGGCCGTGCGCAGCAGCCGGTCTCCGCGGTAGGATCGCGCCCCGCGGATTGCCGTGACCTGCGCATCCTTGGAGAACGGGTTGGCGATCTCGCGGTCGCGCGCCTCGATCTGGTCGCGCAGGTGATCGAGCGAAAGCCGGTTCTCGCCGGTCAGAGCATTCATCGCCGGCACGAGATCGTCGAGCCGGTCGCGCACCAGGAAGTCCTCTCCCTTGTCCATGAACGCCTGAACAGGTCCGGGCGGGTTCTTGCCCAGCCGCTTGAGCAGGAGCGAGATGTTCTTGCCGGTCAGATCCGGGTTCTGCTCTGAACCGGAGAGCGCGAACTCCTTCTTGATGATCGCCCGCGTCAGGATGAACCAGCTGTAGTCGTGGCCGCTGTCGCGGATGGCCTTGAGCGTGCCGAGCGTGTCGAAGCCGGGCATGGCCGGCGCCGAAAAACGGTTGCCGTCGGCATCGCACCAGAACGACGACGGGCCCGGCAGGATGCGAATGCCATGGTCCGGCCAGATCGGGTCGAAATTCCGAAGCCCCTCGGTATAGTGCCACATGCGATCGGCGTTTATCACCGCGCCGCGGGCGCGGCCGGCGATTTCCAGCATGCGGCCGTCGACATGGTGCGGCACGCCACAGACCATCGTCGCCGGCGGTTGGCCGAGCCGCTTGCGCGGCCAGTTGCGCCGCACCAGCTCATGGTTGCCGCCGATGCCGCCAGACGTGACGATGACAGCGCCCGCCGATATCTCGAAATCACCGTCCACGTCACGCGTGCTGCGTACGCCCCGGCCGACCGGATCGGCTTTCAGCACGGCCCCGCGTGCACCGGTGACCGCGCCATCCGTCACCACCAGTTCGTCGACCCGATGGCGGAAGCGAAAACGGACCAGACCGCGACTTTCCGCCTCCCGCGTCAACCGCACGAACGGCTCGATGACGGCGGGGCCGGTGCCCCAGGTCACGTGGAAGCGCGGTACCGAATTGCCGTGTCCATGCGCAAGGCCGCCGCCGCGCTCGGCCCAGCCCACGACAGGGAACCAGCGCATGCCGAGCGAATGCAGCCAGCTGCGCTTTTCACCGGCAGCGAAATCGAGATAGGCATCTGCCCACAAACGCGGCCAGTGATCCTCCGGGCGGTCGAACTGAGACGACCCCATCCAGTCCTGGCGAGCAAGTTCCCGGCTGTCCCTGATACCCATGCGGCGCTGCTCGGGACTATCGACGAAGAACAGGCCGCCAAGTGACCAGAAGGCCTGGCCTCCGAGGTTCGGCTCCCCCTCCTGATCGAGAACGATCACCTTGCGACCAAGAGCCGCCGCCTCGGATGCCGCCACAAGTCCGGCAAGCCCGGCACCGACCACCAGTACGTCACAATCCATCCAAGGTGCCTCCCCGCATCCTCAGGAGATGCGAGCCCGCGCGTTGATCCTCGGGGACACCAGCCCTCTCCGGCATCCACGAGGACGCAGGCTTCGCACATCCCTCGGCGCCAAGTGTTACGCGCACGTCAAGGTCAATTCAAGTGCAATGGCGCGCCGGCTCGGCGTCGCCTGCCGACCCTATTTCTCGGTCAGCTTCAGCTCGATGCGGCGGTTCTGCGATCGCGCCTCGACGCTGTCCCCCGAAGCGATTGGCTGATACTCGCCGAAACCGGCTGCAACCAGCCGGTCGGCCGGCACGCCCTTCGAGATCAGGAACTTGACGACGGATGTGGCACGCGCTGACGAGAGCTCCCAGTTGTCGGCATATCGGCCGGTGCCGGAAAGCTGGACGTTGTCCGTGTGCCCGTCGACGCGCAGCACCCAATTGATCTCGGCCGGGATTTCCTTGGCGAGATCGAGCAGCGCCGTGGCGAGCTTGGCCATTTCGACCTGGCCTTCGGGATTGAGTTCGTTGCCGCCAGAGGGGAACAGCACCTCGGACTGGAAGACGAAGCGGTCGCCGACGATGCGAATGTTTTCGCGATCGGACAGGATTTCACGCAACCGCCCGAAAAAATCGGATCGATAGCGGTTCAGCTCCTGAACCCGCTGCGCCAGCGCGACGTTCAGCCGGCGGCCGAGATCGGCGATCTTGGTCTGCGAGGACGCGTCCTTGGCTTCGGAGGCCTGCAGGGCCTCTTCGATCGCCGCGATCTGGCTGCGCAACGCAGCGATCTGCTGGTTGAGAAGCTCGATCTGGCTCATGGCCCGCGCGCTGGTCTGGCGCTCGGCGTCGAGCTCGGCACCGACGCGTCCGAGCTTCTCGCTGGCGGCATCGGCGCTGCCGGCGCCCTTGTCGAGCAAGGCCTGGAGGCGGGATCGTTCGCCTTCGGACTGGGAGAGGGACGCCTGCAGGTTGGCGAGCGAATCCTCAAGATCCTGCTTGCCGCTCTTTTCAAGTGCAAGCAGTTGCGTCAGCTCGTTGATCTGGCTGTTCAGCCGCGTCAGCACCTCGTCCTTGCCACTGATCTCGCGGCTGAGCAGGAATTGCGCCAGCACGAAGACGCTGAGCAGGAACATGATCGACAGGAGCAGCGTCGACAGCGCGTCGACGAAGCCGGGCCAGTAATCGATCGTGCGCTGTGTGCGGCCTTTACGGGCAAGCGCCATGGATCATTCCCCTCCGGTGTCGTCCGCATGGCTGAGCTTGGCCTGCGATCCGGACTTTTCACCGTTGACGGCGATACGCTCGGAGTGACCGATGCGCGTGGTCAGCTTGTCCAGCGTCTTGCGCATGGCCTTGGCCTCTTCCTGCTGCGCCTCGATCCAGTCGCGCAGCATCTGCTGCTCGCCTCGCATGTTCTTGACCAGGCCCTGAATGCCCTCGGCAAGGCTCGCCATTGCCGCGGTCGTGCGCTGGTTGGATCCGCCCTCGTGGTTGAGGCGGACGAGCTGGTCGGTCAGTCGCTTCAGCTCCTCGACGGGAGCGCCAGTCGGCAGGCCACCGTCCACCGACAGTTCCGAACCGACGTCGGTCACGGAGGACAGCCAGTTCTCAAGCTCGGTGTAGAAGCGGTTCTGCGCCCGGCCCGCCTGCAGGTCGAGGAAGCCCAGGATCAGCGAGCCGGCAAGGCCGAAGAGCGAGGTCGAAAACGCCGTGCCCATGCCGGTCAGCGGCGCCGACAGCCCCGTCTTCAGAGCGCCGAGCACGTCCTCGGTGCTGCCGGACCCGGCATCCAGCGACTGGATGACGGTATTGATCGAGCCGATGGTGCCGAGCAGGCCCCAGAAGGTGCCAAGCAGGCCGAGGAAGACCAGCAGGCCGGTGAGATAGCGTGTGGTGTCACGCGATTCATCGAGCCGCGTAGCGATCGAGTCCAGGATCGAGCGAAGCGCCGTCGTCGAGATCGCCGTCTGGCGACCGCCGATCAGCGCGCGCATCGGCGCCAAAAGCACCGGATCGCGCCCGACCTTGTCGGCGCTGCCGGCAGCACGGAAGGAGTTGAACCAGCGCACTTCGGGACGAAGTCCGAGCACATGGTTGAACGCCAGGAGGATGCCGATCAGCAGCACCCCGAGGATCAGGCCGTTGAGGCCCGGATTGGCAAGGAAAGCATTGTGCGCCTGCCGAAAGAGGATCGCGCCGACGAAACCGACGATGATCAGGAAGATCACCATGGTCCAGAAGAAATGCATGGGGCTCGAAAGCTTATGCGGGTTGTAATCTGCGTCCACGCCTTCCCGACCGTCCCACCCGGACAGATGCAGTTTCGTCATGGGTATACCATTCTCCCGGTTGCAAATGGCGGAACGGTGCCGCGACGCGTCGGAGCCTACTGCATAATTCCTCAAATCGGAATCGATTTAAGGAGAAAGTTGTGCCGTGGCTTCGGTGCGCCGGACCATCCACAGCGCATCCCTTGCGAGGTGTCGCGCTGTAGGCGAACTTTGTGCCGAATTGAAGGAAAAACAAAAGCCTCCGACGCACCGGGCGCCGGAGGCTTGATATCCGGATCGCGTTCGAACCGCCGATTACTTCGCCGGGACCGGACGATGAACGACGTCGCGCAGCGCCTTGGTGATGTATTCGTTGCCGCAGATGATCGAACCATCGTCGACCGGCTTGGCGCCGCCGTTGATATCCGTCGTCCAGCCACCCGCTTCGCGGATCAGAAGCACGCCGGCCGCGATGTCCCAGGCCGCAAGGTCGCGCTCCCAGTAGCCGTCGAAACGACCGGCCGCCACATAGGCGAGATCGAGCGAGGCCGAACCCATGCGGCGGATGCCGGCGACTTCGCCCATCACGTGGCGCAGTTCGATCAGGTACTTGCCGTGGTTGCCGCGGCCGAGATGCGGCGTGCCGGTGGCGATCACCGCGTCCGAGAGCGCCTTGCGGGCCGCCACGCGCAGGCGACGGTCGTTGAGGAAGGCGCCACCGCCACGCTCGGCGGTGTAGAGCTCGTCGGTTGCCGGGTTGAAGACGACGGCGCCGACGATCTCGCCCTGGCGCTCGAGCGCGATCGAGACCGCAAAATGCGGAATGCCGTGCAGGAAGTTGGTGGTGCCGTCGAGGGGGTCTACGATCCAGCGGTGGGCGCCATCGGTACCGATGATCTCTTCGCCTTCCTCACCGAGGAAACCGTAGGTCGGCCGCGCCTTCAGCAGCTCTTCGCGGATCAGCTTTTCAGCCTTGCGGTCGGCCTGGGACACGTAGTCGCTCGGCCCCTTGAGCGAGACCTGCAGGTTCTGAACTTCACCGAAATCGCGTGCCAGCGACTTGCCAGCCTTGAAGGCGGCCTGAACCATGACATTGAGAAGAGCTGAGCGGGCCATCTGGCGATCCTTGTGAAGCGAAGGCCGATCGAGCCTTCCCGATCGGACATTGAACCTGGGTGACGGAACATGGGGAGGCACCTGCCGGTCGGGCAAGGCCTGTGATGATGTTCCATCGTCAAAAAACCGAGTGAAGATCACTCCGCCCGGGGCGGGCCGGAAAACCGGGGCGCCAGGGGCTGAAATCGGGGCTTCAAGACCACAAAAACCCCGGAAGTTCAAGAGAAATAGCGCCTGAACCCCGCGAACGGCCAAGATTCAGGCGACTGAAATACCGGTCAGGTCGAACGGAACTTGTTGGCGGCACTGAGCGCTGCCTTCTGCTGCTGCTCGTTGAGGCCGAGGTAGAAATCCTCCAGCGCATCGTCCTTGAGCCCGGCGCGGCGCGACAGCACATACCACTTGGCCGCCTCGACCGGGTTGGGCCGGGTGCCGATGGCGTTGACGTAGAGATGCGACAGCCGGTTCTGCGCCACGACGTTGCCGCCTTCGGCCGCCCGCTTCATCCAGCCGAAGCCGTCTTCCAGGTTGCGGTCGCCGGCAATGCCTTCGATCATCCAGATGGCGATGTCGAGCTGAGCGGTGTCGTAGCCGGCATGGGCGGCGCGCAGCAGCCATTCCCTTGCCCGTGCCCGCTTGCCCTCGTCGATACCGTCGACGTTCACATAGATCTGCGACAGCGCGTATTGCGCGTCGGCGATCCCCTGCTCGGCCGATTTTTCGTAGTAGGGCATGGCTGCCTTCAGACCCTTCGGGCCCGGACTGTCGGCGACCAGCGTCTGGCCGTAATTGAACTGGGCCGATGCATTGCCGAGGTCGGCCGCCTTCTTCATCAGCTCTTCCGACTTGGCGCGGTCGCGCTTGACGTAGCGTCCTTCCATCAGGATCAGGGCATATTTGAACATGGCAGCCGGGTCGCCGTTTTCGGCCGCCTGCCCATACCAGAATGCCGCCTGCTTGGCGTTGCGCACGACCCCAAGCCCCTGCTGCAGGATTTCGGCGACAAGCGTCTGGGCCGCGGGATCGCCGAGCTGCGCGCGCGGCAGGGCGAGATCCATCGCGGTCAGATAATAGCCACGCTGAAAGGCGCCATAGGCCTCGTCCACCTTGCCGGCGAAGGGCTTTTCCGCAGGCAGAGCCGGCAATTGAGCGCCCATGCGGTCAAAGACGGTGACGCCCTGCGAGGGCACCGTGCCGTCCGCGGCCTTCTTCTTGTCCGCCGCACCGGCCGGCTTGCCCGCCGGCGTGCCTTCTCCCGGCATCGCCGCACCATTGAACGGAGTAATGCGGCCACGCTTGGCAGCGCCGCCGTCCTCCGGGCTGGCGCCCTGCTCCAGCGTCGGTACAGGCGTTTTCTGCGCGGGAACCTGTTGTTCCTGCGCTGGAACCGGCTGCTCCTGCGCAAACGCCGGCATCGCCACGGCAGCGGCGACGGCAAGAAGGGCAACGCCCCAATGGAGCTTTGACGACGGGCGGTTCAACATCGATAGGTCTTAATCTTCAAACCGTGGCGCTTTTTCGTCAAGAAGCGCGTTGACCGCCGCGACCACTGAAGGCGCCTGGCCGGGCTCGCCAAAGACGGCCAGGCGAAGGGCGACGAACTCGGCGCCGGTCTCGGCAGCCGCCAGCGCCGATTGCGGGTCGGTGCCGCCCATGACGATGCAAGGGATCTCGATCATCGACGCCCACCATTCGGCCAGCGCCAGGTTCTTCGGATGTGCATCCGGCTTGATGTCGCCATCGATCTTGCCGAAGAACACGTAATCCGGCCGCACTTCGCCGATTTCAAGCGCGTGATGACGGTCGGCCGCGTTGCCGCCGCCGACGATGAGCTTCGGCGTATGCTTCTCGACCGCCTCGCCGAGCGCCTCGGCATTGCCGGAGATGTGCAGGCCATCGGCCTTGGCTCGGCCGGCGACGCGGGTATCGCCATCGATCAGCGCAGCAGCACCCGCTTCCTGGATGACCGGCACCAGAAGCTCGGCGTGTTTCTGGAACTCGCTGTCATCGAGGCCGTATTGCGGCACGATCACCGAGGCGACGTCGCCGCCCTTCAAGGCGTCGGCAAGCACCTTGGCGCGTTCTGCCGGATCGGCGATCTCAGGTGCGATCAGCACCAGGCGGCAGCGTTCACTTGTCTTGCTCATGACATCCATTTCCGGCTGCACCCGCCTGTCGGCGGAAACCAGCGCTCGATTTCGTTTGGGAAAACCGATAGACGGAGACGTCAAAAGGATCAACCGCCACCGATGCTTCCCGACCTGGACTTCTATCTCGTCGCCATCCCGGCGGTTCTTCTCGTGGGCCTCAGCAAGGGCGGCATGGGCGAAGCCCTCTCGCTGATGGGCGTGCCGATCCTGTCGATGGCCGTCTCGCCGGTTCAGGCCGCAGCACTGCTATTGCCGATCCTGATCGCGATGGACCTCGTATCGCTCTGGATGTGGCGCAAACATGGCGACCGCAAGACGCTGGTCATGCTCTTGCCCGGCGCGATCGCCGGCATTCTCATCGGCTGGGCAACATCGGCCTATGTCTCGCGCGATTTCCTGCGCCTGATCATCGGCCTCATCACCGTGCTGTTCGTCCTGCGCTATGTCTACAATGTCTGGCGCATGCGCAATGGAATAACCATCGCGCCCAAGCAGCAGCGGGCCGGTCCCGCCGCGCTCTGGGGTTCCTTTGCCGGCTATGGCAGCTTCGTTGCGCACGCCGGCGGCCCGCCCTTCCAGATCTACGCCCTGCCGCTGCAACTCGATCCACGCGAATATACCGGCACGATCGTCCGCTTCTTCGCCATCCTCAACGCCGTCAAGCTCATCCCCTATTTCGCGCTGGGCCAGCTCGACATGAGCAATCTCAAGATCTCCGCGACGCTGTTTCCGCTGGCGATCGTCGCCACCGTCTGTGGCGCCTTCATCGTTCGTCGCATGAAGCCGCAGATCTTCTACCCCTTCATGTATAGCATGGCCTTCATCGCCGGTCTGAAGCTGTTGTGGGACGGCCTGAACAGCCTGCTGGCCGGGGCATGATCGCATCAAAGCAATCGGTTATGTTGCAAAGCAAAAGACGAATGCCGCATTGCACAATTTTCTTGCCGCCCCGCAAGAATTCGCCTAACCTCTGTTCATGACCATTGCGGACCCCTTCGATGCCATCGCAGATCCCAACCGGCGATACCTGCTGGAGGAGTTGCGACGCGCGCCGAAGACGGTCAACGAACTGGCCGTGGGATTGCCGATCAGCCGCCCGGCGGTATCGCAGCACCTGAAGGCGCTTCTGGATTGCGATCTGGTTTCGGTCGAGGCCAATGGCACTCGCCGCATCTACACCATCAACCGCCCGGGGTTCGACAGGCTGAACCTTTGGCTCGATCAGTTCTGGGCGTGAGCGTAACCGTTGGCTGACACAAATCGACCGGGTCTCAAACCCGGTCGAGCGATCCGTATCTTCCGTTGAGGGGGATTGGTTGTGAACCTTGTCGCGCCGTCTCCTACGAGAGGACGCCTCCCGTTGTTACTGGGAAATACCGCTTACAATCAGTGAGTCGAGGAACGAATCCTTTCGATTTCGTCCTTGATGCGCAGCTTCCTTCGCTTGATGTCGCTGATCATTTCGTCCTCGGTGGACGGCTGGTTCATTGCTGCATGAAGCTCCTGCTCCAGTGCGCCATGTTTTTTCTCAAGCGTTGCAAGATGAGCCTCAATGGTCATTGGCAGTCCCTTCCTTTTGCTTGCATCCGGCAGGTAAATGCCGGATGTTCCATGGTTGTAACCTTACTACTGTGCCACGCCATTTTTCATTTGTCGAAGGCGAAATGATGACGACGGATAACTTCCCGTTACCGCCCAAGATGTGATAGAGCGGCGCATGAAATTCCGGTTCGAGGAGGACTTCGCAACCGGGCTGATGGGGATCGCTTTGCATGCCGGACCAGGACCAGGCCGAACTCAGATTGACCGCCGCGCGGCTGAGGCAGGAACATGAAGACTATGATGCCGCCATCAACGCCATGATCCAGACCGGCTGCGATGCGCTGAGAGTCCAGCGCATGAAAAAGAAGAAGCTGGTCATCAAGGACAAGATTACCAAGATCGAAGACCAGATCATTCCCGACATTATCGCCTGAAGCGGAACATCAAAGACGTGCTCGACACCACGACCCCACCCGTCGCCATCATCATGGGCAGCCAGTCCGACTGGGAGACGATGAAGAACGCCGCCGACACGCTCGACGCGCTCGACATCGCCTATGAAGCCCGCATCGTCTCCGCGCACCGCACGCCCGACCGGCTCGTCAGCTTCGCCAAGGGCGCGCGCGACGAAGGCTTCAAGGTCATCATCGCCGGCGCCGGCGGCGCTGCCCATCTGCCGGGCATGTGCGCCTCGATGACGCCGCTGCCGGTCTTCGGCGTGCCGGTGCAGTCGAAGGCGCTGTCCGGCCAGGACAGCCTGCTGTCGATCGTGCAGATGCCGGCCGGAATTCCCGTTGGGACGTTGGCCATCGGCCGCGCCGGCGCGGTCAACGCGGCACTGCTGGCAGCAGCCGTGCTGGCGCTCAGCGACAACGACCTGGCCGACCGCCTCGACGACTGGCGCGAGCAGCAGACCGTTGCCGTCGCGGAGTATCCGGTAGACGACGCATGACCACCATCGGCATCATTGGTGGCGGCCAGCTCGCCCGCATGCTGGCCATGGCCGCCGCACGGCTGAATTTCCGCACCGTCATTCTCGAGCCACAGCCCGACTGCCCCGCAGCGCAGGTGGCCAACGAGCAGATCGTCGCCGCCTATGACGACGAGCGCGCCCTCGATGCGCTGGCTGCAGCCTGCGATATCGTCACCTACGAATTCGAGAACGTGCCGGTCGCTGCCGCCGAGCGGCTTGCCCTCGACAGGCCGGTCTTCCCGCCGCCGAAAGCGCTGGAAGCCGCCCAGGACCGCCTCGTCGAAAAACGCTTCCTCAACGACAGCGGCATCGCCACCGCCCGCTTCCACGCCATCGACAGCCAGGCCGATCTGGAAGCCGCCCTCGCCGACTTCGGCGGCTCCGGCGTGCTGAAGACCCGGCGCCTTGGCTACGACGGCAAGGGCCAGCGCGTGTTCCGGTCCGGTGACGACAGCCCGCAGGGCGCTTTCGAAGCGCTCGGGTCGGTGCCGCTGATCCTGGAAAGTTTCGTACCGTTCGAACGGGAAATCTCGGTTATCGCCGCCCGCTCGACCGATGGAACGGTCGCCTGCTACGATCCGGCGGAAAACGTCCATCGCAACGGCATCCTCCACACCTCGACCGTCCCTGCCGAAATCGGCGCCGCGACCCGAGACACCGCGCACGCCGCGGCCAAGGCCATCCTCGATGCGCTCGGCTATGTCGGCGTCATCGGCGTCGAGTACTTCGTTCTGGCCGACGGCAGTCTGGTTGCCAACGAAATGGCGCCCCGCGTGCACAATTCCGGCCACTGGACGGAAGCCGCCTGCATCGTCTCGCAATTCGAGCAGCACATCCGCGCCGTCGCCGGCCTGCCGCTCGGCAATCCCGTGCGCCACTCCGACTGCGTGCTGCAGAACCTGATCGGCGACGACATCGAGGATGTGCCCGCCTGGCTTGCCAAGGACAACGTTCTGGTCCATCTCTACGGCAAGACGGAAGCGCGACCGGGGCGCAAGATGGGTCACATCACCCGCCTCACCTGAGCCTCAAGGCCACAGAAATGCGGGGCAAGGCGCCAAAATCCGGCCTCTTGCGGTTGACACAACTGGGGTGACACGGTATTTGCCATCCCACCTTATGGAGCGCGCTGAATGGCGCGCTTTTGATTGTTAGAAATACCGGGCGAATTTTGTTTCCCCGAAACCTGCGGATCAGGAAAATGAAGATCAAGAATTCGCTCAAGTCGCTGAAGACCCGCCACCGCGAAAACCGTCTGGTTCGTCGCAAGGGCCGCATGTACATCATCAACAAGCAGAACCCGCGCTTCAAGGCACGTCAGGGCTGAGGCCCGACCGGCTTCTGTTTCGACCTCGCTTCGGCGATGTCCCAGAATTGATTTTGAAACTATTCCGTGGCGAGCTAACATGCTCGCCATGCGAGTTTTTGTACCCCTGATTCTGGCGTGTTCCGCCCTCCTCGCCGCTTCGACTGGAGCCGGCACCCTTGCTCTCGCCGCAGAGGCGACACCGCAAACGGAGGCCGCCAGCCTCACCACGCCCAAGCAGCGACTGGACACTCTGTTCGCCGACCTGAAAAAGGAACGGGACGCCGACAAGGCGCGTGAACTGGCCAACCAGATCCGCATGGAATGGCAGGATTCCGGCAGCGCCACGGTCAATCTGCTGATGCAATGGGCCGACAAGTCGATCACCGACAACAAGCAGGCGGCCGCCCTCGATATCCTCGACCAGGTGATCACCCTCGCGCCCAGCTACGTCGAAGGCTGGAACCGCCGTGCGACGCTGCACTACACCATGGGCAACTATCGCAAGTCGATGTCGGACATAAATCACGTCCTGTCGCTGGAGCCGCGCCACTTCGGCGCGCTCGCCGGCATGGCCGCCATTCTCGGCTCGGCCGGCAAGGACGAGCTGGCGCTGCGCGCCTGGGAGCAGTTCCTGGCGATCTATCCCGCCGACCGCAAGGCACAGGAGCAAATGGGCGAGCTGACCGAGAAGCTCGCCGGCAGCAAGACGTAAAGTCGCCGGATGCCTTCCGCATCCCCCGGCGATCCTGAGCCTTGCCGTGGCCGCGCGTCGGTTCATCGAGCCGGTCTGGCTCGAACAGGATCGTGGCCGGATCTTTGATGCACCCCCTGCCCCTTCGCGATGGACCTGCAGCCGTACGAGCCTGTTACCGTCGCGCGTCGCGCCTGTCTCCCGACGGCCCTGAATTCGGTCCGTTCAGCTTTTGCGCGAGCGCCGGCTGGCAGAGCCACGCACGGGTCGAATGCGGCGACCGCATCGTCGACATCATTGCCGATCAGTTCGGCGCCCCTCCCGTTCCGATCACCGGCCAGCAGGATCGCCGCTACGGCAGGGGCGAGGCCGACGGTCCCTGCCGGCGTTTATTCTCGCCCGTCATCGCGCCGTCGACGAAATCTGGCCACGATGGCTCTGCATGAGCCTGATGGCTGCGACAGCCGTCACCTGAACCCCTAAGCCGCCGAGCAAGAGGATCCGCCGAGACAATGGTTCTAGCCGTTCTGTTCATCGTCGCTCTGACCCTCGCAGGCATTGCCTACAGCCTGCGCAGTGCGCGCCACATCAGCGCCCGGTTCCCGAATGCGGGCGAACTGATCGACGTCGGCGGCTTCCGCATGAACAGCGTCCACCTGCCGGCGACGGCCGGCGCGGACCTCGCGCCCCTCGTCTTCATCCATGGCGCCAGCGGCAACCTGCTCGACCAGATGCACGCTTTTGCTCCAGCCTTCGGCGGCAGGGCGGAAATGCTTTTCGTCGACCGACCGGGCCACGGCTATTCGGAGCGCGGCGGGCGGGAAAACGACCGTCCCGACGGCCAGGCAGACGCAATTGCCAAGCTCATGGACAAGCGAGGCATGGCGCGGGCGATCATCGTCGCACACTCCTTCGGCGGTGCGATTGCCGCGAGCTTCGCGCTGCGTCATCCGGAAAAGGCCGCCGGGCTCATTCTGCTCGCGCCCGCCACCCACCCCTGGCCCGGAGGCATCGACTGGTATTACCGCTGGACGGCGCTTCCCTATGTCGGATGGTTGTTTGCGCACACGCTGGCAGCGCCGATTGGCCTCCGGCGGATCGAAAGCGGCACGCGCTCGGTCTTCTATCCCAACCGCCGGCCTGACGATTACGTCGACAAGACGGCGCCGCATCTGGTGCTGAGACCGCTCGCCTTTCGCAACAACGCGGTCGATGTCGCCAATCTGCACGCATATGTCAGCGAGGTTGCACCGCGATACGGCGAGATCGCCGCCCCGACGATCATCGTCAGCGGCGACAGCGACGATATCGTGCTCGCCGACATCCACTCACGCGGCCTGGCGCGCGACATCGCCGGAGCGCAACTGCTTTGGATCGGCAACCTTGGCCACAAGCCAGATTACGTCGTCACCGATGTCGTCGTGGCGGCGGTCGAGAAGCTCTCCGGCCACCCCACCGACCTCGACAAAATAACAAGGCGGGCCGAGGCCCGCCTTATCATGCAACCGAAAGAGGCTCGTTAGATCAGATGCCGCTAAGGCCATCCGAGCCGATATAGGCGATGCGCAGCATGTTGGTTGCGCCCGGGGTTCCGAGCGGCACGCCGGCCGAGATGATGACGCGTTCGCCGGGCTTGCCGAAGCCCTCATGGGCGACGATGCGGCAGGCGCGATTGACCATGTCGTCCAGATCGGTCGCGTCCTCGGTGACGACGCAGTGCAGGCCCCAGACGACCGAAAGGCGACGGGCCGTCTGCACGATCGGCGACAGCGCGATGATCGGGACCTGCGGGCGCTCGCGGGCGGCGCGAAGGCCGGTCGTGCCGGATGACGTGTAGCAGACGATTGCCGACAGCCGGAGCGTCTCGGCGATCTGGTGGGCAGCGAGCGAAATCGCGTCGGCACCGGTTGCCTCGGGCGGGGTGCGCTGCGCGTAGATGATGCTGGAATAGTGCGGGTCGCGCTCGACGTTGCTGGCGATCGACGCCATGGTCGAGACGGCTTCGACCGGATAGTCACCGGAGGCCGATTCCGCCGACAGCATGATCGCGTCGGCGCCTTCGAACACGGCGGTCGCCACGTCGGAGACTTCGGCGCGCGTCGGGACCGGTGCGGAGATCATCGATTCCAGCATCTGGGTGGCAACGACCACCGGCTTGCCGGCGCGGCGACATGCGCGCGTCAGCTGCTTCTGCAGGCCCGGCACGGATTCGAGCGGCATTTCGACACCAAGGTCGCCACGCGCCACCATCAGCGCGTCGGACAACTCGATGATCTCGTCGATCCGCTCCAGCGCCTGCGGCTTCTCGATCTTGGACATCAGGCCGACGCGGCCACGGGCGATCTTGCGAACCTCGGCCAGATCCTCCGGACGCTGGACGAAGGACAGCGCCACCCAGTCGAATTCGCCCGTCGCCAGAACGGCGTCGAGGTCGGAGCGGTCCTTGTCGGTCAGAACGCCGACAGCCAGCAGCGTGTCGGGCAGGCTGACACCCTTGCGGTCGGAAATCCTGGTGCCGGCAACCACCGTCGTGACGATGCTCTTGCCGTCGGTCTTTTCAGCGCGCAGGTGCAGCTTGCCGTCGTCGATCAGCAGGCGATGGCCGGGCTTGACCGCTTCGAGGATTTCCGGGTGCGGCAGGAACACGCGGGTGCTGTCGCCCGGCTCGTCCTTGTTGTCGAGGGTAAAGGTCTGGCCGACCTTGAGCTCGACCTTGCCTTCGGCAAACTTGCCGACGCGCAGCTTCGGACCCTGAAGGTCGCCGAGAATGCCGATCGGCCGACCACAGCGCGCTTCAACCGCACGGATGCGCTGCACCAGCGTGCGCATCACCTCGTGGCTCGCGTGGCTCATGTTGATACGGAACAGATCGGCCCCCGCCTCGTGAAGCTTCTGGATCATCTGCTCGTCGGAGGACGCCGGTCCGAGCGTGGCGAGGATTTTGACTTTTCTGTTCCGCTTCATCAATTCTGGCTTTCCTGCGTGCCGGGCGTTTCCGAAAGCTGAACCATCCAGCTTCCTTGCCGCCCCGTGTCGTATTCCTTGAATCCCATCCGCTGGAAGCCGCGGGCGAAGCAGTCCTGCACGCCCGAGATCTTGAATTCGTTTTCGGCGACGCACATGTTGACGTCGCCGGTCCAGCGGCCGCCGCGGGCCGCATCTTCAGCGTAGAGATAATAGTATCGCGATTGAAGTTCGCCCTCGATCAGGGTCGCGCAGGAGGTGGCGGGAACCTGCCACCAACCCTCGGTAACCCAGCCCTCCTTGGCCCGGTAACCGATCGCCACGCCGACCAGGTTTTGCGTTCCGTTGCAGACGCGAAAATCTGCGCGGGCCTCGCCAGCGAACAAAAATGAGCCTGAAATTGCCAGCGAAAACAGGAGGATCCCCCCCAATGTCGACAGCCCCGGCTTCGCTTTGGAAAATGGATATCTGGACACGGTTTCCAAGGGAACTCCGTTTTGATTTGTGTGGCCTTTCTTGCGACGGCCAGCCCGGAAAGTCAACGCAACTCTAATCGATTACATCGCGCTGATTGCGTGCCGATTGCGCAATACAGTTGCGTTTTTCTTGTGAATGTCGCCGACGCGTGCAATCAAAAAGAACACCGACCGAAAGCTGACTGGAACGGCATGCAACCCTATTCGCCCTATGAGGTTATCGAAGCCAACCCCACAACCGGCCTGGTCCTGCTCGCCGATCACGCCATGAACCGCCTGCCGGCCGAATATGGTAGCCTCGGCCTGCCGGAAGCCGCCTTCCAGCGGCATATCGCCTATGACATCGGCGTCGAACATCTCGTTCGCCGGCTCTCGGCCGCGCTCGATGCACCGGCCGTGCTCGGCTGCTTTTCGCGCCTCCTGATCGACCCCAATCGCGGCGAGGACGATCCGACGCTGATCATGAAGATCTCCGACGGCGCGATCATCCCGGCAAATCACCCGATCACCGGCGAGGAATGGGACAACCGGCTAAACCGTTTCCACCGCCCCTATCACCACGCGGTGGCCGAGACGCTGGAGCGATGTGCGGCAGCGTCCGGTGGCGCGCCGCTGGTCATTTCCATCCATTCCTTCACGCCCGCCTGGAAAGGCATTGCCCGCCCCTGGCATGCGGCCGTGCTTTGGGACAACGACCCGCGTGCCGTCCTGCCGCTGATCGAGAAGCTCGAGGCACCGGGCGACATCGTCGTCGGCAACAACGAGCCCTATGACGGCGCCTTGCGCGGGGATACGATGTTCCGCCACTGCATGGCGCCGGGCATTCCCCACGCGCTGATCGAAGTTCGGCAGGACCTGATCTCCGACGAGGCCGGTATTGCCGCATGGACGGATCGGCTGGCCCCTGTTCTTGCCGGTCTCAATGCACGCCCCGAATTGCACCGCTACCAGCGCCACCCCTCGCGCACCGGCGCCTACGACAACTGAGACGAGGAACCACGGTCATGACCGATCTTACTGCGGACCAGATCACCGCCTTCGAGGCCGCCGCCTTCCGGCGCCTCACCCAGCACCTGCGTGAACGCAGCGACGTGCAGAACATCGACCTGATGAACCTGGCCGGCTTCTGCCGCAACTGTCTGTCCAATTGGTATCGCGAAGCGGCCAACGAGGCCGGCGTGCCCCTCGACAAGGAGCAATCCCGCGAGATCGTCTACGGCATGCCCTATGAAGAATGGCGAGCCTTGCACCAGAAGGAAGCCTCGAGCGAGCAAAAAGCCGCCTTTGAGGTCAATCGCCCGAAAGAATAGGGCTTGAAACGCGCGGCGATTGCTGGAATTCGGTTGCCGCGCTTTAAGCTGTTGTTTTTGTGCATGTCGTCATCGCCAATCCGCCCAACAATTTCGCGCGACGTGGCTTTGCGCCGGCCGACTGCCACGGAAATGCCCGTGTTGTTGCGCAATGGCCCTTGACCTTGGCCGCCGTTCGCGGCACGTCACGGCACCCAAGAATTTCATTCCCCGCAAAAGGAGAAGACCATGTCGGATGCACACGGCGTCGCACGCGACCAACTCCGCGCTTTCATCGAACGGATCGAGCGCCTGGAAGAAGAAAAGAAGACCATCGCCGACGACATCAAGGACGTCTACGGCGAAGCCAAGTCCACCGGCTTCGATGCCAAGATCTTGCGCAAGGTCATTTCCATCCGCAAGCAGGACGCCGACGAGCGCATGGAGCAGGAAGCGATCCTGGACACCTACCTGCAGGCGCTCGGCATGATCCCGGCCGCGGCCGAAGACGAATAGTCTCTCCGCAATAGACAACAAAAAACCCGCCGGTCTCGCCGGCGGGTTTTTTGTTGATCGTAGAGCATTTCCAGGAACGGCCCGCTCCCGGTTGTGTCGGAAGCGTTCCAGATGCGCAAAGCTCAGTTGGTGCTGAACTTCTTCACTTCCATGAAATTCACAGCGGAGCCGCTGAAGCGGGCAGTATCGACCGACGAGCCTGCAGTGCTGTTGAAGCCTGCGGCATAGACGGTCGTCGGCGCGGTGCGCAGCGTCTTGGAGACGAAGCGCGGAGCCTTCACCGGCTTGGAAAGCGTGGCGACCCGGCCGGCCGAAAGCGCCCATTCGGAGATGATCTTCTGCGTCAGCTTCGGCTCTGTGCGAACCGACGAACGGGTCGCGGCTTCGGCATCGTGCTTCTTCGGACGACCACCCTTGGCCGGCGCTTCAGCCTCGGTGGCCAAGGCGCTGTCAAAGGCGTTGGCACGAGCATTGGTCGACGCCTGCGGTGCATAGGCGGCCATTTCCACCGGCTGGCGGGCAGGCTGGCGCTCAGTTTCTGTCGGCGCGGCCAGAGCGACGCGCGTCGATGCCTGGGCTGCGGTGTCGCGCGGCGGCACGGCCGAGGCCATGACCGGGCGTTCTGCAAAGGCTGGAACGGCGACCTTGGCGTCTGCGACGGCAGCAAGGGCCGCTTCGCCAGCCGGGCGCATGGCCGGCACCGGCACGAAGCCGAGCGCCTGCATGTCTGTTGCCAGCGGATCGACCGAGGCGACAAGCGTTTCGCCGGCGGCGGCATTCGCAGTCCCGCGATCAAGCATCTGCGGGACCGGCACCTTCATGGAAGCCAGATCGGCAAATTCGCTCGGCATTTCCGGCGTCTGCGGCAGGGCAGCCGCAAGCGCTTCCTGGGCCGGGTTCTGCTGCGGTGCAACCAGCGCAACCGCTACGCCACCGTTTCCAGTCGGATCCTTGAAGGCGGGGCGAACGGCCGGGACCGGCGCATTGATATTTTGATCGGCGGCAACCGTCGGCTGCTGCTCGGTCGCGACAGAGCCGGCGACACCAGGCAACGCTTCCTGAGCTGCCGGGGCAGACGCCGTCTGCACCTTGGCAGGCGCTGCGCCACCCTCGTCGTCGGAGCCCGGACCGGCTGCGATTGCCGAGGGTTCTTCATCCTCGTCGCCGCCGGCGCCGAAGAGCATCGCGAACAGGTTGCCGCGGCGCTTGCCACTCTCGGCATCGCCAGCCTTGGCGCCACCGCCGGCAACTTCCATTGCCGAGGCACCAACGCGACGCTTGTAGTCGGCCACGGCCTGGTTATAGCCCGGAAGCGGCTTGCCGTCGGAGGGGACGTGCATGGTCTTGCCGTCGGGGAAAAGACGGGCGAGTTCGTTGCGGCTCATGCGCGGCCAGGCGCGAACGCCGCCGACATCCATGTGCACGAACGGCGAGCCCGATGTCGGGTAATAGCCGACGCCGCCAACCTCGAATTTCATGCCGATTTCCCGCACCGTCTTCAGCTTGACGTCGGGAATGTAGAAGTCCATCGCCTTGCCGAGCATGTGCTGGCTCTTCTTGGCAACGCCCTTGGAGCGCGAGCGCAGCATGCCGTTGGTGGCAGGCGAACGGTAGGCCGAAACGACGTGGATGTAATCGCGCGAACCGCTCTTGGTATAGACTTCCCACACCAGATCGAGCAGGCGCGGATCCATCTTCGTCGGCTCGTTGCGACGCCAGTCGCGCAGGAAGCGGTTGATCTGCTGCAGGCCCTTCGGGTCATAGCGACCGTTGCGCTTGTAGGTGATCTGCGCCTTTTCCTGCGTATGGATGAAATAGAGCTTGAGCGTCCGCGTCTGGCCGGCGGCCTCGACGGGAGGCGCCATGCCAGGCGTAACCAGCGACACCGCAAGGACGATCGACGTCAGAACCTGCGGTACCTTACGGGTCATCGCCGAGCAGAGTCTGCTAGCTAAGGAGCCGAGAGGCTTCTTAAAACCGAACAAATTTGGCATTCAATCCCCGTCCGACGGACAACCGTGCTTCGCTGTCTCAGATGACTGTCAAATAAGGTGACAGCATGGCATATATGCCACAGTCGTCACCGCCCCTTATAATATAGTGAACACTTCACTAACAAGGTCTAAACGGCGGCGATCCAATTGCACGGCTAATGAATCGTGAATGCGTCGATTTTATGCCGCCTCTCGCAGGGGATTGTCGGGATCGATGCCGTAATCCTTGAGCTTTCGGTAGAGCGTCGACCGGCCGATGCCGAGCTTGCGCGCCACCTGGCTCATCTGGCCCCGGTAGAATTTCAGCGCGAAACGAATCAGTTCCTCCTCCACTTCGGCCAGTTTGCGCACGTCTCCGCCCTCGTCGACGCTGGCAATCGCGTTCTCCATGCGGCCATCATGCGTGCCCTCGGTTTCCATGGATTTGGCCGTGCTGGCAAAATCCGGATAGACGCTTGCGGCCGGGTCGACGGCAGCGGCCGGCCGCTCGGGCCCGGCATCGCCCCAGGAAAAGCCGGTGCGGTCGGAGACGACGTAGCCGGGGATCTGGGTGGCGATCTGCGGGAAATCCTTGACCGTCAGCTCATGGCCTTCCGCAAGCACCACGGCGCGGAAGATCGCATTTTCCAGCTGGCGGATATTGCCCGGCCAGTCATAGGCGGTCAGCAGGGCCATCGCGCCGCCCGATACGGTCAGCGGCGTGCTGAGCCGCTGCTCGGACGCAAAGCGGTCGACGAAGGAGCGCACGAGAACCGGAATGTCCTCCTTGCGCCGGCGCAACGCCGGAATGGTGATCGGGAAGACGTTGAGGCGGTAATAGAGGTCCTCGCGGAAGCGGCCCTCGCGCACCTCGTTGATCAGGTCCTTGTTGGTGGCTGAGATCAGCCGAACGTTGACCCGGTGCGGATGGCGCGCGCCGATCGTTTCGATCTCGCCTTGCTGGACGGCGCGCAACAGCTTCACCTGGACTTCGAGCGGCAGGTCGCCGATCTCGTCGAGGAAGAGCGTGCCGCCGTCGGCATCGACGAACTTGCCGCTGTGTTTTTCCGTCGCGCCGGTAAACGCGCCCTTCTCGTGGCCGAAGAGAATGCTCTCGACCAGATTGTGGGGGATGGCGCCACAGTTGACGGTAATGAACGGCTTGCCCGAGCGGTCGCTGGCCGACTGGATGGCGCGGGCGACCATTTCCTTGCCGACGCCGGACTCGCCTTCGAGCACGATCGGAATGTTGGACTGCGCGGCCCGGCGGGCAAGATCGATCACCCGGATCATCGCCGGGCTCGCCGACACCACGTCTTCGAAGCCGACGGCACCGCCGCGCGGACGACGGGAGGTCTTTACCTTGCCGTCACGGCTCGCCATCTTCAGCGCGTTGCCGAGCGCCACCGACAGCCGTTCCGGCGAAACCGGCTTGACCAGGAAGTCGAACGCCCCGGCCTGCATCGCATGCACCACGGTCTCGATGCCGCCCTGCCCCGTCTGCACGATGACGGGCGTATCGACGCCCCGTTCCGCCAGCGCTTCCAGAAAGCCGTGACCGTTCATTTCCGGCATCAGCAGGTCGAGAAGGATGACGTTGATGATGCCGCCCTTGCGCTCGAGCAGCTCCAGGCCGCTGCGGCCGTTGTCGGCGAGATGCGCAACGTGACCGAGACGCTCGATCATGTTGGTCAGCAACCGGCGCTGCACCGGATCGTCATCGATGACAAGAATGTGTGATGTCACGGAAGCCTCCTGCTTTGGACACGCGGTACTTTTGGCCAACGTCATGTGCCAAATCACGTCAGGCATCTGTGCCATAAAGGGCTGAACATCATGTTTTGAGAAATGCTTGCATTTTATCCATTGGCGGCGATAGCAATGGAACCCGTATCGCTTGCCTCTTCCTGTCACGAACATGAGAAATCCGACGATGACCCTCCACACCTTCGCTCCCGAGAAAACCGTCGTGCGCGCTGCTGCCGGCCCCGCAGCAGGTGCCGCCGCCGCGCTCGGCGATCTGCCCTCCTGGCGGCTGGAGGACCTCTACCCGTCCGCGAATTCGGAGGAATTCCGCTCCGACATGAAGAAGGCCGAAGCGGATGCGGTCGCGTTCGAAACAAGGTGGAAAGGCAAGCTTGCCGACGCCGCGACAAAGAGCGGCAACGACGGCATCGGTGCCGCCGTGAAGGAGTTCGAGGCGCTGGAAGACGTTATGGGACGCATCGCGTCCTTTGCCGGCCTCACCTATTTCTCCGACACCTCGAAGCCGGAAAATGGCAAGCTCTATGGCGACGTGCAATCGAAGCTGACCGACATGTCGGCCCATCTCCTGTTCTTCTCGCTCGAGCTCAACCGCATCGACGATGGCGTGATCGACGCAGCGCTTGCCAACGACAGCCTGGCCGCCCATTACCGGCCCTGGCTTCTCGACCTGCGCAAGGACAAGCCCTACCAGCTCGACGACAAGCTCGAGCAGCTGTTCCTCGAAAAATCGATGACCGGGGCCGCCGCCTTCAACCGCCTGTTCGACGAGACCATGGCGTCGCTGACCTTTGTCATCGATGGCGAGACGATGCCGCTCGAAATGGCGCTGAACCTTTTGCAGGATCCCTCGACCGAGGTGCGCAGAAAGGCGGCGATGGCGCTGGCCGAAACCTTCAAGGCCAACATCCGCACCTTCACGCTGATCACCAACACGCTCGCCAAGGACAAGGAAATCTCCGACCGCTGGCGCGGTTTCGAGGATATCGCCGACAGCCGCCACCTTGCCAACCGCGTCGAGCGCGAGGTCGTCGATGCGCTGGCGGAAGCGGTGAAATCAGCCTATCCGCGCCTCTCGCACCGCTATTACGCGATGAAGGCAAAGTGGCTCGGCATGGAACAGATGGATTTCTGGGATCGCAATGCGCCGCTGCCGGAAACGCCGAACGCGCTGATCTCCTGGAACGAAGCCAAGGACACCGTGCTTTCGGCCTACCATGCCTTCGATCCGGAAATGGCCGCGATCGCCCGTCGCTTCTTCGACGACAGCTGGATCGATGCGCCGGTTCGTCCCGGCAAGGCGCCAGGCGCCTTCGCCCACCCCACAGTGCCCTCGGCCCACCCCTACGTCCTCGTCAACTATATGGGCAAGCCGCGCGACGTGATGACGCTTGCCCACGAACTCGGCCACGGCGTGCACCAGGTGCTCGCTGGCGGCCAGGGCGCGCTGATGGCCTCGACGCCGCTGACCCTCGCCGAAACCGCATCGGTCTTCGGTGAAATGCTGACCTTCCGCGCCCTTCTCGACCGGACGAAGGACAAGCGCGAGCGCAAGGCGATGCTCGCCCAGAAGGTCGAGGACATGATCAACACGGTCGTTCGCCAGATCGCGTTCTACGAGTTCGAGCGCAAGCTGCACACGGCGCGCAAGGACGGCGAACTGACCGCGGACGATATCGGCAATCTCTGGCTGTCGGTGCAGGCGGAAAGCTTCGGCCCGGCGATCCGGGTCTCCGAGGGCTACGAGACCTACTGGGCCTACATCCCCCACTTCATCCACTCGCCATTCTACGTCTATGCCTATGCTTTCGGCGATTGCCTGGTGAACTCGCTTTATGCCGTCTACCAGAATGCCGAGACGGGGTTCCAGCAGAAGTACTTCGAACTCCTGAAAGCGGGCGGCACGAAGCATCATTCGGAATTGCTGGCTCCGTTCGGCCTCGACGCCACCGATCCGTCGTTCTGGGCACAGGGCCTGTCGATGATCGAAGGGCTTATCGACGAACTCGAGGCGCTTGATAAGGCGTGATCCGGCGCGGGCCGAGCCCGCTCTCGATCATTGGGCAGGCTGGCAGCAAAGCGGCATCGATGAACGAAAACGCACCCTATGTGCTTTTCCGGGACGACAGCGAAAACCGGACCACGGTTTTCGCCCAACCGGAGCGCGTCGTCACGGCGCGCACCAAGGCCGAGTTCCACCGCGGCCTTGCCGAACTTGAACGGGCCCATGCGGCCGGCAAATGGATTGCCGGATACATGGCCTACGAGGCCGGCCATCTGTTCGAGGAGAAGCTGAGCGCCTTCGCGAAGGAGGGACGCGAAACGCCGTTGATGTCCTTCGGCATCTTCGACGCGCCGAGCGACGACCATCCGCTTGCCGAGCCGCAACGACGGATCGAGAACGAACCCTTTCTCGCCAATCCGCGCGCCGCCTGGGATTTTCCGACCTATCGCCAGCGGTTCGAGCGGCTGCATCAGCACCTGCGCCAGGGCGATTGTTACCAGGCAAACCTGACGATGCCGATCCGGGCGCGCTGGTCCGGCGATCCTCGCGCCGCCTTCTGGTCGCTGATCGAGCGCCAACCGGTCAAGTATGGCGCCCTTGTCGCGCTCGACGGCCCCATTCTCGTCTCGCGCTCGCCCGAGCTCTTCTTCCGGGTCGATGCCGACAGGTGGATCGAGACGCACCCGATGAAGGGCACGGCAAAACGCGGCAGGTCGACGCAGGAAGATGCCGACATCATCGCGGCCATGCGCGCCGACGAGAAGACGCAAGCCGAAAACCGCATGATCGTCGACCTGCTGCGCAACGACATCTCGCGCATCACCGAGGTCGGAACGCTCGACGTGCCCAGGCTCTTCGACATCGAGACCTACCCGACCGTGCACCAGATGGTGAGCCACGTCAGGGCCAAGCTGCGACCCGAAGTCGGCATCACGGACATCTTTGCAGCCCTCTTCCCTTGCGGCTCGATCACCGGCGCGCCGAAGATACGGGCGATGGAGATCCTGCACGATCTGGAAGACGGCCCGCGCGACGCCTATTGCGGTGCGATCGGCTTCATCGCGCCTGGCGGGGTCATGCGCTTCAGCGTCGCGATCCGCACCATCTCGCTGTTTGCCGATGGCGAGGCCGTGTTCAATGTCGGCGGTGGCATCGTCTTTGATTCCGGCGCCCAGTCGGAATATGACGAATGCCTGCTCAAGGCGCGCTTTGCCCTTGGCGACGCCGAGATCGCCCGATGACGGATTTCTCGCTGATCGAGACCCTGCGCTACGAGCCCGATGCCGGTTTCGTGCGCTTGCGGCTGCACCTCGCCCGGCTGAAGAGATCGGCACGCAGACTGGGCTTTGGCGGCGCCGAGCGGGCGCAAGAGGAACTGCAAAAGGCCGTCGCGGGTGCGGCTGGCCCCCTTCGGATCCGACTGACGCTTGACCGGCAGGGCGCCATCGCCGTGACCACGGCAGCCTTTGCGCCGCTTTCCGCAGACGCGGTCTGGCGCGTGGGTCTCGCCGAGACACGGCTTTCGTCCGAAGACAAACTCTTGCGGGTCAAGACGACGCGGCGCAGCGTCTATGAGACGGCGCGCGCCGAATTCCCGTCAGCCGAGGTCGACGAGGTGCTTCTCCTCAACGAAAAAGGCGAAGTCTGCGAAGGAACAATCACCTCGATTTTCCTCGACGACGGCAGCGGCTTCCTGAAGACGCCGCCGATCGCCTGCGGACTTCTGGCCGGTGTGCTCAGGACCGAACTCATCTGCCAGCGGCGGGCGCGCGTCGCCCGGCTTTCTCCGGACGACCTGGCAAAAGGCGATCTCTATGTCGGCAATTCGCTACGGGGCCTGATCCGGGCGAAGCTCCGGGTCTGAGCCCGGCAGGGTATAGCGTTTCACCCGGTCGCGCCCGTCGCGCTTGGCAAGGTAGAGCGCCTCGTCGGCGCGGGCATAGATGTCCTTGACGCCATCGCCTTCGCGATATTCGGCAAGCCCCACCGAGCAGGTGTAGTAGAACTCCGGAATGCTGGCGAGCGGCCTGGCGCTGCGCACCTTGTCGAGCAGACGGTCGAGGATCATGTTGCCTTCGCTGATCGTGGTGTCGGGCAGGATCAGCATGAACTCTTCGCCGCCGATGCGGCCAAAGCAATCGGAGCGGCGCACGAATTCCTGCATCTGGCGGGCGAAGTCGAGCAGGACCTCATCGCCTTGATGGTGGCCGTAGCGATCGTTGATCGCCTTGAAGTAGTCGATGTCGATGATCGCGACGCATCCCCACATATGCGGGTTCTGGGCGCAATTGGCGATAAACTCGCCGAGGCGTCCCATGGTGTGGCGCCGATTGGGGACGTTGGTCAGCTCGTCGACCTGCGAGGCCCTGAGTGCGAAATCCCGATCCTGGCGCAGCGCCCGCTCCTCGACACGGACGGTGGTGATGTCGACGGCAACACACAGCATGCATCCCTTGGCATCGACGGTTTCCGTCATCCACAGCCAGCGGCCGTCATGCAGGTCGGTCTCCACCGTGCGAAACGGGATCTTGCCGCGCCGATTGATCGTCGAGGCTATCCAGCCTTCGATGTCGTCGGTCGAAATTACCGTTCCGCGACCGGCCGCATGGTTGCGCCGGATGATCTCCGCCCAGGTCGGCGTCTCGTCGGCGCCAACGAAGTAAGCGGCGCGAAAAGCCTCGTTGGCAAATTGCAGCCGATCGTGCTGGTCGTAGAGCGCCATCAGCACGGGCGTTTGGGCCTGCAGGCCCATCAGGGTCTTTATGTGGTCGCCGGTCACGTTCAGTCTGCAACGCCTCCATTTCGGGCAAGGAACCAACAATCATGGCGCGTGGCGGTTGATTGTAACAAAGCTATAGCACGAAGAGCTTGTGACAAGCTTCGGCCCATGCGAAACGAAAGGGAATATGGTTAAATCGCGAGAATGATCCGGTCATCGCGCATGAAACACACGCCCTACGACGGCTCCTCCAAGCCCTTCACCATCGGCCTCGCACAACTCGACCCCGATCGCTGGATCGAGCCGGACGACCAATTGCAGCACTATCTCGACCAGAAGGCCCATTTGCTGGCGCGCTCCCGCGACGCCGTCTTCGTTGCAGAAGACGACACGCAGCAGGCACAGAAGGAGGTCCTGCAGACCCTCTGCGCGTACCTGCCGGCACGCTATCCCGAACTCTACCATCGCGATGGCGATGCGATGCTGGTCGGCGGGAGGCGCGTGGCGCTATCGGGCGACGAGGCGCTGGTCGTTGCCGGCTCGCTCATTCAGGACGATCTGGCGATCATGCAGCGCAGCGTTCGCGGCTGGCGCCTTGGCGCCGCCTTTATCGCCTTTCCCTCGTCCTGGTCGCTCGCCGAGAAATTCGGACGCACGATGGACGAGATCCACGCGCCTGTTCCCGGCTTCGAACACGGCACCCGCAATGCCGAGCTCATTGCCCGCATGTTCGACAACCTGCCGCCCGGCCGCTTCGTCGAGCGCTTCAACTGGGCCGTCAATGTCGACGGTTCGCTGCATCTGCCGAAGTCGAAATCCGAAGGTGTCTCGGCCGCCGCCATCGATCTGACCGAAGAGAGCGCCTTCATCCGCATCGAGCGCCAGACGCTGCGAAAACTGCCCGAAACCGGCGCGATCGTCTTCACGATCCGCATCTACTCCGATCCCCTGGCGCTGCTGCGACAGCGGGCGGACGCGGCCGCCCTGGCGCTTTCGTTCATCGAGCAATTGCGCGCGCTCGACCTGCAGCAGGCGGCCTATAAGGGCCTGGTCAGCAAGCGTGACGCGCTCATTTCGGCGCTTGTTTCCATCGCTGGTTAAACAAAATCGCATATTAGCGTTGACCGGCCGGCCCTTTATTGTGACAGCAATCTGTGCTCTAGGGCCTATCAAACGGCGCGAGCCGCGTTATTCAACATCGTCTCAGGGAAAGTTTCCTCAGGAGTAAGACCAAAATGGCAGACACCAACTATCCGGTTTACGGCGAGATCACCGGCCCGATCGTCATGATCGGCTTCGGTTCGATCGGCCGCGGCACCTTGCCGCTGATCGAGCGCCACTTCAAATACGACAAGAACCGGTTGATTGTGATCGAGCCGCGTGAGGATGCAGCCGACAACGAGATCTTCGAGCGCCACGGCGTGCGTCACGTTCGCGCCCACGTGACGAAGGACAACTACAAGGAGCTTTTGAAGCCGCTCCTGACCGAAGGCGAAGGCCAGGGCTTCTGCGTCAACCTGTCGGTCGACACCGGCTCGGTGGATCTGATCAAGATGTGCCGCAAGCTCGACGTCCTCTACATCGACACCGTCGTCGAGCCGTGGCTCGGCTTCTACTTCGATGCCGAAATGGACAACGCATCGCGCACCAACTACGCCCTGCGCGAAACGCTGCGCAAGGAAAAGGAAAAGAACCCGGGCGGCACCACGGCCGTTTCGACCTGCGGCGCCAACCCGGGCATGGTCTCGTGGTTCGTCAAGCAGGGCCTTCTGAATCTTGCCAACGATCTCGGCGTCAAGTTTGAAGAGCCGCATCAGGACGACCGCGAAGGCTGGGCGAAGCTGATGAAGAAGGTCGGCGTCAAGGGCATTCACATCGCCGAGCGCGACACCCAGCTGACCAAGAAGCCGAAGCCGCTTAACGTCTTCTGGAACACCTGGTCGGTCGAAGGCTTCATCTCCGAAGGTCTGCAGCCGGCCGAACTCGGCTGGGGCACCCACGAGAACTGGATGCCGAAGAACGCCAAGAAGCACAAGAAGGGCTGCAAGGCAGCGATCTATCTGGAGCAGCCGGGCGCCAACACCCGCGTGCGCAGCTGGTGCCCGACACCCGGCCCGCAATACGGCTTCCTCGTGACCCACAACGAGTCGATCTCGATCGCCGACTTCTTCACCGTGCGCGACAAGGACGGCGAAGTCACCTATCGCCCGACCTGCCACTATGCCTACCATCCGGCCAACGACGCGGTGCTCTCGCTGCACGAAATGTTCGGCAATGGCGGCAATGCGCAGCCGGTCCATCACGTCCTCGACGAGAAGGAACTCGTTGAAGGCGTCGACGAACTCGGCGTCCTGCTCTACGGCCACGACAAGAACGCCTACTGGTTCGGCTCGCGCCTGTCGCTGGAAGAAACCCGCCGCATAGCCCCCTACCAGAACGCCACCGGCCTGCAGGTCACCTCGGCCGTTCTCGCCGGCATGGTCTGGGCGATCGAAAACCCGAAGGCCGGCATCGTCGAAGCCGACGAGGTGGACTACAAGCGCTGCCTCGAAGTGCAGCTGCCCTATCTCGGCCCGGTCGAAGGCCACTACACCGACTGGACCCCTCTCGACGGTCGCCCGGGCCTGTTCCCGGAAGACATCGACACCAAGGATCCCTGGCAGTTCAAGAACATCCTCGTTCGCTAAGCTGCTGACATCGCGATACATCCAGCCCGGGGCATTTCTGCCCCGGGCTTTTTTGTCCATATGGGAAAAGCCCGGCGTGCTCGCCCGACCGCTCTTGCTTTCAACTCTTGATCGCGGCATGGTTCGGCGAAACGAAACGGACGCTCGGCACCTAGCGAGGGAAATCGCCAATGAAGCCATTCGCAATTCTGACCGTTGTCGCGACCGCCGCGGCTCTGGCCTCCTGCCAGTCGTCGCCCCGGGAGGTCGGAGGGGCACCGCCCGCACGCCAGGCAGCTGGTGTCGAAGGCGCCTGGTCGGATCCGAACGGCATCGTGTCGACTTTCGCTGGAGGGACCTTCTCGACCCGCACCACCGACAGCAACCAGCTCCTGGCATCGGGCAACTACGTCAAGCTCAGCCCGACGCTGGTCGAGATCAACATGACCTCGCTGGTTCGCAACACCCAATCCAAGGTCAATTGCGCTCTGGTGACGACAAACCAGCTCAATTGCACCACAGATGCCGGTGCCCAGTTCTCGCTGGCGCGTCGCGGCTGAAAGCAATTTCCGGCAATGGATCGAAGCCCCCGCAAGGGGGCTTTTTTTGTTGAATTTGTATGACTTAACCCTAGTTACAAATCAGACAACCGGAGGATGGTTTTAGCGCTTGAAGTCGCGTCGAAGTGATGAAAACATCCGCTCCGGCAAAGCCACCCCGGTCGGGGGGACGGGATCCGTGACACAGGTCTGCAGCCGGCCGGAAGACAACAGGCAAAACAGGAGAACATCATGATCAGACACATGCGGACCGGCCTGATGACCGCGTCCATTTTCGCCCTTTCCTCGGGCGCAGCCTTCGCCGATTATGAACTGAACATCCTGCACATCAACGATCTCCACTCCCGCATCGAATCGATCAACAAGTTCGATTCGACCTGCTCGGCTGAGGAGGAAGGCAAGAACGAGTGCTTCGGTGGCGTCGCCCGCCTGAAATCCCTGATCGACCAGAAACGCCAGGACCTCTCTGGCAAGAACGTGCTGCTTTTGAACGCTGGCGACAACTTCCAGGGATCGCTGTTCTTCACCACCTACAAGGGCCTGGCTGAAGCCGAATTCCTGAACCTGATGAAGTTCGACGCGATGACCGTCGGCAACCACGAATTCGACGAGGCGGAAGATGGCCTTGCCGGCTTCCTCGACAAGATCCAGTTCCCCGTCGTTACCGCCAACGTCCTGCCGAGCCACAAGTCCAAGATCGGCGACCGCATCAAGCCGTCGATCGTGCTCGACCTGGGCGGCCAGAAGGTCGGCATCGTCGGCGCGGTCGCCAACGACACGCCCGAGCTTTCCTCCCCCGGCCCGGATATCCTGATCGGCGACGACGTCGCGACCACAACCGCCGCCGTCGAAGAGCTGAAGAAGCAGGGCGTCGACAAGATCATTGCGCTCACCCATGTCGGCTACCCGCGCGACCTCGCCGCGATCGCCAAGATCCCCGATGTCGACGTCGTCGTCGGCGGCCATTCGCACAGCCTGCTGTCCAACACCGACGAAAAGGCCGAAGGCCCCTACCCGACGATGGTCGACAACCCGGGCGGCTACAAGGTCCCGGTTGTCCAGGCCGGTTCCTACTCGAAATATCTCGGCGATCTCGTCGTCACCTTCGACGACAAGGGCGTGGTCAAGGCTGCCAAGGGCGACCCGATCCTGGTCGACAGCTCGATCAAGCCGGATCAGTCTGTGCTGACCCGCGTCGCCGAACTCGCCAAGCCGATCGAAGAACTGCGTTCCAAGATCATCGGCAAGACCGAGGCGCCGATCGACGGTTCGCGTGACAATTGCCGCGCCAAGGAATGCGAAATGGGCAGCCTGGTGGCCGACGCCATGCTCGACCGCGTCAAGGGCCAGGGCGTGACGATCGCCATCACCAATGGCGGCGGCCTGCGCGCCTCGATCGATGCCGGCGACGTGTCGATGGGCGAAGCGATCACCGTTCTGCCGTTCCAGAACACCGTCGCCACCTTCCAGATCAAGGGCGACGGCATCCGCGAGGCGCTGGAAAATGGTCTCAGCAAGCTCGAAGAGGCCGGCGGCCGCTTCCCGCAGGTCGCGGGCCTGAAATACTCGTTCGACCGCTCGAAGCCGGTCGGCAGCCGTGTCGTCTCGGTCGAGGTTAAGGATGGCGCGGCCTACGGCCCGCTCGATCCGGCCAAGACCTACTCGCTCGTCACCAACAACTACATGCGCAACGGCGGCGACGGCTACGACGTATTCAAGACCAAGGGCGAGAATGCCTATGACTACGGTCCGGGTCTCGAAACCGTTCTTGCCGACTACCTCGCCGCACACCAGCCGTTCAAGCCCTACACCGACGGCCGCATCACCGAAGTGGCTGCTGCCGCAGGAGCCACGACTGAAGCACCGGCAACGGAAGCCAAGCCGGCAGCAGACGCAGCTGCCGCCACGCCGGCCTCCGGGCCGCAGAAGCACGTCATCGCCAAGGGCGACACGCTCTGGGATCTCGCCAAGACGTTCTACGGCGACGGCGCCCTCTGGGCAAAGATCTCGGCGGCCAACGGCAAGCCGGCTCCGCGGCACCTCCATGTCGGCACCGAACTGGAGATTCCGGCAAAGTAAGACAATTTGCCTCTACTTTCAGAGCCGGCGCGGGCTTCCCCGCGCCGGCTTTTCTTTTTAGAAGGATTTGAAACCGAAGGCAGTGCTCCGATTGAACGGGGCCGACGAGGACCGAGATGACCGATAAGCTTGCCACGACCACCCCCGCCAACCACCCTTCCGTCAAATCCGGGAAGGTCGGCGTTCTCCTGGTCAATCTCGGCACGCCTGATGGCACCGACTACACGTCGATGCGCCGCTATCTCAAGGAGTTCCTGAGCGACCGCCGCGTCATCGAATGGTCGCGCCTGTTCTGGTATCCGATCCTCTACGGCATCGTGCTCAACACCCGCCCCGGCAAGGTCGGCAAGGCCTACGAGATGATCTGGAACAAGGATCTGAACGAGAGCTACCTGCGCACCTATACGCGCAACCAGGCGACCCTGATGGCGGAGGCGTTCGCCGACCAGCCTCATATCGTCGTGGATTGGGGCATGCGCTATGGCCAGCCGTCTATCGCCTCGCGCATGGAAGCGCTGCAGAAGGCCGGATGCGAACGCATCCTGGTGTTCCCGCTCTATCCGCAATATGCGGCGGCCACCACCGCCACCGTCAACGACAAGGCCTTCGAGGCCCTGCTCAAAATGCGCTGGCAGCCGGCGCTGCGCACCGTGCCGCCCTATCATGACGATCCCGTCTATATCGACGCTCTGGCGACGTCGATCGAGCGCCATCTGGCGACGCTCGACTGGGAGCCGGAAGTGGTGCTCACCTCCTTCCACGGCATCCCGAAGAGCTACTTCGACAAGGGCGACCCCTATTATTGCCAGTGCCAGAAGACGGCGCGGCTGCTGCGCGAAAAGCTCGGCTGGTCCAAGGACAAGCTGCAGGTGACCTTCCAGTCCCGTTTCGGCCCGGAGGAGTGGCTGCAGCCCTATACCGACAAGACGGTGGAAAAGCTGGCGCAGGACGGCGTCAAGCGCATCGCGGTCATCAATCCAGGCTTCGTTTCCGACTGTCTGGAAACGCTCGAGGAGATTGCCGAACAGGCAGCCGAAAGCTTCCACCACAACGGCGGCGAGAAGTTTGCCCATATCCCCTGCCTCAACGACAGTGCCGAGGGCATGACCGTTCTCGAACATGTGGTGCGGCGCGAGCTAAGCGGCTGGCTTTGAAACGGAAATCTTGAACCGCCCGCTTGAAATAGACTGACCGACGCCCACGTCTGGGTTAGAGTGCCACCTCAAACAGGGGTTGTGAGCATGGGTGATTTGTCTTTGGGCGGACTGGATATCGCGGTTATCGCATTCGTGGTTCTCGTCGTGCTGGTTCTCTTTGCCGGCATCAAGACGGTGCCGCAGGGTTATCGCTATACGGTCGAGCGTTTCGGACGCTATACCAAGACGATGGAGCCGGGCCTCAACATCATCGTCCCGTTCATTGACCGTATCGGCGCCAGGATGAACGTGATGGAGCAGGTGCTTGACGTTCCGACCCAGGAAGTCATCACCAAGGACAATGCCAGCGTATCGGCCGATGCTGTCGCCTTCTACCAGGTGCTGAACGCCGCCCAGGCCGCCTACCAGGTCGCCAACCTCGAAAACGCCATCCTCAATCTGACCATGACCAACATCCGTTCGGTCATGGGGTCGATGGACCTCGACGAGCTGCTGTCGAACCGCGACACCATCAACGACAAGCTGCTGCGCGTGGTCGACGAGGCCGCCAACCCCTGGGGCATCAAGATCACCCGCGTCGAGTTGAAGGACATCGCGCCGCCGAAGGATCTCGTCGACGCCATGGCGCGGCAGATGAAGGCCGAGCGCGAGAAGCGCGCCCAGGTGCTGGAAGCCGAAGGTTCGAGAAACGCCCAGATCCTGCGTGCCGAGGGCGCCAAGCAGTCGGCGATCCTGCAGGCTGAAGGCCAGCGCGAGGCCGCGTTCCGCGACGCCGAGGCACGCGAGCGTCTGGCCGAGGCCGAGGCCAAGGCGACGCAAATGGTATCGGCAGCGATCGCTGCCGGCGATGTCCAGGCGATCAACTACTTCGTCGCCCAGAAATACACCGAGGCGCTGGCCTCGATCGGCACCGCCAACAACCAGAAGATCATCCTGATGCCGATGGAGGCGTCGGCGCTGATCGGCTCGCTCGGCGGCATTGGCGCGATCGCCAAGGAAGTGTTCGGAAACGACCCGTCGCCCGCTCCCCGTCAGCGCCAGTCGCCGACACCGCGCACCGGCCCGGTATCGGGCCCGTTCGAACCGCAAGGAAAGTAGGCGATGGTCCAGCGCATCATCCTGGAACTCGGCCCCTGGAGCTGGTGGGTTCTCGGACTCGTCCTACTCGCCGCCGAAGTCGTGGCACCCGGCGTCTTCCTCGTCTGGATCGCGATTGCAGCACTCATTACCGGCGCATTGTCGCTGTTGCTCTGGGACACGGTCGTATGGGGCTGGCAGGTCCAGTTCATCGTCTTCGCGCTGCTGTCGATCATCTCCGTCCTCATCGGCCGTCACTTCGTCTCCTCCTCCGCACGAGTGACGGACGAACCGTTGCTCAACCAGCGCGCCCAGAGCCTTGTCGGCAGGACGGCCGTGCTTGAAAAGCCGATCGCCGAGGGACACGGCCGCGTGCGCCTGGATGATACCATCTGGATCGTCGAGGGCCCCGATCTGCCCGCCGGCACCCGCGTGCGCATCGTTGCCAGCCACGGGCGCAATCTGACGGTCGAGAGCGCCTGATCGCACCCTGCCGACGACACCAAATTTCCGTTTGGAAACGATTGGTTAACCACGCGGCTTTACGATTGCGAAAGGATTGCAATCAGGCTTGCGGACAAACGGCAGATGGTGCCAGACCACTTACGCTCGACGGGACAGGACGCGAGGCGTTTTACGCTGACGGCGTTGCTGTTGGCCGGCACCACGTTGGCCGCCCCGCTTGCGGCCAAGGCCCAGACCGCGACCACCCCAGGCGTTGTTGTCACTGCCCCCACCTCCGCTGCCCCGGCAATCGCCGATCCGCAGACAACCGGTGCGGTCAACGCCGACGACCTGTCAGCAGCCTCCGATGAGGATCTCATTCGCCTCAACCGCCGCGAACCGACAATCGACGGATTGCGCACGCGCATCGATCCCGACGATAACCGCGCGATCGGTGTGCGCATCGGCACCTTCACGCTCCGGCCTGAAATCAGCGAGACGCTGAACCACGAATGGCGCAAGGATGGCGATACCAAGCAGAACCGCGGCTATCTGGAAACCGGCATCCGCGGCACGCTGACGTCGGACTGGTCGCGGCATGAGCTGACTGTCACCGGCGCCGGCGTGATACAGAGCAATGTTTCCGGAGAGGGCGAGGAAGAACCGCGCGCCGATATCGACGCGGAACTGCGCCTCGATCTCTGGGATGAGACGGTGGCGCGCCTGCGGGCGGGCTACAGCTTCGAGCGCGAGGACGCCGACGATCCGAACGCGATCTCCAATGCCAAGACCCAATCGGGCGTCAACACCTACCGGCTGGGTGCTGCGATCGAGCGTGACTTCGGCCTCATCCGCGGCTCGGTCGGGCTCGATTTCGAACGGCGCACCTATGGCGACGTCGAGCTCGAAAACGGCACGACGCTCTCCGTCGAGGACCGCAACCGCAACAGCGGCACGCTGACGGGACGCATCGGCTACGAGCTGTCGCCGGCGCTGATCCCGTTCATCGAGGCATCGGTCGGACAATCGACCTACGACCTTCGAAAGGACACGCTCGGTTTCGAACGCTCCTACCAGAGCTACGCGACACGCGGCGGCCTGGAGGTCGACCTCGGCGAAAAGCTCAACGGCGAGATGGCCCTTGGCTACGAGACATACCGGTTCGAGGACGACCGTTTGAGCGACGTCAGCGGCCTGTCCGTCGACGGCCGCATCAACTGGTCACCCCAACGCGGCACCGATGTGCTTTTCGGGCTCACGACCGGGCTCAACCCGTCGACGACGGCGGGCGATTCCGGTTCGATCGATTACACGCTGATCAACATCATCACCCACGAGATGCGCTCCGATCTCGTCGCGCGGTTGTCCAACACCCTGACCATCCGCAAGTATCCGTCGGACAGCCGCTCATCCGACGAGACGACCTGGCGCACCGGCGCCGGCCTGACCTACGACGTCAACCGCTACCTCGCGCTGACGGGCGACGTCAGTTACGAACGCACCACGCGCGACGTCGGCGACCCCACCGACATCACCCGCGTCGGAGTCGGGCTGACGCTCAGGCGCTGAGGCCAAGACCCCTCCACATTCCAGCGGACTCGAATTGCATTTCGAGCGAACAATCAAAAGGCCGCGTCCCTGGGGAGCGCGGCCTTGAGCATGATGCCAACCGTTAGAAACGGCCGCGTAATCAGCAGCTCGTTCAGTGTTCCCTCATTCCGGCCTAGTGCCGGAATCCAGCGAACTGATGTCCGTCAGGTCAAAAGACCCTTCAGTCCAGAGACTTGCGCCCGACCTTCCCAATCCTTGGGACTGATTTTGTCAGGCGTCTCAACGTCTGCCGGAAATTACTTCAGGCTGCCGAGCAGCGCCTTCAGCGGCCCCTCGACGGTCGGGCGGATATCGCCGCGTTCGAGCGCGAAAGCGACGTTGGCGAGGATGAAGCCATCCTTGGCGCCGCAGTCATAGGTCTCGCCGCGGAAGTGGTAGGCGGCAAACTGCTGGTTCTCCGACAGCTTCAGCATCCCGTCGGTCAGCTGGATTTCGTTGCCGGCGCCGCGTTCCTGCTTTTCGAGGATCGGGAAGATTTCCGGCTGCAGGATGTAGCGGCCGTTGATGAAGAAGTTCGACGGCGCTGTTCCAGGCGCCGGCTTTTCGACCATCTTGGTGATCTTGAAACCGTCGCCGACCTTGTCGCCGACACCGACGATGCCGTACTTGTGGGCCTGATCCGGGGCGCATTCCTCGACCGCGATGACGTTGCCGCCGCTCTGTTCATAGAGCTCGACCATACCCTTCAGGCAGCCCTTCTCGCCCTTCATGATCATGTCGGGCAAGAGCAGCGCGAACGGCTCGTTGCCGACCAGCTCGCGGGCGCACCAGACGGCATGGCCAAGGCCGAGCGGCGCCTGCTGACGGGTGAAGCTCGTCGTGCCGGCCTTCGGCAGAATATTGTCGAGCAGCTCGATCTCGATCTTCTTGTTGCGCTCGCGCAGCGTCTGGTCGAGCTCGACCTGGATGTCGAAATAGTCCTCAATCACGGCCTTGCTGCGACCGGTGACGAAGATCAGATGCTCGATACCAGCTTCCATCGCTTCGTCGACGACATATTGAATGACCGGCTTGTCCACCACCGTCAGCATTTCCTTCGGCACAGCCTTGGTCGCCGGCAGGAAACGCGTACCCAGACCAGCGACCGGGAACACGGCTTTGCGGACTTTACGCTTGTCGGTCATCGGTATCTCCTTCAATGGGATTTCAATCCTGAATGTTGCTGTAAAAATCCTTAAATCAAAATCAATTTAAGGAATCGTCAGCGCTTTGCAGTGCGGCGGCAATCTCTACGCAACGATGTGAACGCAGGCTGAACCGGGACAACGAAAATGCGATTCTGCATCCTATCCGCATTTTCTTCGCCGCAAGACGCATTGGCCTTTTCATGGTAAAGGGTTTGTTGACCACGTTTCTGTAGATTCGTCCTGATCCGTCGCTGCATCGACTGCGGCCGGATCCGAAAACGGGAGCCGCCGGCGGTCTGCGAACCGCTGAGGCTGGCTCCAGACTGCCACCATGCGGAGATGTCCCGGCTATGACGGCCGAGGCTCCGCAGAGAAACGGAACCGACAGCTGATGATCAGAAACCGCAGGACGTTTTTCCGTCATATCGCAGCCGCCTTCGTCCTATCCGCCGTCGCGCTTAGCACCTCCCCTGCGCGCGCCGATGCCGGATTCCAGAGCTGGATCAACAACTTTTACGCTACTGCCGCAAAGAGCGGCATCAGCCAGGCGACCTATCGCAAGGCTTTTTCCGGCGTGAAGACGCCGGATCAGACGGTGCTCGAAAAGGCCAACTTCCAGCCCGAATTCAAGCACAAGATCTGGGAGTACATCGATTCCCGCGTCAATCCCTACACCAAGCGTGTCGGCCAGGAGATGGCCGCCAAGCACGCCCGCACGCTGAACGCGATCGAGAAGCACTACGGCGTCGACAAGACCATTCTCTTGGCGATCTGGTCGATGGAATCGAACTACGGCGCCGTGCTCGAAAAGGACGACCGCCTGCACTATGTGCCGCGGGCACTGGCAACGCTTGCCTATGCCGATCCCAAGCGCGCGAAATTCGCCAAGACCCAGTTGATCGCCGCACTCAAGATCCTGCAGAGCGGCGACATCACCCCGCGCGAACTGACCGGCTCCTGGGCCGGCGCCATGGGACACACGCAGTTCATCCCGACCAGTTATCTGCTCTACGCCGTCGACGCGGATGGCAACGGCCATCGCGATATCTGGAATTCGGTTCCCGATGCGCTGGCCACCGCCGCCAACCTCTTGAAGAAGAACGGCTGGCAGCCGGGCGAAACCTGGGGCTACGAGGTGGCACCGCCGGCCAACGCGGCAAAATATTCAGGGCAGACGAAGACGCTCGCGCAATGGGCCGCACTCGGTTTCCTGCGTCCGAACGGCAAGGGCTTCCGCAACGGCAACTCGCGCGCCGAGTTGAAGATGCCGAGCGGCGGCAACGGCCCCGGCTTCCTGATGACCAAGAACTTCTTCGTCATCAAGCGCTACAACGCCTCCGATAGCTACGCGCTCGGCGTCGGCCTTCTTGCCGACCAGATCGCCGGTTACGCCGGCATGCAGCAGCGCTGGCCACGCCCGGACGGCTCGCTCGACATCAGCGAGAAGTTCGAGCTGCAGAACCGCCTGAAGGAACTCGGCTACTACAGCGGCGAGGTCGACGGCAATTTCGGATCCGGCTCCAAGGCTGCGATCCAGGCATTCCAGTCGCAGAACGGCCTTGCGCCGGACGGGCAGCCGACGCAGCATCTGCTGCGTGCCCTGCGCAACTGACGCGACGCCCAATACGTGACGGCGGCCTTGATGCCGCCGTCCGTTCGTTGGATGATCAGACATGCAAGCGAAAACCAGGGCCTCGATGACAGCAAAGACTAGACCCTTCAAGGTCGCGACGATGATCATCGCCGCGGCCGCGATGCTGTTTGTCGGCTTTGCCGCGAGCTTCGCCGAAGCGCAGGAGCGGGTGCAGCGACGCAATCTGTTCCAGATGCTGTTCGGCGGGCTCACGCGTGAACGCCGCGTCATCGACGAACGCTACGAATTTCCCGAACAGCCGCGGCCACGGCGTGCGCGCCAGAGCCAGAACCCGCAACGCCAGAAGGCTCCGGGCCAGCTGAGGGCAAAGCCGGTGATCGCCGATGCCGCGCCGGTGCCGCAGCCGGTGGAAAAAGCGCCCGATGCCAAGAAGGTCCTCGTCGTCGGTGACTTCATGGCCGGCAGCATCGGCGACGGCCTGAAGACCGCCTTCGAGATGACGCCCGGGATCACCATCGAGACCCGCGCAAACGGCTCGTCCGGCCTGGTGCGCGAAGACTATTTCAACTGGCCGGCAACGCTGCCGAGCTATGTCGACGAGACCAAGCCATCGGTCATCATCATCAGCCTCGGCGCCAATGACCGCCAGCAGATGCAGATCGGCAGCACCAAGGAAAAATACCGCAGTGACCTCTGGAACGAGGAGTATCGCAAGCGCGTCCACGCGTTGGCGGAACTTGCGCACAAGGAAAAGCTGCCGGTTCTCTGGGTCGGCATGCCACCGTTCCAGTCGGCCGCGATGACCGCCGACATGGTGACCTTCAACGGCATCTATCGCGAGGAAGTCGAAAAGGTCGGCGGTCAGTTCGTCGATATCTGGGACGGCTTCGTCGACGAGGCCGGGAAATTCGTGCTGACGGGTTCCGACATCAACGGCCAGCAGGTTCGCCTGCGTGGCGCCGACGGCGTCAACCTGACCAAGGCCGGCAAGCGCAAGCTCGCCTTCTATGTGGAAAAGGACATTCGCCGGCTGCTTGGGGATGCCGCCGCCACCGACAAGGACGTGCCCGGCGCCGATGGGCTGAAGGATCTGGTGGTGACCGCGCCGCTTGCCAACGAAGACATCGTCAAGACCCAGCCGATCGGCCTGACCGACCCGGATCTGGACGGTGCTTCAAGCCTTCTCGGCGACGCCGCCCCCAACAAGGGCACCGGCAAGAGCCCGCGCGACCGGTTGGTCGACCGGGGCGATGTGGCCGCAGCGCCTGCCGGCCGTGTCGACGATTTCCGCCTGGCCAAGCCTGGCACGGTCATCAGTAATCCGGTCATCCGGAACTAACCTTCGATCGAACGGCCGTGCGATCAGCCGCTGCAGCCTGGGCGAACTAACCACACAGCCTTTCACCAACCGCCTTGAACGCGAAAGGGCTCCGCCGTCACCGGCGGAGCCCTTTCATGCTTGGGAGTTATGTCTTCAGCGCGGCAGGATTGACGATCCCATCAACGCCTCGTCGATGGCACGGGCGGCCTGGCGGCCCTCGCGGATGGCCCAGACGACGAGCGATTGGCCGCGGCGCACGTCACCGGCCGTCCAGAGCTTGTCGACCGAGGTCTTGTAGTCACGGTCGTTGGCAACGACGTTGGTCGAGCCGCGGCGGTCGGTGTTGAGCGTCAGCTTGTCGCCGAGATCCTTCAGCACGCTGTCGGTGAACGGACCACTGAAGCCGATGGCGATGAAGGCGAGATCGGCCTTGATGATGAACTCCGTGCCGGCGATCGGCTTGCGGCGATCGTCCACCTGGCAGCACTTGACGCCGACGAGGTTCCCGTCCTCGTCGCCAACGAACTCCAGGGTAGCGACCTGGAACTCGCGGATGGCACCCTCGGCCTGGCTGGAGGAGGTGCGCATCTTCGTCGCCCAGAACGGCCAGACGGCGAGCTTGTCTTCCTTTTCCGGCGGCTGCGGGCGGATGTCGAGCTGCGTCACCTTGACGGCGCCCTGGCGGAACGCAGTGCCGACGCAGTCGGATGCGGTGTCACCACCACCGACGACGACGATGTGCTTGCCACCGGCAAGGATCGGCGCCGACGGCCAGCCAGTGCTGTCGATGTTCTCGCGGCCGACGCGGCGGTTCTGCTGCACGAGATACGGCATGGCATCATGCACGCCGGCGAATTCGACGCCCGGGATACCGGCATTGCGCGGCGTCTCGGATCCGCCGCAATAAAGCACGGCGTCGTGGCCCTCGATCAGTTGCTCGACCGGAAGATCGACCCCGATGTTGACGCCGCAATGGAAGGTGACGCCTTCGCCCTTCATCTGTTCGACGCGGCGATCGATGAAGTTCTTCTCCATCTTGAAGTCGGGAATGCCGTAGCGCAGCAACCCACCAGGCTTGCTCTCGCGCTCATAGAGATGAACTTCGTGGCCGGCGCGCGCCATCTGCTGTGCAGCCGCCATGCCGGCCGGGCCCGAACCGATCACGGCGACCTTCTTGCCGGTCTTGGTGACGGCCGGCTGCGGTACGATGTAGCCCATCTCATAGGCCTTGTCGGCGATCGCCTGCTCGACGGTCTTGATCGCGACCGGCGCATCCTCGAGGTTCAGCGTGCAGGCCTCCTCGCAAGGCGCGGGGCAGACGCGGCCGGTAAACTCCGGGAAGTTGTTGGTCGAATGCAGGTTGCGGATCGCCTCTTCCCAGTTGCCGTTGTAGACCAGATCGTTCCAGTCGGGGATCTGGTTGTGCACCGGACACCCGGTCGGCCCATGGCAGTAGGGAATGCCGCAGTCCATGCAGCGCGCTGCCTGCTTCTGCACTTCCGGTTCCGACATCGGAATGGTGAATTCGCGGAAATGGCGGATGCGGTCGGACGCCGGCTGGTACTTTGCCACTTGCCGGTCGATCTCGAGAAAACCAGTTACCTTACCCATCGTATCATCCTGATAGCTATGCGTCTGAACAGGCGCCTTTGACAAGCGCGCGTGATGAACCCCCGAACCCTTTTCGGAACCGGGAGCCCTTTTCACCGGGGCCTCTATTCGGCCGCCTCTGCCATTTTCATGCGTTCCATGTCTTCGAGCGCACGACGATATTCGACCGGCATGACCTTGCGGAATTTCGGCCGGTAGTCTGCCCAATGATCGAGGATCGCCTTCGCCCGGGGCGAACCCGTGTGGTGCAGGTGATTGGAGATCAGCTGGTAGAGCCGCTCCTCGTCGTGACGCGTCATGTCGCCGGAGACGTCGACCATGCCCTTGTGCATGATGTCGCCACCGTGATGATGAAGCTTCTCGAGCATGTCGTCCTCTTCCGGCACCGGCTGCAACTCGACCATGGCCATGTTGCAGCGGCGCGCGAAATCGCCTTCCTCGTCGAGCACATAGGCGACGCCGCCGGACATGCCGGCCGCAAAGTTGCGCCCGGTCGCGCCGAGAACGACGACGACACCGCCGGTCATGTATTCGCAGCCGTGGTCACCCACGCCTTCGACGACGGCAACGGCGCCCGAGTTGCGCACGGCGAAACGTTCGCCGGCAACGCCGTTGAAGTAGCACTCGCCCGCGGTCGCACCGTAAAGCACGGTGTTGCCGACGATGATGGAGTCTTCCGGCACGATTTTCGCGTTTTCCGGCGGTCGAACGATGATGCGTCCACCCGACAGACCCTTGCCGACATAGTCGTTGCCATCGCCCACCAGGTCGAAGGTGATGCCGCGCGCCAGGAACGCCGCGAAGGACTGACCCGCAGTTCCCTTCAGCGTGACGTGGATCGTATCGTCCTTCAGGCCCTTGTAGCCCCAGCGCTTGGCAAGGGCGCCCGAAAGCATCGCGCCGGCAGAGCGGTCGACGTTCTTGATCTCAGCTTCGAAGGCGACAGGCGCCTTGGTTTCCAGCGCGAGCTTGGCCTTTTCGATCAGCGTGCGGTCGAGCACGTCGTCGATCGGGTGCTGCTGGCGGCTGGTCCAGTAGGTCTCTTCCTTGGCAGCCTCGACCTTGTGGAAGATCTTCGAGAAATCGAGACCGTTGGCCTTCCAGTGGGCGAGCGCATCGTCCTTCTCCAAGAGTTCGGAAGCGCCGATGATTTCATCGAGCTTGCGCACGCCGAGCGAAGCGAGGATCTCCCGCACTTCCTCGGCAACGAAGAAGAAGTAGTTGATGACGTGCTCGGCCGTGCCCTTGAAGCGCTTGCGCAGCACCGGATCCTGGGTGGCGACACCGACAGGACAGGTGTTGAGGTGGCACTTGCGCATCATGATGCAGCCGGCCGCAATCAAGGGAGCAGTCGCAAAGCCGAATTCATCGGCGCCCAGAAGCGCGCCGATGATGACGTCGCGACCGGTCTTCAGGCCACCATCGACCTGAAGGGCGACGCGCGAGCGAAGGCCGTTGAGCACCAGCGTCTGCTGGGTCTCGGCCAGGCCGATTTCCCAGGGGCTGCCGGCATGTTTCAGCGAGGTCAGCGGCGAAGCACCGGTGCCACCGTCGAAGCCGGAGACGGTGATATGGTCGGCGCGCGCCTTGGCGACACCGGCGGCAACCGTGCCGACGCCCACTTCGGAGACCAGCTTGACGGAAACGTCTGCCTCCGGGTTGACGTTCTTCAGGTCGTAGATCAGCTGCGCCAGATCTTCGATCGAGTAGATGTCGTGGTGCGGCGGCGGCGAAATCAGGCCGACGCCCGGCGTCGAATGCCGGGTCTTGGCGACGGTCGCATCCACCTTGTGGCCGGGCAGCTGGCCGCCCTCACCGGGCTTGGCACCCTGGGCCACCTTGATCTGCAGCATGTCGGCATTGACAAGGTATTCGGTGGTCACGCCGAAGCGGCCGGATGCGATCTGCTTGATCGCCGAACGCTCCGGGTTCATCGAACCATCGGGCAGCGGCAGGTAGCGGTCGCTTTCCTCACCACCTTCACCGGTGTTCGACTTGCCGCCGATCCGGTTCATGGCGATCGCGAGCGTCGTATGCGCCTCGCGGCTGATCGAGCCGAAGGACATGGCGCCGGTCGAGAAACGCTTGACGATGTCGGCGGCCGATTCCACCTCGTCGACGGAGATCGGCTTGCGGCCGGCAGCCTCTGCACCCTTGACCGTGAACAGGCCACGGATCGTGTTCATCCGGAGCGCCGAGGTGTTCACCATTTCGGCAAACTCGCGGTAGCGGTCCTGTGCATTGCCACGCACGGCATGCTGCAGCGAGGCGATCGCGTCCGGCGTCCAGGCATGGCTTTCGCCACGCATGCGGTAGGCATATTCGCCGCCGATATCGAGCGTGTTGGCCAGCACCGGATCGGCGCCGAACGCCGCCTTGTGACGGGCGACGGTCTCGGCTGCGATTTCATCGAGGCCGATGCCCTCAATCGTCGTTGCCGTGCCGAAGAAGAACTGGTCGACGAGCTTCGACGACAGGCCGACAGCGTCGAAGATCTGCGCGCCGCAATAGGACTGGTAGGTCGAAATGCCCATCTTGGACATGACCTTGAGAATGCCCTTACCGACCGCCTTGATGTAGCGGTAAACCACTTCGCTGCCATCGACTTCCTTGGGGAAATCGCCGCGCTTGTGCATGTCGGTCAGCGTGTCGAAGGCGAGATACGGGTTGATCGCCTCGGCGCCGTAGCCGGCAAGCAGGCAGAAGTGATGCACTTCGCGCGGCTCGCCCGATTCGAGCACGATGCCGACCGAGGTACGCAGGCCCTTGCGGATCAGGTGGTGGTGCACGGCAGCCGTTGCCAAAAGCGCAGGGATGGCCACCCGGTCCGGACCGACCTGGCGGTCGGAAAGCACGATGATGTTGTAGCCGCCCTTGACCGCCGCTTCGGCGCGCTCGCACAGCCGATCGAGCATTTCCGGCATGCCTTCGGCACCGCGCGAAATGTCATAGGTGAAGTCGAGCGTCTTGGTGTCGAACCGGTCCTCGGTGTGACCGATCGAGCGGATCTTTTCCAGATCGCCATTGGTCAGGATCGGCTGACGGACTTCCAGTCGCTTGGCGTGCGCCATGCCGGCATGGTCGAGCAGGTTCGGACGCGGGCCGATGAAGGAGACGAGGCTCATCACCAGCTCCTCGCGGATCGGATCGATCGGCGGGTTGGTGACCTGCGCGAAGTTCTGCTTGAAGTAGGTATAGAGCAGCTTGCGCTTGTCCGACATCGCCGAGATCGGCGTGTCGGTGCCCATCGAGCCCACGGCTTCCTGACCGGTCGTCGCCATCGGCGACATCAGGATCTTGGTGTCTTCGAGCGTGTAGCCGAAGGCCTGCTGGCGGTCGATGAGGGAGACGTCGCGACGAAGCGCGCGCGGCTCTACCGGCTTCAGCTCTTCCAGGATCAGCTGTGTGTCTTCAAGCCACTTGCTGTAGGGATGCTTGGTTGCAAGCGAAGACTTCACCTCTTCGTCCGAGATGATGCGGCCCTGCTCCATGTCGATCAAGAGCATCTTGCCCGGCTGCAGGCGCCACTTCTTGACGATCTTTTCCTCGTCGACCGGAAGCACGCCGGCTTCGGACGCAAGGATGACGCGATGGTCGGAGGTGACGATGTAGCGGGCCGGACGCAGGCCGTTGCGGTCGAGCGTCGCGCCGATCTGGCGGCCGTCGGTGAAGGCGACCGCTGCCGGTCCGTCCCACGGCTCCATCAGGGCGGCATGGTATTCGTAGAACGCCTTGCGCTCCGGCGACATCAGCTGGTTGCCGGCCCACGCTTCCGGGATCAGCATCATCACCGCATGCGACAGCGAATAGCCGCCCTGCACCAGGAATTCGAGCGCGTTATCGAAACAGGCTGTGTCCGACTGGCCCTCGTAGGAAATCGGCCAGAGCTTGGAAATGTCGTCGCCGAAGAGCGGCGAGGACACCGACGCCTGGCGGGCCGCCATCCAGTTGACGTTGCCGCGCAGCGTGTTGATTTCGCCGTTGTGGGCAACCATGCGATAGGGATGCGCCAGCTTCCACGACGGGAAGGTGTTGGTCGAGAAGCGCTGGTGCACGAGGGCGACGGCCGACTGGAAGCGCTCGTCCTCCAGGTCCTTGTAGTAGGCGCCGACCTGGTAGGCGAGGAACATGCCCTTGTAGACAACGGTCTGGGTCGACAGCGACACGACGTAGAAGCCGAGATCGCCGCCTTCGGCCTCCGCATAGATGCGGTTGGAGATCACCTTGCGCAGCGTGAACAGACGGCGCTCGAACTCGGCATTGCTGGCGGCATCGCGGCCGGCGCCGATGAACACCTGGACATGGTGCGGCTCGGTCGCGGCAATGTCGGGCGCCTTGGACAGCGATGAATTGTCGACCGGCACGTCGCGGAAGCCGAGCACGTGCTGGCCTTCCTCGGCGACGACTTCGTTGATCACGTCCTTGAAGTGGGCGATCAGCTTTTCGTCGCGCGGCATGAACAGGTAGCCGACACCGTATTCGCCGGCCTTCGGCAGGGTGACGCCCTGCTTGGCCATTTCCTCGCGGAAGAAGCGGTCGGGGATCTGCACCAGGATGCCGGCGCCGTCACCCATCAGCGGGTCGGCACCGACGGCACCGCGGTGCGTCAGGTTTTCGAGCATGAAGAGGCCGTCGCGCACGATCTGGTGCGACTTCTCACCCTTCAGATGCGCGACGAAGCCGACGCCGCAGGCATCGTGTTCGTTGCGCGGATCATAGAGACCCTGTTTTCGCGGCAGGCCGGACGGGAAAGCGGGCGTTTTTTCAGCCGTCGCAACAGTGTGTGCGAGGTTGAGCCCAGATTGCTGTGATGGCGTGTGATCCGTCATCGTCTTCCCTCCTGTTGAACCCGGCACGTACCGGGCATCCCTGCGCCCGCGCATGGCTCTTCGTCGCATGCATTCGCATGCCGCAAAGCCGGGGCATTCATCGTCTCATGATCCTGATCAGGTCGCAAATAATGCACGGCATCATCAGGCAGTGATGTCAGTGACCATCCTGATGGCAGGCGATAACAACCGGATGAAATCCGGCGGATCCCCCTGCGCCACACGCCGATTGCCGATTTTTTGGGCAGTTGCGGCGATTGTTCCGGTCCCTAGACCGAAATAGGACAGCAAGACTGTCCTATTTCATGCGCTCTATGCCAGAAACCGCCCCCCTCCGCAAGGGGCATATGAGCATTTATTGGAAGAGATTTTGCCGAACATTGCCGGAAATTTCGCGGTTTTATAATTTTATTACGACAAACCGGCTTTTTCTTCCTTTTGGTTTCAAACTGGTATCCTGTTGGCCTCCGAACCCGGCACCGTGATTGATCCGCCCGGCAACTGGGCTATGGTCGCCCATACGACCGCAAAACAGGACGACATGTGATGATTTTTTCCTCTGATAACTGGGCCGGTGCCCACCCGACCATCGCCCAGAGCCTCGTGACCCATGCCGATGGCTATGCGTCGGCCTACGGCACCAGCGAGCTCGACCGGAAGGTGGAGAAGAAGCTTTCGGAGGTCTTCGAACACGATGTCGCGGTCTTCTTCGTCGGCACTGGAACCGCTGCCAACTCGCTGGCGCTTGCAAGCTCCAACCGCGCCGGCGGCGTGGCATTCTGCCACCGCGAGGCCCATGTGATCGCCGACGAATGCGGCGCACCGGAATTCTTCAGTCATGGCGCGCGGCTGAAGCCCGTCGATGGCAAACACGGCAAGATGGATGCGGCGCGTCTGGAAACGGAAATTCGCCGCTACCCGCTCGACAATGTCCATGGCGGCCAGCCGATGGCGGTGACGCTGACACAGGCGACAGAAAGCGGCACCGTCTACTCACTCGACGAGATCGAGGCGATCGCGGCCGTCGCCAAGGCGCACAAGCTGCCGCTGCACATGGATGGCGCCCGCTTTGCCAATGCGCTCACCAGCCTTGGGGCCACCCCCGCCGAGATGACCTGGAAGCGCGGCGTCGAGCTCGTCTCCTTCGGCGGCACGAAGAATGGCTGCTGGTGCGCCGAGGCGCTCATCCTGTTCAATCTCTCCAAGGCGCATGAGATGCACTTCCTGCGCAAGCGCGCGGCACAACTGTTCTCGAAATCGCGCTTCGTCTCCGCCCAGTTCGACGCCTATCTTGAGGGCGATCTCTGGCTCGACCTCGCCCGCCATTCGAACGCCATGGCCCGGCGCCTTGCCGACGGCATCGCCGCGTCTCGCACGAGCCGCCTCGGCTGGCCCGTCGATGCCAACGAGGTCTTCGTCATCCTGAAGAACGACGTGGCGGCGAAATTGCGCGAGCAAGGCGGCGTCTTCTACGACTGGCCGGTTCCGCACGATCTGGCCGGAAGCCTTGCAGCCGACGAGGGCCTCTACCGTCTGGTCACCAGCTTTGCCACGAAGGCGGACGACGTTGACCGCTTCATCGCCGCCTGCTGAGGCATGCGGTCCTGCAGGGCCGGGCCTCAGGCCTGGCCCTGAAGCGTGCGCACCTTTGACAGGATTTCCGTCGAGAGAGCGGCGATCAATGCCTGGTCGGCGCCCTTGCTCGGAACCAGCACGAACTCGACGTCTTCCAGGGGTGGCAAGGTGCCCGCGGGTATCTCCCTGAGACCCGGGGGCGCCATGCTGCGCGGCTGGACGAGCACGCCCATGCCAGCCTGGGCTGCCGCCGTCAGCCCGCTGAGGCTGCCGCAGGTGCACACGATCCGCCACGGCAGCCGGTGCCGGTCGAGCACTTCGAGCGCCACGCTGCGGGTGATGCTCGGCGGCGGAAAGGCAATCAGTGGCAGCACGCGATCGCGCTTGATGCGCTCGGGATCGCGTGCGAGCCAGACGAGCGGCTCACGATAGACCAGTTCGCCACGCGGATCGCCGAGCCGGCGCTTTGCCAGCACCAGATCGATCTCGCCGCCATCCTGCATCTGGTAGAGCACGCCACTCAGCGCCACCGTCAGCTCCAGTTCCACCGACGGGTGCGCGCGCACGAAATCTTCGAGCACGCCCGGCAACCGGCTCGTGACGAAATCCTCCGATACGCCCAGCCTCAGGCGACCGCGAAGGCTGCTTTCGGCAAACAGCGCCTTGACCTCGTCGTCGATCGCTAGCATCGAACGGGCGTGCGCAAGCAGGGCCTGGCCATCGGTCGTCAGCGACACCCGATGCGTGTCGCGGGCAACGAGCTTGCGGCCAACGGCAGCCTCAAGCCGTTGAATATGCTGGCTGACCGTCGATTGCCCGAGCGCCAGTTTCTCGGCAGCCAGCGTAAAGCTACCCATCTGTTCCAGCGCCACGAAGCTGCGCAATTGCACGAGGTCGAGCATGGGTTATCCACCTTCACGATAACTGTTATTCCTTGCATCCTGCTTCATAATGACATTTCTCGGCAAGGTGTTTTCTCAATCGAGCCTGTGACAGCCATGCGCCGCTACCTTCCTGACACCTTCACCCTGCTCCTGCTTCTCACCGTGCTTCTGGCCTCATTGCTGCCGATCCATGGTGACGCAACCGCCTGGTTCGCCATGGCGACCAAGGTGGCGGTCGGGCTGGTGTTCTTCCTGCATGGTGCGCGGCTTTCGCGCGACGTCGTCATCGCCGGCTTCCTGCACTGGCGCCTGCATCTGGCGATCCTGGCATCGACCTTCGTGCTTTTCCCGGTCATCGGCCTTGCCATCGGCTTCGTGCCGGCATCGGTCCTGCCGCCGGCGCTCTATACCGGTATCCTGTTCCTCTGCGTGCTGCCGTCGACAGTGCAGTCGTCGATCGCGTTTACGTCGGTTGCCGGCGGCAATGTTCCAGCCGCGATCTGCTCGGCGTCGGCCTCCAACATTTTCGGCATGTTCCTGACGCCGCTTCTGGTCGGCCTGCTGTTTTCCGCCGGTGGTCATGGCGGCGTGTCGCTGGATGCGCTGGAGCAGATCCTGCTGCAACTTCTGGCGCCATTCATTGCAGGTCAATTGCTGCAGCCCTGGATCGGCGGCTGGATCCGGGCGCGCAAGGGCCTGCTTGCGCCCGTCGACCGCGGCTCGATCCTGATGGTCGTCTATCTAGCCTTCAGCCAGGCGGTCACCTCCGGCCTGTGGCAGACCTTTTCGCTCGCCGATCTCGGCGTGCTGGTGGCAATCGAGGTCGTCATGCTGGCGCTGGTGCTGGCCGTCACCATGTTCGGCAGCCGCCTTCTCGGCTTCAACCGCGCCGACGAGATCGCCATCACCTTCTGCGGCTCGAAGAAGAGCCTCGCGAGCGGCATCCCGATGGCGAGCGCCATCTTCGCCGGCCAGAACATCGGCGCGATCGTCTTGCCGGTCATGCTCTTCCACCAGATCCAGCTGATGGCCTGCGCGGTGATTGCCCAGCGTTATGCCGCCCGCAAGGAACAGGATGCAATTGCCGAACCCGTGCGGACATGACGAAAAAGGCGGCGTCCTTGCGGGCGCCGCCTCTTCGAGCTTGGGAGGTGCTGGTTAGAGGCTTTGGGCCTCGATCTGCTTCGGCTGCGAGGCGACCGACGTAATGTCGATCCGGCGCGGCTTGGCTGCTTCCGGGATCTCACGGGTGAGGTCGATGTGCAGCAGGCCGTTCTTCAGCGAAGCGGACTTGATCTCCACATGGTCGGCCAGCTGGAAGCGGCGTTCGAAGGCGCGCTTGGCAATGCCGCGATGCAGGAACTGGTTTTCTTCCGCCTTTTCCTCGCTCTTTTCGCCCTTGATCGTCAGCGTGTGTTCGCGCGCTTCGATCGACAGTTCGGTTTCGTCGAAGCCGGCAACTGCCATGGTGATGCGGTAGGCGTTTTCGCCGGTGCGCTCGATATTGTAGGGCGGATAGGTCTGGGCCTGGTCAGGCTGGCCGAGGCTGTCGAGCATGGTGAAGAGACGATCGAAGCCGACGGTGGAGCGGTAGAGCGGGGAAAAATCGACGTGACGCATGGTGTCCTCCTGGGAGCAACTGTTTGCGATATCTGGTCAGCCACCCCATCCAGGCAGCGGCGCGACCGGTGAACGGACCCGTTATCGGCGTCCGTGATCAGAAGATGGGAATGCGATTTCCGCAGTTCAAGACACGCCATTCCAACTTTCTTGCGCCCGGTGAACGGCGCATGAATGGACGGTTCGGCCACGGTTCAGATCGTCAGGCGTAGAACGGCGACACTGGGAGGAAATCTCCTGGGGCTGAAGTGACATGTCCCTTCTCCTTCAGCGGCCGGAAACGGTGATCGTCCGGATTTCACCCACCGTTTCCGGCTTTTTTCTTTGACGGCGCCAGGCCTGCCGCCTATCCCTGATGATACCGATCAACGCGTTTTCACCCTGGTTTCGTCCGTCATGCCCACGATCCTTCGCTCCACCCCTGACAATCCGATACCGGACAATCACGTGGCGGGCTTCTTCGATGGAGCCGGCGGCCGCAAGATCCGCTATGCCATCTTCAAGACCAGGACGCCGGTGGCGCGCGGCACCGTCGTCTTGCTGCAGGGCCGCAACGAATCGATCGAGAAATACTTCGAGACCATCGCCGATCTCAACGCGGCCGGTCTCTGGGTCGCGACCTTCGACTGGCGCGGCCAGGCGGGTTCCGAGCGGCTTTTGCCGGAGCCGGGGCGCGGGCATGTCGAGCGCTTCTCCTATTACGAACGCGATCTCACCACCTTTCTCGAGCAGATCGTCCTGCCGGACACGCGGCTGCCGTTTTCGATCGTCGCCCATTCCATGGGCGCGCTCGTCGCGCTCTCGCTCGCACCTGTCCTGTCGAGCCGCATCGACCGGCTGGTGGTGCTTGCTCCCTTCGTCGGCCTCGGCGACCAGGTGATCGGCGAGCGCAGCATTGCGGGCATGGCGACCATGATGCGCTGGCTCGGTCTCGGGCAATTGCCATTGCACGCAGACAAGGGCAATCGCCCCTTTGAAAACAATGTGATGACCGCCGATCGCCGCCGTTATGCGCGCAACGTCGCCTTGAGCGAAGCCTATCCGGAGTTGCGGCTCGGGCCGCCCTCGGCGCGCTGGCTGACGGAAGCCTTCCGCGCGATGCGGCGCGTCACGCGGCGCGAGCACCTGACCCGCATCACCCTGCCGACGATCATCCTCGCGCCGACGGCCGACCGGCTGGTGCCGCATCTCGCCGTCGAATGGCTGGCGCGCAATTTCCGCGCCGCTCACATGATCCCGATCGACGGCGCCCGCCACGAATTGCTGCACGAGGCCGATCGCTATCGCGCCCAGGCGATGGCCGCCATTCTTGCCTTTGTCATTCCCGATGAAGATGAGACGGACGAGGGCGAAGGCGAAGCAGCCTGAAAGGGCGTACGCCAGCGGTTGCCGCGATCAGCCTTTTAGAATTTGCAGCGCCTGCGCATGCAGTTCGGCGCTGCCGGCTGCGATGACTTCGCCGCCCATTTCCGCCGGGCCGCCCTGCCAGTTGGTGACGATGCCGCCCGCCTGCTCGATCAGCGGGATCAGACCACCGACGTCATAGGGCTTCAGCCCGCATTCGATCACAAGGTCGACATGGCCTGCCGCCAGGAGCGCGAAGGCGTAGCAATCGCAGCCGTAGCGGAACAGCCGCACCTTGTCTTGCAGCGCCTCGAAGCGGATCTTGTTGTCGCCGGCATAAAGATGCGGCGACGTCGTGAATAGCACAGCGTCCGAAAGGCTGTCGCAGGCGCGGGTCGACAGCACCTTGTCGCCGTCAGGGCCGCGATAATGCGCCGTCTTGCCGTCGGCAAAGAAACGCTCGCCGGTAAAGGGCTGATCCATCAGCCCCATCACCGCATCGCCGTTGCGGTAGAGACCGACCAGCGTGCCCCAGACCGGCAGACCGGAGATGAAGGCGCGCGTGCCGTCGATCGGGTCGATCACCCAGACATATTCGCGGTCGAGCCCGACATTGCCGTGCTCCTCGCCCAGAATGCCGTGATCGGGGAAATTCGCCTCGATCAGCGCCCGGATCGCCGCTTCCGCCGACTGGTCGGCTTCCGTCACCGGATCAAAACCGCCCTCGAGCTTGTTGACCACGCTCGTGCCGATCCTGAAGCGCGGCAGGGTTTCCGCCTTGGCGGCATCGGCGAGACGGTCGAAAAAGGAGCGGTCAGGTAGCATGTCACTCTCTTTAGGGAGGGAAGAAGGAGGGTCCGATCTGAATAGACGATATTTGCAGAAAGGCAAACGGCCGAGCAACCACGAAGGAGCAGTTCGGCGCCTGTCTCCGCCCCCGCCTTGCCGCGTCGCCGCGGTGAAATTCCTTTGCCGCACTGCAAAAGTTTTCACTCGCTCAACTTGACAATTGTGCAGTGCAATATTAGGGTTTTCATGCAGTCACTCGTGACTGTAAATACCCTCCTTGGGTGTTTCCTCCCTAGACTTAACCGCGCCACTGGCGCGGTTCTTTTTGAGGTCTGACGGGAAAAGCCATTACTCCGCGGCAAGCGGCAGATAGGCGCCATAATCCTCGACATGCCGCGAAAGCGACGCGATGAAGCTGGTGAGATCGGCGACCAGCGCGGCGAAACCGGGCTTCCTGATGAGCGTCGTCTCGTCGACATAGAGCCCGCGGTTGATCTCGATCTGCAGCGCATGCAGACCGCGGCTCGGCCGGCCGTAATGTTCGGTGATGAAACCGCCGGCATAGGGCTTGTTGCGCGCGACCGTGTAGCCGAGCTCCTGCAGCAGATCCACGGCCATCCTGGACAGCTCGGCTGCGGCGCTGGTGCCATAACGATCGCCGATAATGAAATCCGGCCGCTGGGCGCTACCCGGAAGATGCACATTGCCCGGCATCGAGTGGCAGTCGATCAAGACCGAGAGCCCGAATTGCACATGCGTCCGGGCAATCAGCTTGCGCAGGGTCGCATGATACGGCTTGTAGATCGTCTCGATCCGCTCCAGCGCCTCTTCGACGGGGAAACGGCCGCGATAGATTTCCATGTTCTCGGCGACAAGCCGGGGCACGGTGCCAAGACCGCCAGCCACCCGCATCGAGCTGATATTGGCGTGCGGCGGCACTGGCCCGTCGAACATGCGCGGGTCGAGTTCGTAAGGCTCGCGATTGACGTCAAGAAAGGCTCTCGGGAAATGCGCCAGAAGCATCGGCGCGCCGAGGAACGTCGCGTTCTGGAACAGCTCATCGACGTAATGATCTTCGGACCGGCGGATCGCCAGCGCATCGAGACGCGACTGATCGAGAAAGGCCTGTGGATAAGAGCGGCCGCTGTGCGGTGAGTTGAATACGAAGGGAATACGCTGGCTTGCAGGTTCCAGAACCTCAAACAGCTCCCTCTGCGCCATCTCCCCCATCGGAACCCTTTTTACCATGTCCGGTTCTTGCCGTTGTCATCATGTTGCCAGTTGGCCGGCTCTGTGTCCATAGTGGGCCCAATGCGGTATATGGGGAGTTGACGCGCGGCGTTCACGAGATATTTACCCCGTTGCGGTTTGGATAGAACGCCGCAATCCATGCGCAATAAATAAAGAGAAGCAACGGCTGAGTTCATGACTGTGAAAATCCTTCTTGCCGAAGACGACAACGATATGCGCCGGTTCCTGGTAAAGGCGCTCGAAAAGGCTGGCTACAAGGTCATGTCCTACGACAACGGCGCCAGCGCCTATGACCGCCTTCGCGAAGAGCCCTTCTCGCTTCTCCTGACCGACATCGTCATGCCCGAAATGGACGGCATCGAGCTTGCCCGCCGGGCGACCGAACTCGATCCCGACCTGAAGGTGATGTTCATTACCGGTTTTGCCGCCGTCGCGCTCAACCCGGATTCGAAGGCTCCGAAGGACGCAAAGGTCCTGTCGAAGCCCTTCCACCTTCGCGACCTCGTCGACGAGGTCAACAAGATGCTGGCCGCCTGAGGCCGGGCATTTTTTCCACAGCCGCTGCCACCGTCTGCAACAGTCGAGACGGATTGGCGCGGATTTCAAATCGACCGCCGCGATCCACAGGGATCTTCGGCGGTCTTTTTATTTCAGTGACTTACGCTGAAAGCCCGGAATTCCGGGGCTTCCGGCGGGCGACAAAAGGCGGCGCAAAGCGGCCGAAAACGCCCTTCGAAATTTCTGTCAAAAAACCTGCACAAACCCTATTGACGCGACAGCGGGTTCTATGGTCTATGCGCCTCATCGGATGGGCGTGTAGCTCAGCGGGAGAGCACTACGTTGACATCGTAGGGGTCACAGGTTCAATCCCTGTCACGCCCACCATCCTTTACTCAGGCGAACGTCCCCATCGCCTGGAACCTTCCCAGAGACGGCATTGTATACGAAGACGTAGCAGGTGCAGCCGCGCCGCGTGATGTTTCGCGCGGCCAGATCGCGACGGCGTCCGCCCGTCCCGGGGCACTGCGCCATGGATCAACCGGCCTTGCCGCCCTACCTTGATCTCGTGAGCTCAAGGCATCCACCCGTCATCAAGCCGACGCCACGGCGAGGCAAGAATGCCCGAACTCCGAAAACCCACCTGGGAACGAAAGGAACGGACTATGCCGGCCATCAAGAATATCGTGCTTGTCCATGGTGCCTGGGGTGACGCCTCGCATTGGCGCCACGTCATACCCCCGCTGCATGCCAAGGGTTACAACGTGAGGGCAGTGCAGAACCCGCTGACCTCGCTTGCCGACGACATCGACCGGACATCGCGGCTGGTAGCGGCACAGGACGGCCCGACGCTGCTGGTCGGCCACTCCTATGGCGGCGCGGTGATCACCGGCGCCGGTCATGCCGGAAATGTCGCGGGCCTTGTCTATATCGCCGCCTTCGCGCCCGACGAGGGCGACAGCCTCGGCAGCATCTTCGCCCGGCGCGATCCGCCTTCAGGGGCCGGCAGCATCCGGCCGGACGAGGATGGTTTCCTTTGGCTCGAGCAGGCGACGTTCCGCCAGAGTTTTGGCCAGGATCTCGGCGAAACCGAAGCGCTGGTCATGGCTGTCGCGCAAAAGCCGATTGCGGGACGCTGCTTCGAGGACAAGTCCGGCCCGCCGGCCTGGAAGGTGAAGCCCAGCTGGTATCAGGTGTCGAGCCGCGACAACATGATACCGCCTGAAACCGAACAGTGGATGGCCGAACGCATCAAGGCGAAAAAGACGATCACGCTCGATGCGAGCCATGCGTCCCTGGCTTCGCACGCCCCCGAAGTCATCGCACTGATCGAGGAAGCGATCGCCTCGCTCGCCTGACGCCACCCCCTGCGCAATCCACTGCCCCGGGACATGTCTCGATCTCCGGGGCAGAATGGCCGTGCTCGACGCACCCGCCAACGCGCCAGCGCAACAGCGCTTGGAGGTCAGGCGCGGCGCTGAGGCTGCCTGCGTGCCGTGGATTTGCCGACGAACGGTCCGAGATCGATGGCAGATCCTTCCGGGGCCCGGCAAACGTCCTCCGGATGGCGGTCGCTTGCTTCCACCGCGAAATGGATTGCCGCGTCCTCGTTGGTGAAAAGCCCTCCGACCAGTCCCTTGCGATCGGACACGACCCACCATCCGTGGCGATCACGCCCGACAACGAAACGCGCCCGCGCCTGGAAACCGCGCCGCACCTGCTGCTGCATACTGCCCATGGTCCAATGGTCCTCGTTGATGAAAATGCGGCAACTCAGCCGGCAAGCCAGGGAATGACGATCTGGATGGCATAGGCGAGCACGAGCACGATACCGAGACGGATGCCGATCCCGACAAAGGCGTCGCGAACGACGCTGTTGTCGGCGGCGCAGGCCTCGGTCTCCTGCGACCTGCGTCTCTGTTCCGCCTGCGCAGCAAGATGGGGAAAGCGTGACATGATCTGTCTCCTTTGATGTGTCTGGTGCGTGGCAGTGGCCCGAGCGGCTGTGCACAACGGCAAGAGCCGTCCAATCTGCGATGACATCGAGCGACCCGGCCGATCTCGGTTGGCTTCAACTGGCGAGCGCCAGCGGCACATGCGGGCTCGCATGCCTCTCGACGCGGGTCTCGATGAGCGGCTCGAGAGCCGAGCGGATCTCGGCCGCCGTCTCGGGCGACACCGCCGTCAGCGGCAGACGCACCTCGGGGCTGAGGCCCCGCGCCAGATGCAGCGCGTACTTGATCGGCCCCGGATTGCTTTCGCGCTCAAGCGCCGTGAACAGGGGCTGCAGGCGCTGGTGGATGGCGATGGCCGCCTGGCCGTTGCCGGTCGCAATCGCGTGGTGCAGCGACACCATCAGCCGCGGAACGACATTCGCCGCCACCGAAATGGTCCCTTGCCCGCCGCAAAGATTGAACGGCAGCGCCGTCTGGTCGTTCCCGGAGAGGTGGGCAAGCCGCGCCTTGAGCGACGGCGACGACCCGAGAAAGCGTCCAATATCTCCCGTCGCATCCTTGATGCCGGCGATGCCAGGCAGTTGCGCCAGTCGTTCGAGCGTGCGCGGTGCGATATCGACACCGGCGCGCGACGGCACGTTGTAGATGATCACGGGCAGATCGACGGCCCCGACCACCGCCTCGTAATGGCGGTAGATCCCCTCCTGCGAGGGTTTGTTGTAGTAGGGCGCGACGATGAGCGCCGCGTCGGCGCCGAGCGCCTTGGCCTCCGCCGTGCGTTCGATCGTCGTCTCCGTGCAATTGGTGCCCGTCCCGGCGATCACCGAGATCTTTTTTTCCGCCACCTCGAGGCAGCGCTCGATGACCATCGACCACTCGGCGCGCGAAAGTGTCGCCGCCTCGCCGGTCGTGCCACAGGCGACGATGCCGCAAATGCCGTGGCGGACCTGCCACTCGACGAGCGACATCAGGCCGATGGCGTCGACCTTGCCGTCCTTGAATGGCGTAATCAGCGCCGTAACCGCCCCTTCGAGGCGGAGCGAATGATCGCTCATGGAAATATCCTTCAGGTTGGAAGATGACCGCGGCCGGTGCTGCCGCTTGCAATGGAAAAAGCCCGGCAGCAGTTGAGGAAGGCAGCAAGGATCGCCGAGGCCAGATCGGCATGGCGCCCCTTGAACGTGACACGACCCGCCCCCTCGGGAGCGTAGCGCAGGGTGCACGTCCAGATGCCGCACTCATGGCTGAGTGTGCGCAGGCAGAGCTTGGCCCGTGTCGATGTCGTCAGATGGATGATGGCATCGACCAGCGCGTCCGCTGCCATCAGTTCGCGAAACCGCCGCGACGGCCAGTCGAACGGCGCAAGGTCGGTTCCGTCGCGAAGCAGCCGCACGGCCTCCCAGACATGATGTTCGCGAAGGCGGCGAACCGCCGCGATGCGAACGAGCAGAAGCTTCAGGCCGTCCGGCCCGCCTTCAACAGGGTCAGCCCCTTCGAAGCGGTCGAGACGGGGTCGGTGATCGGACGTATCGGAACGATGGCGAAAGCTGAAATCGTGAAGGGTCATGATATCCACCCGTTGTCGATGGGTGAAAGCTACCTCTGCCCCGCGTCCGGTTTCGATTGCGACTTGCAACGGCCGGCATAAGATTTTCATAAGGGCATCGCCTAACCGGTGTGCAAGGCTGGAACACGGCGCTAGACTGGCGAAAGGGGCTCATATCCGGCCGGAATGCAGGCGATATCGCGTCGAAATAATCTGACGCAAAAGATGACGCGCACGCAATTTTGCGCTAGGTAGCCCTGCACTGGCGGTCGGTGACCGTCCTATCAGCCAATGACATTTCGTCCTTGAAGGAAAACGTCCATGCCTGCCTATCGCTCCCGCACCACCACCCACGGCCGCAACATGGCCGGCGCCCGCGGCCTTTGGCGCGCGACGGGCATGAAGGATGGCGACTTCGGCAAGCCGATTATTGCGGTGGTCAACTCGTTTACCCAGTTCGTGCCGGGCCACGTGCACCTCAAGGACCTCGGCCAGCTCGTCGCCCGCGAGATCGAGGCGGCCGGCGGCGTCGCCAAGGAATTCAACACCATCGCCGTCGATGACGGCATCGCCATGGGCCATGACGGCATGCTCTATTCGCTGCCGTCGCGCGAAATCATCGCCGACAGCGTCGAGTACATGGTCAACGCCCACTGTGCCGACGCCATGGTCTGCATCTCCAACTGCGACAAGATCACCCCCGGCATGCTGATGGCGGCGCTGCGCCTCAACATCCCCGCCGTCTTCGTGTCCGGCGGGCCGATGGAGGCCGGCAAGGTCGTGCTGCACGGCAAGACCCACGCGCTCGACCTGGTCGACGCCATGGTCGCCGCCGCCGACGACAACATTTCCGACGAAGACGTCAAGGTCATCGAGCGCTCCGCCTGCCCGACCTGCGGCTCCTGTTCCGGCATGTTCACCGCCAACTCGATGAACTGTCTGACCGAAGCCCTCGGCCTGTCGCTGCCGGGCAATGGCTCGACGCTGGCGACGCACGCGGATCGCAAGCGCCTGTTCGTCGAGGCCGGCCACCTGATCGTCGACATCACCCGCCGCCACTACGAACAGGACGACGAAAGTGTCCTGCCGCGCAACGTCGCCTCCAAGCAGGCCTTCGAAAACGCGATGGCACTCGACATCGCCATGGGCGGCTCGACCAACACCGTCCTGCACATTCTCGCTGCCGCCCATGAGGGCGAGGTCGATTTCACCATGGCCGACATCGACCGGCTGTCGCGCAAGGTTCCCTGCCTTTCGAAGGTGGCGCCGGCCAAGAGCGACGTGCACATGGAAGACGTCCACCGCGCCGGCGGCATCATGTCGATCCTCGGCGAACTCGAAAAGGGTGGCCTGATCAACCGCGATTGCCCGACGGTGCACAGCGAAACCCTCGGCCACGCCATCGACCGCTGGGACATCACCCGCACGACGAGCGAAACCGTGCGCAAATTCTTCAGCGCAGCACCCGGCGGCATCCCGACCCAGGTCGCCTTCAGCCAGGAAGCCCGTTGGGACGAACTCGACACCGACCGCGAAAAGGGCGTCATCCGCTCGGTCGAGCATCCCTTCTCCAAGGACGGCGGCCTTGCGGTCTTGAAGGGCAACATCGCGCTTGACGGTTGCATCGTAAAAACCGCCGGCGTCGACGAGAGCATCCTGAAATTCTCAGGGCCCGCCCGTGTCTTCGAAAGCCAGGATTCCTCGGTCAAGGCAATCCTTGCCAACGAGATCAAGGCCGGCGACGTCGTCGTCATCCGCTACGAAGGTCCGAAGGGCGGCCCGGGCATGCAGGAAATGCTCTATCCGACGAGCTACCTGAAGTCGAAGGGCCTCGGCAAGGCCTGCGCTCTGATCACCGACGGCCGCTTCTCCGGCGGCACCTCGGGCCTTTCGATCGGCCACGTTTCGCCGGAAGCGGCCAATGGCGGCACGATCGGCCTGGTGCGCGAAGGCGACATGATCGACATCGACATCCCCAACCGCACGATCAGCCTGCGGGTCGACGAGGCGGAACTTGGCCGCCGCCGCGCCGAGCAGGACGCCCAGGGCTGGAAGCCGGTCGAGATCCGCAAGCGCAAGGTGACAACGGCGCTGAAGGCCTACGCGGCCTTTGCCACCTCGGCCGACCGCGGCGCCGTTCGCGATCTCGGCGATCTCTGACCGAACGACATTTCAAGAGACCGTAAGCCCCCGTTCGCGGGGGCTTTTTTCTGGACCGCCGGAGGTCCGTCCCTCTTTGCGTGCCATCGACGGCATCCGGCGACCTGTTCCACGCGCGATTCACCTGCTATTTTAGATTTACCTAATCTTCATAGGGGCGAACGATGGCGGACGCGACAGATCTGCTCGGCACGTGGAAAATGCTCACCTGGACCCGAAAGGCGGTAGCATCGGGTGTGGTTACCGATGCCATGGGTCCCGACCCCGTCGGCTATCTCTCCTACCAGCCGGATGGCCGCATGACCGCCGTCGTCGTCAAGCGCCAACGCCCGGTGCCGAACGGCGCCACGCCGACCGATGAGGAAAAGGTCGCGCTGTTTGATTCCATGCTCGCCTATGCCGGTGGCTATTCGCTCGAGGACGGCAAGATCGTCCATCATGTCGATGCCAGCTGGAACCCAATCTGGGGCGCGTCGGACCTGATCCGCCCCTATATCCTCGACGGAACACGGCTGGTGATCCATAGCGCTCCCGGCATCGACCCGACCACGGGCGAAGAGGTCACCTATCATCTCGAATTCCGCAAGGTCTGAAAGACGCCGTTGCCCCTCGCCGGGCCACCGCCGTATCACAGATGCCGCGTCTCGGCCGGCGGATGGAACCAGTTGTTGTTGCGCCCGTCCATGTACTGGACCGGCACCTCCGCGAGCACGGTGGGATCGACGTCGTCGAGCGTCGCGACGTTGACGGAGTAATAGGCGCCGCCGATCTCCTCGATATAGCCGTGGCCGAAGGCGGCGATGCCGCAGGTCTTGCAGAAGCGATGATGCACGCTGTCGCTGCCGAAGTGGTAGTCGGCGATATCGACCTCTTCGGCCTGCAGTCGGAACGCATCCGGCTTCACGATCGCGCCCCAGTAGCGCTTCTTCCAGCAGATCGAGCAATTGCATTTGCCCGTACCCGCATCGAGATCGATGTCGGCCTCATAGCGGATCTTTCCGCAATGGCAACTTCCCCGATAGGTCATTTTCATCGCCTTCACTCCCGGATCAGAACGACGCCCGTCTTGAACGCCAACATGACAATTTGTTGTCATTTATCTCGCATATTGACAATACGTTGTCAATTGCGGGATTGGCGGGATTTTGACGAACAGGCCGGTGGCTCGACGGGCGGCGCGCCCGATGGTGGAGGCGATCTAGAGATGCCTGACCTCGGCGGGGGCGTTCTCCCAATTGTCGTTGCGACCATCCATGTAGACGACGGGCGCCTCGGCAAGCGCGGCCGGGTCCACCCCATCGAGGCAGGCGAGATTGATGGAATAGTAGGCGCCGCCCAGTTCCTCGACATAGCCATGGCTGAACGATGCGATGCCGCAGGTCCGGCAGAAGCGGTGATGCCCGACCCTGGCGCCGAACTGATAGTCGCCGATATCGGCCTCCTCGCACACCAGCCGAAAATCGCCGGGCCGCACCTGCGCGCCCCAGTAACGCACCTTGGCACAGAGCGAACAGTTGCACTTGGTCGTGCCGGCATCGAGGTCGAAATCGGCCTCGTAGCGCACCGCGCCGCAATGGCAACTGCCCTTGTAGGTCCGCTTGGCCACGGCAAACTCTCCCGCTTCGATCAAAACGCTTGCGACAGGCACGCCACCATGACAACATGCTGTCATCACGCACCATGCCACATTGGTAGTCACTGTCAACATGACCGATCCCGTTCGCACACCCGCCGGAAACGCCTTTGCCGAGTTCGCCATCTCCGTGTTGCGCCTCGCCGGCCCGTTGACGGCGGCGGGCGACGTGCTTGCGAAGCCCTCCGGGCAGTCCGCCGCCCGCTGGCAGGTGCTTGCAGCCGCCAGCCACGCACCGATGTCGGTCGCCGATGCCGCCCGCACGCTTGGCCTTGCGCGACAGGGCGTGCAGCGTATCGCCGACCTGCTCGAGGAAGAGGGGCTGATCGCCTATGGCGACAATCCGGCGCACCAGCGCGCCAAGCTAATGATGCCGACGCCGCGCGGCGAAGCGGTGCTCGATGACATCAAGGCGAGACAGGCCGTCTGGGCCGATGCCTTCGGCGCGCAACTCGGTGAGGAGCGGCTGAAGCAGGCATCAGCGTTGATCGGCGAGGCCATCGCCCTTCTGCGTGATCGTCCCTCTGCGTGACCGTCAGGCGGCCGGTTGGAGGATCGCCGGCAAAGGCGGGACGCGATTGCGTCAGGAACAGACGCACGGACGAACAGATCGAGTGCATCGACCGTTCCGCTATCCGAAAAAGCCAGGCTCGCGACCACCTGACCATGTAGCCGAGCTAGGCAAGCTGCTGGAGATCATTGCGCAAACGCTCCGGCCCGCCCTGCCCGAGCCTCTCGTCGACGAGCGCATGCGTCGTCTTCCAGATCGGTACGGCCTGCGCCAGCAGGCGTTCACCCTCAGGCGTCAGCCGCAGCCGACGCGACCGCCGATCCTCCTCGTCGGCAAAGATCTCGACCAGCCCGCGCCGCTCCAGCGGTTTCAGCGCCGCCGTCAGCGTCGTTCGGTCCATCGCCAGAAGCAGCGCCACGGCGCGCATGTTCGGTGGGCTGGCGCGATTGAGCGACATCATCAGGGAGAACTGGCCATTGGTGACATCGAGCGGGCGCAGCGCATCGTCGAACTGGCGCGCGATCGCACGGGCCGCACGCTGGACATGCAGACACAGACATGTGTCCTTGACGAACGCGGTGGTCTCGAACGGGATGGTCGGTGTTTTTGACATTGCTGATTAATGTTGATATCAACATAATTAGTCAAGTGCAACGTTGGAAGGAGGAACGGGCATGAGACAGGAGCACGCAGTCGTATCGCCGCGTGAATGGCTGAAAGCGCGAAAAGCGCTTCTGGATCTCGAAAAGGAACACACCCACTTGAGGGACAAGGTGAACGCGGCGCGCCGTGCCTTGCCCTGGGTCAAGATGGATAAGCCCTACGTATTCGACACGCCGGACGGCCGGAAATCGCTCACGGACCTTTTCGACGGGCGCAGCCAGCTCGTCGTCTACCACTTCATGTTCGGCCCGACCTGGGAGGCCGGATGTCCCGGCTGCTCGTTCCTCGCCGATCACTTCGACGGCATGCTGCCCCACCTCAATCACCACGATGTCACCCTGATCGCCGCCTCGAATGCCCCGCTGTCGAAGCTGGACGCCTACAGAAGGCGCATGGGCTGGCACTTCCCCTGGGTTTCGGCCGAGGGCAACGGCTTCAATCGCGACTTTCACGTCACCTTCACGCCCGACGAACTTGCTGGCGGCACGGTCGTCTACAATTTCACCGAATTGGACAGTGCCAACGCCCACGAGGAACTGCCCGGCCTCAGCGCCTTCCAGATGACGGACGACGGCAGCGTCTACCACACCTACTCCACCTATGCCCGCGGGCTGGAGGAAATGGTCGGCACGCTGATGCTTCTCGATCGCGCACCCAAGGGGCGAAACGAGGATGGCACACAAGGCTTCGTGCGTCGCCACGACGAATACGAGGAAACGCCGCGCCGAAAGGCCGGTTGAGCCCGCCGGCATCGCGCCCCGGGCGGAACCTTTCCGCTCCGGGCGCGTTATTTCCCGCTAATATCCCGGATCGCCGCGTCGCATCCGGATCGACCGTATCGCATTCCTGATCGACCGGTTCGCGTCCCGGATCTGTTTGCCCGGATCTGTTTGATCGTGTCCCTGATCGATTTTCACACGCATGGAAGAGGATGCTTCGGTGAAGACGGAACCGGAAGAAGCTCATCGCTGGCTCGAACAATTGCTCGGCGACTGGACCGTGCGCACGGAGGGCGTCCCCGAAACGGGCACGCCATGGACAGAAAAAGTCCGCAGCCTCCAGGGGCTCTGGGTGGTCTGCGAGGGCCAGGGCACCATGCCCGACGGCAGGTTCGGCCAGACCGTCATGACGCTCGGCTTCAACCCCGAAACCCGGCGCTTCGTCGGCACCTGGGTAGGCTCCATGATGACCCATATGTGGATCTATGACGGCGAGCTCGAACCGGACGGGCTGACGCTATCGCTTTACGCTGACGGCCCGGACTTCGATGCGCCGGGAAAGCTGGCGAGTTATCGCGACGCGATAACCCTTGAGGGCCAGTCCCGGCGATGGCTTGCCGCCCATGTCAGGACGCCGGATGGAGCTTGGAAGGAACTGATGACGGCAGAATACAACCGTCTTTGACCTTGCGTTTCATCGACCGCGCCCGGCCGGGATCGGTCGGCCGCTTCCATTTGCAACCGGAGGACAGAATATGGCAGGCCATCACGGCAAATTCGTCTGGTACGAGTTGATGACCACGGATACGAAATCTGCAGAGACCTTCTACAGGGACGTCGTCGGATGGGACGCGCGCGACGCCGGCATGCCGGGCGTGAGCTACACCCTGTTTACCAAGGGTGACCAACAGGTTGCTGGCCTGATGACCATGCCCGAGGGCGCACTGGAGATGAACGTGCCTCCCGCCTGGCTCGGCTATATCGGTGTCGACGACGTCGATGCGGCAGCCGCGACGGTCGCTGCCAAGGGCGGCAAGATCCACCGCGCACCCGACGATATCCCCGGCATCGGCCGCTTCGCCATCGCCACCGATCCCCATGGCGCAGTCTTCGCCCTGTTTAACGGCATCGGTGACCCACCCCCGGCCGTCGACCCGATGTCTCCCGGTCAGATCGGTTGGCACGAACTGATGTCCGGCGATCTCGACACGGCCTTTCCCTTCTATTCCGAGAGCTTCGGCTGGACGAAGGATCACGCCATGGACATGGGCGACATGGGCATCTACCAGATCTTTGCCATCGACGGTGCGCAGGCCGGCGGCATGATGACCAAGCCAAAGGATATCCCGTCCCCCTACTGGCTCTATTACATCACCGTCGCCGCACTCGACACCGCCATCGAGCGCATCAAGTCCGGTGGCGGCAAGATCGTGCTCGAGCCGATGGAAGTGCCCGGCGGCGCCTGGATCGTTCAGGCACTCGACCCGCAAGGCGCGCTCTTCGCCCTGGTCGGTCAGCGAGGTTGACCTGACGGAAATCGGCCCGCCCGGCGTCCGTCGATGGGCTCCGGACGGGCGGACGACTAGCGTCTGCGCCACAGGTTGCCATGACAACCGTCAGGACCTGCGCTGCACGCATCCCTCAGTTGCGGTTTTACCCATGGTATTTTAGGGTATTTCAGGGATATTTAACACCTTATGCGATAGTACTGTGGCCCGTATCACTGATCGCGGAAAGCAATCCTTCTCCGCGGCAAGACATTGTCGCGCATCCGGAACTCCGACCGGTAGCATTGGTGGACCAGCCTCGCGCAAATGACGAAACACTCCAACGACCAGCGACAGGCAAGAGAAGGCGGTCGAGACATTCGCTCCGCCAAGATGCTGCGCCGCAAATTGCAATGGCTGATCGCCATCGTCGTGGCCTGTACGGGCGTGCTTGCGACCGAGATCATAGCAGCTTCCTATTCCGATTTTGTGGTGGCAAGGCGCAACCTGGCTGAAGTCATGGCGTTCTGTCGTATCCTGGATGCGGCCACCTACCTTTCGGCCGAGCGCGGGCCAGCCAACGGGGTGATGGGCGTCGGCGTCGCGGCCGGTTCACCCGTCGAGGCGCGCCTTGTCGAATTCCGTGCGCGCAGCGACGCAGCCCTTGCCGAGATCATCGCGGGTGCAACCGATGGCAGCCGGCCCGAGCCGGGAACGGCACTCCTGCCGATCCTTGCGGAAGTCCAGCGCCGCCTGGAGGTCGCCCGCAACGAGATTGACCGAATAGCCGCCACGCCCCCTGAACGCCGTGATCTCCGGGATATCCAGAACGCGATCGAAGGCATGTTTGCGGTGATCGACGCCATGCGCCCGGCCTTCGACTGGAACATTCAGCGCCTGACCAACACCGATCCAGATCTCGCCGGCATCGCCATTGCCGCCCACATGCTCGCCAATCTGCGCGAAGACGGCGGCCGCCTGGCATCCCAGCTGATGGCTCCGGTTGCGGTCGGCAAGCCGCTTGAGGCGAAGAACATCGCCGACAGCGAACGCACGCGTGGCCGCTTGCAGGAAATCTGGTCCGTGGTCGGCAAGCCTGGTGCGCTTCCCGGGCTGAAGCCGAAGAATATCGCCGACATCGCCGCGATAGAACACGAGTTCTTCGGCGAAGGCTTCGCCATCATCGACAGCATCGTCTCCGTCGGCCGCAATTCCGGCAACTATCCCGTCACGGCCGAGCAGCTGACCGACCGCTACGTGCCGAAGATGAAGCCGCTCGAAATCCTGCGCCGCGACTTCATGGATGCAACCGTCGAGAGGCTCGCCAACAGCAAGACCCAGGCGTCGGTCAAGCTGGCGATCGCCACCATCGCCACATTTGCCCTGTTCATCGTCCTTCTGGTTCTCATGCGCCGCGCGCGATCGCTCGTGTTTGAGCCCCTGCTGCTCGCCCGGCACAGCATCATCGAGCTTGCCAACGACCGCCCGATCACCCGGCTCACCGGCAAGGGTGGCGAAGGCGAAATGGGACGGCTCTTCGATGCGATCGACGTGCTTCGCCTCAGGCTCGACGAACGCGCGCTCCTGATGAAGCACCTCGAACGCCAGGCCGAAACCGACGAGTTGACCGGCCTTCTCAACCGTCGCGCGCTGGAACTGATCGGCGGTGCGGAGGATGCTTCAGGCAGTGACAAGAATGCCTGCCTGATCCTCATGGACATCGACCACTTCAAGCAGATCAACGACACCTACGGCCATCTCGTCGGCGACATCGTGCTCAAGGAAACGGCCCGCATCATCCGCTATTCGGTTCGCTCGTCCGATCTGGTCGCCCGCTTTGGCGGCGAGGAATTCGCCGTCATTACGCCCGGCGACGATCTCGAGGCAGCCTGCGCCCTTGCCGAGCGCATCCGTGCCAATCTGGCGCGCGCGCCCATCACCTTTGCAGACGGTCAGGAACTCACGGTGACCGCAAGCTTCGGCGTGGCTGGCGCCAACGCCAATCCGGGCTGGAAAGGCCTGATCGAAAGCGCCGACACCGAGCTCTACCGGGCGAAGTCCGAAGGTCGCAATCGCGTCTGCGGCTAGGCATTTCCAGACAAGGTGTGAAGCGCTCCGTCCGGACGTGCGCCGGAAAAGTGTCCGTGGCGTTCTGTGCCCCAAGGACAAGACGCGCTCACGGCCGAAAGACGCTTCGCAGTGGTCAGCCGGAAAGCCGCGCCCGCGTCGCCAGAAAATCGAGCATCACCCTGACACGGGAGGGAAGAGCCCCGCCCTGTCCCTGGAAAACCGCGTGAAACGTCTCGCGGTCCCCGGGATTGAGATGTTCGACAAGCCGCACGAGCCTGCCGGCGGCAATGTCGTCGCTGACCATGAAGGTCGCTAACCGCGCCAGACCAACGCCCGCCAGCGCCAGCTTGCGCAACCCCTCGCCATCGCTCACGCGCAGCTTTTCGCTCGGCCGCAGCAAGGTCGTTTCGCCATCGGACAGGAGCGGCCATCCATCGACGGCCCTTGCATAGCTGAGGCTCAGGCGATTGTGCGCCGTAAGGTCGTCGAGGCACTCCGGCCTGCCGCTGCGCTCGAGGTATGACGGGGACCCGACGATGGTCATCGACGTGCTGCCAAGCTTGCGCGCAACAAGCCTGGATGCCTTGAGGGGTCCGGCGCGGATCGCAATGTCGACGCGTTCCGCCATCAGGTCGACGACCGCATCGGTCTGGATGATGTCGACCGACAGCTCCGGATACGCGCTCAGAAACTCCGGCAGCAGCGGCATCAGCACATGGGTGGCGAAGGACGCGCTGGCGTTGATGCGAACGCGACCCGCCGGTACGTCGCCGGCAGCCGCCTGACGCTCGGCGTCGTCGATATCTGCAAGAATGCGGGCCGCCCGCTCGTGAAAGGCGCAACCCTCCGGCGTCAGCTGCAATTGCCGTGTCGAGCGGTTGATCAGCCGGACGCCGAGCCGCTCCTCCATCCGTTGCACCAGCTTGCTGACGGCCGATGGTGTCATGGAGCATTCGCGCGCCGCCGCCGAGAAGCCGCCGAGTTCGACGGCCCTGACGAAAACGGCCATTTCGCCGGAGCGGTTGATCGCGTTTCGAGACATGTGACTTCAGCTCACAAATGATATTCCTGCAAATGGTCTACCTCTCAAATGCCGGATACACCACCTCTGTGTTGCCGACACAGGCATGGGAAGCAACGAGGAGTTCGAATGATGGAATACAGACGGCTTGGATCATCGGGATTGAAGGTTCCCGCCCTCAGTTTCGGCGCCGGCACCTTCGGCGGCAAGGGACCGCTTTTCAGTGCCTGGGGCAACAGCGACAACGCCGAGGCGCGCCGTCTCGTCGACATATGCATCGAGGCCGGCGTCAACCTGTTCGACACCGCCGACGTCTATTCCGACGGTGCCTCCGAAGAGGTGCTCGGCGCAGCCATAAAGGGCCGGCGCAACGACGTGCTGATCTCCACCAAGATGTCGCTGCCGATGGGCGATGGCCCGAACGATGCCGGCTCCTCCCGCTCGCGCCTGATCAAGGGCGTCGACGATGCTCTTCGCCGGCTCGGCACCGACTATATCGACCTCATGCAGCTGCATGCCTTCGACGCCGGCACGCCAGTCGAAGAAGTCCTGTCGACGCTCGACACCCTGGTGCGATCCGGCAAGCTGCGTTACGTCGGCGTTTCCAATTTTGCCGGGTGGCAGCTGATGAAATCGCTCGCCGCGGCCGAGAAACACGGTTATCCGCGCTACGTCGCCCATCAGGTCTACTACTCGCTCGTCGGGCGCGACTATGAATGGGAACTGATGCCGCTCGGAACCGACCAGGGCGTTGGCGCACTCGTCTGGAGCCCGCTCGGTTGGGGGCGGCTGACCGGCAAGATCCGCCGCGGCCAGCCCTGGCCGGAAGGCAGCCGCCTTCATGACACGGCCGCCTTCGGCCCACCTGTCGATGACGACAAACTCTACGATATCGTCGACGTGCTCGATGAGCTGGCAGGCGAGACCGGCCGGACCATCCCGCAGATCGCCATCAACTGGCTGCTGCAGCGCCCGACGGTATCGAGCGTCATCATCGGCGCCCGCAACGAAGAGCAGCTGCGCCAGAACCTCGGCGCCGTCGGCTGGTCGCTGACCGCAGAGCAGATTGCCCGGCTCGACAAGGCGAGCGCCAAGACGCCTGCCTACCCGCACTTCCCCTATCACCTTCAGGAAGGCTTTGCCCGCCTGAACCCGCCGGCCGTGTGATCCACCGACCCGAACGGCAGACGCGCCGGAGAAATCCGGCGCTGTCTTTCGCGCTTGCTTTCTCTCTTCGCATTGCACAAACTTCCCGGGAATGGCGGCATCAGACCTGCCATCAAGGGGACAAAATCCGGTATGTCGATCAAGGCCAGTATCTACCACCTGACCCACTATACCTATGACCGCCCGATCAGGCTTTCACCCCAGATCATCAGATTGAAGCCGGCGGCCCATTCCAAGACCAAGGTCATCAGCCACGCGCTGAAGGTTTCGCCCGCCAATCACTTCGTCAATCTGCAGCAGGATCCCTACGGCAACTATCTTGCCCGCTACGTCTTTCCCGACCCTGTCACCGAGCTGAAGATCGAAGTCGATCTCGTCGCCGACATGACGGTCTACAACCCCTTCGACTTCTTCATCGAGGAGGAATCGGAGCACTGGCCCTTCGCCTATCCGGAGGAGCTGATCGACGACCTGAAGATCTACATGACGCCGGAACCGATGGGACCGGCACTCGCCGCGTTCATGGCGACGGTCGACCGCTCGCGCCAGCGCACCGTCGACATGGTCGTCGGCATCAATGCGCGGCTGCAGCAGGAGGTCGGCTACGTCATCCGCATGGAGCCGGGCGTGCAGTCGCCCGAGGAAACGCTGACATCGGCGAGAGGATCCTGTCGCGATTCCAGCTGGCTGTTCGTGCAGATCCTGCGCAATCTGGGTTATGCCGCCCGCTTCGTCTCCGGCTATCTCATCCAGCTCGCGCCCGATCTCAAGGCGCTCGACGGCCCCTCCGGCACCGAACATGATTTCACCGATCTGCATGCCTGGGCAGAAGTCTATCTGCCCGGCGCCGGCTGGGTCGGCCTCGACCCGACCTCCGGCCTTCTGACCGGCGAGAGCCACATACCGCTCGCCGCCACGCCGCATTATCGCAACGCCGCCCCGATTTCCGGCGGCTTCTTCGGCGACCCTGAAACCCGCACCGACTTCGCCTTCGACATGAAGGTCGCACGCGTCGCGGAGCACCCGCGCATCACCAAACCCTTCTCCGACCAAAGCTGGGAAGCGCTGAACGCCCTCGGCAACCATGTCGACCAGGTCCTCTCTGACAACGATGTCCGCCTGACCATGGGCGGCGAGCCGACCTTCGTGTCGATCGACGACTTCGAGGCCGAGGAATGGAACACCGAGGCTGTTGGCCCAACCAAGCGAGAGAAGGCGGATATCCTCATTCGCCGGCTGCGCGATCGTTTCGCGCCCGGCGGTTTCCTGCATTATGGCCAGGGCAAATGGTACCCGGGCGAAAGCCTGCCGCGCTGGACCTTCTCGCTCTATTGGCGCAAGGACGGCGTGCCGATCTGGCGTCAGGCCGATCTCATTGCCGAAGAGAACGGGCGCCGCGACGTCACGGCTGACGATGCCGAGCGCCTGCTGCATGGCCTGGCGGCCGAGCTGGACGTGCCGCCCGAGATGGTCTTGCCGGCTTTCGAAGACCCGGCCGACTGGCTCCTCAAGGAGGCGAACCTTCCCGATAACGTCGATCCCGCCAATTCGAAGCTGAAGGACCCGGAAGAGCGCAGCCGCATGGCGCGCGTGTTCGAGCGCGGCCTGACCGAGCCCACCGGCTACGTGCTGCCGGTGCAGGCCTGGAATGCCCGCGCCGCCGGTGTCCGGTGGATGAGCGAGAAATGGCAGACCCGGCGCGGCCGGATCTTCCTGGTCCCCGGCGACAGCCCCGTCGGCTATCGCCTGCCGCTCGGCGCCCTGCCTTATGTCGCCCCTTCAGCCTATCCCTATATCCACCCGGTCGATCCGACCGTTCCGCGCGACGACCTGCCGGATTTCACGGAGACCAGCGCGCGCCCACAGTATTCGCGTTTTCAGGCATCGCAAACACCGGAAAGCCCTCAAGCGGCGCCCCGCGACGAAATCGCCGGGCTGGTGCGCACCGCCGTCAGCGTCGAGCCGCGCGACGGCCGGCTCTGCGTCTTCATGCCGCCGACGACCAGCGTCGAGGAGTATCTCGACCTGATCGCAGCGACCGAACGGGCAGCCACGGCTCTGGGCCTGCCGCTTCATATCGAAGGCTACGCGCCGCCGCACGACGAGCGCATCAACGTCATTCGCGTGGCGCCCGACCCCGGCGTCATCGAGGTCAACATCCATCCGGCGGCCGGCTGGCAGGAGTGCGTCGACATCACCACGGCAATTTATGAAGAGGCGCGGCAAAGCCGGCTCGGCGCCGACAAGTTCATGATCGACGGCCGCCACACCGGCACCGGCGGCGGCAATCACGTCGTGGTCGGCGGCGCCAACCCCAATGACAGCCCGTTCCTGCGTCGACCCGACCTGTTGAAGAGCATCGTGCTGCACTGGCAGCGTCACCCGTCGCTCTCCTACCTGTTTTCCGGCATGTTCATCGGGCCGACGAGCCAGGCACCGCGCATAGACGAGGCCCGCCACGATCAGCTCTACGAGCTGGAGATCGCGATGGCGCAGGTTCCCTCGCCCGGGTCGGCAGCGCCGCCACCGCTGCCCTGGCTGGTCGACCGGCTGTTTCGCAACCTGCTCGTCGACGTCACCGGCAACACCCACCGCGCGGAAATCTGCATCGACAAGCTGTTCTCGCCGGATGGCCCGACCGGCCGGCTCGGCCTCGTCGAATTCCGCGGCTTCGAGATGCCGCCCAATGCCCGCATGTCGCTGGCCCAGCAACTGCTGGTGCGCGCACTCATCGCCCGGTTCTGGAAACAGCCGCTCGAGGGCCGCTTCGTGCGCTGGGGCACGGCGCTTCATGATCGTTTCATGCTGCCGCATCACGTCTGGCAGGACTTCCTCGAAGTGCTCGCCGATTTGCGCGCCCATGGCTTCGACCTTCGTCCGGAATGGTTCGAAGCGCAGCTCGAATTTCGTTTTCCCTTCTGCGGCGAGGTCGAATACGAGGGCGGTAAGCTCGAGATCCGCCAGGCGCTGGAGCCCTGGCACGTCATGGGCGAGCAAGGCGCGATCGGCGGCACGGTGCGCTATGTCGACAGCTCCGTCGAACGACTTCAAGTCAGGCTGGATACACCCAATCCCGAGCGTTTCACCGTCACCTGCAACGGCCGTCCCGTGCCGCTGACGAAGACCGGAGCCAATGGCGGCGCGGTTGCCGGCGTCCGCTACAAGGCCTGGCAGCCGGCAGCCGGTCTGCACCCGGTTTTGCCCGTGAACACTCCCCTTACATTCGATATCTATGATAAATGGTCGAATCGGGCGATTGGCGGATGCGTCTACCATGTCGCCCATCCGGGCGGGCGCAGCTACGAAACATTTCCGGTCAACGGCAACGAGGCAGAAGCGCGGCGACTGGCGCGGTTCGAGCCCTGGGGCCACACTCCGGGAAGCTATCTGCTTCATCCGGAAAGCCCGTCGACGGAATTTCCGATGACGCTTGACCTCAGACGTCCGCCAGGAGCGTAAATGGCGAAGAAGCAGACAGCAACGGCAGACCGGCTGGGTGTCGAGGACGATCCGGTCTTCGGCTACCGTGCCCTCCCCGGCATCGCCGACGAGATGCTCGATGCGCAGGGCAACGTCCGGCCCGTCTGGCAGCGGCTGCTTTCGACGCTCGGACGCCTCGACGAGACCGACCTTGCCAACCGCTTCGCCCGCGCCGACCGGTATCTTCGCGACGCCGGCGTCTTCTATCGGGTCTACGGCGGCAAGGACAGCTCGGAGCGAAGCTGGCCGCTGTCGCATATCCCCGTTCTCATCGACGAACACGAATGGGCGACGGTCTCGCAGGGCCTGATCCAACGGGCAGAGCTTCTGGAAAAGGTGGTCGCCGACATCTACGGCGAAAACCGACTGGTACGCGAGGGCCTGCTGCCGCCGGCGCTGGTTGCCTCCAACCCCGATTTTCTCCGGCCGCTCGTCGGCGTCAAACCCGCCGATGGCCATTTCCTGCAATTCATCTCCTTCGAGATCGGCCGTGGACCTGACGGCAACTGGTGGGTGCTCTCCGATCGCACGGAGGCGCCATCGGGCGCCGGCTTCGCGCTGGAAAACCGGGTCGCCACCACGCGTGCCTTTTCAAACCTCTATGCCGAGACGCATGTGCATCGCCTCGCAGGCTTCTTCGGCGCCTTCCGCGACACCCTGCAGGCGCGCAAGCTGCATCCGGACGACCGCATCGCCGTGCTCTCGCCGGGGATCGCCAACGAGACCTATTTCGAACATGCCTATATTGCTCGCTACCTCGGCTTCATGCTGCTCGAAGGCGAAGACCTGACGGTTGTCGGCGGCCGGGTGATGGTGCGCACCGTCGCCGGGCTCAAACCCGTCGGCGTGCTCTGGCGCCGGCTCGACGCCGCCTTTGCCGATCCGCTCGAACTCAACCAGTCCTCGCATATCGGCACGCCGGGGATCGTCGAAGCCTTGCGCGCCGGGTCCGTCGCCATCGTCAACGCGCTCGGCTCCGGCATCGTCGAGACGCGCGCCTTCCTCGCCTTCCTGCCGGCGATCTGCCGTCATCTGCTCGGCGAGGACCAGAAGCTGCCGTCGATCGCGACCTGGTGGTGCGGACAGACATCCGAACGGGCGGCAGTCGCCGCCAATATCGAGCGCATGGTCATCGGCCCCGCCTATGCGACGCGGCCCTTTTTCGACGACAACGGCCAATCGGTGCTCGGGGCCTCGTTGGCCGAAAAGGGCGAGGCGTCGATCGCTGCCTGGCTCGACGCCGAAGGCGGCAAGCTTGTCGGCCAGGAGGCCGTCACGCTGTCGACCACGCCCGCCTGGGTGCGCGGGCGGCTGACGCCGCGCCCGATGAGCCTGCGCGTCTTTGCCGCCCGCAGCCGCGACGGCTGGCAGATCATGCCCGGTGGCTTTGCGCGCATCGGCTCGGGCGACGATGTTGCCGCCATCGCCATGCAGGCCGGCGGCACGGCGGCCGACGTCTGGATCGTCAGCGACCGGCCGGTCGAACGCACCACCCTTCTGCCGGCCGAAGAAAGCTTCACCCGCAACATGCCGGGCAGCCTGCCGAGCCGCGCCGCCGACAACCTGTTCTGGCTCGGCCGCTACATCGAGCGGGCCGAAGGGGCGTTGCGCATCTTGCGCGCCTGGCACGGCCGGTTTGCCGAGACAGCCGACCCGAGCCTGCCCCTGTTGCAGGACGTCACCGACTATCTGGCGGCGCTGGATATCGATACCCGACAGGCGGTACCCGACAGCCTGCTGGCCAATATCTCAAGCGCGCTGTTCAGCGCCGGCAACATCCGCGACCGCTTCTCGCCGGACGGCTGGCTGGCGCTCAACGACCTCTCGCAGACGGCGCGCAGGTTCCATGCAACAGTGCAGTCGGGTGATGATGCGACCCGCGCCATGACCGTGCTGTTGCGCAAGCTTGCCGGTTTTGCCGGCCTGGTGCACGAAAACATGTATCGCTTCACCGGCTGGCGCTTCCTGTCGATCGGCCGCTACATCGAGCGTGGCCTGCATATGACGCGGCTGCTCGGCCATATGTCCGGCCCGAACGCACCCGATGGCGCCTATGACATGCTGCTCGAGATCGGCGACAGCGTCATGACCCATCGCCGGCGCTACAACGTCAACACGGCTGCACTGACGGTGACCGACCTCCTGGCGCTCGATCCGCTTAACCCGCGCTCGGTGCTCTATCAACTGAACGAGATCAAGACCGAGGTCGAGCTCCTGCCGAACGCCTATGTCAACGGCCAGATGTCGCCCTTCTACCGTGAGGCGATGCGTCTGCATTCGGGTCTTGCGGTAATGACGCCGGAGGCGATGAACCTTGGCGTCTACGAGAGGCTGGAGCGGGACCTGGAAGCGCTCTCCAACATTCTCGCAAACACCTATCTCGGCTGACCTTCAGGACGCGCCCATGCTCTACGACATCAGCCTGAAGATCACCTACGGCTACGAAGTGCCCGTGTCGGGCGGGCGCCATCTGGTGCGCGTCATGCCGGCAACGCTTACCGGTCGCCAGCGGCTCGTCGTCGGATCGCTGAGCTGCCAGCCGATGCCGGCGGAGCGCTCCGAAAGCGTCGACTTCTTTGCCAATCCCTTCACAGCGATCCTGTTTCGCTCCGCCCATGACGATCTCGTGATCCGCATGCAGGCGCGCGTCCAGGTGGAACCGTTGCCGCTGACGGCGGATTTTTCCGCCGACCTGTCCCGTCTGCCGGCAGACCTTGCGGCGTGCTGGTCGGTCGATCCCGATGCCCCTCACCATTTCGTCGGTCCGAGCCCATTGCTGGCCGAGGTCCCTGAGATTGCCGATTATGCCCGGGCCCTTGTCACCCCCGGCATGACGATCCGCCAGATCGCGACAGCGATTTGCGCCCGCATCCATCGGGACTTCGTCTACGACGCCGAGGCGACCACGGTGAACACGACGGCTGCCGAAGCCTTCGCGCTCAAGCGCGGTGTCTGCCAGGATTTCACCCATGTGATGATCGTAGCGCTCAGAAGCCTTGGCATTCCCGCCGGATATGTTAGCGGATTCTTAAGAACAATTCCTCCTGCAGGCAAGGAGCGCCTTGAAGGGGCCGACGCCATGCACGCCTGGGTTCGCATCTGGTGTGGCACCACTGCGGGTTGGCTGGAACTGGATCCAACCAACAATATTCCGGCAGGAACCGACCATATCGTCGTCGGCCATGGCCGCGACTACGGCGACGTTGCACCTGTCATCGGCGTCCTGAAGAGCTATGGCGGGCAGAAGACGGAACAGGCCGTTGACGTCATTCCGGTCACCTGACCCAGATCGAGACAGGGCATTCCCGTTTTCAGACACCGTCGCATCGCCCGAACACGCTGTAACCGCTGGATTTCCTGCATTCCGCTAAAATTGTAGCGATCGTCTGAACGTTATCGTAAGTCACCCCCGCTAATGTCGCCCTCAAGCTTGCAACGTGTTCCTTGGGGTGTGCAGAGATGGGAAAACGATCCACGATCAATCGGTCCTTCATGGCTATGCTGAAGGACCGTGGCGGAAACTTCGGCATGATGGCGGCCCTGGTCTCGCCATTGCTCCTGGCCGCCGGTGGCGTTGCCATCGACATGGCGAACATGGTGACCACGAAGAACCAGATGCAGGATGCGGCAGACGCCGCAGCACTTGCAGCCGCGTCCGCCCTGGTCTCCAAGACGGCGGAAACGCCCGAAAAGGCCAAGGAGATCGCCTTGAACTTCCTGGGGGCGCAAGCAACGGGGAACGCCGCCGAGACACCTGAAGGCGCCGACGGCGCCGGCCAGGGCGCAGCCTCCGGCGCGACTGCCACCGCGCAACCGGGGGACGCGGCAGCAAAGCCGAGCGTCGACATCAAGGAGACAGCAGTCGGCAAGAGCGACAAGGCGTATAAGGTCACGGTCGTGAACAAGAAGCTCATTCAGTTCAACGCCATGACACGGTTGCTCGGCCAGGAGTCGATCCAGCTCGAAACCATCGCGGTCGCCGAGAGCGCCACGGAAACGCAGAACGCGATGTCGATGTACCTCGTCCTCGACCGCTCGGGCTCCATGGCGTTCAAGACGGACGTCAAGGACGAAAGCCGCAGCAAATGCGTTAACTGGACGTCGGAGAACTGGGGACAGAGCAACGTCAAAGAGACAGCCCCCTGCTACTTCGAGAAGATCGTCGCCTTGAAGTCTGCCGTGGAGAAACTGCTGAAGCCGCTGGCCGATGCCGACCCCGGCAAGAAATATGTTCGTGTTGGCGCGGTATCGTATGAGAGCAAGATGAATGCGGCAGAGCCGTTGGCCTGGGGAACGACCAAGGCGAACACTTACGTTCAGGCTTTGCAACGGAACGGCGGAACCGATTCCAGCGGCGCTTTTGCAAAGGCCGTCGCTGATCTCAAGCTGACCACTGAAAACGATGTCCACAAAACAGCCAACGGCCTCGTCCCGAAGAAATTCATCGTCTTCATGACCGATGGCGAAAACACGCATCTGAATGGCACTGCTTTGAAGTTGGCTGCCAAGCCGAACCCCGAGCCGGAATACGACGCCAAGACGTACGTCCCTAGGGATTCCGCGTCTGACACCGCAACCCTCACAGCATGCGCCGATGCAAAGAAGGCCGGGATCAGGGTGTTCACTATCGCCTTCATGGCGCCGAACCAGGGCAAATCCCTGCTGGAAAGATGCGCCAGCAACCCGTCTGACTACAAGGCGCCCGAAAAAGCCGAGGAACTGCTTGCCGTTTTCGGTGAGATCGGCGCCCAGACTTCAGGCAAGATGGCACGCCTGACAAAGTAAACAAACAAAAGCGCGCAAGCATTGTGCCGCCCGGTCCCGCCGGGCGGCATTTTTCGTTCTGAAGACCGTGCCGGATCGCGATGCGTCGTCACACCTTCTGCCCTTCAGGCAATTCTAATCCTTTTAAAAACAGCTGTTGCAAGCGCTTCGGATCGATGCATAAATTGCCCATCCCCGGTCGGTTCCGGCCTGCGACCTCCCAACGCAACAGGGTAAGACAGTTCTGATGATGAACAAGATTTCCGCCAACGAACTGCCGCAGCCCGCACTTCGTTCCTCCGAACCCGATCAGCTTGCCGTCGAAATTCTCGAGCGCCTGAAGTACCGTATCGGCAAGGATCCGAAGGTCGCAAAGCCGCATGACTGGCTGACGGCCGCGATCCTCGTGGTGCGCGACCGCATCACCGACAAGTGGATGGATTCGACCCGCCAGACCTACGCGACCGGCGCCAAACGCGTCTATTATCTCTCGCTCGAGTTCCTCATCGGCCGGCTGATGCGCGACGCCATGACCAATATCGGCCTGATGGAGGAGATGCGCGATGCGCTTGCCTCGCTCGGTGTCGATATCGACGTCATCGCCCTGCTCGAGCCCGACGCGGCCCTCGGCAACGGCGGTCTTGGCCGCCTCGCCGCCTGCTTCATGGAATCGATGGCGACCGTGGACGTGCCGGCCTATGGTTACGGCATCCGTTACATGCACGGCCTGTTCCGCCAGCAGATGGCCGATGGCTGGCAGGTGGAACTGCCGGAGACCTGGCTTGCCCACGGCAACCCCTGGGAATTCGAGCGCCGCGAAAGCTCCTATGAAATCGGCTTCGGCGGCGCCGTCGAGACCGTCAATGTCGACGAGGAAATCCAGCGCTTCGTCTGGAAGCCGGCCGAGCGCGTGATCGCCACCGCCTTCGACACGCCGGCGGTTGGCTGGCGGGCCAAGCGCGTCAACACGCTGAGGCTCTGGACGGCACAGCCGATCGACCCGATCCTGCTCGATGCCTTCAACGCCGGCGACCATATCGGCGCGCTGCGCGAAAGCAACAAGGCGGAAAGCCTGACCCGCGTGCTCTATCCGGCCGACGCCACGCCCGCCGGCCAGGAGCTTCGCCTGCGCCAGGAGTATTTCTTCTCCTCCGCCTCGCTGCAGGACATCCTGCGCCGCCACCTGCAGCAGTATCCGGATTTCACCTCGCTGCCCGATGCCGTCGCGATCCAGCTCAACGACACCCACCCGGCGGTCTCGGTCGCCGAACTCGTCCGGCTGTTGACCGACCTGCACGGCCTCGATTTCGAGCAGGCCTGGGACATCACCCGCCGCACGATTTCCTACACCAACCACACGCTTTTGCCGGAAGCGCTCGAAAGCTGGCCCGTGCCGCTGTTCGAGCGGCTGCTGCCGCGCCACATGCAGATCGTCTATGCGATCAACGCCAAGATCCTGATCGAGGCGCGCAAGCAGAAGGGCGCCACCGACCAGGAGATCCGCAACATCTCCTTGATCGACGAAAGCGGCGATCGCCGGGTGCGCATGGGCAATCTTGCCTTTGTCGGCTCGCACTCGATCAACGGCGTCTCGGCGCTTCATACGGAGTTGATGAAGGAAACGGTGTTTGCCGACCTGCACAAGCTCTACCCGGATCGCATCAACAACAAGACCAACGGCATCACCCCGCGCCGCTGGCTGATGCAATGCAATCCCGGCCTGTTCAGCCTGATCCGCGAGGCGATCGGCGACGAGTTCATGGATAATACCGAGGCGTTGCAGGCGCTGGACGCCTTCGCCGACAAGCCGGAGTTCCAGGAGCATTTCGCCGCCGTCAAGCGCGCCAACAAGGTCAAGCTCGCCCAGCTCGTTCAGAGCCGCCTCGGCATCAGGCTCGACCCGTCGGCGATGTTCGACATCCAGATCAAGCGCATCCACGAATACAAGCGCCAGCTGCTCAACATCATCGAGGCGGTGGCGCTCTACGACCAGATCCGCTCGCATCCCGAGCTCGACTGGGTGCCGCGCGTCAAGCTGTTTGCCGGCAAGGCGGCGCCGAGCTACCACAACGCCAAGCTGATCATCAAACTGGCAAACGACGTTGCCCGCGTCGTCAACAACGACCCGGCCGTCCGCGGTCTTCTGAAGATCGTCTTCGTGCCCAACTACAATGTCTCGCTGGCCGAGATCATCGTACCTGCCGCGGACCTCTCCGAGCAGATCTCGACCGCCGGCATGGAGGCGTCGGGCACCGGCAACATGAAGTTCGCGCTGAACGGCGCGCTGACGATCGGCACGCTCGACGGCGCCAATGTCGAGATGCGCGACTGGGTCGGCGAGGAGAACATCAAGATCTTCGGCCTGACCGCCGAGGAAGTCACCAACGCCCGCGCCGAGGGCCACAATCCGCGTGCCATCATCGAGGGCTCGCGCGAGCTGTCGCAGGCGCTGCAGGCGATCGCATCGGGTGTGTTTTCGCCCGATGACCGCAACCGCTTTACCAGCCTTGTCGATGGCCTCTACAATCACGACTGGTTCATGGTCGCGGCCGACTTCGAAGCCTACGCCAAGGCGCAGCGCGAGATCGACCAGCTGTGGACGACGCCATCCGCCTGGTATTCCCAGGCCGTGCGCAACACCGCGCGTATGGGCTGGTTCTCGTCCGATCGCACCATCCGGCAATATGCCGGGGAAATTTGGAGAGCCGGATGACCCCTTCGGCCGGCAAGGACCCGGAACCTGCAGCTTCAGCCCTGCTGTCAACGCCGGCCATTGCGGCCATTCTCACGGGCACGCATGACGATCCCTTCGCCGTTCTCGGCCTGCATCCGGTGGGCAAGACCTACGTCGCGCGCTGCTTCATTCCGGATGCCGCAAGCGTGGCGGTTGAAACGCTGGCGGGCAAGGAACTCGGCACCCTCGAACGGCGCGATGATGCCGGCTTTTTCGAGGGGCCGGTCTCGCTGCGCAAGATCCAGCCGGTGCGCTATCGCGCTCGCAACGATGGCGGCGAGTGGATCGTCGTCGATCCCTACTCCTTCGGCCCGGTGCTCGGCCCGATGGACGACTATTACATGCGCGAGGGCTCGCATCTGCGGCTGTTCGACAAGATGGGCGCCCACCCGCTCAACCATGAGGGCGCCGAGGGCTATCACTTCGCCGTCTGGGCTCCGAATGCCAGGCGCGTTTCGGTGGTCGGCCAGTTCAACGACTGGGACGGGCGCCGCCATGTAATGCGCCTTCGCACCGATACCGGCATCTGGGAAATCTTCATCCCCGGCGTCGAAGCGGGCCTTGCCTACAAGTACGAAATCCTCGACCGCCAGGGCACGCTGCTGCCTCTGAAGGCAGATCCCTTCGCGCGCCGCTCCGAGCTTCGGCCGAACACCGCCTCTGTGACGACGCCTGAGATCGCGCAAGCGTGGGAAGACGAGGCGCATCGCGCCCATTGGGCGTCCGCGGATGCCCGTCGCCAACCGATCTCGATCTACGAGGTGCATGCCGGCTCATGGCAGCGCCGCGACAACGGCGACATGCTGTCCTGGGACGAGCTTGCCGACCGGCTGATCCCCTATTGCGTCGACATGGGCTTCACCCACATCGAGTTCCTGCCGATCTCCGAATTTCCCTACGACCCCTCCTGGGGCTACCAGACGACAGGCCTCTATGCGCCGACGGCCCGCTTCGGCGAGCCGGAAGGCTTCGCCCGCTTCGTCAATGGCTGCCACAAGGTCGGGCTCGGCGTCATCCTCGACTGGGTACCGGCGCATTTCCCGACCGACGAGCATGGTCTGCGCTGGTTCGACGGTACAGCACTCTACGAGCACGAAGATCCGCGCCAGGGCTTCCACCCGGACTGGAACACGGCGATCTACAATTTCGGCCGCCAGGAGGTGCTGTCCTTCCTCGTCAACAACGCGCTCTACTGGGCGGAGAAATTCCATGTCGACGGCCTGCGCGTCGATGCGGTCGCCTCGATGCTTTACCTCGATTACTCGCGCAAGCATGGCGAATGGGTGCCGAACGAATACGGCGGCAACGAAAATCTTGCAGCGGTCCGCTTCCTGCAGACGCTGAACACCGAAATCTATGGTTCCCACAAGGGCATCCTGACGATTGCCGAGGAATCGACCTCCTGGCCCAAGGTGTCGCATCCGGTCCATGCCGGCGGTCTCGGCTTCGGCTTCAAGTGGAACATGGGCTTCATGCACGACACGCTGCAATACATGTCGCGCGAGCCGATCCACCGCCGCCACCACCACAACGACCTGACCTTCGGCCTGCTTTACGCCTTCAGCGAAAACTTCGTGTTGCCGCTGTCCCATGACGAGGTCGTGCATGGCAAAGGCTCGCTGATTGCCAAGATGACCGGCGACGACTGGCAGAAGTTCGCCAACCTGCGGGCCTACTACGCCTTCATGTGGGGCTACCCCGGCAAGAAACTGCTGTTCATGGGCCAGGAATTCGCGCAATGGCGCGAGTGGTCGGAGGAGCGCGCGCTCGACTGGAACCTGCTGGAATATCACCTGCACGAGGGCATGCGGCGCCTGGTGCGCGACCTCAACGGCACCTACCGCTCCAAGCCGGCGCTGCATGCGCGCGATTGCGAGGGCGACGGCTTCGAGTGGCTGATCGCCGATGACCGCGACAATTCGGTCTTTGCCTGGCTGCGCAAGGCGCCGGGCGAAAAGCTCGTCGCCGTCATCACCAATTTCACGCCCGTCTATCGGGAAAGCTACACGATCCCGCTTCCGGTCGCGGGTCGCTGGAAGGAAGTGCTGAACACCGACGCGGAGATCTACGGGGGGAGCGGCAAGGGCAACGGCGGCGCCGTTCAGGCACAAAAGGACAAGACAGGAGCGATAACCGCCAGCATCACCTTGCCGCCCTTGGCAACGCTGATGCTGGAGCAGGATTAGAGCCTTTCCCGCCAACCGCCCGAAGCGGTTGTCCTGGGAAAGGCGTCAAGAAATTTCGAGGGCCGCAAGGCGTCGCAAAGGTCGCGTTGACGATCCCGAAGAACAATCAATTTGGGGAGGACAAATGGTGGAAAAGCGTACGCAACCCTTGGCCCGAGATGCCATGGCCTATGTTCTCGCTGGCGGCCGCGGCAGTCGCCTGAAGGAATTGACCGACCGGCGGGCAAAGCCTGCGGTCTATTTCGGCGGCAAGGCCCGCATCATCGATTTCGCCCTCTCCAACGCGCTCAACTCCGGTATCCGCCGCATCGGCGTCGCCACCCAATACAAGGCGCATTCGCTGATCCGCCATCTGCAGCGCGGCTGGAACTTCTTCCGCCCCGAGCGCAACGAAAGCTTCGACATCCTGCCGGCAAGCCAGCGCGTCTCCGAGACGCAATGGTACGAAGGCACCGCCGACGCGGTCTACCAGAACATCGACATCATCGAGGATCATGGCGTCGAGTACATGGTCATCCTGGCGGGCGACCACATCTACAAGATGGACTACGAATTGATGCTGCAGCAGCACGTCGATTCCGGCGCCGACGTCACCATCGGCTGCCTCGAGGTGCCGCGCATGGAGGCGACCGGTTTCGGCGTCATGCATGTCGACGACAAGGATCGCATCATCGCCTTCGTCGAGAAGCCGGCCGACCCGCCGGGCATTCCCGGAAATCCCGGCATGGCGCTCGCATCCATGGGCATCTACGTCTTCCATACCAAGTTCCTGATGGACCTGTTGCGGCGCGACGCCGCCGATCCGAAATCGAGCCGCGACTTCGGCAAGGACATCATCCCCTATATCGTCGACAACGGTAAGGCGGTCGCCCACCGCTTCAACCAGTCCTGCGTCCGCTCGGATTTCGAGCGCGAGGCCTATTGGCGTGACGTCGGTACGATCGATGCCTATTGGCAGGCCAATATCGACCTGACCCACGTGACGCCGGAACTCGACATCTACGACAGCACCTGGCCGATCTGGACCTTCGCCGAAATCAAGCCGCCGGCCAAGTTCGTGCATGACGACGAAAACCGTCGCGGTTCGGCGACCTCCTCGCTGGTGTCTGGCGACTGCATCATCTCCGGCGCTGCGCTTAATCGCAGCCTGCTTTTCACCGGCGTCCGCGTAAATTCATATTCGCGACTGGAAAATGCCGTCATCCTGCCCGATGTGAAGATCGGTCGTCGCGCGTTGCTGAGCAACGTGGTGATCGACAGCCGCGTGGTCATTCCGGAAGGCCTCGTCGTCGGCGAAGATCCGGAGCTGGATGCGAAGCGCTTCCGCCGTTCGGAAAACGGCGTTTGCCTGATCACCCAAACGATGATCGACAAACTGGGAATGTAGGTCCGCCGTTGATGAACATCCTTTCCGTTGCGTCCGAAGTGTATCCGCTGGTCAAGACCGGGGGGCTTGCCGATGTCGTCGGCGCCCTGCCGGCCGCACTGTCGCCGCACGGTATCCGCACCCGCACTCTGGTGCCGGGCTATCCCGCGGTGCTGCAGAAACTGAAGAAGAAAAAAAAGGTCGGCAGTTTCGCCAACCTGTTCGGCAGCCCGGCCTCGGTTCTGGCCGCCGACCTCGACGGGCTCGACCTTCTGGTGCTCGATCTGCCCGCACTCTACGAGCGCGACGGCGGTCCGTACATCGACGCGACCGGCCGCGACTATGTCGACAACTTCCGCCGCTTCGCCGCGCTGTCGCTGGCCGCGGCCGAGATCGCCGCCGGCGATGTCGTCGCCGGCTTCAAGCCCGATATCGTCCATGTGCACGACTGGCAGACGGCGCTGACCCCGGTCTACATGCGCTTTGGCCGCGCCGCCGCGACGCCGACGGTCATGACCATCCACAACATCGCCTTCCAGGGCCAGTTCGGACCGGAGGTCTTTGCCGAACTGGCGCTGCCGCCGGAAGCCTTCTCGATGCAGTTCGTCGAATATTACGGTGATGTCGGCTTCCTCAAGGGCGGCCTGCAGACGGCGAACGCGATCACCACCGTCAGCCCGTCCTATGCGCAGGAGATCCTGACGCCGGAATTCGGAATGGGCCTCGAGGGCCTGCTGAAGAGCAGGCTTTCCGATCTTTCCGGCATCGTAAACGGCATCGACGCCGACGTCTGGAATCCGGCAAGCGACCCGTTGATTGCCCAGCATTTCACCGCCACGACCTTGAAGCAGCGCGGCGCCAACCGGCGGGCGCTCGAACAACGCTTCGGCCTCGAACAGGGCACCGGCCCGATCTTCTGCGTCATCAGCCGGCTCACCTGGCAGAAGGGCATGGACCTTTTGGCCGAAGTTACCGACGAGATCGTGGCGATGGGCGGCAAGCTCATCGTTCTCGGCTCCGGCGATGCCGCGCTCGAGGGCGCGCTGCTTGCCGCCGCCTCGCGCCATCGCGGCCATGTCGGCATGGTCACCGGATATAACGAGCCGCTCTCGCACCTGATGCAGGCGGGATCGGACGCGATCCTCATCCCGTCGCGCTTCGAGCCTTGCGGGCTGACCCAGCTTTACGGTCTGCGTTACGGCTGCGTACCGGTCGTCGCGCGCACCGGCGGTCTCGCCGATACCATCATCGACGCGAACGAAGCCGGGTTGTCGGCCAAGGTCGCGACCGGTTTCCAGTTCACACCGGTCAACACCGACGGGTTGCGTCTTGCGATCCGGCGCGTCTTCCGTGCATACAACGATCCGAAAGTCTGGGCGCGTGTGCAGACCCAGGGCATGAAATCGGACGTATCCTGGGCAAGAAGCGCCGAGCGTTACGTCTCTCTATATTCCGGTCTTCTCGGGAAAGGCTAAAACACAATGATAAGAACAGTCACCACCACGCCCTATGGCGACCAGAAGCCCGGCACCTCGGGCCTGCGCAAGAAGGTTCCGGTGTTCCAGCAGAAGAACTATGCCGAGAACTTCATCCAGTCGATCTTCGACGCACTCGAAGGCTTTTCCGGCCAGACCCTGGTGATCGGCGGCGACGGCCGCTACTACAACCGTGAGGTCATCCAGATCGCCATCAAGATGGCGGCGGCCAACGGCTTCGGTCGAGTGCTCGTCGGCCGCGGCGGCATCCTGTCGACGCCTGCCGCATCCAACGTCATCCGCAAGTACCAGGCCTTCGGCGGCATCGTGCTTTCGGCCAGCCACAATCCCGGCGGCCCGACCGAAGACTTCGGCATCAAGTACAATATCGGCAATGGCGGCCCGGCGCCGGAAAAGGTCACCGATGCGATCTATGCCCGCAGCCAGGTGATCGACACCTACAAGATCTCCGACGTCGCCGACGTCAACCTCGACGCCGAGGGCACGCAGGAGATCGACGGCATGACGGTCACGGTCATCGACCCCGTCGCCGACTACGCCGCGCTGATGGAAAGCCTGTTCGACTTCGACGCCATCCGCAAGCTGATCGCCGGCGGCTTCCGCGTCGTCTTCGACGCGATGAGCGCGGTCACCGGTCCTTACGCCAAGGAGATCATCGAAAAGCGCCTCGGCGCGCCGAAGGGCTCGGTGATGAACTTCATTCCGCTGCCGGACTTCGGCGGCCACCATCCGGATCCGAACCTCGTGCATGCCCGCGCGCTCTACGAGACGATGATGGCGCCCGACGCACCCGATTTCGGTGCGGCCTCCGACGGCGACGGGGACCGCAACCTCGTCATCGGCCGCGGCATCTTCATCACCCCGTCCGACAGCCTGGCGATGCTGGCGGCCAACGCGCATCTGGCGCCGGGCTATGCCAAGGGTCTCGCCGGCATCGCCCGTTCGATGCCGACGAGTGGGGCTGCCGACCGGGTCGCCGAAAAGCTCGGCATCGGCCTCTACGAGACGCCGACCGGCTGGAAGTTCTTCGGCAACCTTCTCGATGAGGGCATGGCGACGATCTGCGGCGAGGAAAGTGCGGGCACCGGCTCCAACCACGTGCGCGAAAAGGACGGCCTCTGGGCGGTTCTGCTCTGGCTCAACATCCTGGCCGTGCGCAAGGAAAGCGCGCTCGACATCGCCCGAGATCACTGGGCGACCTACGGCCGCAACTACTATTCGCGCCACGACTACGAGGAAGTGGACAGCGATGCCGCCAACGGCCTGGTGGCCGCGCTTCGCGACCAGCTCGCGACCCTGCCTGGAAAGTCCTTCGGGGCGCTCAAGGTCGCGACGGCGGACGACTTTGCGTACAACGACCCGGTCGACCACTCCGTCAGCAAGAACCAGGGCATCCGCATCCTGTTCGAAGGCGGTTCGCGCGTGGTCTTCCGCCTGTCGGGCACCGGCACTTCGGGCGCGACGCTGCGCGTCTATATCGAGCGTTTCGAACCGGATCCGGCCCGTCACGATATCGACACCCAGGAGGCGCTTGCCGACCTCATCCTCGTCGCCGACGAGATCGCTGGCATAAAGACCCGCACGGGCCGTACCGAGCCAAGCGTCATCACCTGACGGAGCGGCCCATCGGGGCGCTCCAAGACCCGACATTGCTGCTGCCCAGTTCTTTGGATCGGGCTCGATCTAGAAACGGGGCAGCAGACTTGAAGCGTTACAGCGTCCTTGCGCGTCATCTTTGACACGTGGCGTTGCAAAAACCGAGGGGTGCCTGATTGATGCCGACCGCTGCACTGCCACCCCTCGGCGCTACCCTGACATCCGACGGTACGCGCTTTGCCGTCTGGTCGCGCAATGCCGCACGTATCGACCTCTGCCTGTTCGATAAGGCGGGCGGAAAGGCGCTACAGCAGCTACCGATGACGCGTAACGGCGACGTGCACAGCCTGTTGGTTGCCGACGCGCCGAAAGGGACCCGCTACGGCTTTCGCGCCGACGGCGTCTATTCGCCCGATCACGGTCTCTGGTTCGATCCGTCGAAGCTGCTGGTCGACCCCTACGCCATCGAACTCGACCGGCCGTTCCGGCACGATCCGAGGCTCACCATATTCGGAGAGGACACCGCAGACCTCGTGCCGAAGGCGATCGTCACAGACATCAAGACCGCCAAGCCGAAGCCGCCGATCTTCAAGACAGGCGGGCTGATCTACGAGATCGCGGTCAAGCCATTCACGGCCTTGCGCCAGGACATTCCCGAGGCCAATTGCGGTACGGTCGCAGCACTTGCCGAGCCCGCCATCATCGCGCATCTGAAGCGACTTGGCGTTTCCGCCGTCGAACTGATGCCGATCGTCGCCTGGATCGACGAGCGCCACCTGCCGCCGCTCGGGCTCTCGAACGGCTGGGGCTACAATCCGATCGCGCCGATGGCGCTCGATCCCAGGCTGGTGCCGGGCGGGGTCAAGGAGCTTCGCCAGACGGTCGAGGCGCTGCGCAAGGCCGGCATTGGCGTCATCCTAGATCTGGTCTTCAATCATTCCGGCGAAAGCGACCGGCTCGGCACCACGCTCTCGATGCGCGGGCTCGACAACCTTGCCTACTATCGCCACGTCACCGACAGGCCCGGCGATCTCATCAACGACACCGGTTGCGGCAACACGATTGCCTGCGACCATCCGGTCGTACAGGCGCTGATCCTCGACAGCCTGCGCCATTTCGTGCTGGCGACCGGGGTCGACGGCTTCCGCTTCGATCTCGCCTCGATCCTCGGGCGCGACATGACCGGCTTCCACCGCGACGCGCCGCTGTTTGCAGCCATCCACGCCGATCCCGTGCTTGCCGATCGCATCCTGATCGCCGAACCCTGGGATATCGGCCCCGGCGGCTATCAGCTCGGCAATTTTCCAGCGCCCTTTCTCGAATGGAACGACCGGGCCCGCGACGACGTCAGGCTTTACTGGCGCGGCGACCGGCATGTGATCGGCGCGCTTGCGACAGCGCTCGCCGGCTCGTCCGACACCTTCGCCCGCTGGGGCGACGCCGGCACCCGGACGGTCAACTTCATCGCCGCCCATGATGGCTTCACCCTTGCCGACATCGTTGCCTATGCCGGCAAGCACAACGAGGCCAACGGCGAGGAGAACCGCGACGGTCACAACGAGAACCATTCCTGGAACAACGGCGCCGAGGGCGAGACCGCCGACCCCGAGATCGTGGCCGCCCGCCGGCACGACGTCATGGCTCTGATCGGCACTCTGTTTGCCTCACGCGGCACGATCATGCTGACCGCCGGCGACGAGGGCGGGCGCACGCAACGGGGCAACAACAATGCCTATTGCCAGGACAATGCCATCACCTGGATCGACTGGGACGCCATGGACGAGAGGCTGGTTGCCCACACCGCGGCGCTGTCGGCACTCAGAAAGCGCTTCCATGTCTTCGGCGAGACCACCTTCTTCACCGGCAACGGCGATGTCGACTGGTTGCGCCTCGACGGCCACAGGATGGCGGCAACGGATTGGGAGCACCCGGCAACCGACAACCTGATGATGGTGCTTGCGACCCGCGACGGCAGCAGGAAGCGACCAACGCGGCTTGCCGTCATCGTCAATCGCAGCCACGCGCCACACCCGTTCCACCTTCCCGAAAGCCTCGACGGCCGCTGGCAGGATGCGCTTTCCGCCAAGCCGCCGCCGACCTTCGTGCCCGCGCGCTCGGTTTCCTTCTTCGTCGAGAATTTCTGAACCATTCCGACCACTTGCTAGACATCACCCAGCAGGCCTATAGATTCGGCGGGGGCCACTTTCAGGACAGTCACATGCTGAAGGATATTTCACTTACCGACATCATGCCGCGCGTCGGCACCGAGATCGGCGTCTCCGACTGGATCACGGTGACGCAGGACATGATCGACAAATTCGCCGAGGCAACCGGCGACTACCAGTATATCCACGTCGACCCGGTGCGCGCCGCCGCCGAGACGCCGTTCGGTGGCACGATCGCCCATGGCTTCCTGTCGCTGTCGCTGTTGTCGGCGATGAACTACAGCTGCCTGCCGAAGATCCGCGAACAGACGTTGGGCATCAACTACGGCTTCGAGAAGGTGCGCTTCGTGGCACCGGTCAAGACCGGCAAGCGTGTGCGAGGGCACTTTACCATGTCCGACGCGCGCTTCCGTGGCGCCAGCATGCTGATGATCACCTACGATGTCAGCGTCGAGATCGAAGGCGAACGCAAACCGGCGCTGACCGCCACCTGGCAGACGATCATCCAGTTCGATCCGAAGGACCGCCCGGCCGATGCCTGAGGCAAGGGCAGCCCGACAACACCTGCACGACCCAGCTTGCACCTGGGCGGGGAAATCGACGCGATGATCGTCGAGCCGGCCGACGGCCGCTTTGTCCCGGACTTTGCGGCATGCGATTTTTCCTTCGAAGTCACGGCGGAGGTTCTGCCACCGTTTGACGGGCCAGGGCTCGGCGGCATCAGGGAACTGGAAGCCTACCGAAAGACCTACCACACGAACCCCGTCGAACTGATGGAAGCGGCGAGCGATGATGATGCCGCGCTCTTCGTTGTGCGTGAAGCGGACCGGATGCTCGGCTACATCGCATTGTCCATTAGTTGGAACGGCTACGCCGAGATCGATGATATCGCCGTCGATGCCTCGGCGCGCCGTGCCGGCGTCGCCGTGGCGATGATGGACAGGGCCGTGCAATGGGCAAGAGACCACAGCCTGGCGGGACTTCGCCTCGAAACCCAGTCCAACAATGTTGCAGCCTGCCGTTTCTACGCACGATACGGTTTCGAGCTGGCCGGCTACGACCGCTATCTCTATACGGCGCTCACCCCGGACACGCGCGAGGTTGCGCTCTATTGGTATCTTCGTTTCGACGCCGACTAGAGCGCCGTGCGTTCGTATGAACGCGAAAAGGTCGCTCTAAACCTGATCAAAATACGATGACGTGGCGGATGACCTTGCCCTGGTCGAGCAGGTCGAAGGCCTCGTTGATCTCCTCGAGCGGTCCCGTGCTCGACAACAGCCTGTCGACCGGCAACTTGCCGCGTCTGTAGAGCCCGATATAGCGCGGAATGTCGCGGCTCGGCACGCAGCTTCCCATGTAGCTGCCGCGAAGCGTGCGCTCTTCGGCAACAAGGCTGACCGCCGGAATGGCGATCTGGCTCGACGGATGCGCAAGGCCAGCCGAAGCCGTCGCCCCGCCGCGACGGGTGATGCGATAGGCAAGCTCGAACGCCTTGACGGAGCCTGCCGCCTCCAGCGCATGGTCGACACCGCCCGATGTCGCCTCGCGGATCGTCTCGGCCACGTCAGGAGCGGTGGCGACGAATGTGTCGGTCGCACCGAGCGAGCGCGCCAGCGCCAGCTTGTCCTTGCTCAGATCAATCGCCACCACCCGCTCCGCCCCGGACGCGACCGCTCCGAGAACCGCGGCAAGCCCGACACCGCCGAGGCCGACGATTGCCACCGACTGGCCCGGCTGAACCCGGCAGGTATTGACGATGGCCCCGACGCCGGTCAGCACCGCGCAACCGAAAAGCGCTGCCTCGACCAGCGGCAGATCGGCGTCCACCTTGACGGCTGAACGACGCGACACCACCGCGTGCTCGGCAAAGCCGGATACGCCGAGATGGTGGTGGACCGGAACGCCGTCGCAGTGGATCCGGCGTGCGCCTGAAAGCAGCGTTCCCCGGCCGTTGGCCTCGGCGCCGGGAAGGCACAGCGCCGGGCGGCCTTCGGCGCAGGGCAGGCAATGACCGCAACTCGGCATGAAACTCATCACCACCCGGTCGCCGGGCTTGAGGTCGCTGACCGCGCTGCCGACGGCCTCGACCGTTCCCGCCGCCTCGTGGCCGAGCGCCATCGGCACCGGGCGCGGCCTGTCGCCGTTGATGACGGAAAGATCGGAATGGCAGAGGCCGGCCGCGCCGATGCGCACCAGCAACTCGTCGGGACCAGGCGGGTCGAGATCGACCGTCTCGATGGAGAGCGGCCGCGACCGTGCATAGGGCCGCTCGACCGGGGCGTGCCTGAGCACGGCTGCGCGTGTTTTCAACCTATCCTCCCGCTTGTATCGGGGGACAGCTTAGCCGCCGGAGGTCGCCGGGGGCAAGGTCGCATCGGTGCCTGACGATCGGCCTATGAGACCGCCAAGCCCCTGCTGCACGTTGTCGATGCTAGTGGCCGGCGTCCGCCGCCCCTTCCGACAGCATGCCGAAGACGTAGGGCGAAAACGACCGCCAGCATTCGACGCGGAACGTGTCCTCGGCGATGCGCAGGAGCACGATTTCCACCTTGCCGAGGATCGTGCGCGAGCAGGCGCCAACAGGAAAGATCGCCAGCGACAGGTCCTGCGGGCAGCCGCTGTTGATGGCCACCTCCGCACCGGGTCCGCTGACGATGACGGCAACGTTGCGATGGGAAACGTCGACCGCCGAATGCAGCGTGCCGCTGGTGGCCGAAGCCGCCATCAGGTCGGCTTCGCTCTCGTCGATGACAAGCCATTCGTCCGGGCCGAGCCAGAGCGCATGGCGCTTGCCACTTGAAGCCGAAGTCTTCGGCCTGCTCGGCAAGGTCACACCCAGCGCCGCCGAAAGACCGGCAAGCGCATCGGTGCCGGCCCTGAGCGACAGCCGCGAAGCGGCCGGTGCCGGCGTCAGGATCACGTCGGTAAACCCGCCGCGCGCGGTCAGAGCCGCCTTGCGGGTTGCAGTTGCCAGATCAGCCATGGAGGCGACCCCCTTCCTTGTCAAAGAACACCATGTCGCTCACCTCGACGGCGATCGTCCTGTCGGCCATCGGCACGTAGAGTGTCTGGCCGAGGCGGGCGCGGCCGCCGGCAACGACGGCAAGCGCGATCGAGCGACCGCAGTTTTCCGACCAGTAGGACGACGTCACATGGCCGAGCATCGTCATCGGCTTCGGCTGGTTCGGATCGGCGACGATCTGTGCGCCCTCCTCCAGCACGACGGTCGGATCCTTCGTGAGGAGGCCTACGAGCTGCTTGCGACCCTCCTTGACCAGATCCGGTCGCTTGAGGCCGCGAATGCCGACGAAATCGGTCTTCTTCTTCGAGACGGCCCAGGACAGCGCCGCGTCGTCGGGTGTGAGCGTCCCGTCGGTGTCCTGGCCGACGATGATATAGCCCTTCTCGGCGCGCAGCACGTGCATGGTCTCGGTGCCGTAGGCGCAGGCGCCCATCGGCTCTGCCCGTTCCCAGATCGCTTCCCAGACCGCCTGGCCGTAGTCGGCCGGCACGTTGACCTCGAAGCCGAGCTCGCCGGTGAACGACATGCGGAACAGCCGGGTCGGCACACCGCAGATCTTGCCCTCGGCCACGCTCATATGCGGGAAGGCTTCGTTGGTAAGATCGATGCCCTCGACCAGCGGCGCGATGATCTCGCGCGCCTTCGGACCCTGGACGGCGATGACGGCCCATTGTTCGGTCGTCGACGTAAGCCAGACCTTCAGGTGTGGGAACTCCGTCTGCAGGTAGTCTTCCATGTGGTTCATCACCCGCGGCGCACCGCCGGTGGTGGTCGTCACGTGGAAGCGGTCCTCGGCGAGCCTGCCGACAACGCCGTCGTCATAGACGAAGCCGTCGTCGCGCAGCATGATGCCGTAGCGGCAGCGGCCGGGTTTCAGCGTGTCCCAGGCGTTGGTGTACATCAGGTTGAGGAACTGAGCCGCATCCGGGCCGACCACCTCGATCTTGCCGAGCGTCGAGGCGTCGAACAGGCCGGCGACCTCGCGCACGGTCTTGCATTCGCGCGCCACCGCCTCGTGCATGCCCTCGCCCGCCTTCGGGTAGAACCAGGCGCGTTTCCAGTTGCCGACATCCTCGAACGCAGCACCTTGCGCCTCTTCCCAGGCATGAACGGGCGTCTTGCGCGCGGGATCGAACAGGTTCCCACGCGAATGATTGACGATCGCGCCAAAGGTGACCGGCGTATAGGGCTGGCGGAAAGTTGTCAGCCCCACCTGCGGAATGTCCTTGCCGAGTGCTTCTGCGGCAATCGCAAGGCCATGCATGTTGGACAGCTTGCCCTGGTCCGACGCCATGCCGTTGGTGGTAAAGCGCTTGATATGCTCGATCGACTGCATGCCCTCGCGCACCGCAAGCCGGATATCCTTGGCGCAGACATCGTGCTGGAAGTCGATGAAGGCCTTGACGCTGGTGTCGGACCCGGCGCCTTCGGCCGCCCCGATCATGCCCCCGGTCCAGCCATAGGCGTTGTCGCCGTGCAGCGTCACCTGGGTGCCGCCCTCGGCGCCGGCCGCACGCGCGGTCAGCTCACCGGCGGCGAGCGCCTCGTCGATCGTTGCCTGCAGGTCGTCGGTGCCGTTGCATGCGCCGATCGACAGGCAATCCTGCAGATAGGTGCCGGGCAGGAAGCGCTGCGTTTGCGCATCGAACTTCACCTTGCCGCGCGATTGCGAGAATAGATGCACCGACGGCGTCCAGCCGGAGGAAACCAGCAGCGCATCAACCGCGATCTTGCGCGCCGATCCGCCGCCATTGCGGGCGACGCTGATCGACGATACGCGCAACTTGCCGCCGGCATTGACGACGGAGTGGCCGGTCAGCACCTCGATCCCGAGGCGGCGGGCTTCCGCAAGCACCGCTTCGCCCGGGTTATCGCGGCAATCGACGATAGCAGGGACGGCAACGCCGGCGCGCTTCAGGTCGAAGGCAGCTTCATAGGCGGAATCGTGGGCCGTGTAGACGCCGACCTTCGAGCCGACGGCAACACCATAGTGATTGAGATAGGTACGGCCGGCAGAGGCGAGCATGATGCCCGGACGGTCGTTGTTGGCGAACACCATGTGGCGTTCGATCGAGCCGTTGGCGAGGATCACTTTCTTGGCCCGCACCTGCCACAGCCGCTCGCGCGGCAGTGCCTTGTCGAGCGCCGGCAGATGGTCCGTCACCCTTTCGACGAGGCCGACGAAATTGTGGTTGTAGTAGCCAAAGCCGGTGGTGCGCGTCAGCACCGTGACGTTGTCCATCGCCGCAAGCGTCCTGGCGGTCGCCTGCGCCCAGTCCCAGCCATCCTTGCCGTCGATCGTCGTGCCGCGTTCATAGCGCAGCGCCCCGCCGACATCTGGCTGCTCGTCGCAGAGGATCACCTTGGCACCCGCCTTGGCCGCGGCAAGCGCTGCCGAAAGGCCGGCGACGCCGGCGCCGATGACGAGGACATCGCAATGGGCATAGCGGCTGGCATAGTGGTCCGGATCCGCTTCCGTCGGCGCCACGCCGAGGCCGGCGGCACGCCGGATGAAGGGTTCGTAGATCGCGTGCCAGGCAGCCTTCGGCCACATGAAGGTCTTGTAATAGAAGCCGGCGGCAAAAAATGGCGACAGGAGATCGTTGAAGCCGCCGACGTCGAAGGCGAGCGACGGCCAGCGGTTCTGTGATTCAACCTTCATGCCGTCGAAGACTTCCTGCACCGTGGCGCGCACGTTCGGCTGGCGGCGGGCCGCGTCGCGCGAAACGTCGAGCAGCGCGTTCGGCTCTTCGGCACCGGCCGAAAGAATGCCGCGCGGACGGTGGTATTTGAACGAGCGCCCAACGAGGTGAATGCCGTTGGCAAGCAGGGCCGAGGCGACCGTGTCGCCTTCAAGGGCCGTCAGCGTGCGTCCGTCGAAGGTGAAGCGGGCAGTGCGCGCCGGCGTCAGGCGTCCGGCACCTGCGATACGATTGGTGCCGCTCATCGTGCCGCTCCCTTGTCCCGCTCGCCGTTCAGAATGGCGGCCACGTCGGGCTTGGGTTCGCCCGCCTTGTAGGTGGTGTAAAACCGGTCGCTGACCGTATCGCGCGCGGCGTTGAAGAACCGGCCGCAGCCGTGGATATGGCGCCAGCGCTCGAAGATCAGACCCTTGGGGTTCTGACGCAGGAAGAAGTACTCCTCGAATTCCTCGTCCGTGATGTCGGCGATGTTGTCGGGACGCGCGATATGAGCGTCGCCGGCGCCGCGGAATTCGAGCTCGGAGCGCTCTTCCTCGCAATAGGGGCAATAGATCAGAAGCATCTCGAAATCCTTGGCAATCAGTGCGCAACGGCGGCAGCGGCCGCCTCGTCGATCAGTCGGCCGGTGCGGAAACGGTCAAGCGTCAGTCCGGCGGAAAGCCGGTGCGGTTCGCCCTTTGCGATCAGATGGGCAAAGAGGTTGGCCGAACCCGGCGTCGCCTTGAAGCCGCCCGTGCCCCAGCCCGCGTTCAGGAACAGGCCCGGAACCGGTGTAACGCCCTGGATCGGCGAACGATCCTGCGTGACGTCGACGATGCCGCCCCATTGCCGCATCATCTTGACGCGACGGAACATCGGGAAGAGTTCGCAGATCGCATCCAGCGTGTGGGTGATGATCTGCAGGCCGCCCGTCTGGGAGTAGGAATTGTACTGGTCCGTGCCCGCGCCGATGACGAATTCGCCCTTGTCGGACTGCGAGATATAGGCGTGCACCGAATTCGACATGACGACGCAGGGGAAGATCGGCTTCAACGGCTCCGACACCAGCGCCTGCAGCGGCTGGCTCTGCAGCGGCACGCGCACGCCTGCCATTTCCATCAGCACCGAGGAGTGACCGGCAGCGGACACGCCGATCTTTTTCGTGCCGATGAAGCCGCGATTGGTGTCGACGCCGGTCACATGGCCGTTCTCGTCGCGGCGGATACCCGTGACCTCGCAGTTCTGGATGATGTGCACGCCGCGATCGGACGCGCCACGGGCATAACCCCAGGCAACCGCATCGTGGCGGGCCGTGCCGCCGCGCCGCTGGAGAGCTGCGCCGTTGATCGGGTAGCGGGCGTTCTTGGCGATGTCGAGCGGCGGGCAATAGGCCTTGGCCTGCTCCGGCGTCAGCCACTCGTTGTCGATGCCGTAGAGGCGATTGGCATTGATGTGACGCTTGAACGACTGCTGGTCGTGGATGTTGTGCGACAGCATCATAACGCCGCGCGGTGAATACATGACGTTGTAGTTCAGATCCTGCGACAGGTTCTCCCAGAGCTTCAGCGAGTGCTCGTAGATGTCCATGCTCTCTTCATAGAGATAGTTGGACCGGATGATCGTGGTGTTTCGGCCGGTGTTGCCGCCGCCGATCCAGCCCTTTTCGAGCACCGCGACATTGGTGATGCCGTGCTCCTTGGCGAGGTAGTAGGCAGCACCCAGACCGTGGCCGCCGCCGCCGATGATGATCACATCATAGTCCTTGCGGGGCTCGGGCGAGGCCCATTGCGGCCCCCATCCCTTGTGGCCGCGCAAAGCCTCGCGCGCCACGGCAAAAACTGAATATTTGCGCATCCGCCTGTTACTCCATGAACCCCGGTGATCATTCTCGTTGGCGTTAGAAATCGCAAATCCGGCGCCCACGCAACGTTTCTTTTGCGACGCAAACGCGCGGACTTGCGCGCAGTTGCGACATCGCCGCGTCGCGCCATCTGCGGCGTGATGATACACATGCCTGGCCGCGGTTGCGGATTTTTCAGCACGGCCTGATGTCCTCGCTGGACTTTCCGCCGATGATCTGGTATCCGCACCTTCAATCGTCGAGCTTTCAGCTCAGCGAACGTAGCTTTTTTTGCCTCCGACACCTGACGTGAGGCATCAACTCGAAACAACCAAAGGAACGGGATTTCACGTGCAGGTACTTGTCCGCGATAACAATGTTGATCAGGCGCTCCGCGCTCTCAAGAAGAAGATGCAGCGCGAAGGCATTTTCCGCGAAATGAAGATGCGTGATTTCTACGAAAAGCCGTCCCAGAAGCGCGCCCGCGAAAAGGCTGAAGCCGTTCGCCGCGTCCGCAAGCTGGCACGCAAGCGCGCACAGCGCGAAGGCCTCGTTGCCCGTTAATTTGTCGATTTTTCGACGCTTTTCGATCTAAGTCGGGCGGGGGCGAAATATCGCCGCCGCCTTTCTTTTGGTATGGACATCTTTTCCGTCGTCGGGCTAGCGTGACAATCGCAGCCGGCAACGGTGGCCGGTGCGGCGCTTGACGCCGGACGGTTTGCCGCAGGCTCAGTTAGCCTCGGCTGTGGAGCCCCGCGAATTTCGCCGGTCTCCGTTAACGGGAAGCCGATGGCTTTCGGACCTAGTCGCATTGAGGGATCGACCTTTGACACTTGCTGCCATGACTGCGGACGTCGCCGGTTTCACCACCCAAGAGGCGCGCCGCCGCCACCAGCGCAAGCCGAAGCTTGCCGCCATGCTGCTTCTCGGATCGGCCCTGCTTCTCGCGGGTTGCCAGACCGAAGGACCGGAATCGATGGCCAAGGTGGAGCGCGAACAGGGCTCGCAGGGCAATATCGCCTCGCTATCGAGCGTGATCGCCTCCAATCCGAGCGATCCGGAAGGCTACAACGTTCGCGGTTCTGCCTATGGCCGTGCCGGCGAGTACCGCCGCGCCATCGCCGATTTCGACCAGGCGATCCAGCTGAACCCGCGTTTCTACCAGGCCTTTGCCAACCGGGCGCTCGTTCATCGCAACATGGGCAACACCCAGGCGGCCCTTGCCGACTACAACATGGCGCTGCAGCTGAACGCCAACTACGACGTGGCCTATATTGGCCGCGGCAATCTCTACCGCCAGGCCGGCCAGCTCGATTCCGCCTTCAACGATTTCAACAAGGCGATCCAGCTCGACACCACCGACCCGCGCGCCTACCACAATCGCGGCCTGATCTACCAGGCGCGCAACCAGCACGGCCAGGCGATCGAAGACTTCTCGACCGCGATCTCGCTGTCGCCGAGCTCGCCGGAACCCTATAACGGCCGCGGCATTTCCTACGTCGCCCAGGGCGATGACGACAACGCCTTCTCCGACTTCAACACCGCCATCACGCTCGACGGCAAGGTTGCCGAATCCTGGGCGAACCAGGCTCTCGTCTATGAGCGCAAGGGCGACAAGGTGAAGGCCTCGAAGTCCTACTCGCACGCCCTGCAGCTCGACCCGAAATACGAGCCGGCGCGCGCGGGCCTCGCCCGGGTGAAAGCCTCGTAACAGGCAAGACTGCCCTCCCTCTTCAACGCCCGCGACCACGTCGCGGGCGTTTTCGTTTGCCCGTTGCGCCGATCGCTTCATCCGCGACGAAGGGAACCTTCCCGGCCACCATCCGTTTGCCCCACGGAATGACAACGGAGAGTGACCCATGATCAAGAAGACCATCATTGCGACGCTGGCCCTGGCAGCCCTTAGCGCCGGCCCGTCCGCAGCCCAGAACTATGTCGCGCTCGGCCGCCTCGTCTGCGGCTCCGACGGCGGCACGGGCATGATCCTCACTTCGACGAAGAACCTCCTGTGCACCTTCACCCCGGCCAACGGCGCGCCGAAGGCAAGTTATGCCGGTACCATTCGCAAGATCGGCATCGACATCGGCAAGACCGGCAAGAGCACCATGGTCTGGGATGTGCTGGCCAAGACCGGCACGCCCGTGACTGCACATGCCCTTGCCGGCGAGTATTACGGCATCGGCGCCGATGCCAGCCTCGCCGTCGGCGGCGGCGCCAAGGTGATCGGTGGCGGCACCAACAAGGCCTTCATGCTGCAGCCGGTCAACGTACAGGTTCAGGAAGGCCTGAACATCGCAATCGGCGTCGACGAACTGACGCTCGCGCCTGCGAGCTGACGGCGCGGCCCCTCACGCAATGCCGGCGGGATGATCCTCGCCGACAGGCGTCGAGCTGTCGGGGAGGCCGACCCCTCCACAGCATGCCTGCTTCACCGGCAGTTCGACGCACGCAACGAAAACGCCCGCCAATAGGCGGGCGTTTCCATGCGAGCCTTGGCCTCTGCCGTCAGGCGTGCAGCGCCTTGACGATGTCCTCGGTCACCTTCTTGGCGTCGCCGAGCAGCATCATCGTGCCGTCCTTGTAGAACAGCGTGTTGTCGATGCCGGCATAGCCGGAGCCGAGCGAACGCTTGACGAACAGGCAGGTCTTGGCCTTGTCGACATCGAGGATCGGCATGCCGTAGATCGGCGAGGACGGGTCGTCGCGCGCGGCAGGGTTGGTAACGTCGTTGGCGCCGATGACATAGGCGACATCCGCCTGGGCGAATTCCGAGTTGATGTCTTCGAGCTCGAACACCTCGTCATAGGGAACGTTGGCTTCCGCAAGCAGAACGTTCATATGGCCGGGCATACGGCCGGCAACCGGGTGGATCGCGTATTTCACGTCGACGCCTGCGGCCTTCAGCTGGTCGCCGAGTTCGCGCAGTGCATGCTGCGCCTGGGCAACGGCCATGCCGTAACCCGGAACGATGATCACCTTGGAGGCGTTGGCCATCAGGAAGGCCGCATCGTCGGCAGCACCCTGCTTGACGGTGCGCTGGACGCCGTCGTCGACGCTGGCTGCCGCCGCCTCCCCACCGAAGCCGCCCAGGATGACCGAGATGAACGAACGGTTCATGCCCTTGCACATGATGTAGGACAGGATCGCACCGGACGAGCCGACGAGCGCACCGGTGATAATCAGCGCCAGATTGCCGAGCGTGAAGCCGATGCCGGCCGCTGCCCAACCCGAATAGGAGTTGAGCATCGACACGACCACCGGCATGTCGGCGCCGCCGATCGGGATGATGATCAGGACGCCGAGCGCCAGCGACAGCAGGACGATCAGCCAGAACACCGTCGTGCTCTGGGTGACGACCAGCAGGATCACCAGCACGACGAGGGCGATCGCCAGGCCCGCGTTAACGACGTGACGGCCGCTCAGCATGATCGGCTTGCCGGACATGCGTCCGTCGAGCTTCAGGAAGGCGATGATCGACCCGGTAAAGGTGATCGCACCGATGGCGACGCCGAGCGACATCTCGACCAGCGCCTGGGCGTGAATGTCGCCGAGGGTGCCGATGCCGAAGCTTTCGGGCGCATACATCGCCGCGGCGGCGACCATGACGGCCGCCAGACCCACGAGCGAGTGGAAAGCGGCGACAAGCTGCGGCATCGACGTCATGGCAATGCGCCGGGCGATCACCGCGCCCGCACCGCCGCCGATGGCAAGGCCGAGCACGATCAACAGGAAACCGCCGAAGGTGGGCTTGGCCAGAAGCAGCGTGGTGACGATGGCAATGCCCATGCCGACCATGCCGTAGGTGTTGCCCTTGCGGCTGGTGGCCGGGTGCGACAGGCCGCGCAGCGCCATGATGAAGAGCACGCCCGAGACGAGATAGAGGAAGGCTGCGAAGTTAGCGTTCATCGGCCGGCCTCACTTGTCTTTTTTCTTGTACATGGCAAGCATGCGCTGGGTGACCAGGAAGCCGCCAAAGATATTGACCGAGGCAAGCACCAGCGCGATGAAGCCGAAACCGGTCGCAAGCCCCGAGGCCGAGATGCCGACGGCGAGCAGAGCGCCGACGACGATGACCGACGAAATCGCGTTGGTGACGGCCATCAACGGCGTGTGCAGGGCCGGCGTCACCGACCAGACGACGTAGTAGCCGACGAAGATCGACAGCACGAAGATCGCCAGGCGAAAGACGAACGGGTCGATCGCGCCGCCAGTTGCGCCATGCGCCAATGCACCGGCTGCGTCGGCGGTTTCGGGCAGGTTCAGCGCTGCCTGCTGGACGGCCGCAACCGCCTTGTCGAGTGCATCGAGCGCTTTTTCCAATGCTTCGTTGGCCATCAAAGATCCCCCTTCTTCTTCGGCTCGAAATTCGCGTTGACGATGGCGCCGCCATGGGTGAGCGCCGTCGCCTTGACAAGCTCGTCCTCCATGTTGAGCGCCAGCGCCTTGGTTTCCTTGGAGACCATGGTCTCCAGGAAGGTCACGAGGTTCTTGGCATAGAGGCCGGAGGCGGATGCGGCGATCCGGCCGGGCACGTTGAGATGGCCGACGACCTTGACGCCTTCGACGTCGGCGACCTTGCCGGGCTCAGCACCTTCGACATTGCCGCCCCGTTCGATGGCGAGATCAACCACGACCGAACCGGGCTTCATGCTCTTGAGCATCTCGCGCGTGACGAGCCGCGGCGCCGCACGGCCGGGGATCAACGCCGTGGTGACGACGATGTCCTGCTTGGCGATGTGTTCGGCAACAAGCGCTGCCTGTTTCGCCTGGTATTCCTTGGACATTTCCTTGGCGTAACCGCCGGCGGTTTCGGCCGCCTTGAATTCCTCATCCTCGACGGCGATGAACTTGGCGCCGAGCGAGGCCACCTGCTCCTTGGAGGCCGGCCGCACATCGGTTGCCGACACAACGGCGCCGAGACGGCGAGCCGTCGCGATCGCCTGCAGGCCGGCGACGCCGGCACCCATGACGAAGACCTTCGCGGCGGGAACCGTTCCTGCAGCCGTCATCATCATCGGCAGCGCCCGGTCGTATTCGTACGCTGCATCGATCACGGCCTGGTAGCCGGCAAGGTTTGCCTGGCTCGACAGCACGTCCATCGACTGGGCTCGGGTGATGCGCGGCATCAGTTCCATGGCGAAGGCGGAAAGACCGGCCTTGGCCATTTCGGCGACCGCATCCTCGTTGCCATAGGGATCCATGATCGCGATGACGATCGTGTCGGACTTGTAGCCGGCAATTTCGCCGCTCGTTGGCCGGCGTACTCTCAGGACGACGTCCGCCGTCCCCGCATCGGCAACGGTGCCGATCCTGGCGCCGACCTTCTCGTATTCCGCATCCGGAATACGAGACAGAAACCCGGCGCCGGCCTCGACGACGACGTCGAAGCCGAGCCCTTTCAGTTTCTTCACGCTATCCGGCGATGCCGCGACGCGACCCTCGTTCGGATCCGTTTCCTTGGCGATAAAGACAATTTCGCTCACAAGTCCCCTCCCTGGCCGCAATCGAGCCAAGGCTGGAATGCGGGCATCCTGTCCGACTGCAAAGCGGCCGCTCAAACGAGCAGGCGCCCTCCCATGTGCAAAGCACACATTCCCCTGGAGACAGGCAAGGCCTGCCCTCCACTCCCCCTCACGCGGTGAGGATAATGCGCCGCGCGTTCTGGAACGAACACGTCAAGGCGCTGCGAACATTCATGAGCCTCAGGCAAGACGATCGACGCTCCCAGTCGATGCCGTGCGGCTTTCATCCGGACATCCGGTCCGGCAGGTAGCCAAGGGCGGGCCTCCCCGGCCCGTCCGTGGCTAGTCGTGTCGGCGATGCCGATTAACGAAGGAAGAAGAAACCGGCGACGTTGAGAAGGATGAACAGCACCAGCGAGGAGAAGAAGCCCATCGTGGTGAAGAAGAAGGCCGCCATGGCAATCAGCAGGACGACGCAGAACATCGTGCCGTATTTCGTGGCACTGAGGAAGTAATCGTAGGTCTTCTCGTGTTCCGCATAATCCATGGGAGCACCCATTTCGACCGGTCCAGAATGATGCTCAGCCATCGTCCAATTCTCCCAGAATGCTGCGGCACGACCGTCTGCCGTCGCCGCCCTTCAACCTTGATCCACCAATGGCCCCGGCGCAAAAGCGCGCGCAAGCCTATTAGCTGCCCATACACAATGCCGGCCCCGGGCGCAACGAAAACCCACTGCCGCGTCCGGTTGCCTGAGGCGATATGCCGCGCGCCCGTGACGCGCGTCGCGATCGCACGGTTTCAGCCAACCGCCAGCCGACTGTAGACAGCCATCAGCGGAATACGGATGTGCGATAGGAACGGCCGGAACCGTTTTGCGCCATGCGCGCCGTCGGCAGGATTGTCAGCGGGGCGAACGGAACCTCTTGGCGATCCGCAAACATCAGGCGACGCTCGAACGGCTCGGAATCGAAGATCGGGTATCGGTCGAGGATCGAGGGCCGCTGTCCCCTCACCTGCGCGACCAGAAGCGCGCCATCGGCGTTGTAGACGCCAAGGTTCTCGCGCTTGGCGACGACCGTCTCGGACGCGAAGATGCGCTTGTAGAACGCTGCATGCCGCGGCCGGCAGGCCGTAAGGCACCGGTCGGCGGTGAAGTATTCGCACGCCATCGCCACCGGGCGCAGCGTCAGATAGGGAAGCGCCCGCATCTCGTCGCCGGTGACATCGGGATCGACGGCCAACCTGCCCGGATCGACCAGGACCATGCCGGCATCGAGAAAGACGTCGATCTCGGGACCGAAGATCAGCCCGGACGTACTCGCCCTGTGTTCAGGCGTGACGTGGTGGACGCGCACGGTGCTGACCAGGTTCTCGTCGAGGTAGATGCCGAAGACATGGGCGTGGCTGTCGAAATCGAGATCGTCGATCAGGGTCGAGCCGGTCAGCTCCATCAGATTGACGGCCTTGTACGCCTTGTAGCGAAGCCGGGCGATATCCTCCATGTCCTCGCCTGCCTCGACCCGTCGATACTCGACGCGATCGAGCAGAAGCATAAGCTTCTCAGAAAAACTCCCAGGCTCCGCCCGGTGAAGACCTTCACCCATTTTCCGACCCTCATAGTTAACGAAGCGTTAAACTATTGACGGCCCGGGCGGCAGCAACAACAAAATGGCACAACCTGGAATTAACCTATTGTTAACCTTAATATTTCGTAAATTTTCATGGTTAACGAAGTGTTGCGCATGCAACCACACGGCGCCAATCCGGGCGATGGCAGGGCGAAAGATGATCTTGCGGTGAAATAAGGCGCCGTCGGCGACCGGACGCAGGCGTCAGGCGATACGCTTGCTCGAAGGTGAATTGACCGGTTTCTGGACACCGTTCTGGCAGAACGCCTCGATTGCCGATGCCGGCATCGGCGCTGCGAACACAAAACCCTGTATCAGATCGGCGCAGTGATAATCATTGATCAACTGCAACTGGTCGGCCGTTTCCACGCCCTCGACGATGATCTTCAGGCCAAGTGCACGCCCCAGATTGGCCGTGCCGCGCAGGAGTTTGAAGCGACGTGTGTCTTCACGGATGTTGCGCACGAAAGACCGGTCGATCTTGATGATGCTCACCGGCAGCACGTCGAGATAGCTGAGGCTGGAATAGCCGGTGCCGAAATCGTCGATGGCGATGGTGATGCCGCTATCGCGCAGCTCGGCCAGAATTGCCTGCACCTTGGCCGGCTCGTCCATCAGGCAGCTTTCGGTCACTTCGAGATGCAGGCGCGACGCATCGAGGCCGGTGGCGGCAAGCGTCCGCCTGACGACGGTGACGATGTCGTTGCTGCGCAGGTCGAGCACCGACAGGTTGACCGAAACGGAAACGTGGCCGGGCCAGCTCATGCAGTCCCGGCACGCCTGCTCCAGCACGAAGCGGGTGATTTCGGTAACGAGGCCAAGCTCCTCAGCAAGCTGAATGAACACGTTCGGCGGCACAGGGCCGCGTTCGGGATGTGTCCAGCGCGCCAGCGCCTCGCAGCATTCGAGGCGCGCGCCGTTCGGCGTGAACATCGGCTGGTAGGAAAGCGTCAGCGCGCTCGCATTGATCGCATCGCGCAGATCGCTCTTCAGTTTCTGGCGGTCGAGATAGCGGGCATCCATTTCGTCTTCGAAGACCGTGCAACCGCCCTTGTTGCGCGCCTTGGCTTCCGACAGTGCGAGATCGGCCTTGATCTGCAACTCTTCGAGCCGGAAGGCGCTGCTCGGCACGATCACCACACCGGCATTCATGGTCATGTTGAAGGTGAAGCCACCGGCCAGATAGGCGCCGCGCAATCCGGCATGGACCGCGCGCATCTGCGCCTCGAGGTCCGGCAGATGCATCCTGTTCGGGAAGAAGACGACGAATTCGTCGCCCATCAGGCGAGCGGCGATCGCGGTGTTGCCGACGAGGGATTTCAGCCGGCCGGCAATGGCCTGCAGCAGCCGGTCACCGACGATATGGCCGCGCATGTCGTTGACGTGCTTGAACTCGGCGACGTCGAGCACCATCAGCCCGACCTCCACGTCCTGGCTGCCTTCCAGCGCCATCGCGGTGTGTGCAAGCTCGGTGAAGTAGTCGCGGCTCGGCAGGTCGGTCAGCGTATCGAAGCGCACCATCTGCAGGATCTGCCTGTCGGCCTGAACGCGCGCGGTCACGTCCTCGAAAATCAGCACGACTTCGCCGTTTTCGTGCCGACCGGCGGAAAACTCGAGAAACAGGTCATCGGTGACCGGTACCAGCACCTGGGTCTTCTTGCCCTTGATCAACAGGTCGAGCTGACGGGAAATCACGCGCGTGTCGTCGACGCTGAGCGACATGCGCCTGACGCCGCGGCGCACGACATCGTCGAGCAGGCGGTCCCTAAGGTCGGCCTTGTCGCCGAGCATCAGGAGCGCGCAGGCACGCTCGTTGGCAACGACGATCCGGTTGTCCCGGTCGAGCATCAAGAGCCCGTGCGTCATGTTGTTGAGTGCCGCGTCGAACTGTCCGGCGATCGTTGCGACCTCGCGCGCGGCCAGCACGTTTTCGTAGAGGAACGCGCGCACATTGTTGGCCATCATCCAGGTCGAGAAGATGAAGGGCAGGATCAGGATCGCCAGGATCAGCATGAACGGGTCGCGCAGCGTGATCAGCCCGATCACGATCGGCAGGCAGGCCGACGAGGACAGCAGCAAGACCGCGCGTTCGGAACCGTAGTTTCGCCCGACGAGCGAGATCATCGAGGCGAGCGTGACGGAGATGCAGGCAAGTTCCGCGAAGGAATCCCGACTGACGGCGATCGCGTAGCCGCAGGCAATGCCGCAGGTCAGTGTCACGCTGACGCCGCCGAGAATATAGCGGTTCTCCCATTTTCTGACCGTGGCACGGTCGGCATTGGAAAAATCCTGGCGATCGAAGCGCGCCATGTCGAGATTGCGCAGCACCCAGAGCGCCATGACGGCTGCGGTGCAGATGAGGTAGAGCGGGTCGGAGGTCTTGAAGTAGACGAGCACGAAGGTCACGACATGCGAGAGCATGCCGATCAGCAGAGTCCTGCGATGTTCGTAGAGCGAACTCACAGACGACAGATAGACATCTGTCGGGAGAGCGCCCCGTTCATTGCGCGTCATGAACCCATAGCTCCGGTTTTCCGGATTTTTAGAGGCGATGATTTAACGAAAGATTTCGTGAAAGCGCCGCCTCGAAGCCTTGTATTACAACATTCAAACGGTGCCCCGTGCGAGTTTTTCGCAAACTCAACCTAGTATTGCGAAACCAAAGGACACCCGATGTTTTCTACAACCATTCATAGACATAAAGAGCTTTTACTTTCAGCCATTGTATTTAAGCAAATTCTGCTTGGCAAACATCATATCCACCGATTCACTTGGGTTTTGGTTACCCAAAACTGAAGAAATAACCATCACTTCCTGCCGCCTTCACCGGCAACACCCGGCCACCGAGCCGCCTCGTCGTCACTGCGCTTGCCAGTTGACTTTGAACCGCAACTGGCGCCATGGCTTTTCCGAGCGATATACGGAGCCTGATGATGTCGAAACCTGTCGTTGCCATCCCCTGCGATTTCCGCGAATTCGACGGCAATGTCTGGCAAGTCGTTGCCCATCAATATGTTCGCGCCGCCGTCGAAGGCGCCGGTGTCATGCCCTTCCTGATACCCGCACTCGAAACCGGCAACGATATCGACGAGATCCTCGATCGCGTCGACGGCGTTCTGGCAAGCGGCGCCCGGTCCAATGTGCATCCCTCGCTCTATGGCCGCGAGGCCAAGGACAGCGACGGCCCCTTCGATCCGGGCCGGGATGCCACCAGCCTGCCTCTGATCCGCCGCGCGATCGAGCGCGGCGTGCCGCTGTTTGCCATCTGCCGCGGCATCCAGGAACTCAACGTCGCGCTCGGCGGCACGCTGGCGACGGAAATCCAGGAACAGCCTGGTGTCTGGGATCACCGCAAGCCCGACGTTCCCGAACTCGACGTCGCCTATGGCATCCGCCAGGATGTCATCGTCAAGGAAGGCAGCTGTCTCGCGCCAGTGCTGGGCGCCGGCCGCCTGCGCGTCAATTCCCTGCATCGCCAGGCGATCGGCGCCGCCGCACCGCGCCTTGCCGTCGAAGCCGTTGCCGACGATGGCACGATCGAGGCGGTCTCGGTGATCGGCGCCAAGGCCTTCGCCGTCGGAGTACAATGGCATCCGGAATACTGGGTGCGCACGGACGCACCGTCGGCGAGCCTGTTCAGGGCCTTCGGCGATGCCGTGCGGACCTACGCCGCACGCCGCATCGCCGCCTAACGGGCCCGTCGTTCGAAAGGCGTTTCCGGCACCGGCGTCAATGCCTTGCCGGAAGAAAACCAGGCCTTGAGGTTGTCGACCACCAGATCCGCCATGGCGTTGCGGGTGACGACCGAGGCCGAGGCCACATGTGGCAGCAGCGACACGTTCGTTAGCGCCAGCAGCGCATCGGGCACGTGTGGCTCATTGTCGAAAACGTCGAGCCCCGCGCCGGCGATGACGCCGTCCTGGAGCGCGGCAACCAGCGCTTCCTCGTCGACGGTCGAGCCGCGTCCGACATTGATCAGCACACCGTTGCTCCCAAGCGCCGAAAGCACGCGGGCGTCGACCGTCTTTCGTGTCGCATCCGTTCCGGGAACGATGACGACAAGCGTGTCGACCGCCGCGGCAAGACCTTCGAGCGTCGGATGGTAGGCATAGGCAAGGCCGTCGCGCCGGCTGCGCGTATGATAGGCGACCGAAACGCCAAAGGCTTCCAGCCGCTTGGCGATGGCCAGTCCGATGCGCCCGAGGCCATAAAGCCCGACCGTGCGACCGCGCAGCGACAACGGTGAAAGCGGAAAGGCGCCTTCCCGCACCCAGCGCCCCTGCCGCAGCCATTCCTCCGCCTGCGGCAAAAGGCGCAGGGTATTGATCAACAGGCCGATCGCCGTATCGGCGACCTCTTCGCTGAGCACATCGGGCGTGTTGGTAACGGCTATGCCCTTGGCGCTCGCGTGCGTCACGTCGACCCCGTCATAGCCGACGCCGAAATTGGCGATGACTTCGAGGCCCGGTAGCGCGTCCATCAGATCGGCCGGCACGCGCCCGGAGACGGCAATACCCTTGATGTCAGCCATATCCGCCGTCACCAGACTCGCGTCCGGACGCTCCACCCGCACGATGTCGAACATCTCGGGCAGCCGCTGCAGCACCCGTTCGTTGATTTTTCCGGGCACGAGGATGCGGGGAAGGTTCGCGGACATGGGCACTCCGGGTATGAGGGATTTCGTCAGGCGGTGACGCGCAACGGGCCGGTCGACTGGCGGATGCGCATTTCCGGTTTGATCAGATGGATACCGTCGGGCTCGTGGCTGCCGGACAGCTTGTCGAGCAGCGCACGCGCCGCACTGCGGCCGACATCGGCCTGACCGTTCCACACGGTGGTCAGCGCCGGCGTCGCGATCGACGCCTCCTCCAGATCGTCATAGCCGGTGACCGAGATGTCGACACCGGGAACGAGCCCGGCGCGGGCGATACCGTTCATCATGCCGATCGCCACCAGGTCGTTCCAGCAGACGACCGCGGTCGGCTTCTGCGGCAGCGACAGCAAGTGCACCGCCGCTTCGAAGCCACCCTGCTTGGAGCGGGGGCCGGGAATGCGCAGCTCCGGATCGACCTCGATATTGGCCTTGCGCAGCGCATTGACATAGCCCTGGTAGCGGTCGCGACCGGTCGAAGTCTGGTCGGTGCCGCCGACCATGGCGATACAGCGGTGACCAAGGCCGATCAGATGGTTGGTGGCGAGCGAAATGCCGTAGGCGTCGTCGCCGCGGAAGATCGGCACATCCAGCCCCTCGATCGAGCGGGCGATCAGGATCGCCGGCATGCCGTTGTCCTCGGCAAGCTGGATATCCTCCGGCGGCGTGCCTATGGCCGGCGACATGATGACGCCGTCGCCGCCGAGCTGGAGCAGCGTCTCGATGAAATCGCGCTGCTTGTCGACCGAATCGTAATGGTTGGAAAGGATGAAAGTCTGCTTGTCGCGATCGAGCTCCGCTTCGATCGCCTTCAGGATTTCGCCGTAGAACGGGTTCATGATGTCGTGCACGACGACGCCGATGATGCCGGAGCGCGATGTCCTGAGGCTGGCGGCGCGGCGGTTGTAGATGTAGCCGAGCGCGCGGGCCTGTTCCTTGATCTTGTCGCGTGTGAGGGTCGCCACCAACGGACTGTCACGCAATGCCAGGGATACCGTTGCCGTCGAAAGACCGAGTGTTTCCGCGATCGTCGAAAGCTTGACCTTTTGCGCCACGATGCCCCCTGTTTAAGCCGAGTTGCCTGCCCTCAAATTTAAAACCTATTTAAACTGTTTAAATCGCCGCCGCAATATGCCGCGAATCTGGGCTCAATCGGCGGCTCGCGCCGCCTGCAGGTTGCTGTCGACGGCCCGCAGGAGCTTCATCAGCGTGCGCACCTGCTTGTCGGTCAGGCCGCGTGTCGCCAGATTCTCGGAGTGCTGCCCGGCCTCGGCGATCGTCTGCAGACGGTTGCGCCCGGGTTCGGTCAGATAGACCTTGGTCAGGCGCGCATCGTCCTCGTCGGGCCGGCGTTCGAGGAAGCCTTGCGCTTCCATGCGGCCGATGGTGCGCGTCATCGTCGGCGCCTTGACGCCGAGCCTCGCCGCAAGCCCGCCCGCCGTCAGACCGTCGGTTGCGGCAAGCGCCAGCATCACGCCGTCCTGGCCGGCATAAAGCCCGCTCTCGAGCAGGTTGCGCGACAGCACGGTGCGCATGGAGCGCGCCGCCTGGACAAGGATCGAGGCAAGATCGTGCGGTTCGGCAAGAAGCTCGTCCTTCTTCTTACCGTTCTTGCCCTTCTTTTCGGCCTTGTTCTTCTTGCCCATTGGACCTCCTGCCGAATCCCGTCTCGCCCATTTATAGCAATACAGCTTGCGATTACGAACTGTATGACTCAAATAACATTTTTACGACAATTGACGTGAAGGATCGAAGAGAAATGTCGATGCCGAGAGCCCGATGGCAGGACAATCCGGCCGATCTTCCGCAAGAGGCACGACGTGACTGGATCGCGGTGCTGCCACTCGGCGCTCATGAACAGCACGGCCCACATCTGCCCTTCGACACCGATACGCTGATTGCCGAGGGGATCGTCGCGCGAACGATTGCAGCGCTGCCCGATACTCTGCCCGTGACCTTCCTGCCGACCGAACCGGTCGGTTATTCCATCGAACACATGGATGTCGAAGGGACGCGCTCGCTCGCCTATGACGAAGCCGTGCGCCGCTGGCTCGGTATCGCCGAAAATCTGCACGCGCTCGGGGTGCGCAAGTTCGTGATGCTGAACGCCCATGGCGGCAATTCGCCTCTGATGACCATCGTCGCGACCGAGGCGCGCGTGCGGTTCGCAATGCTGGCGGTGGCGACGAGCTGGACCCGCTTCGGCCAGCCCGACGGCTGGATCGCGCCCAAGGACAAGGCGATCGATATTCATGGCGGCGATATCGAGACGTCGGTGATGCTGGCGCTTCACCCGGAAAAAGTTGACATGGAGAAGGCCGGCGCCTTTCCCTCGCGCCAGAGCGACCATGCCAAACGCTTCAGGCATTTGCGCGCCTATGGCCCGCATGCCTTCGGCTGGAAAATGTCGGACCTCAACCGCCAGGGCGTAGCCGGCAACGCATCCGCCGCCACCGCCGCGCGCGGCGAGCAACTCATCGTCCACGCGGTCGGCGGCGTGATCGAGCTTTTGACCGACGTCGCCGATTTCGACCTGAGCGACTTCGATAGGGCCGAACTCACCTGACAACCGTGGGAAACCGCGCCGGCAAACACTTTGTTTGTGCTTTTGCGCTATCAGCAGGAACAGCAGCAAACGACGACAGGCGGCATCAGGCCGGAAACCCATGGCGAAGATCATCGCGCTCGGCGCCTATTTCTATCAGGCCCTGATCGCCTTCGGTCTGCTGATCATCGTCGCCCATTGGCTGGCGCCGGTCGACTATGCCGCCTATTCGCTGTTCATCTCGCTCAGCCAGTTCGGCGCGATTGCCGCGTTCGAGTGGGTGCGGTTTTCCTGCATGCGCTTTTACCCCGGCCAGACGGCGGAAAGCGAAGCGGCGGAGCGGCGAACGATCGTCGCGGAGGCTGCTGCCTGTGCGCTTTTCTGCCTTGTCGCCGCAGCCATCTCGATCGCATTCGGTGTGACGCCGCTGGTGGCTCTCGTTGGCGGCCTCGTCGCCGTCGCGCAGGGCTGCAGCGACCTGCACCTCACCATGCTGCGCTTCCGCCAGGACTTTCGTGCCTTCTCGGTGCTGCAGGGTTCCCGCGCCACCATCCTGGCAGCCGGCACGCTGCTCGGCGCGCTGACCTCGCCAACCTTCCTGTCAACGGTCACGGGCCTGCTTGGCGGTTACGCCGTCTATGCGTTGCTTGCCGCCTTGCTGTCGCGCAGACCCGGCCCACGGCCCGCCACCCCGCTCGACATGGCCCGCGTGAAAAAACACCTGGTCTACGGCAGTGTTTCGGCGGGCGCCGCGACCGCCTCGATGTTCGCGCCGCTGGCACTGAAGGCGATCTTCACATCGGCCCTCGGCCCAAGTGGTGCGGCCGGCGCTCTGCTCGCGCTCGACCTTCTGCAGCGCCCCTTCGTGCTGATCGTCTCCGCCCTGCAGGCGATCCAGTATCCCGAAATCGTCGCCGCGCATGACAAGGCCGCAGACACGCCGGCGCTTCGCCGCCAGCTCGGTCAATACTACGCGCTGCTCACCAGCTTCGCGCTGATGATGGCGGCCGGCATCTTCGCCGTGCTTCAGCCGGCAACATGGCTGGTCATCAGTCCCGACCTTCAGGCGGGTTTCCTGGCGACCGCCCCCTACGTCATCATCCTGTCTCTCGCGCGGGTTCTGACGCAGATCATGCTGCCGACGCCACTGCACCTGAAACAGCGCCTGACCGCCATCTTCACGCTCGCCGCCATCGACTGCGCCCTTCTCAATCTGGGTGCCCTTGCCGGCGGCTTCCTGGTGGCAAGGACCGACGCCGCGCTGATGGCCGGCGGCGCGCTCGGCGCCATCCTCGCCGCGTTGATCGGTCTGCGGCTGATGGCAGCGCTCGCCTTCGATTTCTCCTGGCCGCCGGTTCTTTTCGCCGCCGCCGGCCTCACCGTGACCATTTTCGCCTTCGTCTTTTCCTATCAATCCGCCTTTGTGGCCACAGCCGCCGGGATCATTATCGGCGGGGGCTTCTGCCTGTTGGCGCTCGATCGCCTGCGGCTCGGCATGCGCGCTTCAGACGCATAAGGAAAACTGAACCTCTTTCGGTTTAGATCAGGGCAAAGCAAGAGGCGACGAACATCATGAAAATCATTGTCGGAATAGCCACGGCGGGCCGCCGCGAGGTGCTATCCGAAACGCTCGAGCACCTGACCCGCCAGGATCGCAAGCCGGACGCCATTCTGGTCTGCCCGTCTTCGCCGGATGATATCGATCTCGACTTTGTCAAATCGCTTACCCAGGAAATTACCCTGGTCACGGGCAGCAAAGGTTCCTGCGCTCAACGCAACGCCATCCTCGACCGGAAAGGACACGCTGATGTCATCGTGTTTTTCGATGACGATTTTCTGCCCCGGCACGATTTTCTGGCGGAGGTCGAAGCGCTCTTTACAAGCGAGCCCGACGTCGTCGTAGCAACAGGCATGGTCTTGGCCGACGGCATCCATGGCCCGGGCATCCCGGTCAAGGAAGGCCTGGAAATCCTCGCGCGCGATCGGGTGACGGAAAGCCGCACCGAGCTCGAACCTGTTTTCAATGCCTATGGCTGCAACATGGCCTTCCGCGTTTCGGCCATTCGAGCCGACGGCACGCGGTTCGACGAAAACCTACCGCTCTACGGCTGGCAGGAGGACGTCGACTTCTGCCGTCGCCTCGCCCACTGCGGACGCATCGTGCGCAGCGGAGCTTTGCGCGGCGTCCATCTCGGCAACAAGCGCGGGCGTACACCAGGCCTGCGCTTCGGCTACTCACAGGTTGCAAACCCCCTCTACCTCTTGCGCAAGGGCAGCGTCAGCCTGAGGTGGACCCTTCATCTCATGGGCAGGAACGTGGCGGCAAACACGATTGGCAGCCTCCGGTCTCAAGGGCTCGTCGACCGGCGCGGCCGCCTCAAGGGAAACCTCATCGCCTTCGCCGATCTCCTGCGCGGCAGGATCGATCCCTCGCGCATGCTCGAGCTCTGATCGGGCGCATCGCTCCGGCCAGACCGGCTGCTCAGCCCCGGCTTGCCGCCAGCAGGTTGAGCAGAACAACAGCACTTCCACTCCACGAGAACCGCTCGGCATTGTCATGGCCGGCGCGGGTCAACTGCTGCCGGAGGGCGCCATCGGCCGATATCGTCCGCATCGCCTCGACCAGCGTTTCCGGCTTTTTCGGATCGAAGTAGAGCGCGGCCTCGCCGCAGGCTTCGCAGACCGGCGGAATGTCGGCGGCGAGCACCGGGCAGCCTTGGGTCATCGCTTCCAGCGGCGGGATGCCGAAGCCTTCGTAAAGGCTCGGAAACAGGAAGGCGGTGGCCTGGCGCTGCAGCCCGGCGATCTCGGCGTCGGTCAACCGTCCGGCAAAGATCAGGTTATCGCGCGAGGTCGGAGCGACATCTCGAAAAACGCTCGGGTCCGTGCCGCCGACAACGACGAGCTTGCTGCCGGCATCTCTGAGCGCCTCGAAGGCACGCACCGCAAACTCGACGTTCTTGTTGGGCTTCAGGGTGCCGACGAGCAGGAAGAAGGGGCTATCGCCGAGCCCGAGCCTGGCAACGATTTCCCGGTCCGGCTGAAGGTCGGAGAAGTGGTCGGTGGCGTTGTAGATCACGTCGATGCCCGATGCCGGAACGCGAAAGACGTCCGCCAGTTCGCCGCGTGAAAAATTCGAAACCGTGCCGATCTTTGCGCGCCGCGTCAGGATATAGCCGAGCGCGCCGTGAAACAGCCGGTAGCCCCGGCCGAAGGAAGCCGGGTGACGAAAGAGCGTGACGTCGTGAATCACCACCACCTGGTCGGAATGCAGCACCGGGCCGCTGCCGCCAAGGCCGATCAACGTGTCGCGCCGCGCCCGCCACAAGAGCGGCCCCTGTTCCCAGAGATGCCCGGGGCCGGAGCCGAAACGCTCGATCGAAATCGCCGAAAGCGGCAGGTCATCCGGTGCCGACGCCGGCGCAAGCAGCCGCCAGCGCACATCCTTGAGCTCAGCCGGCACGTCTCCGGCCGCGATGCGGGCATCGAGCGCCCGGGTGATCTCGCGGGCAAAGCGCTGCACCCCGGTGAGCGGCTGGGTCAGGAACCGGCCGTTGATGGAAATCGTCTTCACGCATGCACCCCTTCGACAGGAGGCGAACTCTCCCCGATTTTGATGAAAGGAGCGTTATCGCCGGCATTTCACCCGTTTTGCCGTGGTCCGGCGCCCCGTCAAAATAGGCGCGGCCATTTGCGCATCGCCGCCGCATCTCCTATATGAAACCCGACATGGATGCCCGCTCCCCGCATCCCGAGATCCCAGAGGTTCCCATGACCGAAACATCCCAGCAGAAGCCGATTCCCGTCACCGTGCTCACCGGATATCTCGGCGCCGGCAAGACGACGCTGTTGAACCGCATTCTCAGCGAGAATCACGGCCGCAAATACGCCGTCATCGTCAACGAATTCGGCGAGATCGGCATCGACAACGACCTGATCGTGGAATCCGACGAGGAAATCTACGAGATGAACAACGGCTGCGTCTGCTGCACCGTGCGCGGCGACCTGATCCGCGTGGTGGAGGGCCTGATGCGCCGTCCCGGCCGCTTCGACGCGATCATCGTCGAGACCACCGGCCTTGCCGACCCGGTGCCGGTCGCCCAGACCTTCTTCATGGACGACGACGTGCGCGCCAAGACCGAGCTCGATGCCGTCGTCGCGCTTGTCGATGCCAAGCACCTGCCGCTCCGGCTGAAGGACAGCCGCGAGGCCGAAGACCAGATCGCCTTTGCCGACGTCGTGCTCCTCAACAAGACCGACCTCGTCAGCCCGCAGGAGCTCGAGCGGATCGAAGCGACGGTGCGCGTCATCAATCCGTCGGCCCGCATCTACAGGACCCAGCGCTCCGATATCGATCTCACCAAGGTGCTCGACCAGGGCGCGTTCAACCTCGAAAAGGCGCTGGAGAACGACCCGCACTTCCTCGACCAGGACGAGCACGAACACGATCACACCTGCGGCCCCGATTGCGGCCATGATCACCATCATCACCATGATCATGACCACCACCATCACGACCATGATCACCACGATCATGATCACGGGCACCACCATCATGACCACGCTCCCTCGCCGATTCACGACGTGACGGTGCAGTCGATCTCGCTGCGGGGCGGCGAGATGAACCCCGATCGCTTCTTCCCCTGGATCCAGAAGATCACCCAGACGGACGGCCCGAACATCCTGCGCCTCAAGGGCATCATCGCCTTTGCCGGCGACGCCGAGCGCTATGTGGTGCAGGGCGTGCACATGATCATCGAGGGCGACCATCAGCGTGCCTGGAAACAGGGCGAAAAGCGCGAAAGCCGTCTGGTCTTCATCGGCCGCGACCTCGACCGCGAGAAGCTGGAGCGCACGTTCAAGGCTTGCGAAGCGTCTGCCTGATTTCCGCAGCCGCGCTGCGGCTCGACGACCAAAGAACGAGGGCGTGATGTCGAAACTTTTCGGCACCACGCCCTGACCGCATGCCGAACCAGGGGACCAAAACAATCTGATGCCGACAGTCGCTCCGCTCGATCTTGAAGGCCACGTCGTTGGCGTGACCTTTCTCAAGGGCATACCGTTCTTCGCCGAAGCCACCGGCGCCATCCACCGTCTCGACATCGGCCACAAGACGACGGAGGCCCATGAGGGCCTGCTGTCGTTCGTTCACGACGAGGCGACCGACACGCTTCTGACCGGCGGCGAAGACGGCAAGGTGATGCGCACGGCCGCCGACGGCACCACGACACTGGTTGCCGAAGCGCCACGCAAATGGATCGCCCAGGTCGCCGCCGGCCCGCAAGGCGCCGTCGGCTACGCCTATGGCAAGACCACGCATGTGCGGCTCGCCGACGGCCAGACGAAGGAGTTTGCCGAGGAACGCACGGTCGAAGGCCTCGCCTTCGCCCCGAAGGGCCTGCGCGTGGCCGCTGCCCGTTATAACGGCGTGTCGATGCATTGGGTGGCGACATCAGGCCAGCCGATCGATCTCGACTGGAAGGGCGCCCATACCGGAGTCACTTTCTCGCCCGACGGCCGTTTCCTCGTCACCACCATGCAGGAAAACGCCCTGCACGGCTGGAAGCTCGACGCCAAGCCCGGCGCCGAGGCCCGCCACATGCGCATGACTGGCTATCCGGCCAAGGTGAAGTCGCTCTCCTGGTCCGCCAAGGGCAAGTGGCTCGCCTCCTCCGGCGCGCCGGCCGCCATCGTCTGGCCCTTCCAGGGCAAGGACGGACCGATGGGCAAGGCGCCGATGGAACTCGGAACCCGCGCCGACATCATGGTGACCTCTGTCTCCTGCCATCCGTCCGAAGACATCGTCGCCATCGGCTACCAGGACGGCATGATCCTTGCCGCCCGCTTCGCCGACAGCAAGGAAGTGCTGCTGCGCCGCCCCGGCAAGGGCGCCATCAGCGCCATGGCCTGGAGCAAGGACGGGCGCCAGCTCGTCTTCGGCTCGGCCGCTGGCGACTGCGGCATCGTCGATATCGCCGGGTAACGTTTACGCGACTTTCTCAAAGCGTGCCGAAAGATGCCTGGGCGACACCGTCCCGCAAGTCCCTTCTCCCCGCCAAGCGGGGAGAAGGTGGCGGCAGCCGGATGAGGGGCTGACGCGGCCACGTCCTGCAAGTTCAGCAACCAGCAGCAAGCCAAAATCAGATCTTCACCAGCGCCGCGGTCAGGTACATGAAGCCAACGCCGGCGGCGAGCCCGCCCATGACGGGCGGCGTCAGGAAGACCTCAAACGGCTTTCCGCTCTGGCGCATCAGATAGGCACCGACCTCGACGATCACCTGCAGGATCGCCCCTGCCCCGACAGCCAGCGCCAATGCCGACCATTGCGCCGACGCCGCCAGGCTGCCGAGCCACATGCCTAGGACCGCCGGAGCGCCGGCAAGCAGCGTCAGCCCGACAAAGGTCCACAAGGGCGGCCGCTGTTTCAGGATCGGCGCGGCAATGCCGATGCCTTCGGTGACGTTGTGGAGCGCGAAGCCGAGCACCAGAAAGGTGCCGAGCCCGGCCGAACCGGCTGCAAAGGCCGCCCCGATCGCCAGCCCCTCGCCCAGATTGTGCAGGCCGATGCCGAGGGCGATATAGGTGGCAAGCGCGAGCCCCGTCGGCACGCCACCGCGCCGGCCGACGGCCATCAGCAGAAGGAAGCTGCCGATACCCGCAAGCACGACCATGACCGGCCCCTGGAAAATGGCCGCCGCCTCAGACGCCAGTTCCAGCGCTTCGGCACTGGCATCGACCAGCAGGAAGGCGAGAAGCCCGATGGTCAGCGACAGCAGAAACGCCATGCCGGACCGGCCGACGCCGCGCAGCACCGGATAGAACATCAGCCCGACTGCCACGGGCACGATGCCGACGATGAGGCCGACCAGTGCCTGCAGCCGCAATTGGCCCGCGGTTGCCTGCGGTGTCGGCACGGCGACGGCGATCTCGTGCGTAAAGGTGGTGCCGGTGTTGGTCACCACTTTCAGCGCATGCGCCTCGCCGAGCATCCAGGGAAACGGCAGGGCCAGCCAGGCCGTCCGACCCCGAGCGATGGGACCGGGCGGGTCCTGGGTGAATTGCCAATAGGCATCGTCGACCTGCACCTGCGCCACGGTCATCGGCTCCGAGCCCCCGGCGCGAACCAGGAGCCGCAGGCCGCTGTCGTCGAGCACGGTTCGCTCGAAGGTCAGGTTTTCGACCGGCGGCGCGCCGTTGCGGAAGCCGGACAGCGGGTCGGTCGTTACGAGCCAGACCACGGCGACGGCAAAAGCGATGAGCGGCAGGGCCAGCCACACCAGATTGGTCCTGGCTGCGCGGATGGCGGCCCTCGGCAAGGTCTCGTTCATGCCAGCGCCTCCACTACGTCGAACATGCCGACCCATCCGAGCTCGGTAAATTCGGTCTGGTGCGGATGAAACATGTAGAGGCCGGGTTCGTGCTCGGCAAAAGTGAACTCCAGAATGCCACGCTGCGCCTGGCACTGGGTGATGAGGTCGACCGTTTTCAAGGTCGGCGTCAGCGTCGTTCCCTGTTCGTAGTAGTCGAAGAAGTTGGCGTGCAGGTGGAACGAGTTGATCGGATCGAACTCGATGACGTTGACGAGATAGATGCGCACCGGCTTGTCCTTCACGATGCGGATCGGCCGCTTCATGAAGGCATGGGCGACGGTATTGACCGCGTAGAATTCGTTCTCGGCATCGAAATTGGTGTCGAAGGCGTTCATCACCATCACCAGTTCCTGCCAGCCGGCATTCTCGGGCGTGCCGAAGAGCCGTGAACGGGCGACGTCGATCTGATCCGGGTGGCGCTCCGGATCCGGGTCGATGACGAAGGCGCCGTACATGCCCTTGTGGATGTGGCGGCGCAGCGGCATCGCATGGCAATGGTAGAGATGGCAGCCGAAGGGCTTGGCATCGAACTCGTAGACGAACTCGTCGCCGGGATCGACCATGCCGGCGCCCGGCACGCCGTCCATGCGCGCCGCGTGGATGCCGTGAAAATGGATCGAATGCGGGTGCGACGCGTAATTGCGAAAGACGATCCTTAAGCGTTCGCCCTCCTTGGCCCTGAGCGCCGGCCCGGGAACGCGACCGTTATAGGTCCAGGCGGGAAACCTGATGCCCGGCGCAATCTCGATCTCGCGATCCTCGGCCGTCATCTCGAAGGTGCGCAACGTCCGTCCATCCGGCAATGTCGTGACCGTGCCCGTATCCCAGTCGGTCAGCATGTCGGTCGGATCGAAACCGTTGGCTGCGCTGTCGACATCGCCGACGGTGATCATCGCCCCATGGCTCATTGATGGCATCGGCGCCGCCATGGCATCGCTCGCCGCCATCCTGTGCCCGCCGCCATGGGACGCCTGTTGCGCCAGCGCGGCCCCGGCGCAGATCGCCGTGCCGCCGGCCGCCGCCAGCCCGCCCATCAGCAGGCTACGCCGCCCGAGCATGTCCTGCTTTCCCGATTTTCCCATCGCCGTCTCCCCTTGGCGGATACCATACCTGCGCCCGGCTGCCCGCATCGGCTGCGCGGCGAACCGAAAGCATCGCACGGCCTATTGCGAACCATTCGCAACTACATTGATAGTGCAAATGCAACTCATTCGCAACTAATGAAGCGCTGCGGAATGACCGGGCGGGACTGACTGACGAACGAACGGCTCACGCCCTAGCAGAGCCAGCGTCAGGCACACCCGCTCGGCACGATGGGGCGGCGTCGAACATGCGCGCGGTTCTCCCAACGGTGTGACAGCTACGTCCAGGGCGACACTTCGCCATCCGGGGGAGTTGGAACAGGATTTGAGAAAGCGCGCGACGCTCCGACGATCAGATCCCGAAGCATTGCGCATCCGGGATCTGGGCCAAGCGGGGCAATCGTCGGTACCGCGCAAGCGTCATGCCGCAACGGCGTTGGCGGCTGACGCAGCTCACCACTCCAATTGCAGCTGCGGCTGGCCGTTGGAGGTTTTCTCGATGGTGCGCCCGGTCTCGTCGACCGTCGCCGTCACCCGCTGGCGAAATGCGGAAAAGCTCTCGAACGTGACGACATCGACCGGTTCGTCGAATTTCATCGTCAGCCGGTAACGTCCGGGCTGCGACGTCAGCGCCTGCACCGACAGGATCTCGCCCTCGAAGGGTTGGCCGAGATAGATGCCCTTCACCCGGGAACCGAGCATCCAGGGATTGAACGGCGGCCGGTTGCCGGCGGCCGCGTGAAGTGTATTCCAGTCGCGATAGCCGTATTGGGCGGCGACCAGTTCGAGCGAACGGGAATGGGTGATGGTTTTGCCTTCGTCCGACAGCCGCGATCGCAGGCGTTTTGCCTGGTCCTTGATGGCTTCGAGCGATGGCAGCGTATTTGATCCGCGCATCATGACAGGGTCTCCTGCTGCGGCATGCAATCTTCTAAGATGGGTGCCCGCATTGCCACCGGTTCGCATGCCGTTTCGGCTGACCGTGTCTGACAAGAAGGGCTTCACCAAAGCATGACGCTCGCGGACGGCAGGGACCCTTGCCCTTAAGCGTCCATAGGGGAAGTGATCTCAACTGTCAAACGCGGCCGTTCCTTTAGCGCGAACGAAAAAGAGCGGATGACGTGTCTGGGCGTCATCCACTCTCCGTCTTAAGACGTGCGCGACTTATGGCGAAGAGAACGGGGCAGGTTCTCTCTGCATCCCTGCTTCATCGCGCCGCATCCGGCCAGGATGCGAAAAAAATTGAAGGAGACCGGCGTTCAGCCGATCCTGAACCGACCTGTCAGTGGCGACGCTGCTTGCCACCGTTGCCGGAGAGGATACCGAGGGCATTGCCCGAAAGCACGTTGTTGAGCGTGCCGTTCAGCGACTTGTTGAGGATATCGTTGCCGGAAAGAACGTCACCGACATCGACGCTCGGGGCAATCACGATACCATTGGCGACGCCGCCGGAGAGAACACTGACCTTCTTGCCGGACAGAACTCCAAGCGACAGCCCCCCGGCCGAAGCCTGGGAAACAGTGGCGGCCACAACTGCGAATGCGATGCAAATTGCCTTGATCGTCATGGGTTTACCTCCTGTTGAACGTGCACTTGCTGTACACAACTCAAAGGATACAATTAGCATTTCATTAATCAATCAAGAAAGCCAATCATAATAAACGGTTAAGCATAACAGATACAATTTTAGCGATAGATTTTTCACCTGGAATCGCAACCTGATGCTGACGTTCCGCCAAGGGATGCCGGATGCGAACGCCGGCCGCTTCTACAACGCAAGGTTTTGTTAATCATGTAAATCGATAATATCATTATAAAGGAACTCATTGAGGACGAAGGGGATGCGAACATTCCCGGCCGCACTATCTGCAACCGTCCTCCTCATCGCCCCATCCCTGGCGATCGCCGAAACGACCGTCGACTACATGGCCGGATACGGCCATAGCACCAACATATTTGAAGATCCCCAGGCGCTCTCCGGCCCATTTTGGGAAGGCAAGCTCGGGCTACGGGGCAGCATTCCACTAGGCGATGGCAAGCTGACCTATGGCGCCAGGCACCTGGAGCGCCGGATCATCGACTACCGGTTTGGCGACATGCATTTCAGCGGCGGCAATCTCGGCTATTCGATCGAAGTCGACAAAGGCATTCTGATCGAGATGGAGACCGCTGCGGTCCGCAACTCTTCCGGTGATCTCTTCCTCAAGCTTCCAAACGACATCATCGGCTATCGCACCACCGATTACAGCACCCAGACCGCGGGCAAGGTGACCGTCGATCTTCTCGGCGGAAAGACCGCATTCTCGGCGCGCTACGACACGGAGCGGCCCGGCACGGCGCGCTTCACCACGGACCTGCTCGGCCAGAGCAAGCTCGATCCGGACGTCTCGCTTGCCACCTTCGGCGCGAGCCACTTTCGCGCCGCCGGCGGCGGCGAACTCTGTTTCTGCCTGGAATACAGCCGATCCATCATCCCGAGCCGCGACCAGAGCGCCTTTACCCGTTTTCCGGCAGAAACACTGCGCGGATCGCTGGCCTATGCCCGCCAGTTCGAAGAAGGCTTTACGCTTGTCGGGGAAGCGGGAATGATCACCTTGCTCAGCGACGACCTCGGTTCAGTCGATCACAAGAGCGAGCCCTACCTCCGCGCCGAGGCCCGATGGGAACCGGCCGGCGGCTTCGAGTTTGCCAGTGGCTTCAACCAGACCATCGTCATCGACGATATCGACGATGCCGTGGGCGAGCTCACGCAGACCGTCACGGCGTCCATCAGCCAGCGTTTCCACCCATGGGTGAAGGCGGGGCTGACCTTCGAGACCAGCCGCGCCACCTACTACTACTATCTCTACGAGCGCAAAACGCAGGCGCTGACGGCCTCGCTGCTGCTGGGTCCGGAAAAGAAACCACAGCTCACCATCGAGTACACCCACTCGCTCAAGCGTGAAACCGACCCCGAACAGGACTACCGCGCCGACGTCGTCGTCGCGCGGATCGGCGGGTCGTTCTGAGCATCCTGTAGCGATTGATCTGATGCCCAAGGTGTGGGACAGATTTCACCTGCACACAGGAGTGTCCCATGGGCGGTACAACCATCCTCGCATTCGCCTTTGTCGCTTTCATCGGTATCGCCACGCCCGGTCCGACCGTGCTTCTGGCGCTCACCAACGGTTCGCGCCACGGCATCAGGCGCGCGCTTGCGGGCATGGCCGGCGCTGTGCTCTCGGATTTCGTGCTGATCGGCGCGGTTGCGCTCGGCCTCGGGGCGCTGCTTGCCGCGTCGGAGTTCTGGTTTACCGTCGTCAAATGGCTCGGCGCCGTCTACCTCGCCTTTCTCGGCGTCACGCTGCTGCGCTCGAAGGGCACGCTTGACGTCTCGCTCGACAAGGACGCACCCGCCGTCACGACATCGGCAATCTTTCTCAAGAGCTTCCTGGTCGCTGCCACCAACCCGAAGGGCTATCTCTTCTTCTCCGCCTTCCTGCCGCAATTCATCGATCTCGGCTTGCCGCAAGCGCCGCAATACGCCGCCCTTGCCGTCGTCTTCGCATCCGTCGATTTCGTCGTCATGCTCGGCTATGCCCTGCTCGGCTCGCAAGCCGCGCGCTTCCTCAAGCATTCAGGCGCCGTCTGGCTCGAACGGATCTGTGGCGGCGCGCTGCTGGCCCTGGCAGGCTCCCTCGCCTTCTACCGCCGCGCCGCCAACTGACATGCTCTTTCGCAAGGATATGCTCGATAGGATCGCCAAGGGAGAGGTGACGCTCGCCTTCCGGCGCTGGCTGAAGCCGACCGTGAAGGCCGGCGGCAGCCTGCGCACGGCGGCGGGCGTCCTGTCGATCGATACGATCGTGGCAATCGATGCTGATGACATCGGCGCAAACGACGCGCAGTGCGCCGGGTTCGCGACGCGCGAGGCGCTGCTCGCGGAACTCGAGAGCCGTTCCGACGGCACGCTTTACCGCATCGCCTTCCACCGCTCGGGCGACGATCCGCGTTTGTCCCTGCGCGACGACACGACCCTTGCCAGGGCCGACCGTGACGCGATCCTCGCGAGGCTCGCAGGCTTCGACAAGGCCGCCGGCCGGACCTGGGCCGAACACACGCTCCAGCTGATCGGCGCGCGCGATGGCGTCACCGCCGCCGAAATTGCCAAAACCGTCGGCATGGAAAAACTCAAGCTCAAGGTGCTGATCCGCAAGCTGAAGGAACTGGGGCTGACGGAAAGCCTTGCCGTCGGCTACCGGCTGTCGCCGCGCGGCCGCTCCTTTCTCGGCAAGACCTGAGCTGCATTCACAAGACAAGGGAGACGAGATGATCGGATACACCATGGTCGGAACGACCGATCTCAAGCGCGCCGAGCGGTTTTACGATCCGCTGATGGCGCTGATCGGCCAGGAGCGCTGCTACTCGGATGACCAGGTCGCCTCCTGGGGACGCAAGGACGACGATCGCGCCCCGCGCTTCTTCACCGGTTACCCCTTCGACGGGCATCCCGCCGGCGTCGGCAACGGCGCCATGACCGCCTTCCTCGTCAAGAGCGCAGCGCTCATCGACCGGCTGTTTGCATCGGCGATGGAACAGGGCGGCAGTGTCGAGGGCGAACCGGGTTTTCGCCCGCAGTATGGAGAGGGGTTCTACGCCGCCTATGTGCGCGACCCCGACGGCAACAAGCTTGCCTTCGTCTGCTATGACGCGCGACCGGCGACACCCCGAGGTGTGACTTGCCATTGATATGACGTGCTCCCCCACCCCTCGCTTGAGACAGATGGGGGAGCAGCGAAAAATCCGCCTCCGCAGGGTTGGAGGCGGAAAGGGATCAGGCGGCGCGTTTGACCGGCGGCAGCGCGAGCTTGCGACCGCTGGCGACGATGAGGCCGGCAGCACCTTCCAGCCAGCCATCGCGAAGCTCGAGCGCCAGGAAACGGTTGCGCTCGAACGGGCCGGGCATGACCAGATGCTGCGCACCCGCCGCAAAGAAGCCGAAGCGCTCGTAATAGGCAGCGTCGCCGACCAAGAGGATCGCGCCGTGGCCGCGGTTCTTCGCTTCCTCGATCGCCGCACGCATCAGCATGCCGCCGATGCCCTTGCCTTCATGGGCCGGATCGACTGCGAGCGGTCCGAGCAGCAGCGCCGGAATGCCGTGACCTTCGCGGTTGACGCCGGCCTCGACGTTCCACAGGCGAACGGTCGCGATGACGTGGCCGTCGAGATCGCGGGCAACGAAGGCGAGACCTTCGGCCGGAACGCGGCCGTTGCGCAGCTTTTCCGACGACTTGCGTCGGCGCTCCGGCCCCATTGCCCGGTCGAGCAGGTTCTCGCGGGCAACGACGTCACCCGGGTTTTCGCTATCGATAACGAATGTGGACGGCGCGAAAAACGCGCGCAGGGCATCAACAACAGCGGCCATCCGGGCCTCCCGTCATCAAAACCGCTTCAGGCGGCATCTGGAAAGAATTGTGAAATGGCGCTCCCGCCCGAAGACGGGAGCAGCCGGATCAGATCACGTAGGACTTCAAGGGCTCGAAGCCGTTGAAGGCGACGGCCGAGTAGGTCGTCGTGTAGGCGCCGGTGCCTTCAATCAGAACCTCGTCGCCGATCGAGAGCGTGATCGGCAGCGGATACATGTTCTTCTCATAGAGCACGTCGGCCGAATCGCAGGTCGGGCCGGCGAGCACGCAAGGCTCCATTTCGTCGCCGTCGCGCGCGGTGCGGATCGGGTAGCGGATCGCCTCGTCCATGGTTTCGGCGAGACCGCCGAACTTGCCGATGTCGAGGAACACCCAGCGATGGGCATCGTTGTCCGACTTCTTCGAGACGAGAACGACTTCCGCCTTGATCACGCCGGCATTACCGACCATGCCGCGACCGGGCTCGATGATCGTTTCCGGGATGTGGTTGCCGAAGTGCTTCTTCAGCGCGCCAAAAATCGCCTGGCCATAGGCTTCCGCGGTCGGCACGTCCTTGAGGTACTTCGTCGGGAAGCCACCGCCCATATTGACCATCTTGAGCTCGATGCCCTGCTTGGCCAGTTGCACGAAGACGCGCTTGGCATCAGAGAGAGCTGCATCCCAGGCGTCGAGCTTCGTCATCTGCGAACCGACATGGAACGAGACGCCGTAGGATACGAGGCCATGCTGATGGGCGTAGACGAGCACGTCGACGGCCATCTGCGGCACGCAGCCGAACTTGCGCGACAGCGGCCATTCGGCGCCTTCGCCATCGGTCAGCACGCGGCAGAACACGCGGGCGCCGGGGGCTGCGCGAGCAACCTTCTCGACTTCCTCATGGCTGTCGACGGCAAAGAGCGACACACCGAGAGCGTGAGCGCGGGCAATGTCGCGCTCCTTCTTGATGGTGTTGCCATAGGAGATGCGGGCAGCGGTCGCACCGGCGTCGAGCGCCATTTCGATTTCGGCGACGGACGCGCAATCGAAAGACGAGCCCATGCCGGCGAGCAGGCGCAGGATTTCCGGCGCCGGGTTTGCCTTGACCGCATAGTAGATCGAGCTGTCCGGCATCGCGTGGCGGAAAGCCTTGAAATTGTTGCGCACGACGTCGAGGTCGACGACGAGGCACGGGCCATCGGGACGTCGGGTGTTGATGAAGTCGATGATGCGAGCCGTGGTCATGGCCTTATTCCCCTGATCCAAAATGCTCCGCTTGCGCGGAGGACAAAGGGCATACGCGCGAATGCTCTGGAACCAGCCGGTGGAGACCCCGGAACCAAGCATGCGCTCGATGCGCGAACGGTGAACCGAAGCCCGCCTAGGCTTCAATTCGGCTTTGTCTGCCATGGATTGGAGGGGATAACCCAACCGCACTTCCGGCAATGAAGGTGTGCCTCTTCAGTAACCCCGGCTGTTGGAGAGCCGGCAGACACCAGAAAGGCCCGCACCGTCGTTGCTTCAAGATGTCCTCGCATTTCCCGGTTGGCCGGAATAGCGACTGGAGGGGTTAGTTCCAGGTACCTTACCGATACCCTCACCTAATCGAGGGTCGGCGGACACCCACAGGCACGTGCGACTTTGGGCAAGGGCGTAGGTAAGAAAAAACCTTGTCGTAATCAAGAGTTTTTTCGTCGCCGCTGTTGAATTTTTTTTAAGACCGGCAACACTGTCGGCGTTCACGTTTATTGAACAATCGACGGCGCCGTGATGTTCGCTGCAAGCGATTGAAACGACTGGATTTATCTTGACGCCCCGCCTATCCGGATCAACAAGAGCCGGACAGCGGACGAAAGCGGCCACGACGACGGACGCAGAGCAGACGAATGTGGAAGACGCGTTCGCGGCGAATCACGGTTCCCGCGACCAGGACAGACGAAGGACACCGGCCATGGACACGCTCACCCGCATCCGCGCCTTCATCGATGTGGTGGACGCCGAGGGATTTTCGGCCGCGGCCCGCCGTGTCGGCCGATCGAAGGCGCTCCTGTCGAAATATGTGCGCGAACTCGAAGACGAACTCGGCGCGCTTCTGCTCAACCGCACCACCCGGCAATTCTCGCTGACGGAGGCCGGCCATACCTATTACCGCACCGCGTCGGAGATCCTGAAGGAGATCGACAATCTCGCCGATCTCGTGCGCGCTAACAATTCCGACCTCAAGGGTCGCTTACGCATCACCGCGCCGCGCACATTCGTCGATGCCGAGATTGGCCAGTCGCTGATCGATTTCGGCCAGCAGCATCCGGAACTGTCGCTGGAGATCGTGTCCGACGACCGCTTCGTCGACCTCGTCGAAGAGGGATTCGACGTGGCGATCCGCATCACCCGGCTCGAGGATTCGACGCTCATCGCTCGCAAGCTCGACGATTTCCAGGTGCTGATCTGCGCGGCCCCAGATTTCCTGGAAAAGGTCGGGCCGATCGAGCATCCGAGCGACCTTTCCAAGATCCCCTGCATCCTCGACACCAATGGCCGCTCCTATTCCAACTGGCGCTTCATCGAGCCGGACGGGTCTTCGTTCACCGTCCCCGTAAGCGGCCCGATCGAGGTCAACAGCCCGCTTGCCTCCGTGCGCGCCGCCGTCTCCGGCATCGGCGTGGCGCTGGTGCCCGACTTCATCGCTCGCCCCAAGGTCGCCACCGGCGAACTCGTCACGCTCTTCGATGACTTCCTGCCGCGGGACCGCGGCATCTATGCGATCTATCCGCATCGCCGCTACCTGCCGGCCAAGGTGCGCACGCTGGTCGACTATCTCCACACCTGGTTCCGCAAGCCGCGTTGAGGCGGCGAGGTCCCAAAACCGTCCCATTTCCGGTACATTGCGGGACCGATTCGGAGGTGTCGCCACGCCTCCGGCCAGAAGGCCCGACCAGAAGGATTGCCGTTTCATGAGAATTAAGCGCCTCGTCATGGCCGGCCTTGCCACCCTTCTTGCGCCGACGCTGGCCTTTTCCCACCCACACATCTTTGCCGAGGCGCGCCTTGAAGTTGCCTCCGACGACAAGGGTGAAGTGAGCGAACTCAGGAATGTCTGGCGTTTCGACGAGCTGTTTTCGGCAAGCGTCGTGCTCGACTTCGACAAGAACTCGAACGCCACGCTCGACCCGGACGAACTGGCCGAAGTCGGCCAGACGGTGCTAGAGTCGCTGGCGGAGTACAACTACTACACGACGGCGCTGGAAAACGGCAAATCCATCAAGGTCAGCAAGCCCGAGCACATCACTGTCGACTACAAGGATGGCCAGTTGCTGATGATCTTTGCGGTCAAGCCGGCCGAGCCGATGCCGCTCAAGGGCAAACTCTCCTTCGGCGTCTACGACCCGACCATGTATACGGCCATGGATTTCCCGACCGATGACGACCTGACCGTGGTCGGCGACAAGATCGCCGCTTGCGAACATAAGGTCGTGCGCCCTGATCCTGACGAAGTCCTTGCGGAAAACAAGGATACGTTGACCGATGCCTTCTGGAGCGATCCGACCGGCACCGACATGTCGAAGCTCTTTGCAACCCGGATAGAGATCACATGCTGAACACCCGGCTGAACACCCGCAAGATCGGTGGCCTGATTGCCGCCGCGCTCGTGTTGACGGCACTTTCGACCGGCTTTGCCGCGGCACAATCACCGCTCGGCATCGGCACGGCCGAACCGTCCTTTCAGACCACCGGCTTCCTCGGCGGCTTCTTCGCCTGGGTGAACGCCGAGCAGCAGGGCTTCTACCGCACGCTCACCGGCGCGCTGAAAGGCATGCGCGAAAACCCGTGGCAGCTCTGGTCGCTGATCGGCCTTTCCTTCGCCTATGGCGTCTTCCACGCCGCCGGCCCCGGCCACGGCAAGGCGGTCATCTCCTCCTACATGATCGCCAACGAGACCGAACTGAAGCGCGGGGTTCTGCTCTCCTTCATGTCGTCGATCCTGCAGGGCGTCGTCGCCATCCTGCTCGTCGGCGCGGTCTATCTGGTTCTGCGCGGATCCTCGATCAGCATGACGGACGCAACACGCTCATTGGAAATCGCCAGCTACGCGCTGATCGCCGCCTTCGGCGGCTGGCTCCTGTTTCGCAAGCTGCGCTCGATGATGCGCCCGGCAACGCTTATGGCGACGGCGGGCGGCGGCCAGCTTCATCTTGAGCATGACCATCACCATGATCATCACGATCATGCCCACCATCGTCACGACCACGGGCATCACGGCCACAGCCATGGCGCCGGCGAGGTCTGCTCGACCTGCGGGCACGCGCATGCGCCGGATCCCTCAATGCTGAAGGGCGATCGCTTCGCCGTCAGCGAGGCCTGGTCGGCGATCGTCGCCGTCGGCCTCAGGCCCTGCTCCGGAGCCCTGATCGTTTTGTCCTTCGCGCTGCTCAACGGCCTCTATCTCGGCGGCATCCTCTCGGTCTTCGCCATGTCGATCGGCACGGCCATCACCGTATCGATCCTGGCGACGCTGGCGGTCACGGCCAAGGGTTTTGCCGTGCGCTACGCGTCGAGCGCGCAATCAGCCGCCCGCATCTCGAACGGCATCGAGATTGCAGGCGCCCTGCTCGTGATTATCCTTGGACTGGTCCTGTTGGGTGCCGCACTTCAGGGCTGATGCCTCTTGAGTGCATCACTCCTGATGCGCCAAAACGCCGTCGCCTGCAGGCCGGATTATAGGCCGCGCTTGCGCTGATGGCGTGCCCGCAGCCAGAAGATCAGAAAGAAGCCGAGAACGAAGACGACGCCGAAGGCGCTGGCGAGCCAGACCGAGATATCGCCGAGCTTCAGCATGATCGTAGGCAGCACGAAAAAGCCGATGCCGACGACGGCCAGGATGACGGCCGCGGCGATCGCCGGCGACTTTTCCTTCGGGGCCTGGTTTTCTCTGGTCTTTTCGGGCGTGTTCACGCTCACTCCTTTGGCGCGAGATCCGCGCGAATATCTTCCAGCCGCCGCTTCTGGCGACCGTCTGCATCGAAATTATCAGGCGACAGCCAGTTTTCGAATGCGGCATTCAGCAGCGGCCATTCGCTGTCGATCATCGAAAACCAGGCCGTGTCGCGGTTGCCGCCCTTGGATATCATATGCTGGCGGAAAATGCCCTCGAAACTGAAGCCGAGGCGGAGTGCCGTCTTCCGGCTTGCGGCATTCTCGCTATGACATTTCCACTCGTAGCGGCGATAGCCGAGATCCTCGAAAACATGCTTGGCCATCAGGTAATGCGCCTCGGTCGACAGCGGCGAACTGGCCATTGCCGCCCCATGCGCGACGGACCCGACCTCGACGACGCCGTTGGCCGGATCGGCGCGCATATAGTTCGCCATGCCGACGACCTTGCCGCTTGCCCTGTCGCGAAACACTTCCGTGACCCAGCCGGACTTTTCCTGGGCCGCGGTCAGCCAAGCGTCGAAATCGTCGATGCCGCCGAAATCCGCCTGCACAAAATACTTCAGGAGCGGGTTGATACCCATGCCGCCGAGCCCGTCCCACAGGTCCTGCCTGTGCGTCGCACGATCGTAGGCCTCAAGGCTAACATAGCGGCCTTCGATCGCCACCGGCTTCGGCGCCGGACATCCCTTCCAGTTGCTCAGATCACGCATCGGCCACCTCTCCCGCTACTCCTGTTCCCGGCATAGGGCAGAGAAGCGGCCGACACAAATTCAAACTGGTGATCGATCCATGAGCGATCCGATCAGGCAGGAACCTTCGCCGACGATACGGTCGCCTCGATATGATCGACGAGCGCATCGGGAAGGCCGAGGCGACCGGCGAGCAGATCGAGGTAGCCCCGCTCGGCGCGGCTCTCCGGCTCGATCGTCAGGCGAGAGGCGGTATAGACCTCGACGCGCTCTTCCTCGGTCTTGGCAGCAGCGACGATGGCGTCGATATCGACGGGATTTCCAAGCTCGCCCTCGAGGAACGCCGATGCATCGGCCGACAGGCCGGACACCGAAAGCTTGTCCATGATGTGGCGGCGCTCGACATCATCGATATGTCCGTCCGCGCGCGAGGCGGCGATCATGGCGCGCACGAGAACAAGCGCGAAGTCGTGGCTGATCTTTTCCGGCTCGGCGGCAAACCCGGAATCGGTCGGCGGCGGCAGCAGTTCCGGCTGCTTCTGGGCAGCAGGATCGGTGACCGGGGCGTTGCCGGACTGATAATTCTTGTAGGCCTGGTAACCGAGGCCGGCGATGGCGGCGAGACCGCCGAGCACGGCGGCGTTGCCGGTCAGCTGGCGGCCCGATTTGGTACCGAGCAGCACGGCAGCGATCGCGCCCGATGCCAGCGGATTGTCCTTGGCGAGTTGCGTGACCTGCCCGGCGCGCTCACGCACCGATCCACCGGCACCCGGCACCTGCGATCCCAGAAACTGGTCCAGCAATTTCTTCGCGTCGAACATGGGGTTTCGCTCCTTGTCGGTTCCAGGCGGAAAAAAACGTGCAGAACAGGGCGCCGCCTGCACCCGCTCCATCAAACCGATTGAGACATAGGAACGTTGCAGTGGAAATACAAATTCGCGTTGCACGAAAAAGGCCGGGTTGATACCCGGCCTCGATCATCTCATGCAATCGGTCGGGCTTCAGCCCTTGAGCGCAAAGGCTTCGGCCGCAAGCTTGGTGATGCCGGCCCAATCGCCCTTGGCAACCAGGTCCTTCGGCGCCACCCAGGAGCCACCGACGCAGATAACGTTCGGCAGCGACAGGTAGTCGCGCGCGTTTGCAAGCGAAATGCCGCCGGTCGGGCAGAAGAAGGTGCCGGCAAGCGGCGACGACAGCGATTTCAGGTAGGCAGCGCCGCCAGCCTGTTCGGCCGGGAAGAACTTCATCACCTCGTAGCCTTCCTCGCGCAGGCCCATGACTTCGCTGGCGGTCGCGGCACCAGGCAGAAGCGGCGCTTCGTGGTCGTTGGCGACGTCGATCAGTTCCTGCGTGGTGCCCGGGCTGACGATGAACTGCGAACCGGCTTCGATCGCCGCCTGGAACTGGGCGGCGTTAAGGACGGTGCCGGCGCCGGCAACTGCACCCTCGACCTCGTTGGCAACAGCACTGATCGCTTCAAGTGCTGCCGGCGTGCGCAAGGTGATTTCGATTGCTCTCAATCCACCGGCGACAAGCGCGCGCGCCAGCGGCACGGCCGTCGCTACGTCGTCGATCACCAGCACCGGCACGACCGGCTGAAGTTTGAGGATGGAGAGAAGCCTGTCGGTTTTCACGCTCATGCAGATCGTCCTTTTAAAACGATTGAATATGGGTTCCGCATACTCCGCCAGCCGGCGCTTGTCGAGACCGAACCAGGCGCGCGCCCGTCAATCGTATATGAGAAAATAAGAAAATAATTTCGACAACAAAGAGATACTTGAGCCTTGCTCGCAAAACGATAGTTTGGTGACAATCGACCCTCTCGAAATGCGGGATACCCATGGCGAAGGAGATAGAGCGCAAGTTCCTGGTGGCCTCCAGCGAGTGGCAGGGAAATGCGGACAAGGGCACGCAGCTGCGGCAGGCCTATATCGTCACCATGGACGACCGTTCCGTGCGCGTGCGCATCCATGGCAACAAATGGGCGCGGCTGACGATCAAGATCGGCAAGTCGGCGCTGGTGCGCAACGAATACGAATATGACTTGCCGATGGACGACGCCAGGGAGATGCTGACCCAGGCCGTCGGCGTCGTCATCGAAAAGCGGCGCTTTCGCGTGCCGTACAAGGGCTTCACCTGGGAGGTGGACGTCTATGAAGGCGCCCTCAAAGGGCTTGTGGTCGCCGAAGTCGAGATGAAGCGGGAGACGGATCTGCCGGCGCTTCCCGCATGGCTCGGTCGGGAGATCACCGGCGACCGGCGCTATTCGAACCAGTCGCTCGCCACCGACGGACGTGTGGAAGAGCAGGCATGAGCTACACTTTCCGGCCGGAACGGGCTTTCACCGGCGATTTCAAACGTGTGGGCGCCGAGCAATTCGAGCAGGCGACCGGCATGCTTCGGCTTCGTCCCGATGGCATGCACGAAGCCATCCATCAGGCGCGCAAGAGCTTCAAGCGCGTGCGCGCGCTCTATCGGCTCGTCGCCTCCGATGCGCCGCTTTTTCAGAGCCAGGAAAACGCCCGCATTCGCGACATGGCGCGCAACCTGTCGGCCGTCAGGGATGCCGCCGCATTGGTCGAGAATGCCCGCTACCTGCGAGAGGGTGCCCGCAGCCAGGAGGAGGAAAGGGCTCTCGACCACGTCTGCTTACGACTGGTCGAGCGGCGTGACCGGATCGCCGACAGCCAGACCGATATCGAGGACAGGATCGCCGCCACCATCGTCAATTGCGAAAGGGCGATGGCAGCGCTTGGCCATGTCGCCTTCGATGACAGCCGCCGCAAGACGGCCGACCGCCTGGCAAAGGGCTGGCGGCGCACGCTGAAACGCGCCGCGCGCGCCCTTGAGGCGTGCCAGGAAAGCACCGAGGCCGCCTCCTTTCATGAGCTGCGCAAGCGCGCGCAGGATTATCGCATGCATCTCGCCTTGATGCGTCAGGCCTGGCCCTCGGCGATGGAGGCAAAGCGTCTGGATGCGAAAGCGCTGGTCGAGGTTCTCGGTCACCTCAACGACCTCGACGTCATGACGTCGCTCGTCAACGAGGATCCTGCCCTTGCCGGCAACAGCCAGGATCAGGCCTATCTGATCTCTGCCGTCATCGCCCGCCAGGAAAGCTTGCGGGCCGAGGCTCTGGACCACGCAAGAAACGTCTTTCTCGACACGCCTGATGACGAGAGCCGGACGATTCGCCTGCTCTGGCTTGAGGCCGGGCGCTAGCGGGGCACCGCGACACAAGGCCCCTGCGGGCGGGTCCCGGATTGCGCTTGCCGCGCGAAAGCTGTATTTGCACGGCCCATGACCGACATTTCCACGACCCCGCGCCCGCAGACGCATGGCCAGTTCATGGTCGCAGCGCTCTATCACTTCGCCGCCTTCCCGCAGTTCGCCGACTTCCGCGAGCCGCTGCAAGCCGTCTGCGACGAGAACGGCGTCAAGGGAACCCTGCTTCTCGCCCATGAGGGCATCAACGGCACGATCGCCGGCACCGACGCCGGCATTGCGGCGGTGCTTGCCTATCTGCGCGCCCGGCCGGAATTCGCCGCCCTGGAGCATAAGGAGAGCCGTGCTTCCTCGATGCCGTTCCTACGCATGAAGGTGCGGCTGAAGAAGGAAATCGTCACCATGGGCGTCGACAACATCGACCCCAACAAGATCGTCGGCACCTATGTCGATGCGAAGGACTGGAACGCGCTGATCTCCGATCCTGAGACCATCGTCATCGACACGCGCAACGACTACGAAACCGCGATCGGCATCTTCAAGGGCGCGGTCGACCCGCAGACCAAGACCTTCCGCGAATTTCCCGACTGGGTGCGCAACAATACCGGCCTGCACAACAAGCCGAAGATCGCCATGTACTGCACCGGCGGCATCCGCTGCGAGAAGGCCACCGCCTTCATGAAGGAACAGGGTTTCGACGAGGTGTTTCACCTCAAGGGCGGCATCCTGAAATATCTCGAAGAGGTGCCGCAGGAGGAAAGCCTCTGGGAGGGCGCCTGCTTCGTCTTCGACGACCGCGTGTCGGTGACGCACGGGCTCGAAGAGGGTGAGCACACGCTCTGCCACGCCTGCCGCCAGCCGCTGACGCCTGCCGACCTCGCCTCGCCCCATCACGAGGATGGCGTGTCCTGCATCCATTGCCATGAAGTGCGCACCGACGAGGACCGCGAACGTTACCGCCAGCGCCAGCGCCAGATCACGCTTGCGAAAAAACGCGGCGAAAAACACCTCGGCAGCTGAAGCGGCCGTCCGAAACGCTGCCGCTCATCCGCCTGCCGGCACCGTCTCCCCGGATGCGGGGCGAAGGCAGATGCCGCAACACCCGAACGCCAAGAGCCCCGTTACAGTAGGTCCCCCGCTTCGTTTGATGTAAGCTGGAGGCAGCGGCAAACCTCGTCGCCGTCCCCTCGCCCCGCTTGCGGGGAGAGGGTCAGGGTGAGGGGCGGTCCGCTGTCGCTGCTCGTCGGGCAACGCCTCGCATTCTTCCGGCGACTGTCGCCCGGCGCGTCGCTGCCCCAAGAAGACATCGCGAGCGGGCGGCTGCGCTCCAAAGAAAAACCGCGCACCGGGGTGCGGCGCGCGGTTCAACATCAGCTTATCTGCGTTCCGGCTTACCAGCTCGGGATCAGCGCACCCTTGAAGGTGTCGTTGATGAAGGCGCGCACGGACTCGTCGTGGTAGGCCTCGACCAGTGTCTTCACCCAGGGGGCATCCTTGTCGGCGGTGCGCACGGCAATGACGTTGGCGTAGGGCGACTTTTCGCCTTCGATGGCGATCGCGTCTTCCTTCGGATGCAGGTCGGCCTCAAGCGCGTAGTTGGTGTTGATGACAGCCGCATCGACGTCGGCCAGCGAACGCGGCAGCTGGGCTGCATCGAGCTCGGCAAACGTGATGTTCTTCGGGTTCTCGATGATGTCGGACGGGGTGACCTTCAGGCCGACTTCCGGCTTCACCTTGATCAGGCCCTTGGAGGCAAGCACGAGCAGTGCGCGGCCGCCATTGGTCGGGTCGTTCGGAATGCCGATCGTCGCGCCGTCCTTCAGCTCGTCGAGGCTCTTCACCTTGCTCGAATAGACGCCCATCGGGGTGGTGATGGTGGTGCCGACGCTGACGATGTCGAAGCCGCGGTCAGCGATCTGGTTGTCGAGGTAGGGCTGGTGCTGGAACGAGTTGGCGTTGAGGTCGCCATCGGCCAGTGCCTGGTTCGGAACAACGTAATCGGAGAATTCGAGGATCTCGATGTCGAGGCCCTTGGGTGCCGCGACTTCCTTCACCTTCTCCATGATCTGGGCATGTTCGCCCGGCGTGACGCCGACCTTGATGGTTTCGGCGAAGGCCGCACCGGCGGAAAGCGCTGCGATTGCCGCAGCAATGATGAGCTTCTTCATGGGTATCTCCTTGTTGGTGATGTGAATGTCCTGGGAAATCAGTTTTTGCGGCTGCGCCTGTCGAAGCGGCGCGCCAGCCCGTCACCGGCGCTCTGCACGATCTGCACCAGCACGATCAGCACGATGACGACGACCAGCATCACGTCCGGCATGAAGCGCTGGTAGCCGTAGCGGATGCCGAGATCGCCGAGCCCGCCGCCACCGACGGCACCGACCATGGCGGAATAGCCGATGAGGCTGACGGCGGTCATGGTCAGCGCCATCGTCAGCGCGGGCCGCGCTTCGGCGAGCAGCACCTTGAAGACGATCTGCATCGGCGTCGCGCCCATGGCGCGGGCCGCCTCGATCAATCCCTTGTCGATCTCGCGGATCGCCGCTTCGACGAGGCGCGCGACAAAGGGAATGGTGGCGATCGTCAGCGGCACGATCGCCGCTTTGGTGCCGATCGACGTGCCGGTGAGAAGCCGGGTAAACGGGATGATGGCAACGACCAGGATGATGAACGGCGTCGAGCGCGCGGCATTGACGATCAGACCGACGATGCGGTTGGTCATCGGCGCCGGGAAAAGTTCGCCCTTGCCGCTGGTTGCCAGAAAGATACCGATCGGCCCGCCGATCAGCGATCCGATCAGGCCGGCGGCCGCCACCATGTAAAGCGTGTCGAGGGTCGCGCTCCAGATCTTCAAAAGGATATCAGGCGACATAGCCGAGCACCTCCGTGACCAGACCGTTTTCGGTGAAGAAGCGTTCGGCGCGGCCTGCGGTTTCCGCGTCCGCGCCGTAGGCGACGACGAGCGAGCCGTAGGGACGGCCACCGATCTCGTCGATCGTGCCGGCGATGATGTTGACCTCGGCGCCAACGGATTTGATCAGCTGCGAGATCAGCGGGCGCTCGGCCGCAGCCCCGAAGAAGGTCAGGCGCACGACGGCGCGGTCACCGGCCACTCCCTGCGGCTTCAGCGCCCGCGATACGGCATCAGGCAGCTTCGAGCCCGGCAGGCCTGATAGCATCGCCCGGGTCGTCTCGTGCTTGGGATGGGTGAAGACGTCGAAGGTGTGGCCGCGTTCGACGATGCGGCCGTGGTCGATCACGGCAACGTCCGAGGTCACTGCCTTCACCACTTCCATCTCATGGGTGATCAAAAGCACGGTCAGGCCGAGATCGGCATTGATGCGCTTCAGAAGCTCGAGGATCGACTGCGTCGTCTCGGGATCGAGCGCCGATGTCGCCTCGTCGGAAAGCAGCAGCTTCGGCTCGGTCGAAAGCGCCCGGGCGATGCCGATCCGTTGCTTCTGGCCGCCGGAAAGCTCGGCCGGATAGCGGCCATGCTTGTCGGCCAATCCCACGAGATCGAGCAGCGGCCGCACGCGCTTTTCGATCGCATGCTTATCCATGCCGGCGATTTCAAGCGGCAGGGCCACATTGTCGAACACGGTGCGGGACGACAAAAGATTGAAATGCTGGAAGATCATGCCGACCGAACGGCGTAGCTCGCGAAGAGCGGCCTCATCGAGCGCGCCGACATCGACGCCATCGACCAGCACCTTGCCGCCCGTCGGCTTTTCCAGGCCGTTGACCAGCCGGATCAATGTCGACTTGCCGGCGCCGGAACGGCCGATGATGCCGGTGATCGAACCGCGGCCGACAGAAAGGGAGACGTTGTCGAGCGCTGTAAAGCCGTCGCTCTTGCCGGAGGCCGGGAAATGCTTGGAAACGCCATCGAAAATGACGGCGGCATCGGCGCGCGCCGGCGCCTGATAGGCGGAAACGCTCATCGTTCGGATACCCCCGAAAGAGGCGTTGTCAGAATGGACGGGTACATAGGTGCTCTCGGATGCTCGAAACTGGAAGATCCCGGGCTCAATGGCGCGGAATGGAAGGCGCGTCCTGTCAGGCCGACATTCGACAACGCATTCGCAACAGGGAGCACTTCTCTAGCATTAGCCAACCGGTGAGTTCAATGTCGCTGCCGCAGGAAGGACATGCGACATAATCTAGGGTCCTTATGGACAATAGATTCCCGTTTTGACAGGTATGGTTTTTCGGCTTGCTTCGCGTTTGCGGAAAAAACCGCTCTTTCGCGCGCAGCTCGGCCAGGAAAAGCAGCGCATCGACCCGGAAAGCGGGCCGATGCGGGCGATCCGTCCTGGCCGGTCAGACGCCGATGGCGTGGGCGACCGGCTCCAGATGCGGCCAGACCTCGATCGAGCCGCGATAGATCATGTTGAGCGCCACATAGAGAATGATGGCAAGACCGACATAGGCGATCCAGTGGTAGCGGTTGAGCAGCCTTGCAATGAAGCTTGCAGCGATGCCCATCAGCGCGATCGAAAGAATGAGGCCGAAGACGAGAATGGTCGGATGCTCGCGCGCGGCACCGGCGACCGCCAGCACGTTGTCGAGCGACATCGACACGTCGGCGATGACGATCTGGATCGCCGCCTGCAGGAAGGTCTTGCGCGGCGCCGAATTGGCGCCCTCGCCCTCGAAGTCTTCCGCTCCGCCGGCGCGGATCTCGCGCCACATCTTCCAGCAGACCCAAAGCAGCAGCAGGCCGCCGGCGAGCAACAGGCCGATGATATCGAGCAGCTGCACGGTGACGCTGGCCAGCGCGATACGCAGCACGGTCGCAGCGAGAATGCCGACCAGAATGGCCTTGCGGCGCTGCTCCGCCGGCAGGCCGGCGGCGGCAAGACCGATGACGACGGCATTGTCGCCGGCCAGGACCAGGTCGATGACTATGACCTGCATGAGCGCCAGCAATCCGGCAGAAGTAAAGATTTCCATGATAGATAGTCCCTCGAGGCGCCTTCGGACGCCCATCCACTATTAGCAATGCATAGAACAGCGGGTGTTCACGGATCAAGGGGCGGTGGCTGGCAGGCCGGCAAAACGCACCGCAATCTTGCCGCCACCCAACAGGCAGTCGATACGGCGATACGGAAACGGCGGTGCGTATCGAGGTTTACTGACCGCAGTTCTCTGCTAGGAAACGCAGCAGGACCGAACAGTAGGACAGGAATTCGCATGCGCATCGTTTTGACCGGAAGTTCGGGGCGCATCGGCCGGGCGATCTACAATGCGCTGGCGGCCGAGCACGAGGTGGTCGGCATCGATCGCGCGCCCTTCGGAACGACCGGGATCACTGGCGACTTCGTCGATGGCGTCCTCCTGGAGCGCGCCATGCAGGGGGCCGATGCGGTCATCCATACGGCAGCGCTGCATGCCCCACATGTCGATGCGATCGCCGATGTGGAGTTCGAGCGCGTCAATGTGATGGGAACCCATCTCGTTATTGCCGCAGCCCAGGCCGCCGGCGTCAGCCGTATCGTCTTCACCAGTACGACCGCACTCTACGGGCATGCCGTCAAAGCGGGTGCCTGCGCCTGGGTCACCGAGGAGACGGCGCCCCAGCCCCACACGATCTACCATCACACCAAGCTTGCCGCCGAGGCGCTGCTCGAAAATGCCGCCGACCGGGATTTGCATGTACGGGTGCTGCGCATGTCCAGATGCTTTCCCGAGCAGGCCGATCGCATGGCCGCCTATCGGCTGCACCGTGGCATCGACGTGCGCGATGTGGCCGACGCGCATGTGGCAGCGCTCCACGATGACGGGCCGGCCTTCCAGCGCTTCATCATATCAGGCGAACCGGCATTCCTGCCGACGGATTGCCGGCATCTGGCAAGCGATGCCGCTGCGGTTCTGCGCGAGCGGGCAAGCAAGTTTTCCCAGGCCTTTGCCGAACGCGGCTGGTCGCTGCCCGCCTCGATCGACCGGATCTATGACCCGAGCGCCGCGATCGGCGCACTCGGATGGAAGCCGCGCTTCGGCTTCAAGGAGGTCCTCGCCCAGCTCGACCGCGGCAGCCTCGAAGTGCTGCCGGTGCGCAAGGTTGCCGAACGCTTCGACTGACGGGACAAGATCTTGCGCGCCAGAGGGCGCGCAAGGCTCTTTCTACATATTTCCTGCCGGAAAACCGCTTCGCACTTTTCCTGGAAATGCTTTAGCCATCAGATATGGTTGCCGCCGGGAAACTCCTCGGCGAGTGCCTTATACCAGTGACCGCTCTTCTTGACCGTGCGCACCTGGGTTTCGTAGTCCACATGCACGATGCCGAATCGCATCCGGTAACCTTCGGCCCACTCGAAATTGTCCATCAGGCTCCAGGCGAAATAGCCGCGCATCGGGTATCCCTTGGCGATCAGGTCGGCCGTCACCGAAAGGTGCTCGGCGATGTAGTCGAGCCGCGGCTGGTCATCGACCACACCGTCTTCGACATCCATGTTGTAGCAGGCGCCGTTCTCGGTGATGTAGCAATCGGGCAGGTCGTAGCGAGCGTTGAGCGTCTCCACCAATTGGCCGAGCGCCGGTGCAAAAACTTCCCAGCCGATATCGGTCTTCACGTCACTGACTGGCTTGGCGTTGACCGTCGCCGGATACTCGGCACCAGGGGTCTTGTCGTCGCTGACGCGCATCGGCGTGTAGTAATTCAGGCCCCACCAGTCGAGCGGGCGCGAGATCGTTGCCATGTCGCCGTCTTCGATCTCGGGCATGCGATGGCCGAGCGCGCTCATGAAGCTCTCGGGATATTCCCCCTTGAAGATCGGGCCGAAGAACACGCCGTTGTGGAAATCGAAAGCCCTCTCGGCGGCCGTCTTGTCGGCCTCGCCGTCGCTGCCGGGATAGACCGAATGGGCATTGATGACGATGCCGGCCGGCAGGTTCGGCCGCTCCGAGCGAATGGCGTCGACGCCAAGACCGTGCGCAAGATTGGTGAAATGCAGCGCGTGCAGAGCCGCATCCATGTTGCGTTCGCCCGGCGCATGAATGCCATAGAGATGGCTGAGCCAGACCGAACACCAGGGCTCGTTGAAGGTCGCGACCGCGTCAAGCCGATCGCCGAGGCGGGCAATGACGGTCTTGGCATAACGCTGGAACGCGTAAGCCGTGGTGCGGGACGTCCAGCCGCCGTCGCCCATCAGCGCCAGCGGAAGGTCCCAGTGATAGAGCGTCGCGAAGGCCCTGATGTTGCGCGCCTTCAGACCGTCGACAAGGCGGTCGTAGAAGTCGAGGCCCTTCTCGTTGATCGGACCGACACCCTCGGGAATGATGCGCGGCCAGGCGATCGAAAACCGGTAGGCCTCGACGCCAAGGCTCTTGATCAGGTCGAGATCCTCGTCGAGCCTGTTGTAGTGGTCACAGGCGATATCGCCATTGTGCCGGCCGAAGACCCGGCCCGGCATGTTGGAAAAGGCATCCCAGATCGATGGCTTGCGCCCATCCATCTTGGTCGCACCCTCGATCTGGAAGGAGGCCGTCGCCACCCCGAACACGAAATCACCCGGGAAACGCCGGGCAAGGGTCTTTGCTTCGATCATCAGCCTGTCTCGTCCTTTGCAGCGGCCCGCCTCCGGCGGGCGGCCGCTCACTTGGTGTATTTTCGTTTTTCTTGCGGGTCGGCCTAAAGCGACACCGGCAAATGTCAACTCGCGAAAAAGGGCGGGGCATCCCCCGCCCTTGCCGCCTCGGCAGGCCTTCCGTCTACAGCTTTACCCATGCCCCGTTTCGTTTTGACGACTGGACGCAGGCATC
>NZ_DALZXU010000010.1:0-145878 GCF_031989085.1 Ensifer sp.
GCCGAATGGGGAGCGACCGCCTGGTGGTAGGGACATGGTGGCAAAGCCGAAACATTCGATCGTTCAATGTTCGGTGGATGAATGCGCTGCTGATCGGAGCTGCCGATCAAGATGACGTTCTCGGCCGCAGTGTTTGCATTGGCAGAAGAGCTCATACCATTCCGGCAGAGTGGCGACTTCGGTCGTCGGGCCGGCTTCCGCACCGCTCGAAGCCATTATCAACGGCTTGCTTCGGGGTCAAATACATCTGAGGTAGCAGCTGGCAAGGCTCTAAAAGAACTCATCGAGAAGACGGTAAAACTGAACCCGCCCAGGATTCAATTTCTCGACTCCATATCGATCGAGAAAGGGCTTGACGGAATCTGTTCCCAATTCCTCCGCGATATCGCGAGCGGTCAACGCCAGATCTTGATATCGGTCTGCCACACCCAACCGACCGCAATCGATGAACCCAGTGAAGCGACCGGAGGCGACCATAAGATTGGGCAGGCAGGCATCGCCATGTGTCACCACGAGATCCTGCTGAATGGGAAGGAACGCCTTTAATCGCTCATACAATTCCAGAGGCTCGAGCCCTTTATGCTCTTCGTCGAAATCTTCTCGTTCCGCGAGGCCCGCTTCCATACGAGCGCGGGCTCGTTGGACGCGATGTCTCGCACCGTGATCAAAGGGGCACGTAGCGGGATCGAGTTGGTGTAAAAGCCGCAGCGCGTCGGCCATGATCTCTATCTTTTTTGCGGGTTCGAGGGTGGCTGATAACAAATCGCTACCTGGGACGGCACTCAGCAACAACCAGTCGCGCGCGCTGTCGTAAACCTCGGCGATCACTTGCGCCCCAGGAATACCTGCCGTCGAGAGCCACCGAAGCCGCAGCGCCTCGTCCCGAATTTCGCCGAAGGGGCCTGCAAGACCCGTTTTGACAAAGAGAGGCGTTTTGCCGGGCGCCGTGAGCCGGAATACACTGGCCTCCGAACACCCGACGGTCTGCAGATCCCAACTGTAGCCCACGGTCTTTTCGCGCAGTGTATGCGGAAGCTTGGAAATGAGGCTTTCAGTTTCCAATGCGCTGATCTCGTTGAGGTTTCGTACTGGTTCAATCATGCCGTTCTCCACGTGCCACTCGGATGAGCAGGCGTTTCGAAACATTTGGGTATCCCGGACAGGCGCGTCGGCGACTACCCATCGCTAACTGCGCGCCCGGCAATCGCCTTGCAACGGGCAAGAGCCCACAATGCATCTTCTTGAGCTCCGTTCATCGCGCTTTGGAAAAGCTGCTCGAGACCGATGCGAAGCTGGTAAGCGCGCAGTTGAAGCGACCTCTCCAGCACCGGGGCTCGCTGCTCGAGGAAGCGCGCCTGATGTTCCATGCATCGGAGCCATGGGCGCCAGAAAAAAATGTTGGCGCTGTCATAAAGCGGATCGCCGATGAGGGCCTCACTCCAATCGATTACGCCCGTCACCCGCCCGACCTGCGCAAGCACGTTGTTTGACCCAAAATCACCGTGGACCAGGCCACAAATCTCCGGGCAGTGGTCTGCCCATTGGACGAATTTCTCAAGGAGTGGCGGAGCTGCGGCTCGCAACTCGTGCGACTGGAGCGCAAGCCAGTCGTATTGCCGCGCATCGGCGATGGCCATCAAGTATGCATGCCAAGTGGGAAAATGGCCGACGCCATCGGGTCCGAACCGGCCAAATCCACCCAAAGATCGAACGTCGGTAGAAGCGATGGCGTCCAGGACGTGGGCGACAGGTTCGACGATGGTCGGCAAGTCATCCTCGGGCAGATCCTGAAGGGTAATGCCAGCCGCCTTTCGCGATACGCAATAGCTGAGATCTTCATCAAAATTGCCGATACGCACTATCTCGGGGATCGGCAGCGCCGGCCCACTGAAGGCGCAATACGCAAAGGCATCCTTGTGAAAACCATCTGCACTCCTGCTAATGCGCAGTACATACGGGTTGTCATTCGCTTGGAACGCAAATGCTCGTGACTCTTCGCCTTCCGCAAGTTGGCCCAGTGCTGCGCACTCGCCAAATTCCTTAATGAGAAAGGCCGCTACAGCGGGCATTTCGACACTCGGTTTTTCCATTGCATGATTTCTCGTACGAGCGATTTATTGAACATATCGGGTCGCCACCCTCCGCCCGGCAATCGTTTCAACGCTTGCGGCCGGGGCATTCAACATGACATATGGGTCCTCCTCTCCAAGTCGGCATCGGATGCTCACCAAGAGCGGTCTCCACGGCGTGGCGCGCGAGCAATCGTGTCGAGTCCAGGGTGGGAAGGGGAGAGTCTGCCTGCGAAACAAGAAGGGGGATCTCTGTGCAGCCGAGAACAACTGCGTCACAGCCCCGGTCGCGGAAATTGGCGATGATCCGGACGTGCATTTCTCTTGCCTCGGAGGTGAAAATGCCGCGACAAAGCTCCTCAAAGATTACCTCATTTATGGAATTTCGATCATGCGTCGAGGGTGCAACTGCCTCGACACCATGGCGCTCTGCGGCCTTAAAATACATCGGCTCCCCAGTGGTCCATTTGGTGCCCAGGATGCCGATCTTGTGAAAACCGAGCCTTTTTGCCTCGGCCATGACCACGTCAGCAATGTGCAACCCGGGCAGCGTTAAGCGACCCGAGCCCACCTCCAGGGCCAGATGGGCCGTGTTGTCCGGGCAGACGAAAAAATTGCAACCGCTGGCGGCCAGCCTTTCAACGCTTGTAGCGAGCGTGCCTTCAATGTCCGATAGAAGGCCGTCTTCCCAGGCCGGCATGCTTGCCCCCATGGCGATGACGCTCATCGTGATATCGGGATGGTGATGCGCGCCGAGCCGGTTAGCGCCCTCATGGCACATCGTGAGGTAGCAAAGAGCCGACCCCTCGGCACTGTGCGCCAGAATTCCAATATGTTTCACTTCGGACCTCCTGTGGATGTCGGCGTCGCTGGCGGAGCGTCTCAAGGGTGGACCTCGGCCATTTCGCCGGCCTCACGGGCAAGCCAATCCGTGGCTTGCGCGCGGATTGCCCTCTGATCGAGCCGATAGACAGTCCAACTGGTGGACGTCATCGTGCCTGTCCTTCGGTGGCGGCTTGCTGTTCTGCGGTGAAGTTGCCCCCGCACGAAACATTGCATGTCCTCCTCGGTCAGCCACACCGAAAGGGAGCCGGACCGAAGTCGCAAGGCGTCCGTCCAGAGCCATGTCCCAACTGCGCCGGGAAGATCATGCCAACACCGCTTGAGCCGCCATCCCTCGAAAACGATCGCGGGCATGTCTGCCATCCGTTCGGCGTGAAAATGCGTCCCGCTTACAAACAGTCTCCGCGGGTTCGCCAGGCATTGTTCATACTCTGGTCCGGGGGTCCAGCTTGACCACATCATCGGCATTGCCTTCCTCTGAATTCAAGCAAGCAGCTTGGATGCAATACAGTCAGAAACAGCCGCTCACTGCGCCGATACGGCGTTGGAGCGTCGTTGATACTCAGTGTCTAATGGTCAGAAGTGAGAATGTATAATTTATCGACTGTGAGTCGGTAAATAACCGACTGAGAGTCGAAAAGTCAATCGACTTTTGAAATGGGGATGGTAGAAAGTCGATATGGTTACTCAGGCAGAACGACGGGAAGCTACGCGAAGCGCGGTCATCAGGGCGGCTACGACCCTTTTTGGGACGGTTGGATTTGCTGCTACGACCGTTGACCAGATCGCCGGGGAGGCCAGGGTAGCAAAGGGAGCTGTATATCACCACTTCGCGAACAAAGAGGCGATATTCGCCGCAGTGTTTGAGGTAACGTCGAGAGAAGTGGCTGCGAGAGTAGCTGCTGCAGGTCGCTTAGCGGTTGATCCGCTCAAAGGCATCAGCGAGGGCACAAGGACCTATTTCGAAATTTGTACCGACGGTGGTCCAATTGGGCGGATCATCCTGACTGACGGTCCTGCCGTCCTGGGATGGCGGGTATGGCGGGATATCGACAGACAGCATTTCGGTGCCATGGTGCCGGCAGCTTTGGCGGCGGCAATGAAGACGGGCCTTGTTGATAGCCAACCGATTGAACCGCTATCCGCTCTTTTGCTGGGAGCCGTCACCGAAGCGGCATTCGTGTGTGCCAACAGTCATGCCCCGGAAAAAGCGATCGAAGCCTTTATTAGTGCCCTCGACGCGCTCCTCCAGGGTCTTTGCCCGAGAGTTTAGAGTATTATTCGCGGGCTCTGACTTGCCAACCTTCTGAGAATATCGCTCTCCAGCTTCTGGCAGAGGCTCAGAGTTCTGCCATCAAAGCGGGGGCGTTGGGCAACCGGCGTTCCAGCGAGGCGTCAATCCCGCTTTCTGCGTTCGTCTTCGGCGCGCGAGTGTGAAAATTGTTGCTCCCTCCCCGACCGCAATCACATGTTTCTGGCTCGGAAGCGTTTGACGCGGGTGTGTGTGCCGCAGCTTGCGTCCGAACACCAAAGCCGCCGCCCACTTTTTGATTTATCGAGAAATAACCCGGTCCGCCATCGAGAAGCGGCTTCGGTACGACCGTTATCGATCGGTCTCTCGCCTACGAATTTGACGGGGTGGTTGAACGCAGCTTCGAAACACTCGGTATGGTCTGCGTCATAAACCTTCCCTTCACTCCGGAGGTTGGGGTTCGCTTACTAGATCGGAAAGTGGATTGAATGACGCCTCCCCACATCCCCACACCGAAGGCCCTCGGGTGCTCATTGTCGAAGACGAGATGACCATCGTGTTGCTCATCGAAGAGACGCTGCTTGACCTTGGGGCCCAGATTATCGGACCGGCGTCACGGCTCGATATGGCCATGCGCCTAGCAGCCGAGAGCTCTATCGATGCCGCGATCCTCGACATCAACATCCGTGGAGGTAACTCATATCCCGTCGCAGATATCCTTGCGACTAGGGAGATCCCTTTCGTCTTCTGCAGCGGCTATAGTGGCTGGGCGCTGGAAGAACGTCATCGTGATCGCCCTCGCTTGAGCAAACCCTTCAGCCCAGAAGAGCTTAGGGAACGAGTGCTGCAACTTTTGGAAGCACCGCCACCCGGCGAATAGGTGATAATGCCTGCGCCCGTCCGTGGCGCTCCATATATGGAGGTGATGAATCCGCTATGCGTGAGATTATCGCAATCGGTGGCTCTGCGGGCTCTGTCCAGGTGATCCGGGAAATTTGTCGAGCGCTGCCAGTAGATCTCAAAGCCTGCGTCCTCATCACGGTTCACGTGGGAGCGGGAGATCGAGATCTTCTCGCCGGCATCTTGGAGGGCGGAGGGCCGCTGCCGGCAAGGACCGCGATCGATAGCGAGCCATTAGAGCACGGGTGTATCTACGTGGCTCCTGCCGACCATCACCTGATAGTGGATGGGTGATTAGTCCGATTGGGTCGCGGGCCTCGCGAGAATATGGCGAGACCCGCAATCGACCCTTTGTTTCGATCAGCAGGTGTCAGCGCCGGGCCAGGAGCGATTGGCGTCCTCCTTTCAGGCATGCTGAATGACGGAGCGTCGGGGCTAGCGGACCTCAAACGCTGCGGTGGAGTGACCATCGTTCAAAGCCCACTCGATGCTGTCGAAAGCGAGATGCCCCGAACCGCACTCCGTGCAAGTGATATCGACTATCGTGCTGGCACCTCTCATCATCCGGCTCTCTCAAGAAGTACCAGGGCCGACCCGGACGCCGCCGCCCAGTGTCGCGATGGAAGTGAAGATCGCGCTCGGCCGACCAACCGACACGCCTTTCATTGCCGAGATCGCAGATCCGGCGCCATTGAATTGTCCGGGATGCGGACACTGTCGCAGATCAGGCGCTCGCCCCTTCGATTTCGCTGTCAGGTAGGGCACAGTTATACGGCGCAAGTCTTGGCTCACGAGCAGGAGGGTTCTGTCGATGAGGCAGTGCGCATGGCGCTGCGCGTAATGGGCGAGCGGGCCGTTCTAATGGAGAAGATGACGGCCGACGCGCTTGAGGCGGGCAGAACTGCCGCTGCCGTGGGTTTCGAGGAACGGGCTCAAGAGTATCGGCGCTCCGCTGTCGTGCTGATGGACGCTGCGCTTAAGGGAAGAAGACAGTTAGTGCGACCTTCCGCCGGCTGCGAACGCGCCCGGTTGATCGACGATGATACTCGACGGCGACGGGGTCGTGCTCGACGAAGCCGGGCGTACGGATTTCGAAATGTTGCAGGCGGCTCTCGGCGGTCGAGGAGGCAAACGCCATTCTGGAGCAGGCCGGTAAGTTCGGCCTGGAGGGAATTGTCGCAAGGCGCCTTACCACTCAGGGCGGACGGGCGACTGGTTAAAGCTAAAATGCATTCAAAGTGAGTGGAGAGCTTCGTTGTCGTCGGTGTTGAGCCTTCAACTGTGCCGGGCGCGATTTCGCGGCTGCTGCTCGCGGCGCGTTGGCCTATGTTGGTGAAGTGGGAACTGGGTTCACGGATACGATTGCCCGAGATCTTCGAAAGCAACTATCGGCCATGCCGGCGAAGGCGCCACCCGATGGGGCTCGGTGTGGCATGGTCCAACGAAGATCCGATGGCCGCCCGCCACGACATCATCTACATAAGGCGGTCGCTGGTTCGGGCGGGCTAGTGGGGGAGACGTTGTTTTTCCCTGGTTCACTAAAGGTCTCAGGCCATCTGCCGAAGATCATCTTTTTCTCAGATAACGTCTTGGTAAAGGCTAGCAGTCGAGCTGCCAGATGCTCCGCCTAGTCGCTTGAGCGGCCGAGACGACGTGAGCGAAGTAATTCGCAAAAGACGGTGTCCAGAACTGTTAGTTGATCCAGCAGGATGGCGTCGGTGCGGTGAAGGGTCATCTCGGCCTCCTTAAAGGCGAAAGCGCGATGATCTCCCAGTCGCCGGAGCCGAAAAACAGTCCGACGATACCAATTACTCTATACCTCAGTTACGGCGTAGCAACGGTTGGTTCGAGGCGGGCGGCTTTGGAGGTGCCGGCCGCTTGGTGTCAATCGCCCAACGGGCCGCCTGTTCCCGACTAGTCCTTTGGACGGCCATGCGAATTTTCATAGAAGAGATGGGCGGGGGGCGCTGCCCCCTTCGCCCCTGCAAGCGCCCGCCGCCCAGCTTCCTTCGCTTTACTGACGTTGCGCTTCGTGCAGCCGGTTCCCCGCGCGGATCGCTTGCACCCCAATCCCCCGCTGCTCCGCGCGAACTCGAAAGCAGGAGCGAACGGCTCCCGCTTCGCGAGATCAGGGAAGGGGCAAGGCAATGACAAGGAAAGCAAAGGCAGAAACCAAGATTGCGGCCAGTGACGTTTACGAGCGCATCACCAACCGCATCGTTGAGCAACTGGTGGCCGGAACCCGGCCATGGATGCAGCCTTGGGGCGGGGGCGGGATGCCGGTTCGCCCGCTTCGGCACAATGGCGCTGCCTATCGCGGCATCAATACCGTGCTTCTGTGGATGACGGCGACGGAGCAGGGCTACTCGTCGCCCTATTGGATGACTTATAAGCAGGCTTCGGAACTCGGCGCGCAGGTGCGCAAGGGCGAGACGTCGACCCTTGTTGTCTACGCCAATACTATAGAGCGCAAGGAAACCGACGATGCGGGCGAGGAGGTTGAGCGCCGCATCCCATTCATGAAGGGATACAGTGTTTTCAATGCCGATCAGATCGACGGCTTGCCCGAACGCTTTTATGTCAAGCCGTCAGCGTTGCCGGAGACCGGCAATCAGCGCATTGAAACCGCAGATCGGTTCTTCGCCCACCTTGGCGCCGACATCCGCCAAGGGGGCAGTAAGGCGTACTATCACCCCGTTGGTGATTTCATCCAGATGCCGCGCTTCGAAGCTTTTGTCTCGGCTGAAGCACACGCGACAACCCTCGGGCACGAGGCAATCCATTGGACCATGAGCCCCACCCGGCTCGATCGCCATCTCGGCCGTGAGAAGTGGGGTGACGAGGGCTATGCGAAGGAAGAGCTGGTGGCAGAGCTTGGAAGTGTGTTTCTCGCCGCCGATCTCGGTCTTGCGATCGAACCGCGCGACGATCATGCCGCCTACATAGCCTCTTGGCTGAAGGTTCTGAAAAACGACAAGCGACTTGTGTTCCAGATGGCGGCCCACGCCGAACGGGCCGTTACGTTTCTGCACGGTCTGCAGCCAGAGGACGGCAAACGTTCAGATGAAGAGGTAAGTGAGTCCGCGGCTGTCTGAGTGGCAAGGTGGGCGAGGGATATTCGAGTGCGCCGCCTCGTATCGTTGCACCGAATATCCCCACGGCTGCCACCGTCCGCCAGTCTCTACGCTTCCATTGCCACTCGCGCCATCCCCCGAACGAGGCATGAGGATCGAATTCAGGTGCCGGAAAAAAGCGGCCCGCAGCCGGGCTGCGGGCCGATCTTCGGACAAGTCCTCAGCGCGTGCGAATATTACCGCGCGCTCAATTGGAACGAGGGCCGAACAGCCCTTGTTTAAATTGGGGCACTCTGTAACGGTCAAGCGGAGCGGCTTCCCGGTTCCGGCCGGTGGCAGTCGCGATGCTGATCCTCCGCGACGAGGCTTTTAACCCGCGAAACCACGCGCGAATTGGCTTTGGCAGCGACACTGCCGGCACCTGGTACGCTCATTTTTGCTGGCGGCTCAAGCCCGGCGGCTTAGTCGGATGAACGGTCCACCGGCCAATTTTTGTCCTTGGCCAACAGCGCTCCACGGATGACCGGAAAGCCGCTATCGCAGTAATTTTAGCGGAGTGGACCATTGCGGTTGAGCAGCGACGCCCGGATCGCATCGGCCTTCGAAACCGCAGGCGCAGGTACGTTTCGGGCTTCATCACGCGTTCTGAAGCTTTCAATTTTCTGCTGCGCCGCCAACCTGTCGCTCTCCGATACAGAATCGACAGCTAGCCCATTGATGTCGTGGCGGGCGGAGCCCGGCTGTGCGACTGCCAGCAGATACCGCTTTGAATGGAGATAGGCTCCGGTCGCCCCGCGCAAGGCCGAGACGCTGAGGTCGGCTCTTAGAAGTGGCCTGATTTCTATCCAAAGACCGAGAGCGAATGGCAGGATGGGGTCGCCCGGCTGAAAGGGGAGAATTGCAATCGGCCGGGTGAGCAGCGCGTTAATGGCTTGCGCTTTCAGTAGGTCGATCTCGCGCGCCGGAACCGGGCCGAATTTCTGTTTCGACGATTTGCTCATGCAACTGTCCCACGGATCACTTCTTTGAGACTTTAGCCTGTAACAATGGATCCTGGCGATGTCACGGTTGAGGACATCGGTCCTAGAGACAGCCAACGCGTTGGGAGAGGGCAGTCACGTCCGATCGTAGGCGCCTTTGAACTCCGGATCGTCGTAGTATCGAAGCTTCTTGACCCAGGCCGGCCGCTGCCCTTGCCTCAATAAAATCATCCTGCCTTCCGGTAGTCGCATGATCTCATCGGCATTGATGAGGTCTCGAGCCGAGATGTGTTCGGATGAGGAGTTCTTGCCCTCGGACCACGACCTGGTGACGTAGTTGACATCCGTTTTGCCCACCGTGCGCGCGATAAGCTCGGCGGTCTCGATATCGTTGACGCCAAAGACCTGAAGTACGGCGGCATTCGACAGGAACGTGCTGGCGCGCCGTCCATAGGTCGCGCGCAGCTGGTGGATATCCTGCAGGATAGGCCAGAGTTGGACACCATAACCGGCCATCAGTCCCATGGCGCGCTCGATCGGTGCGAGGTGGCCGAGGGCCGCGAACTCGTCAAGCAGATAGAGCACAGGCCTGGCGGGAATGGTGCTATCGCGCGCCATGTCGGTGAGGCTTTGGGTGATCAGCAAGCGCAGCCACCTGGAATAGCTCGAGAGCCGATCGGGCGGCAGAACCAGGAACACGGTCACGTTGTCGCGCCTGAGATCGGAGAAGCGAAAATCCGATCGGCCGAGCACGGCCGTCATGCGCGGGCTGTCGAGGAAATGGGTGTGGCGCTGCGCGGCCGAGAGAACACCGGCTGCTTCCCGATCGGACTTGCCGAGGTGACGATTGGCGGCACGGGCGATCAGCCCGCCGGCATCATCCATATCCTGCATTCGCGCCAGCAACCCGAGAAAGCGTTCGGGAGCGAGCGTGAGATATTCGCGCAGCGTTGCGAGCGTTCGCCGCCCTGGAGATTCCGCGACGACGATCTTGAGGATGAGACCTGCGACAAGCGCTTTCGCCTCTTCATTCCAATGCGCATCGCCACTCATGCCCGGCTCATCGAACACGAGAGCATCGGCAAGTGTGTTGGCATCTTCCGCGACATCGGGGCCGTTGGCGTCGAGCATGTCGAGTGGATTGAAGGCCGCGGATCGTTTGCCGGTCACACCGAAGGGATCGAGGTTATGGACGGGGCCGAACTGCTCGCGTGCACGTGCGGTGATCCCAACATTCTCTCCTTTCGGGTCGATGCAGATCACCGAGCGCTCGGCGGTCAGCAGATTGGGAATGAGCGTGCAAACACCCTTGCCGGTTCTCGTCGGCGCCATGGTCAACAAATGGGCTGGGCCCTCATAACGCAGCAGCTTTTCTGTTCTCGGATCGCGACCAATCAGCAACCCGTCATCTGCTGATGAGAGCTTTCGCAGCTCCGTTTTATTTGCCCAGCGGGCGGAGCCAAATACAGAGGCAAGGGGCGTATCGGTCATGAATGCCGCAAGGAAACCGAGCCCGCCGAAGACCAGCGGCAGGTGCTCGGCGACGGCATCGACGACTTGGCTGACCGGCCCAGGCTCAAAGCCGCCAATCAGATGAATGACAAAGTTGGCCAGCACGAGCAGGACCGAAATCAGGACGCCGAAGATCGCGCATGCGATCGCGATGAAGGGGGCTCGGGCAATCGATTTGAGGGATCGGGAAAAGGTCATTCCGAATTTCCGATACCCATCCCGTCAAGCGACTGCGAGGGGCGGAGAATATCATCGAACAACGCTTTGTCTCCGTCTCGGATGAGGAAGCCTGGGAGCTCCCGGCGAAGCCACTCCTGTAAACGTCTGGTGAAATCAGCATCGCGCGAATGCTCCAGCCGGTGGAGGACGAGGGCGCCGAGCAAGACCTTGCGTCTCGTGTCTTCGGCGCGCTCCTTTCTTCCGAGCCGCGCTTTCAGTGTCTTCTTGCGTTCTTCCAGTTCAGCGATGCGTTGTTCGATTGACTTGCGAGCCATGTCGATCCTTTCATCGTTGCGGATGGCTTTGCGATAGAGCAGCCTGCAATCTGGATGCGCGTCATTCTCGCGGTCCGTTGAAGATTCACGCAATGATTACCTTCCGCGAAGGTAGCAGTGTTCCCGTTCATCGCAACCATAAATATGCATGGGGAGCGTGAGTCTTGGTTGATCCCGAACGCAGGGAGCACAGCGAACGAAGTTTTGAAGGGCGCACTTACGAGTTGCTGTGCAACTCAATGCTTGGTATGGTTGTGCGACTTTGGAGGGTGTCGCTTGGCCATCTACCATTGCAGCATGAAGCCGATCGCAAGAAGTAGTGGCCGAAGCGCGGTGGCGGCCATCGCCTATCGCACCGCGACGAAGATCGTCAACGAACGCGACGGCATTGTGCACGACTTCACCCGTAAGCAAGGCGTTGAGCATTCCGAGATTGTTCTTCCCGAAGGAGTGAATGCGCCGTGGGCGTTGGATCGATCGACGCTGTGGAATGCGGTTGAGCGCGTCGAAGTTCGCAACGATGCTCGCGTTGCGCGGGAGTTTGAGATTGCCCTTCCGCATGAAATGAGTGCGGCCGATCGATTGGCACTCACCCGGGACTTCGCGCGGGATCTGGCAAACCGCTACGGCGCTGCGGTGGACTTCTCCATTCACCAGCCGCAAGGCGAAACGGACATCCGAAATTTCCACGCGCATGTGGTGATGACGACGCGGGTGGTGACGGCGCAGGGGCTCGGTGAAAAGACGCTGATCGAGCGCGAAAACAAATGGCTGTTGAACAACGATCAGCCGACTTCGCATATGCAGCTTCGCGATATCCGGCAACTCTGGGAACACCAAACAAATAGGCACCTGGCGCGACTCGGTCTGGATGTTCGGGTAGACCACCGCTCGCATCTGGAACGTGGGCTCGAGATCGAGCCGACGGAGCATATGGGTGTGCATGCCTCGCAGATGGACCGGCGTGGCCTGGCCGTGTCGCGGGCGCGGATCGATGAGAAGGCGGCGCGATCGAATGCCGAGCTGGTCCGCAAAAAACCCGAGCAGGTTCTTTCGATCATCACCGGCGAAAAGAGTGTGTTTGATCGCCATGATATCGCACGCGCTTTGCATCGCTACATCGATGATGTCGACGGATTTCGCAATGCCTTTGCTGCGGTCATGGCTTCGGCGGCATTGGTCGAACTGAAGCCGGAAAATGCGACAGAGTTAGCGCGGTATTCGACGCGCGAAATGGTGGAGGTCGAGGGCGCCATGGCCGCGAGCGCTGAGCGCATGGGCCAATCATTCCGTCACAGCGTTGATCGCCAGCACGTCGATCAGGCACTGCATGTCCAGGACGATGCGATCAGGGCAAGAGCCGCGGCATCAATCTCTGGAAGGTTTGAACGCGGCGAGATGTTGCTCACCGATCGAGAGGAGGCGATCGAGCGGTCGGGGTTGAGCGAGGAGCAGCGTGTAGCGGTCGATTACATCACCGGGCCGGCGCAGATCGCGGCGGTGATTGGTTTTGCCGGCGCCGGCAAGTCCACCATGCTTGCGGCTGCGCGCGATGCCTGGGAGCGGCAGGGGTATAGGGTTCATGGCGCAGCGCTTGCCGGCAAGGCGGCGGAAGGCCTGGAGGAATCCTCCGGCATCGCTGCGCGCACGTTGGCGTCGTGGGAATACGGTTGGCAGGCGGGTAGGGGCGCGCTTGGCAAGGGCGATATTCTGGTCATGGACGAGGCTGGCATGGTCGGAAGCCGGCAGCTTGCGAAGTTCGTCAACGAGGTGGAAGTACGTGGCGCGAAGCTCGTGCTGGTTGGTGATCACGAGCAGTTGCAGGCAATTGGGGCGGGCTCGCCGTTCCGCGCGATTGCCGAGCTTGTCGGCGCTGTCGAGCTTTCAGAAATCCGCAGACAAAATGAAGTCTGGCAGCGAGAGGCGTCGATCGCGTTTGCGACCCATCGGACTGGGGAGGCGTTGGCAATCTACGCCGAGCGCGGCGCGGTAGAATTCTGCGGCAACAGGGATGAGGCTCGGACCGCTTTGGTTCGCGATTACGTCGCCGATCTGGAAGAACACTCGTCCGGCTCGCGGCTCGCGTTGGCGCATCGGCGCGTCGACGTTCGGGCGATCAATGCCGATATTCGAGCATCGCTTCAGGAGCGAGGTTGGCTGGCGCGTAGTGAGGGCGAGCAGGGCACGCTGGGTCGCGAAATTGTCTATCAGACAAATGACGGCAAGCGGTCCTTTGCAACCGGCGACCGGATCGTGCTTCTCCAAAACGACCGGGATCTTGGTGTGAAAAACGGCATGCTGGGGACGGTTGAGGCCGTCGAGCCCGACGCGCTACAGATTCGTCTCGACGGCGGTGGGCCGGACAAGACTCGTGCGGTCTCCATACCCGTTACCAGTTACCAAAGCTTTGATCATGGCTATGCGACCACCATCCATAAGTCTCAAGGCGCGACAGTCGATCGGGCCTTTGTCATGGCGTCCACCACCATGGATCGACATCTCACCTATGTGGCGATGACGCGCCATCGCGATCATGTGCAGCTTTATGCTGGTCGCGATGAACTCAAGGATGTGAACGTGCTCAGTGCCAGCATGAGCCGATCGGGCACGAAGGAAACGACGCTCGACTACACCGGCATATTTGCCGCCCGGCGGGGGCTCGCAGAGGAGCTTGGTGTTCACAGCGAGATTGCCGTCAATCGCTCGCCGGCACAGGCTCCAGACCGGACCATTGCTGCCGACAGCAATGCTCTTGGTCGCACTGCGGACAGTCATGAGCCGTTGATCAACGCGCATCAGAGCGGGTGGACTGTTGAGACGCATGCTGAGAAAGTCGAGCTGCTTGTGCCGGCGATTATGCACTATTCCCGCAGCGTCGAGGAGGTGGCGCGGGAGAAGGCAAGGCCTGTCTTCGAGCGAGCGATGGAAGCGGTGCGATCTATTGGCTGGAAGGTCTATGCCGATCCGGATGACGTTGCCGGCAAGCTCGACATCGAAATCGTCGACAACGCCATTGCGGCCCAAGCGCTAGGAGCTTTCGTTGCCGAGCGACCGGAGCAATTTGGAGAACTGCGCGGCAAGACCGGCTTTCTGGGCGACAACACGGAGCGCAAGGCCGCACGCCACTATGCCAAGGCGCTCAGCAATCACGTCGCATCGGCTGCTCAAACTTGGGAGCGCCGGCTTGTCGCCGAGTGCCAGTCGGAGACCTGGAACCGCGAGAAGCGGGATGTGGTTGAGGTGCCGGGGCTGACGCAGCGCAGTGAGGCCATTCTGAAGCAGCTCGATCTGCTACCACAGTTGGAAAAGCCAAAATTCCTCGAACAACTCTCCGCGACGGTGGAAGGCAAGCAGGTGCTGGAAGAGGCCAAGAAAATAGCCCAAGCGCTTGAGCAACGCTTTGGCAGCGCCGATGCGCGCGATCTCAAGATGGAAAACACGCGATTAGGGCCGGAGCTCTCTACTCGACTAGATCGCATCACGGAGGTTGCACGTCTCGTCGACCGGGCGCATCGGGCCGAGTTGAAGCGCAACTACGAGCTCACGCGCGCGTTGACAAAGGGACTGGGATTGAGAATGTGAACGACACCCACCTGGTGTGGGTTTCGTTCTTTACCTCTCTAGTGCGGAAAGATTTCGGTGCCCTCGGCAGACGTTCTGCGAGGGCCCAATCCCATTTTCATTTCCCGACACCGACGTGGCGACGTCATGATAAACGTCAATGCCTCCATGCGTATGCCGCATTGTCGGCAGCGGCGGCCTTGAGCTCAGTCGGCAAGCCGCTGATGCTCTGTCCAACTCATTGAAGAACGAGGGCTGAAAGCAGGGTCTTCAGCCTGCAGGATTTTGTTTCTCTCCTGCGCTTCTGCCGTCAGAGCTCCTCGATCGCTCCTCGAACCGTTCTTCTCCCTTGGCAAGGGGGCTCCCTTTCTGGCGTTCGATCCGGCGCTCTTCTGTTTCGGCGCTTTCTCGCAATCCCTTTGCCGACTCTTCGCCAGGGGACGGGGACCCCAGCGGTCGCGCTTGCAGAAGAACATCGGGTGACGAGGGTTGGTCAGGCTCTAAGCTACTTTCGCGACTCCCTGAGCTCTCGCTGGTGACGGAATTGTCAGATCGAATATCAGCTAAAGCCGCGCGTATCTCATCCTCATTCCAGCCGGCCTCCACCGCGGCAGCAACCAAGTCGTTCACCGTCTCTGGCCGAGCGTTAAACGGTTCGTGAGTTGAGAGAGTGGATGAAACGCATTGGTAGCAATCGGCAACGCGCTCCGCTGTCCCTTCCCGAGTCTTAGGGGATGAAACATATGTCATAATCTGCCTCGCTAATGACGTTATATCGGCACCAGGTCTCCCTAGTTGCACTGCCGATCAAACTACAAGACAGGGGAAATGTTCCTCGGTATTCGACAGCAGGTCATCGGTTTTCGGTAGTGATGGCCCTTTCCCGATCCTCGCCGTACACCCTGGCAGCTCTCCTATCACTACCTCGGCAGCCCACGCGCAATGGCCGAAGCCATGTTGTCATACTGCCCGGGACGCGCGAGCGGACGGACCACCTTCCTTAACCTTCATTCGTCACAACCTGGCTCGCGACTACGACCAAAAGGACTGCCAGGGCCACGGCGGTCCCGTACCTCGCCATATGCTTCACCCGGGACCAACGTCTTCCACTCCAGTCATATCTCATCTGCGACACCTCGACCTTTCATCGAATAAGACGCGGGCGGGAGATCAGTTTCACAGCTTTGTCCTCCAGCAATTGGCACAACTCTTCGTAGTGAGCTATTAATCCAAGCGGGCCACTTTGGGCGCGCAGCTCGTCGCGTTTGACCAGCGCGCGTCCATAGTTCTCGAACAAGTCGCGCAATGCCGTCGTTTTTTGCTCGGCAAACGGTATTCGGTGGCTTGGAAGCCGAACCATCATCCGAGCTCGACCTATCTTCTCGTAGTCCATCTTCACCCCCTTACGTCTCGGTGGCAGCTAGGCAATCGCCGCGATCCCAGTTTGGCGGCCAAATCCGCAAAAATAAAAAAGGTTCCGCAAACTACGTTCGATCTTGGCCCGATCGGCGGTAGTCTCCGGGAGTGGCTCAGCGGGAAAGCCATCGCGGCTGTCTTGCTCGCGTCGAACCGCCCGAAGGCAAGCTCTTTGTACGTGATCGGCAAATACCGGTCTGGACGGAACCGTCTGCGCAGTCGCGGGTTTGGCGAAATCGGGATCGCATTTTCTGATGGAGCGACCGTAAGAGCACGGTCGTCGCAGGGGCCGTCTTGACGAAAGTTTGAAATGGATCAGCGCGAAGAGTTGCCACTCGAGATATCGAGAAAAACAATCGTGGTGCTTGCCAACGTCGATTTGCTCTCGGAGAGCCTGATCCACGCAATACGAAGTAAATTCATCGAATATAATATTGTCGTACACGATAAACCTGCCGTGCTTGTGATTAGCGAACACGTCCGCGTTGATCTGATATTGATATTCCGGATCGTCCAAGACGATCTCCGGACCATACTCCGTGGGCTCCACAGTGCATATCCAGGGGCCGCCATTGGCTTGGTGGCGAAGCATGCAGACGAATTCGGAGCGTCGATCAAGGCGATCGTCGCTGAGCAATTAATTCGTGGCGTCCTTCCATTAAGCCTGCGACTCGATGTATGGCTCTCAGCCGTGCAACTCCTAATAAAGGGGGGAGAGCATTTCCCATCCTCGCTGCTGGGGCGTTTAGCACCGGACGTAGCCACGGACCAACTCTCAAGCCGCCCCGCGAGAGCCATCGCAATCGGGGAGCCGAGGTTAGCGGCACTTAAGATGGTTGGGCTGACAACGCGGGAAGTGCAAATCTTTGATCTGATCTGCACCGGCACGCCAAACAAGGTCATAGCTTGGACGCTCACCTTGTCTGAAAACACTGTCAAAGTTCACACGCGTAACATCTTCAGGAAGCTCAAAGTACGCAACCGTACAGAAGCGACCTCGCGCTACTTCAGCGTCCAGGGTTTTGACGACCCGTCAACGAGCGAATGACAATCTCACCTTGGACAAAAACCCCGTTCCAGCTTCTCGCGATGTGCTCGCCGCCAGAGTGGTCCGAGGTCCTGGTCTTACTTTTCCAGATGCCCTCAGTCGGGGCGTATAGACGTCACTCCGCCACCACCGTCAAGTCGCCGGCGCTGGACCGCGTCGAGCATCTCAGGTCCAAGTCAGCTCCGCTTCGATTTTGAATTCGGAAGTAGAATCTGGGCCAGATACGGTTCCTTTGCCACCTATTGGTAGGGCGTGTTTTTGCGCCGCAACAGCCTGCGAAGCCAAGCGTTACCCTTCCGTCCCGGTCTGTGAGTGAGGCGCGCCAACCCGTTTCGACTCAGGAGACCCGCGAAAGCGGAGGAAGATTGAAAGAACGATGATGACGGCTGTCGACAAAAACTCGGATTGCCAGTTCTGAAAAGACTCGAACCAGAAGTCCGCGCTTCCTAAATGCTCGAATAGATCGGGCACGTGCTGGCCATGGATAAGAGCTTCGTGAGCTCGTGCTGCGGCGCTACCTCGTAAATGCATGATAAAACTAAGGACGAACAGCGCAAAAAGCGTCAGACCCAGAGAGTAGGAGTAAACCTGTTTCGTTAGGCCGCCGATCCTTACAGGAAGGGGGGCGTCGACGTTACGCGGTAGTGTGTCGTCTTTCTCGGGCTGGTCGGGATCTTTGGACTCGGCTGATCCTCGTTGGAACAGGAAGGCCGTCAGGACCACATAGGCTGACATTTGCAGAAACTCGCTCTCCCAGTTTTCGAACAAGGCTGAGAGGAAATGGCCAGTCCCCAGATATTCGAAGAGCGATACGGCGACTTTTCCTTGGCCTACCAATTCATCGTTATAGGTCGATTGGCCTGTAAATACCATTCCGAGCAAAGTCGCGAGTGTGGCGATAATCAGCACAATAGTTAGGCCGTTGTCTCTCAGGGCTTTCATCAGCGTCACTTCATTAGGAGGGTGGTGTTCCTCTAGTGAAATTCACTCTTCCCTTAGTGGACACGACTGCCGCCACTATCGCCGCTCACCGGACCCCCGCCATCGGTAGGAATGAGGATCGGCGAACCAACCCCCAAATCCAGCATTGCCACCTCGCTATGCCTTGCGAAAGCGGGCGCTATTCCAACACCTCGATAACCGCATGCGTGCGGGGGTCTATGATGACCCTGCGGTCGTTCAGTATCGTGTAGCTATAATCCTGGTCCGGGACACGATAGAGTTTAACGGAGCCTGGCAACGGCTGGCCTACCACGACCTCCCCGTCGTAGACGACGGACGGTGTCTGTTGTTGAAGAACGTAGGTACGAACTTCCCCTGGCAGGACAACAGTCGTGGTCGATTGAGCAAAAGCCGGAAGGGCTATCGGCAGCGAAAGCGCGAAGAGGGCGGCTGACAAGAGGCGCATGGGTTATCTCCTTTTTGAACGTCATGACCCAACCTGTTGCAAGACGTTTGGTTCCATTCGCACAACCCTTTCAGGAGAAGCCGGACCCAGTGCCGTTCGGAACAATTGAAACCTGCCAGCGCCGTGACCGGTGCTTTACGTGCGTCCGGTCGGGCCTGAACGGACGACTCACGAAAGCGACGGACCGGCAGAGTGGGGTATTGTCTCAAATACAAGCCTCATTTCGACCAATAGGACACGGTCTTCGTTGAGGACCTGAACGCCGATCATTGAAACGGGCTCTTGTGGAAGGCCATCGGCGGCCATCTCAGCAAGAGCAACTTTAGCCTCTAGAAGCGCGGCATGCTCATCCTCGAACTCGAAGCCACGGTCCTCCGCGCTGAAACCTTCCTGATCGGTCGTCCTAAAGTAAAAGAGTGGCATGGCGAGACCCCTGCGGCTCCGTGCGAGTGACGGTGGTTAGCATTAGAGACTGTAACGCGAGCGCGTCTAAATCTTCGACGCAGCAGCTTTGGAGCCGATCATTCATTGACGGGTTTCTCATTGGCGGGCGGTGGGCTAGGCTCTTCCATTAAGGGGGCGCCGAGATCGAGATTGCCGTTGCTGAGGGCATCGTATGCGTTAACGCTACCGCCGCCGTCGCGGGTTCCGAATGCGGTCAAGTGGATCATCGTGGCCTTAGCGCGCGCGATTAATTGCCTTTCATCGGATTCCTGATCCGTATCTTGCAATGTGACCTCCACGCATTCGCCACCTTCGCCGATAAATGTGACCGTGGCCGTTCCTGCCTCCCGGGCGACCGTCGTCTCTAGATGCTGCATGACAATCTCCATCATTGATCCTCTACCCAAACATGGTTCGACGATTAAGGTTCCCGTTGATGCGACGTGACGGAACATCCCGGGGAAATACTCCGTGGAGAGGACTTTCACGTCTTGATCGCGGAGTATCCGGCCTTGCGGGGGCTAGCGATTGAGACCCGTCCTCGACGGTTTTCCGCTGAGTATTCGACGCCGTGCGGTTGCGTCGTCTGCCCGCAATCACAGTCGGCTTTGCACTGGTGGCACCGCTGATCGTGCTGCGGGTCAATCTCTCGGGCGTTCTATCCTCTCCGGCGGCCTCTCGCAGCTTTCCTTCCAAGGGCAGAGGGCTCCCTCTAAACCCGCGACCGATTTCGGTTGCGCGATGGCGGCAAGCGCCTTCGTGCTGCTTCGGATCGCACACCGAGCTCGGACGTCCCGCTCCTCTTATGGCATTGCGGCAGCGTCCTGATCGGCGAAATAGGAAGGAGACGGTTGCGTGGATTGTGTTTATGGGATTCACCTGACCTCGAGGTGCGGGAATGACGGCATGCACCAGTCCGGCAATCACTCCGCGTTACACCCGACGGCAAAGCTCAAGAACCGGTCCACGACATGCACGTTGTTGTCTACGGCCCTTCCGCCGAGATGATATCATCGCGTGCGCCGGCGCGAATTCACTCGACCGGGGAGGTTTCTAACTCGATTAAAATCAAGAAACACAAGGGATATAAGGTTTGGGTGCCGTGTTAACCTATTGCAAATCTGCCCGGTGGTACGGCGAACCGATCGCGGGCGGCGAAGGTCGCGACGTGAGTCGACAACGTCGTCTACGACATTCTACTTGCCGCCCGACGAAACATCGTATGGTTTCGAGGCTTGCTATAGCGCAAGCTATTGATCAGCGCTGCCGCACTCAGGTCAGTGGTCCCTGCACACAGGGCCAAACAATCCGCGCGCGATGTTTTCCAACTCGAAGGGCTTGTCGCACAAAACATAGCCCCTGAAACGCTCTGGGATTACAAAGGGCCCAAATGCGCTCGCGAATACGAAAGGAATGCCTCGTTGTTTGAGGCTTTCAGCCACCGGGAAAACGTCGTTGCCATCCAGCTGAATATCGAGAATGGCCGCGTCGATGGCTTGCCTGGCGATGAGCGAAATCGCGTGTTCGACGCGGGCGGTGGGTCCAACCACCGTGGCGCCCATCTCCTCAAGTTTCAGGCGAGTTTCCTCCGCCAGCAAAAACTCGTCCTCGACGACAAGTACCCGCTTTCCGACGAACCTTGAACTCCAGGCTGTGGCCACCTTTTCCAAGATTGTTCCTTCCATGATGGTGATCGTCTCGTCTCTCGCCCGAGGCCGGACGCTCGATCACCTTCTCAAGCTTGTCATTCGGAGAACCGACTACGTGAGACCTTAAAACCCATTGCTGGAGCTTCTGTTTCGATGTCCGTTGAAAACAGGCCTCGACCCCAACTGCGCGAATCATGACACTCTTCGCGATTTCCAGACCTCCAACCCGTCAAGCCACCGTCGTCCTAGGACCCAAAGATAGAACGAGAGCCTTTGCCGGCGACACCCGACAACAGCACGCGATCGATAGATTGAAACCAGATGCGCCGGGCTACGACCGACTGTCAAAGTAGATGGTGAGGTTGGTTCAGCGAAAAAGTCGCATGTGTTGATCGAGATCGTCACGCCGTGGCCCGTGGACAAGAAAAATCCTTCGGCCCTCCATCGGAGCCAGATGGTAGGTCCGGATAAACTCCTCCAAATCGTAATGCACGGCGTGAATCATATCCAGAGTATGCTCGCCGCCCGAACAGATCCGGACCTCTCGCCTGCCGGTCGCATCGAGCCGGTGCTTACCATCTGTCTCGTTCATCGGAGTGTCTGCCGATTGGATCGAACATTCAACTCAAGTTCGTTGCGTTGGGAAAAGGCGCTAAGCACAGCCAACATGTGACGCTTCACGTGCACCGTCTGCCCGCGATCCTTAATGACCTTGTTTTCATCGATCTGCTTGAGCATATTTCTTGCCTCTCCATGCAGACCATCCAACATACTTTCGGCAATAGGGTTCCGTGGTTTTCGCTGGCACGAAAATAAATCTTCATTGTACGCGGGGCTCATCGGGCATGGAGGGAACTCTTTTTGCGCGCGGTTGAGGGAGCTTGAAGCAGAGAGTAAATCGATGCCACTCAAAGCTATCGCGCTGAACTGCACCCTGAAGGTGAGCGCTAAGGAAGCGTCTTCAACCGACCGAATTTCTTTCGTTGCTCGCAACGGAGCTAAAAAACACGATGTCGAGACCGAGGTAATTCGCCTCGCAGACTCGGTGAACCTATCGCGTTAAATGTTTGCTTGGCTTGGCAAGTGCGAAGCCGTATTGTGGGTAAGAGCGCCGGAAACACGGTTGCAAAGCATGGGCGATTGGCATGGCATCACAAAAGAAAGGCGATAGGAATCGTGAGTTGTCGTCCGCCAGTTCCCTCGAAAGCGAAACACATAGCGTCACGAATATGCTGGTCGAAGATACACCTGATGCGCTGTTGGTCCTAGCGAACCGTTTACAGAAAGCGCTCGACGCGCGCTCGGTCAACACTGACATCAAGAAGGCAAGTCGCGCCAGAAGGCATTAAGCTTTGCGCTCTCGGACAATGAAAGTCCCGCTATGCCAGACCGCCACCCCATACGCGTCTTGATTGCTGAAGATGAGTTTTTGCTCGCTGATGCCATTGCATCCTGGCTCGAGAGTGCCGGAGCGACAGTGGTCGGCCCCTTACCCTCGGTCGAGCGAACCTTGGCTAGGGTCAAGGGAGGCGTCGCTTGAAGAGCCTTTCTGCTCTCACTCCCATGAGGCGGGACGCACCAGAGGAATGTGTGCTTCAGCTGGTGCCGGCCCTTCGCCTCAGAGCGCGGTTGTTGTTGCCCAACTCCCTCGCGGCCGACGCGTTGGTCGAGCGGACACTTGAAAAAGCTATCGCCGAAGTCTCTGGCAGGATCGAGGGACAGCCACTAGATGCCTGGCTGCATCAAATCATGCTCGCTGTTTTTGCACAAAGCCCGTTCGGTCCAAATTAGCACGCCAGTAGCGCTATGCATCTGCTACGTGCAACTCGCTCGACGACACGCCAACCCGGCTCTAGCCTCGCGCCAGTCTGAGGCCATTCGGGCCTACCTTCGTCGTGCGGGCCTCGTACCGTGCTCGGAGCGAGCTTAGAGAAGTGGGTTTCCATGCATTTGGAGAGCGAGTTCGTCACGGGCCCGATTGAGACGACTTTTGATCGTGCCAATGGCGCAACCGCATACGTCCGAGGCTTCCTTGTAACTCAGCCCATATCCCGCCACGAGGATAAGAACATCACGGTGCTCGGGGGATAGTGAGGCCAGAGCATTACGCAGATCCTTGTTAAGAATTTTCCACTCCTGGGAAGGCTCCATCGGGATGGGCATGTCGGCGCAATCAATGACACCAGGCGCTTCGCGCTTGCGCAATTTGTACTGAGTTCGAAAGGCATTGTGCATGATCGTGAATAGCCACGACTTCAGATTGGTACCCGGCTCGAAGCGGTGTATGCTCCGCAGTGCTCTAACGAGAGTTTCCTGCACCAAATCATCGCCTTCATGGGCCGAGGAAACGAAGGTGCGCGCGAAAGCCTTTAACGCTGGGATAAGGTCCACCACCTGATCTTCAACACACGCTAACTTGTCGGCTGATAGATGTTGCATGAACGCCCTCTTTCATCACAGCGGACTCGGGGATCAGCAAGGGAAATGCGAGGGTGCGCTTAATGTTCCCGGCCAAGGAGCCGAAACCGACTGGCTCTAGCGCAGGAGCCGGCGGGCGAGTCCAATTCGCTCATTCGAGTACTTTCGCGCGGGAAGGCAAGGCAGCGGCGGCGGTGAGTTCAGTGCAGGACATAAACGGAGATGTCGACGCGATAGTCGGTCAAAACCGCTGAAGCTTTTCGCCGACGAACAAGCCATACCGCAAATTCCGAAAGAGATTCCTCGTCGCGATTTCCCATGGCAAATTCTTCGGCGATGAACTTAGCAAGTTGCTGACCGCGCGCTCCGTGCCACTCAATCCCAGCTGCCTTACATGCCCGGTCGTGAACCCTTCGCATCATGGCGTAGTCTTCCAATGTGGGCGCACGTGTATGGATTTCCTTCATTGGCTTCCTCCATATTCTTCAACGTCGTCCTCCGTGCAGAGAATACATGGGACGCCAGCACGCCTCAAAACGTCAAAAGCTGACCCTTAATCCCTTCTGTTGCATTTTCGGATACTCCTCCGCGAGGCCCCGAATCCGCGGAGTGCCTCACCCCAATTTCTTTGCAGGCGCCGCTGGGCAGCGCCTGCGAGCAGTAATCAAGCGGGGATAATCCGCGTGACATTCACAGGGTGCGATCGTATCGGCGACGCTCGTCCTCGATTTCCGTTGAGGTATAAGCATTCGCCTGATCGTCGAACCGACGCCAGCCGGTATCCGCGTAGGCCTGCCGGCGCCCGATAGGATCAACCGAGTTGTTGCGCAGAATAACCTCGGCTTCGTCGACCAATCCTTCATCCACACGAGCGGTCACGACGCTTCCGCCCCGACGAACACCCTCGGCGTAAAGATGGGCGTCCTCTTCGCTGACACCGGACTCGGTCATGGCGCCAATGATGCCCCCAACGGCCCCGCCGGCAACCGCGCCCGCAGCTGCTCCAGCCGCAGTGGTTGCCAACCACCCAGCCGCCACCACCGGACCGACGCCCGGGATAGCCATAAGCCCGAGCCCGGTCAGCAGACCAAGCGCGCCGCCGCCGGCCGCACCAAGGCCCGCGCCCGCTCCGGCGCCTTCACCCGCGTTCGAATCTCCATCGGAATAGCGATCCGAATAGCGATTGTCGGCATTGTTGGCGATGATGCTGATGTCTGTGGAGGGCACGCCGGCGGCCTCCAACTGCGCCACCGCGTTCGTGGCGTCGTCATAGTTATCGAAAAGTCCAGTTACAGTTCGCATATCATGCCTCCAGTGCTGGTTACTTCGCGGTCACGTTGCCCTGATAGTCGAGGGCTACGGTCGCCGACTTGCCGTCTTTCATCGCGGTCGCCTGCCAGACGCCTTGGTCGTCGAGCTTGAGAGCGGTGACATTGGAGAAGCCGGCAGCTTCGATCCGCTCCTTGGCCTGCGCTTCGGTGAAACTATTGGCGCCGGCAACGGGGGCGGTTGGGTTGCTGGTATCGGGTGTCGCGACGGCCGGGGTTTCGCCGTCGGTAGAAGGTGTGGTCTGAGCCAGTGCTGGCGAACCCATGCATAGGACTGCCGTAACAATTACAAGTGTGCGTCTCATCGATCTACCTCTTCCCTAATCGGCCGACCTTGGCCTCGCTTTCCAACCGGCCAATCGTGGTTTGGTTCCGCACATCGACAACTCGACCGAGAAAACATCCTGGAGGGGAGGAAACACCCCCGGCGCCATTGGGCGAGGCATGATAAAGGAGGTAACTGGGAGTTTGCGGGCTTAATCCACTTTTAATGGCATCTCGGTCTCAGGTTGCGCGCCTTGCCAGATTGGCCGGCTGATCAAGGCTCGTGGAGTAGAGCGAGCGCGGTCGCAAGGCTTCCAAGTGAAAAGCTCGTAATGAAGGCATGTAACTGCAGCACCAGGGCGATATGTTCTATTCCATCGACATGGCCGAATGCCTCGGGCCTGATCGCGATCACGGCGATTGCTGTGGCGATCCCCAGGAACGCGCCGTAGGACATGTGAATGAGCACGAATCTGACGAGTTTCGGCATATCTCCGCCTCGCTTAAGGCGGTCCAATTATCGATCCGCGTATATGTTCCGCGATTGGAGACGGTCGCTGTTTTTGGCGCCAGTCAAAGTAGATGCGGTGTTAAAAGCGACAACGACCTGTCCGCCTTTCCCGTCCGCTGTCGATGCCAAATCCACAGGACTAACGACGCTGCAGCGCCAGTGACACTGACCTTCTCTGTAGTGCTGTCCTGCCGGCCGTAGGTGTTTACAGCGCCTGGGATTGAGGCGAGGTCAGTGTGACTAACCGTGTAAAACCAATGGCTTAGTTGCGTAACATACGTTATGGAACAATTAGATGTTCCAATCCGTTGGCAGGCCCGAGTCCTGATTGCGGGTTCACTTGCAGCGCATCTGATTTCTTCCCCAACACCAAGAGTTTGTCCCTGGCCATGACGAACGCCTTCCAGTCGCATATCGCATGACCGGCGTTTCGATGCCGCTAAGTCTTATCGGTAAGTCTCGCCACTTTGGCATGACATACGCATTTCGGATTTACCCCTGACAGAGACGTGCTGAGAAACTCTGCAAGGGCAGCCGCCACTTCGCCCGGGGCCTCCTCCGCCATATGGTGGCCGCTGTCGATGCGTCGGCCGACTATGCCGGGCGACCACGCACGCCAAACGGATAGTGGATCTCCGTAGAGCTCTTCCAGGTCGTCATGCTTCGACCACAGGAGGAGCGTCGGGCATTGAACGGTTTTCCCGGCGTGTCTGTCGGCCAGGTCGTGAGCTCTATCAATGCCAAGGCCCGCTCGGTAGTCCTCAATCATGGTGTGAATGACCGCAGCATCGCGTGTCGCATCGCGATAGTCCTTAAATGCCTCCTCGCCCATGAATTTTGGCGATCCACCATACCACGCATCGGGGTCGGCAATGATGGTGCGCTCCGGCTTTTCGGGCACCCCGAAGAAGAACCAATGCCACCAAAGGCGAGCAAACTTTTCGTCGGCGCGCTCCAGCGCCTCGAGTATAGGAACGCCGTCCATGACAATCAGTCGATCGATCCGATCGGGGTGGTCCATGGCGGCACGGAAGGCGACGTAGCTGCCGCGATCATGGCCCGCGACAGAAAAGCGGCGGTGACCCAGGATTTCCATGAGCTCTACGCAGTCCTGCGCTTTGGCTCGCTTCGACGACTGGGCATGATCACATGTGTCGACAGGGAGAAACGATTGGCCAAACCCGCGCAAATCTGGATAAACCACCGTAAATTGTGATGCAAGCCTGTTTGCGACCTGCCACCAGGTTGCATGCGTACGGGGATGACCATGAAGTAACAGCAAGGGTGGCCCAGAGCCGCCATGGCTTACGCGCAACTTGCCTTGGGACACGGGGATCATTTCAAGTGAAAAGTTGTCGAACATGGGCCATCCCGTTTCGAAATGCCAAGTCACCGGAAAGGCTGATTACAGATTTTTATTCGCGCGAATGTCTGCAAGCAGGATATTGGCGAGGTCGACGAACTGTCCCTGTGGATATTTCGACAGGTAGGCTTCAATCATTTCCGCGCTGTCCTTGTCTCGCACCGTTTCCCAGAACGAAACTTCGATACTCGGATCTTCATCGTCAGAGCGCCCCTGCTCGATCCGGGCGGCCGCCAATCTACGAATTGGCCATCGGGAAACCGCTGCAGATAGAGAAGGTACTCTGCGGCTTGATCGCTTTCCTGTACCGACTCCCAGAAAGCCAGTTCCACGCGCTCGGCGTCACTTCTGAAGTCGCTTGATGGTGACTGACTGAGGGAAGAGGACTGTTTGGGCCCTACTGAAGACGATAACTCCGCCTCGAGGCTTGGCTCTGCGCGAGGGTCGAACAAGACCCGGAATACCCGCAGCGGCCGGGCAATGTTCTTCACCTGATGCTCTCCGAGATCTTCGAATGTCATCTCAACGCGATCACGCATGTGATCACGCACCCCTCGCGTGACGCAAATGCCGCCAACATCCGCAAGCGCCTGGAGTCGGGCGGCGATGTTGACCCCGTCTCCGAAGATATCGCCGTCCTTTACCAGAACATCTCCGACATTAATCCCGATACGGAACTGCATCTTCCGTTCCTCTGCCAGCACCAAATTGGCACGCCACAGTGTCTGCTGAATTGTCACAGCCGCATGGAAGGCATGAACGATCGAAGGAAATTCTGCCAACACGCTGTCACCGGCGGTCCCGAAGATTTGCCCATGTGCTTGTTCAATGATGCCATCGACGAAGGTCCGATGCGAACTCAAGGTCGCTAGCGTCTGCTCTTCGTCCGCATTCATGAGGCGGGAATATCCCTCAACGTCGGCGGCGAGGATGGCCGCTAGTTTTCTCTCTAAGGGTGGAGCTTCCATTAACTGGCCTAGCCGAGCCTTCTTGTCTTGGTGGAAACAACCATCAACGATGAGAATGCGTCTTTGTTCCCAGGAAGGGAACGTAGGTTTCTTCGACCCGCGGGCCTGCGGTTGAGATGTCTAGCTTCAGTCCGTCGGATAGGTCGAGCGCGACACTTCCGCTTCGTCAGGCGTGAAATTAACATCTTCCTCTAATGCGCTGAGCCTGGCGCCCGCAGCATCTAATACAGCGGTCAGGAATTCGGCGCGCGTCCACCCTGAAAGACACGCCTCCTCGACCAATACTTGGAGCGCATAGTCGACTACTTGCTCAAGCTCGACCTTTCGCTCAAGGGTCCCAGGCGGATGATTTGGAGGGTCTATCATGGTGCTCTGCTTTCTTGGAGACCGGATACGCCACATCAGAACTCCGTGCTCACTTCAACGTTCCCCATTTTTGAGCGCACTGCCCCGTCATGATCGATTTGGGTTGAAGCCGGAAGGAACGGAACAAGCGTTGGGAGATGGAGTTTAAGCACTTACTCAAGCTCCGTGGATCAAAGGAAAAAGCAATGACCGATCCTGTCTCAATCCACCCAGGCGCCAGCGGTGACCCGTCGGCTACAATGTTTTTCAACAAGATCTCATGGGGATCTATTCTCGCAGGTGTAGCGCTTGCCTTGGCCGTGCAGTTCTTATTGAACTTGCTGGGCGTCGGTATAGGGGCGGCAGTTCTTGACCCCACAACGTCCGACAATCCTGATGCAAGCACATTTTCGATCATGGGCGGCGTGTGGTTTGTCATCGCCGGCATTGTCGCATCGTTTGTCGGCGGATACATCGCCAGTCGACTTTCTGGCCGACCGAGCCACTCAACGGGCGGTTACCACGGCTTGACGGCCTGGGCTGTGACCACACTCGTCGTGCTCTATTTGTTGACGACTTCCGTCGGCGCGTTGGTTGGCGGCGCCTTTAGCGGATTATCGAGCGTTATTGGCGGCGCCGGAGAAGCAGCTGCAACCGCGGCCACAACGGCAGCCCCAGCGCTTGCCAATTCCGCCAATCCCATGGCCGGGATCGAACAGCAAGTTCGCGGAACGACGGGCAATGATCCAAAAGCCCTACAGGATGCCGCGGTCTCCGCCGTCCAAGCTCTTATGGCAGGTGACGAAGCAACGGCTGAAGATGCGCGGGTGCGAGCCGCGGATGCTGTTGCAAAGGCTCAAAATATCCCCGTCGATCAAGCACGTACGCAGGTCGACCAATACGAAAAGGCCTATCGAGAAAACGTCGCGGCCGCCAAGCAAAAGGCACTTGCGGCTGCCGAGGCGACGGCTTCCGCCGTCTCTGCCGGCGCCATCCTTGGCTTCCTAGCCCTCGTGTTAGGTGCCATCGCATCCTGGTTCGGAGGCGTCAGCGGAACAAAACACGCCGTCCTAATCTCGGGGTCGGCGGCAATTCGCCCCCGTGTTTAAGCCACTGCCGAGCGCCGGAATGGTTCGGTGGTCGGTGTTAACCAGAATGGAGCCTGTCATGGTGGATCGGAAAAAACTCGCAGACCTTTTCCACGATACACTTAAGGACGTGTATTTTGCCGAGAAGAAAATCGTCGCCACCCTTCCCCAGATGCAGGAGGCGGCCGTCAGCCCGCAACTGAAAGATGCCTTTACCAAGCATCTTGGTGAAACGAAGGTCCATATCGAACGCCTTGAGCAGGTGTTCGAGCTGATCGGCAAAAAACCTGAGTCAAAAACCTGCAATGCCATCCTTGGCATTACGGAGGAAGGCGATGAGATAATGAAAGACTACAAGGGTTCCCCAGCTCTTGATGCCGGCCTTCTCGCCGCTGCGCAGGCCGTCGAACATTACGAGATGTCACGATACGGCACCTTGCGGACATGGGCACTTGAACTTGGCAACAACGAGGCTGCGGGTTTGCTGCAGACGACACTTGACGAAGAACAGGCGACCGATCTTGCCCTCACATCGATAGCGACCTCGGTGGTTAACCAGAAGGCGGAAGCCTGAGCGGCTTTCGCCATAACGCAGGAGAAGCACGGGCCGGAGGTTTTAGAGGATCTTTCGGCAAGGACGGGCCTGTCTCCCGATGAGATCCTAAGCCGCCTCAGCCGTGATCTGCCAAGAGCTGTGGACGACATGACGCCCGACGGTGTTCTGCCTCAAGAGAACGAACTCTCGTTTGAGGGAAGGAAAATCGTTTCGCCCCCGGAGATCCAAATCTAGTTGCCATCTCACGGACCGCCGAGCGCTTGCCCGAAACGCGGGTGAGCGGGTCGGCCCAGCTCATTGCATCAAGGCGGTTGTCGCGCAAAGAATAGGCAGTGGGATCAAATGATGCGATACTCGGTTCAACGCTGCTTGAGGCTAGCACATGGTAAAGGCAATCTTCCACCGAGCTACCGCTGATCTGGTGCAACAGGTTCTTGAGCGCCCCCGAGCGGTCAAGAAGAAGGCTCCGCTGTCAGGCGCGGCGATGACGAAACTCACTCTCAATATCGATACCGAGGTCATCGCTTGGTTCAAGGCATCTGGTGCCGATTGGCGGACAAAAATGCAGGAAGCCCTTCGAAATGCAACCGACCTCGACAAAAGTCGATGATCCGCAGGGTCGGGCTCGATACTTGATAATCGATCCTTTGGACAACAGGTCGGAGAGGCCGCCGTGAAGAGCGCCAGCCCATCATGTTTGGTTCTCCTATTGGTTCTGGCAGGGTGCGAGATGGCGACCCTGACGGCAGAGCAGGGTTACGGCCCCCGTCCACTTCTGCCCAAACCGCATCCAACGTTGTTGCCGACAGTAAACGTCGCGAATGCCTCGAGATGGGGAACGAGAGAGAAGCCGATAGCGGCGCCGGGCTTTTCCGTAAGTGCATTCGCGACGGGGTTGGATCACCCCCGCTGGCTTCACGTTCTTCCAAATGGCGACGTGCTGGTAGCCGAGACGAACAAACCTCCAAGCGTAAGTAAGACGTTCAGTCTTCGGGGTTTGGTCATGGATCACTTCATGGCACGTGCCGGTGCGGAGGTGCCGAGCGCCAATCGGATTACTTTGCTACGGGATCGCGACGGAGACGGTGTCGCTGAGACCCGCTCGACATTCCTTGAAAACCTGAACTCCCCTTTTGGCATGACGCTGTCGAAAGGCGTTCTTTACGTTGCGAACACAGATGCAATAATTGCCTTTCCATACAAGGTGGGTGAAACCACGATCGTTGCCACCGGGCAAAAGCTTGTTGATCTGCCTGCCGGGCCAATCAATCATCATTGGACTAAGGACATCATCGCCAGCCGCGATGGAAAAAAACTTTACGCAACCGTCGGTTCCAACAGCAATGTGGGGGAAAATGGAATGGACGTAGAGGCGAAAAGGGCGGCCGTGCTGGAAATCGATCTGGCGACAAGGAAGGTCCGCGTGTTCGCCTCGGGGCTACGCAATGCGAACGGGCTTGCATGGCAGCCGCAGTCGGGAGAACTGTGGGCGGCTGTCAACGAGCGCGACGAACTCGGCAGCGACCTGGTTCCAGACTACATGACGTCAGTCAAGGAGGGTGGGTTCTATGGGTGGCCCTACAGCTATTTCGGAAAGCATATCGACAAGAGGGTGAAGCCACAAAGACCGGATCTGGTCGCAACGGCTATCGTTCCCGATTACGCACTCGGTCCCCATACGGCATCACTCGGCCTGGCCTTCTATTCTGGCCACCTCTTCGGTTTGGAGTACCGAAATGGGGCCTTCATTGGTCAACACGGATCGTGGAACCGCCGACCCAGGAGCGGGTACAAGGTCGTCTTCGTGCGCTTTGCCGACGGCGAGCCGGTTGGCAAAGCGCGCGATATTCTGACCGGTTTTATCGGAGCGGATGACAACGCCCGTGGCCGGCCCGTCGGAGTGGTAGTCGACCAACGAGGTGCGTTACTCGTTGCCGATGACGTGGGCAACGTGGTCTGGCGAGTTACGCCCTCAAGATAAGAGTTTTGGCAAGGCCCCAGTACTACTTTTCCGCGCGGGCGAGTTGCGCTTTTATCCGCGGCCCCCTGGCGAGTAAGGTTGCCCACACAACGGTTGACCGCTAGGTCGTACCCCCCATCGTCGGCGTTTGCATTTAAACCGAAAGGTGCGATTTTTCCATCGCCGCAAAGGACGGAGCTATCCCTCTGGCGCAAGGCTGGTTCTTATGCCTGCTTGGGCAAAACGGGTCAGTTGCATCTGACTCGCACCGTCGGTGTAGAGCACATGGACTGGGTGTCCGCATCGGCTAAGGCTCTCGGCTTTGAGAAAGGCCTCGTCAAAGCCCTCGGGAATTGCGTCAATGTGCCCGCCCGATTCATCGCGATCAAGGACATAGAACCGCGCTTTCCTGATGTCTGTCATGATGTTTCTCCTCTGCCGACACAATCGCTGGAGCGAGGGTTGGTTCCTGCAAGCAATCGAAAAGGGTCGCGGGTCCGCTAGTTGGGGCGCGACTTGTTTGAAGTGGCGGCCCTACTGAGAATTTGGGCAAACTGTGCCAAACCAACGCTCTTGCTCAATCCGGGTGGGGTTCCACAAGGTCTTTTTGCGAGATTTCAACCTTCAATGGGCGCGAGGCCCGCGAAGGGAACAAAGCGTCCACAAACGGTTGGAAGCCATTTAATTCGCATGCAAAGGGCGTGACCATGTTGATCATGGTGAGAGAAATGAAGGTCAATAAAATGCTTCCGGACCTCAGGTTCTGGGCGCGCTCCATGCGGGTCGATCCGGCTTCGGCAGCGGTCCTGGTGGAACAGACATTAGAGTTGGCTATTGAAAATTTCGACGTGTTCATCCGTTCACACGAACGATTATGGTTGTTCAAGGTGATGCAGGACATCCAATGTGGGCGCCAGATCGCTCGAACAGCTTTTGCAACGGCTTGAGGCCAATATGCGCCACGGTACATACTCGACAGGCCGAGCTGTCCCCCCCGGCATTTGACATCGGGAAAGCAAAACTGAAATCTGTCGACGCCCCTGGAGCCAGACATGCGGCATTCGTTGTCATGGGTGCCGATCCTCTCTGAAAATTCGACCACTTACCCCCGGGCGGTTTGCCTTCTAGTTTCCGGCAGACCAGCGACGGATTTGGTTATCTTCGGCTGGTTGCGCGGCGATCGGCTACGCTAGCCGCCGCTCACGTCGCCCTGCAACCAATGTGGCGACCTCGCCGCGATGGGTCCGCTTGCCAAACAAGAATACGGCGGCGTCAGCAGGCCGCGCATGGTCCGACGTTTCCCAGCCGCCCTTGTTGCCGCAGTCGTTTTCAAACGACCATCTGGTTCTCAGGCAATTTCGTCGGGTCGCGACTCCTCCATGCCAATTCGGATGAAACGGCCTCCATTTTGATGGAACAACGTTCGGTCCGAATGGTTGGGAGCATTCCAACCAGGAGGCTGTCATGAAACCTATCATTCTTGCATCTCTGGCCCTCGCGCTTGCCGGGCCGGTGCTCGCCCAATCGGCCATGGAAAAGTCCGGGATCAATTCCGCCCTCGGGGTCGCACCGAAGACGGAGGATTTCGTTCAGGAGGCTGCTGGCAGCGACATGTTCGAAATTGAGTCCAGCAGGCTGGCGATTGAGCGCTCCGACGCTGCGACCAAAGCCTTTGCCCAACAAATGGTCGCGGATCACGAAAAAACGACAACCGAGCTGACAGGCCTGATTTCGAGCGGCAAGGTTACGAGCCCGGTTCCCGCAGATATGACCTCGGCTCAACGCGACAAGCTCGAGAAGCTCAAAAGCCTGCAGGGCGACGACTTTACCAAGCAGTACCACTCGGATCAGGAAGAGGCGCATGAGGACGCCGTCGATCTGTTCACGCGCTACAGCGAAGGTGGAGACAACGTCGATCTCAAGGCCTGGACGGCCGCGACGCTTCCAGCTCTGAAGCACCATCTCGAGATGGCAAAGGGTCTTAACCCGTAGGTTCGAGGGGATCGCGTGACCGGCCCCATTTGGCGAGCGAAGCGCCCTCGTGGTCCAAACGGATGAAACCAAATTGGAACTTCCGGATTTCCGGGAACTTCCAGCGCAATGCGAGGTTCTAACTGTCGCGACCATCCAATAGGAGGACTAGATGCCTACCGAAAAAACACTTAACGACCTGTTCCTTGACACGCTCAAGGATATTTACTTCGCGGAGAAGCAGATCCTCAAGGCGTTGCCCAAAATGGCCCGGGCGGCGCAATCCGAAGAAGGCAAAGCTGGGTTCCTTCAACACCGAGATGAAACCCAGGTGCAAATTGAACGCCTCGAGCAGGTATTCGAGTTTTTGGGCAAGGCCGCTCGCGGCAAGACTTGCGAAGCCATTCAGGGCATCATCGCCGAAGGCGAAGAGATTATAGAGGAGTACAAGGGCACAGCTGCACTCGATGCTGGCCTGATTTCATCCGCACAAGCGGTCGAACATTACGAAATTGCCCGATACGGCACTCTGATCGCCTGGGCAAAGCAGCTCGGGTTGACGGATGCCGTGCCGCTTCTGGAAGCAAACCTCTCCGAGGAAGTCGCCACCGACCAGAAGCTGACGCAGCTTGCCGAGGCCTCGGCTAACGCCAAGGGCGCCAAGGCGGCTTAATCAACTACTTCAGCGAGAAGGCCGCCCTTGAGGCGGCCTTTCTTCTGGCGGCGACCCAGGCTCAAGGGGAAAACCAATGGCCAAGACCACTTCGAAGTCGAAACAGTCTGAGACTGCAACGGTCCACGATCAGAAACTTCATCGCGGCGAAGGCGGTGAACTACATCAGCACGCCGAGGATGGACATCCAACACTGACGACGGCCCAGGGCGGGCCGGTGTCAGATGACCAGAATTCGTTGCGTATCGGCGATCGTGGCCCGCTGGTTGTCGACGACTTCCACTTCCGCGAAAAGATCTTCCATTTCGACCATGAACGCATTCCGGAGCGGGTCGTCCATGCGCGTGGCTACGGCGCCCACGGTTTTTTTGAGACCTATGAGTCGCTTGCGGCCTATACGCGGGCAGATCTCTTCCAGCGAGCAGGCGAGAGGACCCCGGCTTTCGTGCGCTTTTCGACGGTTGCCGGCAGCAAAGGATCCTTCGACCTCGCGCGCGACGTCCGCGGATTTGCGGTCAAAATGTACACCACGGAGGGAAACTGGGATCTCGTTGGCAATAACATACCTGTCTTCTTCATCCAGGACGCCATCAAGTTCCCCGACATAATCCATGCGGTAAAGCCGGAGCCGGACCGCGCCTTTCCCCAGGCCCAATCCGCGCACGATACCTTCTGGGACTTCATCAGTCTGACGCCTGAAAGCATGCACATGATCATGTGGGTGATGTCGGATCGTGCCATCCCCCGCTCCTTCCGGTTCATGGAAGGTTTCGGCGTCCACACCTTCCGTCTCGTCAATGCCAAGGACGAGTCGACTTTCGTCAAATTCCACTGGAAGCCGAAGCTTGGACTGCAGTCAGTCGCCTGGAACGAAGCCGTCAAGATCAACGGTGCAGATCCAGATTTCCATCGTCGTGATCTATGGCAGGCGATCCAATCTGGGAATTTTCCGGAATGGGAGTTGCAGGTTCAGCTTTTCGACCAGGAATTCGCCGACAGTTTCGACTTCGACGTGCTCGACCCGACAAAGCTCATTCCTGAGGAGATCCTGGCACCTCAACCCATCGGCCGCCTTGTTCTTGATCGCATGCCCGACAACTTCTTTGCAGAGACCGAGCAAGTCGCCTTCATGACGCAGAACGTGCCGCCCGGTATCGACTTCAGCAATGACCCTCTCCTTCAGGGTCGCAACTTTTCCTATCTCGATACGCAGCTGAAGCGGCTGGGCAGCCCCAACTTCACCCATCTGCCGATCAATGCGCCGAAGTGTCCCTTCGCGCATTTTCAGCAAGACGGTCACATGGCCATGCGCAATCCGGTTGGCCGGGTGAACTACCAGCCCAATTCGTTCGACGAGGGCCCGCGGGAATCTCCGATGAGTGGGTTCCGCCACTTCCCGGCGCAAGAGAATGGCATCAAGGCGCGTCTCCGGCCGGAAAGCTTTGCCGATCATTACAGCCAGGCACGGCAATTCTACATCAGCCAGACCCCCCCTGAGCAACGACATATCGCGGCCGCGCTGACGTTCGAGCTCAGCAAGGTCGAAACGCCGGTCATTCGCGAACGGATGGTCTCCCATCTCTTCAACATCGACGAAACATTGGCAACCACTGTCGCACATAAGTTAGGCTTCCAGGCAATGCCGAAGCCGGCGGATGCTGCAATGCCGACGCGCCAGGACCTGGAGCCATCTCCCGCGCTAAGCATTGTGGAGCGAGGCCCTCAACGTTTTGAGGGACGCAAGCTCGGCATTCTCATTACCGATGGCGTCGATGCGAAGTTGTTCAATGGGATCACAGAGGCGATCAAGAAGGAAAAAGCAGTTTTCGAACTCGTTGCACCAAAGGTTGGTGGCGTCACTGCTTCGGACGGTTCCTGGATCAAGGCCGATCACATGATCGATGGCGGTCCCTCGGTCCTTTTTGATGCAGTCGCCCTTTTAACGTCCTCCGCGGCCATAGACGATCTTGTGAAGGAGGCGACGGCGCGGGACTTCGTCGCCGATGCGTTTCAGCACTGCAAGTTTATTGGCTACGATGAGTCGGCCATCCCTCTATTGGAGGTTGCCGGCATTACTGGCGCATTCGATGAGGGCGTCGTTCCGTTGCCGGGTGAAGAAGGACTTTCTGCCTTCGTTTCACAATTGGGCAAGCTGCGCGTGTGGGGCCGAGAACCCTCGGTCAAGCTCGGCAGTGCATCGCCACGTATTGATTGATCACGTCCCAGCGCGGCCCCCGGGGCCGCGCTTTACTACTCAAGAACCTCGGATCCAGTCTCTCGTCAACTGATACAAACGCCTTGCTGTGCCCGGGGCCCGCCTTAACTACGAACAAATCGACGGGGCGTCCGTGGCTGCCATGCAGTCCGCCAGCTTATGACGCCGTCGATTGTCGGTAGATCTGTTAGTGCCGAGTTCTCTCAGGCGAGCGGCCGCCTGCCCTGTTTAGGCTTCGCACGCAGGGGGTCAGGATAATCGACAGCTCCAATATAGTCTCGCTGCATCAGGATTACGGGGAAGGGCCATTTTTGATGAGGAGGGTTGGAGCATAGACGTGTACGCCCCAGTGCCTCTCCCGCGATCGGCATTCAAATGTCCAGCAGTCATGACGATCAACCGAGTATGAGGTGCCAATTCAAAGTAAAACTTGAGATAACCGTTCGGGAGTCGATTAGGATGTCATCGCTCGTGTGTCTCTGCTGCGCTACCAACAGCAGCTCTTTCTCGCTTGTTTGGAACCTTGATCAACGCGTGCTGTTTATCCAGGTGAACAGGACAGGAGAGTTCGATGGCGACCTATCTCGATAACCGTCAAAAGCGGGCAAACAAACCCCAGGAACCTATTCCCGCGGTGCGGGCCCGCCAGGGATTACTTGGACGGCCGGTGTTGGCAGTCCTTGTGGGTGGACTTATTCTTGCGTTGATAGCTTGGGGCATAGCAGGCCTTTACGGTGAGGGCATTGACGAGGATGCGCCGACGCCCCTACCGCAGATGGCGACAGAGAGGCCCGAGATAACTCCCACCAATCAGGGCATTATAGACAACAGTTCCACCGGGGCAGAGAGAATGGAACCTTCTCCGGTCGACCGGGATCCCACGCCGCAATCTGGCACTGGTGGCCCGTCTGAAATCAAGTCTTCGACGGGGACGGAGAAAACCAACTAAGACAAGGCGCCATCAATCAACAGAGCTGCCAGCCGCTTCGCGTTCTTGATTGCGTGGCCGTCGCGGTCGTTGTTGAAGTAGGCCCAAACGGATTTCGCGCCGCTCTTTTGAATGCGTTGGACCCAGAGTTCCAGTTCCGCATCAGTGTAATCATGTCGGTACCACTGCTTTACCCCGTGAAAACGTATGTAGACGTCATCAGCCGTCTTCACGAGCTCGTCTGGTAACCGCGGGCCGCTACAGGAACAAAAGATCACTCCCGCAACGCGAAAGGCATTTACGACGTCGTCGTTCCACCAGCTCTTGTGGCGAAATTCCACAACGTTTCTGTGGCGAGGATCAAGCTGGGCAAGGATCATGTGCAGCGTCTCGCTCGAGTAACGAACGCTTGGAGGCAGTTGAAAGAGAAAGCACCCCATCTGCGCGCCCAGGAGGTCAGCGATGTATCCGAAGTCTATCTGCCTTGCGACAAGTCTTGCCGCATGCATTTTTTCGGCTCGTCTCACATTTTCTAAGCGTTGCTTTTGCCTGCGCTGCGCGCGGATTGCGCGCCGCTCGGCAATGTCTTCCATGGAACGTTCGACCACTTCAAATCTCCCGGCGCATATTTGTAGAAGCGCCGAGCTGGCTGTTTGTTCCTGTTAGATTGGCAGGTCAGCCATGCCTCCGGATGACCGAAGGACTTGCCGCTCAGGTTTCGGCTGCAGGCAGTTTCGGCAATCTTGAATCCAAATATCAGTAAGCAAGCATATTAACTGCTTCTTCCTGGGAACAAACCCTCTGCAAGCCGGTTGCAGCATACGACTAACGGAATCCTAAACTGCGAAAACCGCTCCCCACGCGATCGTCGCCGAGACGCTTGCGTGTGCGTTGTTGCGAAGTGAGCCATGCGAAAGATCGTCGTCATCAGTGATTACCATGAGGGTTCGTCGGCCCAGAGCGCGCGCCCCGATCGATCAGCCCAATTGCTGAAATGGTCGTGCTGTTTGAATGAGGAAGAGAAGGAAGGTCGGCCCGAAACAAGCAAGCTCGTCGTTGAGGGTGGCTATCTAGAACGGCTGCCCTTGGCGTGCGTCGCGTCGGGGTTGGTGGACAAAGCCGAGATATGGACCCATTGGCGCAGCGACCAGCCCCCTCAACAACCGCATTCATCGTCATTTCTCAAACGCCGGTCTTTCTATCAGAACGGAACCGACGCACCGTTTTCGTCTGACGATATGCTCGCACATCTCGAAGTCTATGGCCCTCCCTCTGTTCTTTGCGTCTGGGGGCTGGGCGTCGACGAAAGCGTCCTTCGCGCATGTCGAGGGAGTTTCAAGATTTACAATTCGATTGATGCACCCGCCTTGCGCATACCCTTTGACGTGAGCCGCCATTTCAATCTCGTTCTGACCGCTTCGCAGGGACAGAGCGAAGCTGTCAAAAGGCGTCATCCCAATATGCGAACAGCAGTCCTCCCGATCGGGCCTGAGTTCGCGTCGCCCTCGATGTTCCATCCACTCGAAGGTCCCAAGGACTATGACGTCATCTACGTCGCCGCCGCCCAGCCTTACAAGCGCCACGACGTGCTTTTCCAAGCCCTCAATCGCTTACCGCGAACGGTGCGGGCGCTTTGCGTTTTCGGTTATGGCGAGGATGCCGAGAGGTTACGACGCCAAGCGAACGAACTCCGGCTTAACATCGATTTCGTAGGGCCACCCGGCGTGTCCTTCTCGGACGTAAACAGATTGATGAATCGCGCGCGCATTGGGGTCGTCTGCGGTGTCGATGATGGCGCGCCTGCCATTCTGACCGAGTACATGCTCGCCGGTTTGCCGGTTCTCGCCAACGCGGAGCTGCGTTGCGGACTGCAGTACATAAATCCCCAGACCGGTGGCGTCGCGAAAGCGGAAGAATTCCACCTCGGAATTGCCGACATGCTTTCACGGCTTTCCGACTTCAGTCCGCGCGCAGCGGTTGAGCGCCAGTGGACGTGGGAGCATTCGATCGAAAAACTCCGCCAACTTATTGAAACTTCACCCTTAAAACACGAAGAGGCGCGTCGGTTGAGGAGTGTTTGAGTTTTGGAACGCCCGGGCGCGGTACAGATATGGATACACTGAATGCAAACCTAAAAGTCCGTCACGGCAAAGATTGTGCGCCGCTGATCTGTTTTTCGCATTTGCGCTGGGACTTCGTCCAGCAGCGCCCACAACACCTCATGAACCGGTTTTCCCTAGATCGGAATGTCTACTTCTTCGAAGAATTCATTCCCACCGAACATCATCTCCCATACTTGGAGTTCCACTCCTTCGCGGGGACCTCGGTAAAAGCCGTGCGCCCCCGTATTCCTGATCGCTGGAGCGACGCGGAGCGTCAAGCGGGGTTGGCCGGGTTGCTGAGCGAACTCGTTCAACTGGTTGGCGGAGCCCCCCCAATTCTTTGGTTCTACACTCCAATGATGTGGCCCATGGCCCGCGATGTCGACGCAGCTGCGGTCGTCTATGATTGCATGGACGAACTTGCCAACTTCAGGTTCGCTTCCCCTTTGCTGGGTGAGCTCGAGCACCAGCTGATGCGCAGGGCCGATGTCGTCTTCACGGGAGGCCATAGCCTATATGAGGCAAAGCGTCTCCTGCACGACAATATTCATCCGTTCCCGTCCAGCGTCGATGTGAGCCACTTCCAGGCGGCGCGAAGGCTGACGACAAAGCCAAGTGACCAGGCAAAGATTTCCCGCCCCATATTGGGATACTGCGGGGTCGTGGATGAGCGTCTCGATCTTTCCCTGATTGCAGCGTTGTCCGCTCAACGTCCGTCGTGGTCGATTGTGATCATCGGGCCCGTGGCAAAAATCAGCCAAGAGGAATTGCCGCAAGCGCCCAATATTCATTATCTAGGACAGAAGGAGTATGAGCGCCTGCCTGCTTACTTTTCCGGATGGGACGTGGCGCTGATGCCGTTTGCCCGCAATGACGCCACACGCTTCATCAGCCCGACGAAAACGCCCGAATATCTGGCTGCGGGCCTTCCGGTCGTAAGCACGCCGATTGCCGATGTCGTGCGACATTACACAGATCTGGCTGGAGTGTTCTTCGCCTCTGATGCGAAGTCGTTCGTCGATGCATGCGAAGCATCGCTCAAGCTTGCCCCCATGCGCGGCGAGTCTCTGAAGGCAGTGGATGAAAAACTGCAGGTTCTTTCATGGGATGACACGCATCGGCGAATGAGAGCTCTGGTTGAGCAGGCGGTCGAGGCTCACCTCGAAGAGCCAATTTCTTCCGCCCCACTGAAGCGGGCGCGGACCTCCGTCAAGCGTCGACGGTACGATTATGTCATCGTCGGCGCCGGCTTCGCTGGCGCTGTTTTGGCCGAGCGGCTCGCCAACGAAGGCGGGCAGCGCGTGCTTGTGTGCGATCGTCGCTCGCATATCGGTGGAAACGCCTACGATTTCTACAATGAGTGCGGCCTTCTGGTTCACAAGTATGGTCCGCACATCTTCCACACCAACAGCGAAGCAATCTTCGACTACTTGTCGCGTTTTACCGCCTGGAGGCCTTATGAGCACAAGGTACTCGCCGAGGTCGGCGGCAAGCTGCTGCCGATACCGATCAACCGGACGACCATAAACGGGCTTTATGGCCTCGATTTGCAGGACGATGCTGCCGCTGCAGCCTATCTTGCCACGAAGGCCGAGCCCACTGTCGACATACAAACCTCCAAGGATGTCGTCATTGCTCAGGTCGGCCTCGACCTCTATCGAACGTTCTTCGAAGGTTACACACGCAAGCAATGGGGCCTTGATCCATCTCAGCTCGATAAGGCGGTAACGTTGCGCATTCCCACGCGGACGAATACCGATGACCGATATTTCCAAGACACCTTCCAGGCCATGCCAAGGGATGGCTATACGAAGATGTTTGAGAATATGCTCGACAGCGCGAACATCGACCTTATTCTCGATACCGACTACCGAACGATCCGCGACCGGTTCCCTGCCGCGCACGTTGTCTTTACTGGACCCATCGACGAATTTTTCGATTTCCGTTTTGGCAGTCTTCCCTACAGAAGCTTGAGGTTCGAGCATATGACGCTCGACCAACGGCGGCTGTTGCCGGTCGGGGTCGTGAATTTCCCCTCGCAAGAGGTGGAGTACACCAGGCTCACAGAATTCAAGCACCTGACCGGACAGGTGCACCCGAAGACGTCTATCTGTTACGAGTTTGCGTGCGCCGATGGCGATCCTTACTACCCAATCCCCCGGCCGGAAAATCAGGAACTCTATAACCAATATGCGCAACTTGGACGTTCACGCGCTGATGTCACCTTCGTCGGCAGGTTGGCCACCTATCGCTACTATAATATGGACCAGGTCATAGGGCAGGCGCTCACCGCTTTCAGGCGCTTGCAAAATAAGGAAATGATCGACAGCGGGCTGAGTGTCCGGTGAGCCCGGTGCAAATCAGGCCGGCACTTGTGCTTGCGACGGAAAGCCTCGATCCGTCGGGTATGGGAAGTCACATGCTCGCACTAGGGGAGAATCTCCGATCGCGCTACGACGTCACAGTGGCAGCCTCGCGAGAATGCTTCGGCCCGCTGGTGACCGGTGCGATCGATCTGGGCCTCGCTGTAAAACACTTCGATGACATCGCTGGGTTTGCCACGTGGCTGCAAACGGGTTGTGTGGACTTGCTACATGTCCATGCGGGGATTGGCTGGGAAGGCCATTCCCTTGCACAGGCCGGTAGATCGGCAGGTATTCCGGTCGTTCGAACAGAGCATTTGCCGTTTCTTTTGACCGACGAAGAACAAAAGCTGGAATTCCGTAAAGGCCTCGGCGCCGTCGAAAGACTGATCGTCGTTTCCGATGCTGCAAGAGAGACGTTTCTGAACCAGGACATTGACACGAGCAAGATTGCTGTTGTGCGCAATGGTATTTCCGCGCTTGGCAAGGGCGGCAACGCGCGAGCGCAGTGGGGTGCCACGTCAGCAAAAACCCTGATTTCGATTGCACGGTTTACCGCCCAGAAGGATCACCCGACGCTTGTAAGAGCGATGCCGGCTGTATTGAAGGAATTCCCCGAGGCGGTCCTGCTGCTGGTCGGGTCGGGCCCCGATATCTCCGACATACACGATCTGGTAGCGGAGCTCGCCATTGAACGATCGGTGCTCTTTGGTGGACGTCGTGATGACATTGCCTCGCTCTTAGCCTCGACCGATGTGTTCATTTTGGCTTCACTCTTCGAAGGACTTCCGCTCGTCGTGCTGGAGGCCATGTCGGCTGGCGTTCCCGTGGTTGCCACGGCGGTTGGGGGCACGGTTGAAGCACTCGGACAGGACCATCCTTATCTCGTCGAACCCGGCCAGCCGGCCGCGCTTGCTGAGGCGATCGCTTCGCTTCTGCGCGACCCGAACGCCGCTAAACGAACGGGAGATGCGGAACGCTCGCGGTTCGCACGGCACTTCAGTGCAGCACGGATGAGTGCGGAAACTGAGAAAATCTACCAGTCCATTCTCAATTCACCGAAAAGCAAAGAGCGGCAACTCATGGAACGCGCACGTATCGGATTTGTCGGAGTGGGTGGCATTGCCAACCGGCACCTTGAAGTCCTTTCGGGATTTAAAGATGTGCACTTGGTTGCATTCGCCGATCCGGAGTTCGACCGCGCGAAAGACGCGGCGCTCCATTTTGGAGCGAAAGCATTTCCTGACGCCGGGGCCATGCTGGCGGGCCAGGAGTTGGATGCTGCTTACATCTGCATTCCACCGTTTGCTCATGGTCAGGTCGAACGCGATCTCATCGCCAGGCGGATCCCGTTCTTCGTCGAAAAACCCCTCACCCTCAACTTGAAGCTTGCAAGCGAACTGGCCATGGCAGTCGGGGAAGCCGGGCTGATTACGGCAGTTGGGTACCACTGGCGGTATCTCGACACGGTAGAAGAAGCGCGCCAACGTTTGAGGGAGAACCCCGCACAGCTTGTGTGTGGGTTTTGGTTGGATCAGACCCCTCCCCCGCAGTGGTGGTGGAAGAACCACATGTCTGGCGGACAGATGGTTGAACAGGTCACCCACATCATCGATCTCGCCCGATATCTGGTCGGAGATGTCACGCGCGTATTCGGGCAGATCACGCATAAAGAACGCGAGAATTTTCCCGGATTGGACGTGGCGACCGCAAGCGCGGCCAGCCTATCCTTCGCATCCGGCGCTATTGGAAACATCGCCGCTACCTGCGCCCTGCGATGGGGACACCTCATCGGTCTGAACATTTTCTGCGATGGACTGGCGATTGAGCTGACGGACCGGGACATCATGGTCGATGTGGGAGCAGGAAGGCCGGTGCGCCGGGCAGAACAAGACCCGGTATGGTTGGAGGATCGCGATTTCATAGATGCGGTCCGCGGCGGCGGCAATCGGATACGCTGTTCTTACCAGGAGGCCCTCCTTTCCCACCGGATTGCGCTCGCGATCGCCCGATCGGCCGATCTTGGAATTCCTATAGAACTTAAAGACTTTCAGGAGGACTGAGGATGTCGAGCCGTACCATCCGATCGCTCGGCGTGGCCGGTCCGGGGAAAATGTACTTCCTGGACTATGAGGAGGGGCCGCTGGCCGAGGGGCATTTGCAACTCGATACGCTCTATACCGGCTTTTCAGCCGGCACGGAGTTGACGTTCCTCAAGAAGACAAATCCCTACTTCTTTTCTCGGTTTGACAACGAACGTGGTGCATTTGTTCCTAACGAGCCGTCACTGGATTTTCCCGTCCCGTTCCTCGGCTACATGGAAGTGGCGCGTGTTGCCGACAGCATGGCGAGCGGGTACTCGAGCAACGATATCGTGGCGACTACCTACGGACACAAAAGTGGCCACACCGCGAACCCCTTTCACGATCTCCTCGTCCAACTTCCGGCTGCGCTGGACCCTATCCTGGGCGTGTTCGTCGCCCAGATGGGACCGATCGCTGCGAACGGTATTTTGCACGCCGACGCTGCGGCATTCGGCCCGTCGGTGCCATACTTGGGGTGCGGCGTAGCCGGGCGGCGCACGCTCGTCATCGGAGCCGGGACGGTTGGTCTGTTGACTGCGTTGTTTTGCATGTCACTGGGTGCGTCGGAGGTTTTGATCGCTGATCCTTCAGATTTTCGACGCGCCAAGGCTGAGGCGCTCGGCATCCACGCATTGGACGAGGATGCCGCGTGGCAACATGCCAAGGCGCTTTGGCACAACGGAGGCAGTGATAGAGGCGCAGACGTGGTGTTTCAGACACGGGCGCATTCTCAAAGCCTTCACGTCGCCCTGAAAGCACTGCGACCCCAGGCCTGCGTGATCGACTTGGCATTCTATCAATCGGGCGCCGGGGCGTTGCGATTGGGAGAGGAGTTCCATCACAACGGGCTGCGTATCCACTGTGCTCAGATCAATCGCGTTCCACCGGGACTTTCAGCTCGATGGGATCGCCGCCGCCTGGCAGAAGAGACAATCAGACTGCTGGCGCAAAAAGGCGACGAAATCAGGCGGCATCTGGTTACCCACGTTATCCCCTTCGCCGAGGCGCCCGAGTTCCTTTCGAGCGTCTTGGCGCGGCAGGTCGAGTTTCTGCAGATTGTTTTCGAGGTGGCGCAATGAAGCGCGACGATCGTCCGAAAACCGTGCTTTTCGTCTTTGCATGGCTGGTCGTAGGTGGAGAGGAGACGGAGGTCCGCCTGCTTGCGGCCAATCTCGATCGTTCCCGTTTCAGGATCGATGTCGTCGCATGCCTGCGCAAGGACAACATGCCCGATCAAACACATCAACAGCTCAAAGCGGTCGGGATTGACGTCGACACCACCCCCTACACGCTTTCGTTCGAAGATACCGTCGCCTATTTGGCTGACAAGATACCGGCCTACGACGTCGTCGTCTCCTGTCAAAATGTCGCCGATATATATCCGGCGCTAGAGCGCCTGAAGCTGCGACCTCCCTTGATCGAGCATGGGGGCTTGGTTTTGGAGGCACTTGGCGGTCCAAAGCACTTTACCAGCCGATATGTAGGTGTGTGCCGAACGATCAGGGACGCCGCTGCTTCACGAATGCCTGGACGTGAGCACCACGCCCTGGAAATTCCCTCGATGGTCGATCTTCGGGAGTTCAATCCATTGCGCCGGCTGCCCATACGCAGGGAGCTGGGGATCAAGGAGGATGAAATCCTGGTCGGCTGGATTGGGCGGCTCGATCCAAAAAAGAACGTCGAAACGTTCATCCACGCGGCCTCGATCATCCACGACCAGGAGCCGCGCGTGCGCTTCGTGATTGTCGGCGGCCCCGATGCTTTCATGCCCGAATACGCGCAGAGATTACGGGCAATAAGCCGGGCGCTGGAATTGGACGGCGTCTTGCGCTTCCTTGGTGATCGAACCGATGTTCCGGATATCCTGGCTGCCCTCGATGTGTTCGTCTGGCTTTCTCGAGACGAGGGAATGCCGCATGTGATAGCCGAAGCGGGCGCCGCCGGGCTTCCCGTCGTTGCAACAGCCGACAACGGATCCAAGCAACAGATCGAACATGGCGTGTCGGGGTACTTTGTAGCCCATGACGACCCGCAGGCGGTCGCCGACAATGTCAGCATGCTTGCGAGATCGCCTGACCTGCGCGGCCGGCTTGGCCGATCGCTGCGGGCCCATGTCGAGATGAACTACAGCGCCAAAGCTGTGGTCCCTCTATGGGAGGCGCTCTTTGACGAAGTGATCGACGAGAAACGTGCGCGCGGTCCATCCGGCCTGTTCCTGTCGTTTTTCCAAGGCGGGTTCGAATGCTCCACGCATCACATACCAGGCAAGAGCGGGACCCTGCCGCACCGTCGCCTGGACGTCATTGCCTCAACTCAGCACGATCAATACGCGGAGGAGGACTACCGTCAGCTGATGGGACATGGAATCCGCACGGTACGCGATGGATTTCGATGGCATTTGATAGAGCGATCGCCGGGGAGATACACTTGGGACAGCGCCCTGTCGATGATATCTGCGGGCCGGCGAACTGGCACCCAAATTATCTGGGATCTCCTCCATTATGGCTGGCCCGACGACATAGACCTCTGGTCGCCCGCCTTCGTCGAGCGGTTTTCGATGTTTGCGGGAGCGGCTGCGGCACTCGTGCGGGCGGAAAGCGATGGTCCAATCTTTTTCTGCCCCGTCAACGAGATCTCGTTTTTCTCGTGGGCGGGTGGTGATGCGGCTTACCTAAATCCGTGGGCCACGCGCAGAGGCTTCGAACTAAAAGTCCAGCTCGTGCGGGCAAGTATCGCTTCCATGAAGGCCATTCTCGACGTCGATCCTCAAGTGAGATTTGTACATTGCGAACCGGCCATCAATGTCGTGGCTGACCCGGGTCGTACGCACGAAAAGGAGTTAGCCGAGGGCCACCGGCTCGCGCAGTATCAGGCATGGGACATGATTTCCGGCCGCTCGTGGCCACAACTTGGGGGCCGGGATAGGTATCTCGATGTCGTGGGAGTGAACTATTATTACAACAATCAGTGGGTTCATGGGGGTGGGCCTATCGACGTTGGTCATCCTCTCCACAAGCCGCTTCGTAAGATCCTGGTGGAAACCTACGCTCGGTACGGGAGGCCGATGTTGATTGCCGAAACTGGGATCGAAGGGGACCGGCGGCCGGATTGGCTCCAATATGTCGCCGGCGAAGTTCGGGCTGCAATGAAAGCGGGTGTACCGATAGAGGGGGTGTGCCTCTATCCGATTCTCAATCATTCAGGGTGGGACGATGATCGTCACTGCGAGAACGGATTGTTGTCGATGGTGCGCGGTCCAAGAGGACGGAAATTCTACCTACCTTTGGCGCGACAACTAAAGGAGGAGGCACAAGTGACGCGAAGCTTCCTTGAAGAGATTGGAGACCGGGAAAAATGCAGTCTGGACCGACCACGTCGCCCTTCTTAGCAAAAAACTCGTCGGCTCTGGCACCCTCTTAGTCCCGGCCCTCACCCATCTTCTGCGGGCGATCTAGGAAGGGGACTGTTGCCGCCGACGTGAAAGCGGCCAATTCCGGCTAAGCAGCACGCTAGGTTGCGGGAGCGCCCAATGGATTTGCTTGCGGTCAGGGAGACAGACCCAGTCAGGCATGCCCTGCCTCCCCTCCCCTCCCCTGTTTCCAAAATCACGCCGCTGGCGATCGATATCCCGTTTGCGCGCAAAACCCTCGCTGAACACCTGTTTGTCACTTGATATCGCGTGACCATTCCAAAAACCTCAATCTGAGCGTAGCATTTCGCTAACGGAATACTCGGTAGGGTCGCGTATCAACACCGTGTATCGCTTACTGCTGTCAACGGCGCATTTCCTCCGGCGCTCGTCTCGACGCTCGCGGGAGGCGAGATCCGACCGAGCCTGCGTGCTTCAGCGCAATGGCGCCTTCCGCTTCAGGCGCTTGGCGGCCCTAAAGGCATCGCAGCAACTGTGGCGACCAAACCCAGCGCCGCACCACACAGAATTCAGTTATGCGCCGTTATGTTGGCAACTTTAAGTGGAGTTAAGGGGTCGCGCACGCACCAATCACAGGAGCCCGCTGGGCTGCAGCGCAAGAGACTGCAACGATGTGTCCGTACCCTATGTCTACGCCTGTTCAACTGAAATGCTGAGCCGCTAATAGTTTCGTTTTATATCGCCCGTCGTCGCTCTTGGACGGCCACCCCTCCAGCGGCGACTTAATGGAACCGCTTGCCGGGGCCAGTCGAGCGGCACGCGACTGGCTCCGGCCCTCTGGACTGCGCCTAGTACGCTCTTTTTATTAGACCGCGGGAAGAGAGGGGTCCTGCCCCCTCTCCCCAGCAAGGCTAAAATCGGTATCCCCGTCCTTCCGGAGCCCGGTCAAGTCGGGCGCTGTGCAGGATCGACGCGTGCCGCGCGCCCCGGGGCTGTCGCCCCGGGCGGGTGATCCCCCTCCGATTTATAACCTTGCCCCCCTCTTCCCCGCTGCTCCGCGCGAACTCGGGAACAGGAGCGGAGTGCTCCTATCCCGAAGGGCCAGGACGGTCGCCTTCGGCTCACAGGACGGATGGAGACAATCATGAACACTGTCATTTCAATTGAACTCGGCAAGCTCGACCTCGACCCGCAGAATGTGCGCAAGACCCCCGGCGCGGAAAACCTGCAGGAGCTTGCCGCCAACATCGAAGCCAACGGCCTTCTGCAAAATCTGATCGTTCGCAAGGGCAGGAAGGGGCGGTACTTTGTTACCGCCGGGGGGCGGCGCCTGCGCGCGCTCAATCTGCTTCTCGGGGCTGGAAAGCTTAGCTCGGATCATCCCGTTAATTGCATCCTGCGAAAGGAGTGCGAGGCAACCGAACTCAGCCTTGCCGAAAACGTGGTGCGCGAGGCTATGAACCCAGCCGACCAGTACGAGGCGTTCGATGCGCTTGCGAGGCAAGGCATGCCGATCGCCAAAATTGCACTCCGTTTCGGGGTAACGGAGGCGGTCGTCCAAAAGCGGCTGGCTCTTGCACGGGTTTCCCCGGTTCTGCTCGATCTTTATCGCGAGGGCGAGATGAGTTTCGACCTGCTGTCAGCCTTTACCATCTCGGATGACCATATCGAGCAGAAGCGGGTCTGGAGCAGTCTGGGTATGTGGAATCGCTATCCTCACACCATCAAGGCGGCTTTGCGTGGCGATGCCATCGGGGCCAGTGACAAGCGCATTCGTTTTATCGGGGGCTTGGACGTCTACGAGGCCGCAGGGGGTTTGGTGCGGCGGGACCTCTTCGACAGTCGTAACGAAGGGTTCGCCCTGGATGTAGCACTCGTCGAGCAACTTATGGCCGACAAACTTCACGCTTTGGCGATCGAGGTGAAGGCAGAAGGATGGGCATGGGTCGAGATAGTGCCCGAGATTGGCTGTGGGGTCCTAAAAGAATTTGCACGCGTCTATCCGCAACCGATCGACCTCTGCGACGACCAGCGCGCCACCCTCGATGCCTTGGCTATCGAACAGGGTGAACTCGAAGCGCTGGTGGAGGCAGGCGAGGCGGATGAAGCGGCGCAAGACCGAATGGCGTGGATCGAGGAGAAGCGGGATGCATTGCGTCGCGAGGCCTATGCCCCAGACGCGATCTTGGGCGCAGGTGCACTCGTCGCGCTGGCGTACAATGGATCGGTCAGCATCGAACGCGGCCTGATCCGGCGAGGTAGTGAAGAAGACGGTTCGCGGGAGTATGAAAGCCCGACGGGAGACCCGACGCCGACACGGGCCACGATCCTGCATTCCGCAAAGTTCGTCGAGGACCTGACCGCTCAAAAGACGGCCGCGATGCGCCTTGAGTTTGCGGGCAATCATCACGTTGCGCTGGCAAGCGTCGTACATGCGCTGCTATTGCAGACCCTGTTTTCTTGCTCTCGCAATTGCACGTGCCTTGAAATCGGGATCACCAGCCGGGCGCTTGGCAACGTCATGAAAGCGCCCGAAGGCAATCTCGCGCTCGCCGGGCTCGAAGACTTGCGCGAGCGTTTCGGCCACGAGGTCCCGGGAGAACCGTTCGCGATCTTCGACTGGTGCCTCGAACGCGAGCAGCACGAACTGTTGGAGCTGCTGGCCTTTTCGGCGGGACAAACGATCAACGCCGTCATGGACAAGAATGGCTTCCGTAAACAGGAACTGGTTCACGCGGATCATCTGGCTCGGGCGCTTCGTCTTGATATGCGCAGCTATTTCGAACCTACGGCGGAAAGTTATTTTAAGCATCTGACGGTCGCAGGCATCGCGGCGGCGGTGGGTGAGATCAAGGGTGAAGCTGCCGGCGAGGGCATGTCCCGCCTGAAAAAGGCGCAAAGCGTGCTGCAGGCGGAAGGTGCTGTGAAAGGAACCGGATGGCTTCCCTCGCCCCTTCGCATCCCCACATCCAACGGCTCCGTCGCTCCACAAGGATCTTTCGAGGTCTCAAACGCTGCCCAGGCCGCTGAGTAGGACCCCAGGCAGATCGCGAGTATTCTCGCGATCTGCCTCAGATACGACCTGATGAAAAACCGCATGGGTAGATCAAGGGTAGTTGGCGACGGTTCGCTGGCCAATTGTATTGAGGGGATTCCCTGCTCCATCCCCTCAAGCTCCCCTTCCCGCCCGCCGTCGAATGGCTCGCTGTTCCGAGCTTTGTCTCGAACGCGCCTCCCTCGAAGAATGGTTATCCGATAGATCTGCGATGGCAGGACCGTGTTTTGCCGAGGGCGGAACGTATCTCGCGAAAAGTTCCCCGCGGGGAACTACGAGCAAAAAGGGCGGTTCGCTAGTCCGCCGGGCGAAGCGGGGCGAGACCCACCTATGCATCGATCCGCTCGTGACACGAGTTCCCCGCGGGGAACTCTGAGGTTGATTATCTGAGCATGACTCAAATGTCTGGTTCGGTGGGATTGGCGGTGCAACTAAGGGCGCGTGTCGAAGCCCGCCACCGGTTGTCTCATTCGCCATCGCTGAGGGGGGCAGGCGCGTAACCTTAACCGCCATTGGTCGGCAATGTTCTTTGGGCAATTCGCGCCTCTAAGAACGAGCTACCGGGCCTGCATCGCCGACGTAGTGTGTGCCGTTCGATCTTGAGTTCCCCGCGGGGACCGCGGACAGCTCGGCTCAGTGCACATGCTCCACAACCCCATTTGATGAGACCACCCGAATCGGAGTACCGCTTAGTTGCGGAGAAAATCCGAATTTTCGAATTTTCGAGTAGTTATGTGGTTGTTAGTTAAACGTTAACCACAGCAGCGGTTAAGTGACGGTACTGACCACCGGGGATTCTCATTATGACGCGACATCTCAGCAGCCTCTCCTTTATGGAGAACTTCTCCAACAAGCTTGAGCTTGCGTTGAACAACCTAAGCATGGCCCAGTTTCCGCCGGACGCCCGGCGAAGCATGCGCAAGTTCTCGTCGACGGAAGTTGCTGCACTCCTTGATGTCACTGAAGCCTATATCCGTCAGGTCGCCGCAAAAGAGCAGGGCCCCGCTCCTGAGATTTCCAATGGCAGGCGTCTCTACACCTTGGAGCAAGTCCTGGAGTTGCGTCTCGCACTTGCAGCCAATGGCCGCAAGAAATGGATGAACCCGCGTCGCACGGGCGGCGAGGAATGCCAGATCATTGCCGTCACCAACTTCAAAGGCGGTTCCAGCAAGACATCGACAACTATTCACCTCGGCCATTACCTGGCGCTTCGCGGCTATCGCGTGCTTGCCGTCGATCTGGACCCACAGGCATCACTCACCGCACTTCATGGCAATCTTCCCGACTTCGATTATCGGGGAGGGGACACCCTCTATTCTGCCATTCGGTTCGAGGAACCAGTTGCGACCGCTTCAATCATCCACCAAACGCATATCGCCGGTTTCGACGTGATCTGCGCTGGCCTCGAACTCACGGAGTTTGAGACTGCCGTTGCTCTTGAAATGCGCCGGGCTGGCGGCACAGGCTTCCTGTTGCGGGTTTCTCAGGCGCTCGAGCAAGTCGCCGACGACTATGACTTCATCCTGATGGATTCGGCGCCATCGTTGAACTTCCTAACTCTATCATCGCTGACGGCGGCGACCGGTGTCGTCATTCCAGTTCCCGCCCACATGCTGGACGTCGACTCCACTGCAAAATTCCTGGAACTGGCGGCGTCGTACATGCAGATCCTCGACGAGGTCGGGACGGCGGCGCAATGGGATTTCGCAAAATTCCTCGTCACCAAGTTCGAACCCAACGATCATCCTCAGGCAAATATGTCCGCTCTCATGCGCCAAGTGTTTGGTGAAGACCTGTTGTTGAACTCGGTGATCAAGTCCACGGCGGTCGCCGATGCGTTGACCTGGAAGCAAAGCCTCTACGAAGTTCAGCGCGCACGCTTCTCAGCACCAAAAACCTACGATCGAGCCATCGAGTCCATCAACGCCGCCAATGCGGAGCTGGAAAGTCTGTTCTGGAAGGCGTGGGGGAGAGAATGAGCCGCAAAGATTCAAAGGGCCTGTTCGCCAACGTTCTCGGTCAGCTGGACAACTCGAGCGAAAAGGGAGTGGGCCAACGTTCGACCTCACCGCATCTGATGAAGGTCGCAGCAGGCGTGCGTCAGATCCAGGAACGCAGCGAGCTTGCGGAGCGGTTGCTAAAGGACGGCGGCCAAGTGATCGAGATCGATCCGGACGATATTCTGGAATCCGCGATTCCTGATCGGTTCGCCTCCGCATATGATGTCGAGAACCTCGCTGAGTTGATGCAGTCGATGCGCGAGCATGGGCAGACTACGCCCGGCCTGGTGCGATCGGTTGCAGGAGACGGAAAAGCATTTCAGATAGTCTTCGGGAGGCGGCGGCTTGCCGCCGCCAAGCACCTCGGCATCAAGTTCAAGGCGATCGCACGAGAGTTGAGCGACGAAGACGCGATCGTTCTTCAGGGCGAAGAAAACAGCAATCGCAACGATCTGTCGTTCATTGAACGGTGCCTGTTTGCTCAATCGCAGGAGGTCGCAGGCTATAGCCGCGATGTCATCTGCAAATCGCTGAATACCGGCAAGTCGCACGTTTCGGAGATGATCCGGCTCGCCATCGCGCTGCCGCGTGAGGTCTTACAGGAGATTGGCGCCGCCCCCGAAGTTGGTCGCCGACGCTGGGTCGATTTCGAGGCAAAGTGGTCGGCCCATCCGGCCCCACTCGAAACCGCCATTTCAGTGCTCGCCCAATACAATATCCGCAAAAGTGACAGCAGCGCCCGCTTTGCGGCCGTTTTAGAGGCACTTGCAGGCGAGCGACAGGGAGCAGTTCTGTCACTTGACGCAGCCGAGCTTGTTTCGCACGGTCTGGTGCTCGGACAGGTGAGCCACGGAAAGTCCGGTTCGAAGTTGGCTTTCAACAAATCGGTTCCTAGCGGGTTTGTCGAATACGTGGCCAAACAGATCGAAACTCTGCACGATCAGTTCATGCAGAAGAATGCCCGCTAAGGCGGATCATGATTAATTCGGAGGAATAACCGCAAAAGAAAAAGGCCCCCAAACGTTTCCGTCGTGGAAGCCTCTCTCTTATCTAGCAATCTGAGAATCGCATTTCCACGAATCGCCGTCAAGAGTCTTTGGCATCGTTTTGGTGAGCAGAGTTCTTTTGCCTTCTAAGAGGTGAAGGAAAATGCAGGTTGGAAGTGTGACGACGCCCTTCGGGCGGCGGCCGATGACGCTTGCCTTGGTGAAAAGGCAGCTCACGGCCGCAGAAATCAAACAGGGCAAATCCGTTGAGAAGTGGAAGGTGTTTCGCGATGCCTGCGAGACGAGGGCCTCGCTCGGTCTTCAGGATCGGGCGCTTGCCGTGCTCGACGCTTTGTTGACGTTTTATCCGGAAGCTGAGCTTTCCCAGGAACGATCGATGATCGTCTTCCCATCGAACGCCCAGTTGTCGGTGCGCGCGCACGGCATCACCGGCACGACGCTGCGCCGGCACCTAGCAGCACTCGTGGAAGCGGGACTCATTGTTCGCAAGGACAGCGCCAACGGTAAGCGCTATGCCCGAAAGGATCGGGCAGGGGAGATCGAAGACGCTTACGGCTTTGATCTTTCGCCCTTGCTGGCGCGCGCTGAGGAGCTTGCGCAAATGGCGCAAGAAGTTGCTGCCGACCGCGCGAAGTTTCGGCGCGTGAAGGAAACGCTTTCCATCTGCCGACGGGACGTTCGTAAACTTATCTCGGCTGCAGTGGAGGAGGGCGCCTCTGGCGATTGGGGGGCGATCGAGGCGATGTACATCCACTTGGTCGGACGAATTCCGCGCACGCCCTCGATCGACGATTTGCGACCGATCTTGGAGGAAATGGAAATGCTGCGGGCGGAGATCCTCAATCTCCTGGAGTTGCAGATGAATTCCGAAAAAACGGACGCCAATGGTGTCGGTTTTGACCGCCACACACAGAATTCAAATACCGAATCCATCCATGAACTTGAACCTAGCTCTGAAAAAGAGCAGGGGGCGAAACCTGTGGTAAAACCGCAGGCGACGAGGGAGCCGATAAAGGCGTTCCCGTTGGGCATGGTGCTGCAGGCCTGCCCGGAGATTGCGATGTACGGGCCAGGCGGGGCGATTTCGAGTTGGCGTGAGCTGATGGGGGCCGCGGTGGTGGTTCGTTCGATGCTCGGCGTCAGTCCTAGCGCCTATCAGGATGCCTGCGACGCGATGGGGCCGGAGAATGCTGCCGCGACGATGGCCTGCATCCTCGAAAGGGCCGGGCACATCAACTCGGCCGGGGGATATCTGCGAAACCTGACGGAAAAAGCGCGGCGAGGGGAGTTTTCGCTCGGACCGGTGCTGATGGCGTTGATGCGTGCACACGGCGCGCCAGAGCGCAGAGTGTCGTGAGGCAGTGAACATCCAATGGCTATCCGTCGACGCTTGAAGCGTTTATCAATGTGGACGCGACCCAAGTGTGTGCCAATTGGCTGGCAGGACGAGAGGAGTTTCTCATGGCAACCGGTACGGTGAAATGGTTCAACGCAACGAAAGGGTTCGGTTTCATCCAGCCGGATGACGGTAGCACCGACGTATTTGTTCACATTTCCGCGGTGACGCGTGCTGGCCTGCGCGGTCTCGACGACGGCCAGAAGATCACCTATGAGTTGGTGACAGATCGTAAGACCGGCAAGATGTCGGCGGACAACCTCCAGACCTGAGCCTAACTGGAGACATAGCTCGGAAGGCCGTTAGAATCCGCCTTTTGTGTTTGACGTGCACGACACAGCCAAACCTCTATTGCAGCCGGCTGTGTGCAATAGTCTCGCACAAATTCCGCAAGATCCGTATTCTATCACCGCCAAAAATGGCGGGCCACGGACTGACCGTTCTTATTGCTTACGAGGATTTATGTTCGTTTGGCCAGAGGACAGCGCGACCACTTGAGTGGTGTGCCCGAGTTGAAAACTCGGGCGGTTGTCGCTATGTTGGACAAAATGCAATTTTGTCAGACATGGGGCTTTTCATGGGAAAGCATAGCAGCACAGTCGTGCCGACGCCGGGAAAAAAAGCGGTGCTGGCAAAGGTCGGACGTGAGGCGAAATCCGCCAATTTTTTGGCTGGAAGCAAGACACGCGTCGATGCGGTCATGAGGGCGGCCGAGCATTCCGGTCTTCTTGGCGAAAAGAGCCAAAGGATCGGCGGGCGGATCAGCCCCGCTCTCATCGAACAGGCGAAGAAGCACACCGGCATCCAAACCGACACGGATCTGATCGAGTTCGCATTGGCGACGGTAGCACTTGATGACGATTTCGGATCCGTTTTTCGCAAGACGCGCGGCACGGTCGACCCTGAGTTGAAACTCGGATTCTGACTTGTCGGATTTTGATTTCGATGCTGCCTTTCGGTGGGCAAGGTTTGACCCCGGCCGTACCCTTGCAAGGCGCGTGGACAAAGAACTGCCGTTCCTCGAGGGGCCTGCCGAAGCCGGCCCGGAACTGCTCCTCGACACGTGCGTCTACATTGATGGTTTGCAAGGACGAGCACCCGAACTCGTGGCTGACCTGCTTGATGTCCGCCATAGCAATCACTCCACCATTGCCATCCAGGAGTTGATGCATACCGTGGGCGTGCTCAATCCGGGGCACCAGGGGACAAAGGCAGCGATCCGTCAGATCCGGGCCACGGTTACGGCGATGCCGGTCCACCGGGTGTTTACACCCGATGCGGATGTTCTGGGACGGGCCGCCTTGCTGTCCGGTATTCTGTGTCGGTTACAAGGCTATCAACGCGACGCGAGGCTGCGAGCCCTTCACGACTGCATCCTATTCCTGCAGGCGCAAAAGCTTGGGCTTACTGTTCTGACTGCCAATGTGAGCGACTTCGATTACCTGCTGCAACTGATGCCGAATGGTCGCGTCCTCTTCTATCGTTCGGCCAGTTAGATCGAGGTTATCGCCATATCGATCGCTATCGATACTGAGTACCTATCGATAGTGAATGATCCGAAAGACGCGTCCGGATGGCGGAACTAAAAAACTAATTAGCTTCTGTTTGTGATATTTCACACGTTAAATCAGATGGTTAATGGATTCTTAATTTTCCAAAGGATGGACGGAGGAGGCGGCGGCAAGAATGCGCTCAACATCCGGCCAAGGCCGGCCCGAGGCAAGGCGAGGATGTCTCGGACCGAAGCTGGCGTCGCCCTTTCCATCGCGCTCAGAGTCGATACGCTCGAGGTAGTCGACGGCGAACGCTGCGGTCTCGCGGTCGGCCGATTGCGTGAGGTCGAAGAGCCCTTCTCGAAGCCTCTTGATGTCGCGCGGGATCAACTCGAACGCGTTCCCTCCGATCGACTCGTGGTGATACAGCAAACTTTCCCGTGCGCCCCACCTAAGGTTGGTGATTGCGGTCCGGCCGGCCGGGTCTGACGCCAGCATCAGGAACACCTCATGATCAGCGCCAGCGAGTAGCATTTCCGCCAGAAAATGCTTTACTTTCACGTTTTGGGCCCGTTCGAAGCGCTCCGGTAGTTTTTCGCGATCCTCTGGAGAAAGAGCCCCGAATACCTGTTGCGGATAGTCGAACCGCGCCCCGCGGTCTAACGACTTCCCAGCAAACTGGCCTGATATGATTTGTTCCAGAAAATCGAGGGTGATCGCACCGGGCTTTGGCATCGCCAGGTAGAACTCATACTGCTCAATGAGATCGGGAACCCGTTGGGCGATTCCGCGCAAGAGGTTGATGCGTTCGACTTCCGGTAGGTATTTGATTGAGAGGCAGACGTCCCTCAAGCGCCACCACCCGAAGTCAAACTTCGGGGTGATGGCATCGAGACCAACAAAAAAGGCCTTAGGGTCGTCTGAATACGGAAGCAGCTTCAGCCAGTCCAGCATCTCGGTCACTTTGCTATCGTCGACCCATGTTCTATCAGCCAGCGATGCAATCCATTCCTGAAGCCCCGACATGATTGTCTGTGAGGCAGGCACCAAGCCACCGACGACCATTAGTTTCGCAAGGTCCAGCTTTCCCCAACTGTCGGAGCTGGATTGCATAAGATCGGCATAGAACGCCGAACGCTCACCGTGCGGCAACAAGGCGGCGCGGCCTGCAAGTTGCATGGCTCTACGCTGCCCGCCAACCGTCCCTTCAGCTTTAGCGGCCTCGGCTGCCTTGAGGATTGCATCAGCAGCATCGCATGAAATGCTTCGGTCTCTCGACCTATTTGCGATGGCTCGCTCGAAGTCTGGCCATTGTTGAAACTTGGTGTCCGATCGCGCCTCGTTGTTTGATAGCCAAATGACTTGAAGACCAACTGCGGCCTCTATGCCGAAATCTGGATCTAAGAGATGTTCTTTGAGGATTAGTTCCGCTTCCCGGGTGCCTACGGCGGTCAACGCCGTCCGGTAGTCGTGCGCATGCGAGTAGCCTATCTCGCTTCGCGCTGCCTCATTGCGCCGATCTTCTTCAAAGGCCACCCTGGCGCTTTGTAGACCTCTGAGTTCCGCATTCAGCATCCTGCCTAGCACGCCAGCCTGGCTAGGATCAGGCAATCGTCGCATAGCCCGTGTCAGCCTTCCCAACTCAGCGCGAGACGCCTGTTGGTCGAACAACTGTCGAGCCCATCCATCCATCAAGGAAACAGCCAGTGCGCGCTGTTCTGGTGTAACTACTATGGTCTCTCGTCCATGATGCCTGCCGTGGCCAATTATGATGTCGCAAAGATTACGAATTTCGACTGGCTTAATGACGCTTGCGTGTTTTTGCAGAGCGGCGAATAGTACGTCGGCCCGAGTGCTTTCTAATATCTCTTCCAGCGCTCGCACGGGAGCATAAGCCGCTTCCGTACGGAGGCCAACAGCATGGAAATCGCGACGTTCTTCGAGGAACCGTTTCAGGAGATCTCCTACCGTGTCGGTTCCTACGAGGTAAGCAGCGTAACGCGCTCGCTCCTTGATAAAGTCGCCGTCTAACAGCATGCGAGAGATGGGCCCGCCGTCGTCTGGCGCCAACGCATCGAAGTAGCCATATGGCCTGTGGGGCAATTCGTATCCATTTATCAGACGCCACTCGAGTGCTTTGGCAACAGTTTCCGGAAGCCGCGCTGACGCCTCAGCCACAACGTGCTCGCCCTCGTTTTGGTAGGAAAAAGTAGGATCGTGGAGAGCGGACGTGATCGCTTCACCCAATTCTGTACCTCGAGATGATGCTGTCGCTCGCGCGAGGCGACGAACCGGCGATGGATCCGCAGCAATGAGCACACTCTGCCGATTCACCAAATCTTCGATTAGGGATACATCGCGCACGCTATCCCAATCGCCTCGCTGAGCCACTTGTTGAGCAAGCGCGTCGCTGGATCCTTTGATCAGTCTTTCGACCCTTGAGCTTGCTCCCCGAAAATCAAGAGCCTCGAAAACGCGGTAGCGTATCGACAAACTGGGTTCTGTCAGTGCCAGGTTGAGCGCTGCATCCATGCCTGCGCTGTCGCCGTGGTATGCAAGTTCTCCGACGAGTGTGTCGCGAGCCTCGTCCGAAAGCGTGCCATAGCCGACCGTCAGGTGGCTCCCAAGAACGGCGGGATTAAACCTCTCGACGAGCCGGATAGTCTCAGCCTGCACCTGGTGGTCAGTTCCTGAGACCAAGGGCCAAATGAGGTCCGCGAACTCTGGTCGCCCACTTGTGATCATGAAGCGCGCGGCGCGATCAGGTTGGCCCGGGCTGTGCCAGGAGCGCGCAAACGTGATGACAGTTTGTTTTGCTGCTTCCCACACCACTGCTCCGGATCGTTTGATGACCATTGCTGCAAATTGTGGGTCGATACCCAGGAGCAGTTCGACGACCTCGGCGATCCGGCTACAGCCCTGGGTGTCGGCACGAGACATGCGTTCAAAAGCGAACAAGACTGCCTCGCCCCAGCCTGTTTCGTTGAGGCGGCTCGTGACGAAGGGATGATCCATGGCAAGCTGACCTGCCGATCGCAATGCATCTTCCACCTCTTTTGAGGCAAACCACTCTAGGAACTGCTGATGCTGATACCCGTAGGTTTCACCCGCAAGAATGAGAGAGTGGCCCGCAACGAGAGAGTCGAGAATGGCGGTTGCGTTAGGTGGAGTCGCGGATAGTCCCTCCTCAACAATCGCTTTGTTTACACGACCGAGGGCCGCTCGTGATTCCACCAGCGGCAACGCTGTGCGTCCCGTTTCCTGCGCCCTTGTGGCCAGTGCAGCCAGATAGGCGTGATGAAACCCCTGAAGATCGCGGTGGAAGATCTCAGCGTTTGCCGGGTCGCTTTCATGCTCGTCCACCATACGACGCAGTATCTCTTCCTTTGTCTCGGGAAGTGTTCCGGAAGATGAAGCTTCGATGAGTGCTCGCAGGTAGAGCGGGATGACGATTAGTTCTCGAAGGCCGGGTGTGCGCCAAGCCGTGTCGAGGATGCTGCGCCCGCTTTCCCCTCGCATGGCGTTCGCGATGTCGGATTGTTGCGATTCCGACAACGGGAGAACGTCCAGCTTCCTACCTACAATCGGCACGTCCAGAGTTTCTCGTCGGCTGCTAACGACTAGGTGGAGTAGGGGGTAGTCCCTCTGTAGTCCTTCCAATTCCTTGATCAGCCGTCTTCGCGCGCTGGCAGGAACTTCGTTCCAACCATCGAGAAACAGCGCCACTTCACCGTGATGGGCAAGAAGCTTGACGTGATTGGAATTTAGGCCCTCGTACCCATGACGACCCACAAGCCACGTAAACAGGTCGCTGTGGGCCTCGGCCCACTCCCCAAGCGGAACAAAAACCGGAACGGGACCTGACGCGATCATCGTGCGCGCCGCCTGGAGGAGTGTAGTTGTCTTTCCTGTGCCGGGCCCTGACACGACAACGATCCTTTGGACCGCCATCAGCACCTGTGGGATGCGGGACAGATCTAAGGAGGTGGTATTTGCGCTTCCCTCTATCGCAAGTTCAAGGTTGACCGGATGCTGGGGCCAGCGGGGGCTTGCTTCGAACGCCTCAATCTGAACTAGCGCTCCAGCCTTCAGTTTCTCTCGTATGGCGGGAAGGGCGGCCTTTGCTGGTAGACCCAGCAAGCTCCTCAGTTCGCGCAACTCATCTACAAGTTCGTTTGCCGGGGGATAGACCGCTGCAGGACCCCGTCCGCTGACGAGTTGTTGAAACGCGCGCTCTTCGGCATCGCGTTTCCATCCTCTCAGAATCTCATTCGTGAACTGTTTTTCGTCATGATCGATGATGTGTGCATGATCCGAGCAAAGCCAAATCCCGTTGTCGAATGCACTCCTATCAGCGGGCGTCTGGTTTGCGTCGTAGCGAGGACCTCCTGCTGCGGCAGCTTTGATGTGGGCTGCGATGCCGACGTTAACTGAACCCAGGTCACCCATTTTGGGCCCGATGGTGGGGCGCTGACAGTTAGGATGCGAGCAAAGGTAACCAACGCACTGGGCCAATTGGACTTTTACTGCGGCCTTGAAGTCATCCCTTCTTGCCTTCCTTGTGCGAGCGTCAGTGGGCGACGGCGGGTTTTCGTTCTTCATAGCTCACTTCAGGTCGATCGAGACAATCAGCGCGTGGTCGCTGCTACCAAGAGATGACAGGCTCGCATAGTCAATGTGCACTGTCGTGGGCGCGTAGAAATTCCTCAAGTGCTTTAAGTTGCTCCTCGCCACCCAGGGCACAGGCCTACCTTTTTGCCGGGACTATTGCTCATTACCTCCCTCACTGTCCGGTCCCTCAAGCCGGGCTATTGTATCTAGAGCCACTTGTTTGGCAACGAAGGCAACGGTACACGATAAGTTGTAAAGGCTCAGGGGGGATACCATAAATGAGAATACTATTCGTTGCCGGTGCAGCGGCGTTGTCGCTTGCCGGTTGCAATACCACGCCTGCCGCAACTCCAATGGAGGCGTATCTTAACCGCTATGCAGGCGCAGAAGCCGTGGCAATGAACTGCCCGGCATATGGCGGATACGGTTCGGTTTCGCAGATGCGCGCCGACGCGCAGGCCAATCTTGCAAAGGCAAAGGCGCTAGGAGCTTCGGACGCGGACGTGGCAAAGGCACGCCAAAAGGTCAGCGGGAACCTAGCGGGCGCTACCGTGTTGGTCGGCCCGATCCAAGCTTGCAGCACATTCATGAACGGCCTCGCGTGGGCTGGAACCGAGGCGCCAAAAATACAGCCGAAGGCGCCAGCGAAAAAGAAGTCGTGATCTCGCAACGCGGGTTGGTCTTATCCGGCGGGCATTTTTCTTGGTCACCGCATGACAGACTGCTTAAACATGAGCAATAGGGGAAGCGCACGGAACCAGCCGATCGACGTATAAATCTCGACGTTACAAGGCATCTTGTGTCCATCGTCTGCCGCAAATCCGACGCTTCCTGAATTGTCACAGGAGAAAAGCCCGAGGGCGACAAAACGAGCGAGCGAAAAATTCAATGACTCTTCGGTCGTGTTGAAATCGGCATTCTTAAGTTTAATTGATTCTCGGCGGGGCTCAGCGAGGTCTAGTTCGAAAAGACTGTCGAGAACGCCTTTGTCTTCCGGCTCTAGCTTGCTTATTACGTTAGTGATCATCGCCGTCACTCCGATTGCCGGACTGTTTGGATCGATAGCAGTGACGATGTAGGAGGCCCATAACTCCTGAAGGTCATCGTTGCTTTCAACTGAAAACGCTTCGATCAAAGGGACCGCTGCGCGTTCCTCCATGGCGATGAAACTTTTATCGAGTCCAAGTGAGCGAAGATGTTTCTCCGTTTTGACGGCAATCGACGCACGATTTCTTATTCTGAATGCTGCAGCTGAGTCAGCGGCAGCTCCGGCAAGGGCGTGAATGGCGTCTTCGAATGTTTTCGCGAGATAACTCCCGCCTTTCTCACCAGCCTCGATCGCCTTAGTCGTAGTTTTTGCTATCTCGCCTGCTGCCTTGAAGCCTTCATCGCCGATCATTTGAAGTCCCCTAGAATAATCGCGCTGCAACCGTTTTTTCGAGATCGGGCGCGCTTCATATGTGCACGGCTTAGTTGTTAGCGGCCAGCCGAGTTTTCGTCGTCACTACCGTTCGGCTTTTTCCGGCTGGCCTTGCTTTGAGCAGAGGAAAGTGCGCGGGGCGCTGCGCGAATAGTTTCGCCGTTGAATTCTTCGGCTGAGGCCCTCGACGTCAACCTCGAAGCGTCACTACTCATTTGCTTTGCAAAGTTCGTTATTGCTGGCGACAAATGCTCGCCACCTTCATTCTCCGCGTTTTCGGAAGCTGTGATGCTGTCATCGCGTTCCTGATTTTCCTTGGCTCCAACTTCCCAGGCTCTTTTGAAGCGCTGATACGATGCTGGCGGCTCCAAGCCTTCATCGCCGCCATCCATAGAAAGAACCGGTATCTCCATATTTTCATGGCTCATGAACGCCAACAGGAAGTCGTGAAGCGCGAGCGGCGAAGCTTCAGACTCACGCGTCAAAATGCGCTCGCGTTCGCGGATATTTCGCTTCTCAGGGTTCCTTTCTGTGTCAATGGACACGACAGGATAGGGTTGGTTCCTGATGACACCTTTAAACGTCTCTCGACCGTGGTAGGTGAACCGTCCAGAGAACATATTTTGGACTGTGGCTTGTGCGAGCAAAAAGCTTAATTCTGCGGACGACGTAAACCGATCCGTCGATGCATTCTTCGCGATCCGAAAACCCGCATCGAGACCCTTGCCCAAGAAGTCGAACCTGAACGGAAACCTGTCCGCTTCGTCCTCGAACTCCTCCGAAAGCAGATCCTGGTTTCCAGCTTTTCCACTAGCGCCGCCGCGTTGAACTGAAATCGAAATGTTCTCTGCTGGAAATGATGCCAACCACCCCGCCCCTTTGACGTCGAGAGGAACGCCAGAGTTCTCAAGCATCCTGCCGTAGTTGTCGAGGGCGGTCAAAAAAGACGAGATGCAGCACGAAAGATGCCTCAGACTGATGATCCGCGCACAGAATAGGATCTCGTCACCAATCGTTTTCCAGATCTTTGGACCGCCATTGATCAGCTGATCATCACCAGAAAGGGCGCTCTTGGTTTGGCGATACGATGAATCGAGAGTTTCGGGGAATTGCTGGTAGAATTGTCGAAAGCTCTCCACCCATTCTGGATAGAGAGCGTCTGCCGCGACGTCGGACCCACTCTTGAAGGCAGTGGATCCGACGAGGTCAACCGATAGAAAAAGCCGTACGCGATACTCCGGACACAAGCTCAATTTTAGGCCACCGGCAGATTCAAGCTCTTCGCGCGAACTAGCGCTGCCTTCTCGCTAACGCCGAATTCCGAAACGATAGCGTACACGCCGCCTTGGTTGAACGAAGCTCTGACCTTAGCTTCGGGCATGACAAAAGCGGCCGCGAACCAGTTCGCCTCCCACTCGCACCGCTGAAGGTCCGGATTGTTATCATCAACCCACCTTGTTGCCCTCATTCCGTATCCGGGATGGGCTTGGGCTACGAGCGGAAAATGCAAGAAGAAATGCCCCAGCTCATGCGCGACTGTGAAACGGTCTCGACTAGACGAGGTCAGGCTAGACAGGAATATCTTAAACTTACGAGAGGGCTCCACGCGTATCGACTCCGGAATTTCTTCTCCGATCGGATTGCGATACGAAATCGCGCCCCCGAGCTCCGATACAACCGACTCAATGGGGTCACCGGGATCGAATGAAAGCTCGATAGCGACCTCTTCAGCGAATGCTGAAATGTTCGCCTTTGAAGCGCGTGTCGGGATTGGCTCCTTGTAAATCGATCCCATTTTACCTCCCTTATCGTGCCGTATCGGGGACACGTAGTGCGCGGCAACTGACGCTGCCACGCGATGTTGAGTAGATGATGGGTGATTTGCGCAGGTTTTACAAGGTAGCGCTTGACAATTAGTGGTTAATTTGCCTGTTCAGATGCACCCACATCTTCGGTTTGAATCGTAATCGCGGGCATGGCACGGATCACGCGCGTTCACGTTCATCCGAGCCACGCCGGAAAGCGGAGGGCTTGTGTCAAATGTCGCCAGGTCGGTAGCCGGGAGACGTTCCCAAGACTCATCGAGGAGGCCCATCTGGTCGGCTGGACTGACGGTCACGATACCAACAGCGCCCTTCCTGCGGAGGAACGCATTTCGCTTCAGTTTTTTGGAGCCGGCCGGCCATGCAATCTCCTGCGATCGTTATCGATCCAGAAGTTGCTCGGCTCGCAAGAGCGTACCGGCACTCGGCGACATTCATTCGGCAACAGACGTAGCCATTTGGCTCTCACTCTGATGTGTTCATCCAGAAGATTAGCGGGTTTGATCGCCTGTTCAATGCCATGTAAGCAGGTCGGGGCGGTTCGGCGCCGGCTGTCTCGGTGATGAACGACAAGTGTGGACGACGGTTGCGCTGAAAGGAAAAAGGGGGTCGTGATGGGCGGAGCAATTTATGCGGATGATTCCGGCAATCCTGGCGCGGATTCGGGTTCAGTCTTCCTCCCAGGTGATCGCAAATCGTGGACCGCCGTCATTGTCCCCACCACGATCGCCGAGCATGTCGAGCAAGGAATGAAAATCTTCATTGAGGGGGTGCACGGCGAGTTCGGCGTCGATGAACTGCATTTTACCGAGATCTATAGCGGAACGGGTGCATGGAGTACCGTTTCGCCACAACGGCGGGCAGAGGTCATCGATCTGATGGCCCACGTGATGAGCAAGCTTGCTCTTCCGATCGTGCATCAGACCGTCAATGACTTTACGATGCTCGACCATCCGCAAAGCCAGTATCCAAACCGGGTCGGTGACTGGGATCTGGAAAACCTGTCGCAGCTTGCATTGTTGATGCTCTGCTCAGGTGTGACTCACCACATCAGATCGATGCGGGATCAAGGACCGGAAGACTTTTCTCTGCCCTTTCCCCTATTTGTCGACGAGGGGATCATTCCTGCCGGGCGCGAGCGGGCGCTTCCCAATTGGGGGGATGTTATCCAGGGGCCAAGGGTGTCGTTTCGTAAATCCTCGGAACTCGCCGGCCTGCAGCTCGCCGATTTCGCTGCTTTCATCATCTCCAGGTCGCAATGGATTGCGGTCAAAAGATCGCCCGGCCCAATCAGTCAAGCGGACCAGGTGATTCTGAAGGCCGGCGCGGGGCTCAACATCCTGAATCTGCCATTCCAAAAGGTCACCCCCGAGACGTTTGGGAAAGAAGAATACGAAGCGTGGCAGTCGGCCAGCAGGATATCGAAAGGTCTGGCTCCGCAACCTCCCACAAGGCGCTAGTGGCCGTCGAACGGGCAGCTCAAGAGGTCTCCACCGTGAGTGAGCGGGAATGAACAACGAAACTCAAGCGCGGGCGTAGATAAAATCGCGTCGCTGGCTCGTCTAACCTATCACGTCGAGTGCATTAGTAGTCCATCGCGATAGTCGCCCGCAGCCCCGGCCCCGCGTCAATCGCGTTAAATCGGAGTATCGATATAATCCGCACCAGTCGTGATGTTTTCGAAATCGGTGCGCGGAGGTTGGCTGCGACTGAACCAAGCCTCCTCGTAATCCTTGAACTTGTTCAACAATCTGACTGCAAACGCCGGGGCACTGCTCGGTGAAGCGGACAAGTATCCGTCGGCAAGGAATACCAACGTCGACCCCGCCCTCGGTGATTGACATCGACGACTGGGCCCGGCGGCGCAATCATCGCTACCGCACAATCGTCGTGTGACAGAAATGCTGATGGCGGGGAAGTCTTACGCCCCTTGGCATAATGGCTCAACCAGTAGCCACGTCGGACATTGGCGGACCCGCCTAATCGCGTATTCGTCCGCCTGCTTACGCGTAAGGAAGGCGTGCTGATGCTGTACAATTTAGGGGAGGTCACTCCGCTACGGCAGGAGACTGACAACCGCTGCCAAGCTTTAGCAATTCCCCATGCTCAGTTTCAAGCGACTGGGCCATGGAAATCCCGCGCTCTATTTCGAGAAGTACCCTTTCGTAACGAGGCCGAACGCTTTTGTGTTCAGTGGTCAACGTGTCAAAATGCGTAATAAAAGTCGAATGAAGAGCTTCCCACTCGTCTGTAGAGTACGGATGAAGAGCCGCAAGATTTTCGAAATGCTGCTCCACCGGTGGAAAAGAGGTGTCTTGCATCGCGCGGCCCATAAAGTAACCAACCTCAAGCTTGAAGTGACTACCAAACCGTATCTTGGCTTCATTTGCCTGTCGTCTAATGTCCCGTGACACATACTCGACAGCCGCTCGAATACCGGCAATCTGCTTTGTTCGTTCGAACCCGTTATAAACTTTCAAAAGCGCTGCAGGGGCATTGCCCGAAAAGGCGTCGATTGCCGCCTTGATAACGTTGCGGTAGTCGGGCTCGCCGTTATCGACGCCAGAGGCGACGCCCCATCTGACCGCCGTGCCCGTTGCTATGACGATTACCATACCGCCACCGCTACTGAATTCGGTAAAATCTAGGTCAAGGCCGACCACCCCGGTGGCGCCAAGTGCCACTGCTTGCGCTTCCAGTTCTGACAATGCCTGCTTTCGGCTGTCTGACAGAGTATTTTGCAGACTTTGAGCTCTACCCCCAACTACATCACGCCACGCCGTCGCTATATCCTTAAATATGTTCATGCCGAAAGCGCATTGCGCAGATACAATACCGAGAGGTGTCGCATCCTCATGGCCAACGATAGTCGGGGTTGTAACAATAGGAATGGACATTTATTTGCTCATCAATGAGTGGATCGGGATGACTTTATGATGCCAGTAGCATGTCGCTCTGCAGTTTGGGGTCACAACGGCTCGCTCAGCGTAAAGTTGTCGCGATAGCGTTCAAACAGCTTGCTGATTTCATCGATGCGCCAGTAACGCAGCATTGCAGTCTTGGAGGTTGGCTTGTCTTGGCGGGCCACGGCATCGGCTGCTGCGCGAGGAATGATGTAGATGGAGCGGTTGTTCGAGCCGTCATTCGCTAATATGACGACGGCTATCCAATCGAACAGGTCGCTCGCCTTGTACTCAACGTACGCCGCTCCCGTCTTGAACGTGCGGCTTTTCACTGAGATGCGTTGCGCCGCTTTTTCAAACGGCTGGGCAATCACATCGTAATGGGGCCAATTGTCTGGTACTTTAAGGGCTGGAATTCCTGCCAGCGTCATTTCTGCGGCTACTATCATTTCGCATGCGTCGCCCATCTGCTTGGAAGTGTACGGCTTCATGTGGTGACTGTGTCCTTGAATTGGCAATTCCAAGCTCATGAGCAACGACGCCCAGCGCGCTATCGTCCATCAGAAAGCGCAACGCGATTGCCTCGTCTTCCTGTGCGCACTCGGTGCGGTGGGTCTTACAAGGTGAATCCGCACTTCCTGGGGGCTTTCCAGAACGTCTTGCAAGAAAGAATCTCCCTAACGCGGCGAGGTCGTCGATGCTACAAATGTTCCTACCAGAGCCTGCGATTGGAGTGTAGCGTCGTGAACAACTGCGGTTAGTTTGAAGGCAAAAATCGGGGTCCGAAGCCAAAGTGCACGATGAGTGAAGGGAGCCGTCCGTCAAGAGTGCGTTGGAGGACTCGTTGCTAGGATGTTCACGTTCTGGGCCAAAATGATCGCATAATGTATCGACGGGAATAGATCGCAGTACTGGCCGTACTACCGGTTGCTTGTCCTAACGAGCATCAACGATAAACGCCTCTTTGCAGCAAATGGCCACGAAATTCTAAGCTGTCGAGGAGGAGGAGCATGCTGACGTGGGATGACAGCAAAGCGAGCCGCGTCGCAAATTTCCTGCAAGCTGTTGCGCACCCCAAACGCCTGTTGCTTTTGACGGCTCTGTCGGGTCGGACGCTTTCCGCAAGTACTCTTGCGCGCGCCGTCGGAGTGTCCCAGCCGACGGCGTTCAGGCATCTTCAGCGGCTGCAAGACGCGGGCATCGTCACAGCAAACCGTCATGCCACGGTCATGCGCTTTGCGATCGCCTCTCCGGCACTATTACAGTTGCTCTTTGAACTGGAGAATGGGCTCGTCAGGTTTTGACGCCTCGTGCAGTATCAGATCCTGCGGTGGCGCCCGCAGATTGAGTTCCGCAAGTGGGCCAGCCAAGCCCAGCTCGACAGGTCAGGTCGGGTGTCGCCACTGTTGCCAACCCGGCGCTCGAGGCGGTGACGCAAGGCATCGACGATGTCACCGCTCGAGCACGCGCTTGAGCGGCATGGATGAGCAGCAGCGCAACCGTCAGCGCAACGATTTCGGCGACCGCTATCGCATCATGAACCCGGATGCGTGGTTCTGGGAGGTGAACGACGCCTACATGAAATCGCTGCAGAAGGTCGGGCGTGGTGAAATCAAGAGCGTCTACGATGATCTTGCCAGCGCGCAGCGCAGGATCTCTATCTTTCGGAGAAAGCGAAGCCTTCGACCGGTCGCCATAACACGACGCAGAAACGCATGCCGATACCGACGGCACGTCCTCGGCCCGAAACGGAAGCGGAGCGTGTGCAGCGGGAAGGCGAAAGAGCTGCAGGCGTTTGATCGCAAGGAAGCCCGCTTCAAATCGACAGAGGTGGAAATCGACACTGCGGACGACGCGCCGGAAGCCAACAATGTTGTTCGGATGACCGTCGGTGATGAGGAGCAAGCGAAGCTACGCGCCGAAGGCCGGAAAAGCGAGGCGGGAGAGGGTAGCGTGGAACTCGACATCGCTCCGGACGCGCAGGCAGAGGCGCAATTTTCGCTGACCGGCGCGCGCCCAGGGGTGGATGGTACCTACAGGATTGTCACCGTCACGCACAAGGCAAACCGGACCGTCGGGGCGACCACGCGCCTCGAGCTCAAACAGCCGGGCGGCGGTGCAGGGAAAGATAATCGGCAGGAAACAAACTAAAGTGCCCTCGTCACAACCTGCGTCGCCACTGCGACCAGTAGACCCGCCAAAGCGACGGCGATCCCAAATCTCGCCACCTTCATCCGGCGCAGGCGCGCGCCATCCCAATCATATCTCTTACTTCTGCGCATGAGACCTCACCGCACCAGACGCGGCCGGGCGCACGCGATGAGCTGGATAGCATCATCTTCCATCGCTTGGCACAGTTCATCGTACTCGGCGACCAGGTCGCGCCGGATTCTCCGCGCGCGCAACTCGTCGCGCTTCACCACCGCAAGCCCGTAGATTTCCAGCAATTCACATAAGAGGGGGAGTTTGATCTCTGCCAATTGCACCCGATGCCTTGGCAGCCGGACCATCATCCGAGCTCGCCCTATCCTTTCGAAATCCATCTTCCAACCCAGCGCCTCAGTCCCCGCAGCTCGCTCGCCGCGACCAAAGTCTGGCGCTTTAACTCCCACTAACCAAATAGGTTCCAAACATGAATGAACGACGCATCAATGCGGCGGGCCTTGCGCTCGTCAAACAGTGGAAGGCCTCAAGACGAGGGCGTATCGGGACGTCGGCGGTATTTGGACCATCGGCTACAGTCACACGAGTGCAGCCGGCGCGCCGACGGTGACGCCGACGATGGTGATCACCGAGGTCAAGGTGGAAGAGATCCTCCTGTCCGACCTTTCCATGTTTGAGGAGCGGGTTTCGCGCCTGGTCAAAGTGCCGCTGACCGACAACCAGTTCGCGGTTCTCGTCTCCTTCGACCTCAACACCGGCGGACTCGGCAAGTCGACGCTGCTGAAAAACTTAACAAGAGCGACGATGATGCCGTGCCGGCCGAGCTGATGAAATGGGTCAACGCCGGCGGCAAGCGGGTGAAGGGCCTCCTCAACCGTCGCGCGGCCGAGGCTGGCCTTTGGGCCAAGAGCGAGTTCGTCTCGACGAGCACCCAGCCGGCCGCAGCCAGAGCGCCGGAAGTCGTGACGAAGGAAAATGTCATCTGGGCGGCTGGCATTCTGTCGACGATCGCCTTTGCCTTCACCGGCAATGGTCCGCTGCAGTGGCCGCTGGCCGGCATCATTGTCGCGTCGTTTGCGGTCGGCGCGTTCCTCTTCATCCGCAAACGGCTCGATCCAGCATGATCGCCTGGCCGAAGATCCTCGGCGGCGTGCTTGTGCTTGCCGCCATTACCTGGACCGTCCTGGAGCTTCGCGCGGACGGCGCCCGCTCCGTCACCCATGCAATTGAAAGGCAGAACAATTTGACACTTGCCCTGACGGCTTGTGGGACTTCGGCGCCAGCAAATGTCGACGGCCTGCGGCGGGTGGTCGGCACTGACCTGGTTGGCGCGCGAGGGGCGACGCCGGCAGATCAACGTAAGATAGACCGAACTGTGGTCGGCCTCTGCGCCGGCGGCGTCTGGAGGAACGCGGAATGCGTGAGGCACGGGGAAGGGCGCTAGATGGCACCTGCAGATATTGATGCGTCAGTGCATCGGCAACTCGGCGAGTTGGTGGCGGGCATGCGAGGCCTGCAGGACTCGATCAAGCGACTGGAAGACGGCGCGACGCGAGCAGAGGACAAGGCGGCTGCCAGCCGCGCCGGCGTCCATAGTCGGATGGATCAGTTGGTCGACCGGGTCGGCGACGTCGAGGCGTCGGTGACGTCGATCGGTGCTGACGTGGCCGAAATGAAGCCCGTCACCGATGATGTGAAGCGGTGGAAGCTCATGGGGATCGGCGTCCGCTTCGCTGAAGCGATCCGACCCATCGTGTTTGTCATCATCGGCAAGGTGTAATGTGACATCCAGCCGACTCAGGCATATACTGGATGCTCGATGACCTTACTTGCGGCCTTCCTTACGCACACTCATCGTCAATGGGAGGCCGCTTTTTCGTCTCAGGATGTCAGCGCGATGGCCGCGAGCCACGCGAAAAGCGCTAGCAGCAGCCATATCCTCGCGTGTCGGAACCGCCTCCTGCGTGCACCTTCCCAATCGTAGGTCATCATGCCCTCCTCTCGGCGGCGGATAATGTACTAATCACACCGAATGGAAAAGCCTCGATTGTGCCGAGTGAATGTTTTGTGGCCCTCGACGTCGGGCGTTAGACTTAGATAAAGCCGGCCATTTGCCTGAGGGGTTCCCGATCGTGAATGCCACTCTGGTAAAGGCTGAGGAGCCGTGCTGCTAACAGTTCGGCCTCTTCGCTGGAGCGGGAGAGCCCGCGCTGCTGAAGCAGCTCGCTGAAGATGTCGGCGACCTCAGTCATCTGTTCGGGGAAAATTGCGTCGCGGTGGTGGCTGAGACTCATCGCGTCCTCCTTCTACTAGGGCGAAAGCACGAAAATCTTCCAGTCACCAGAGCCCGTGAAACGTCCAGCGATGAGAGAAGTATATACCTAATGGGGGGTGGGGCAACGATTACCCGGGAGGAAGTTAATTCCAGGCGGCCGTCGGATTGGGAAGAACGACCGCCTGGTTACCGGTGGGTGCATAGATGAACTGTCGGCCCGACAGATTGTTCCAAGCATGGGATTAATGCCCGGAGTTCGATTGGCCAGCCGTTCTGAGTTCTTCGACCTTGCGGTCAAGGTCGACTTTATAGGGTCCAAATTTGCTAAACAGGTCACGTGCGAAAAGTGGCTGGAGCCCGTGTGCCCGGATGAACTCTTCCAGGTCATACCGAGTGTTCCAACCGCGAACTACCTTGCTGTACTGTTCTCTGGTGTCTTCGTGGCGCATGGCGGTGGCCTCGATGTGTAGGGGGTGACTGCAGCGCTTCGTCGAGGGCTGCTGGATCACTTCAATCTGTTTTTGAGCAAAAGGTTCCAGCGTGACTCATTAACTCCGCTGTGCCTTTAATGAGGAATGGCTAAATCACCTCCGAAAGCAAAGCGCCGGAAACATTTGCTCCTCGATGAAGACGCGGTGTTGCGCGGGCAGGCGCGCAAGCCGCGCGACCCCGATCGGCCCCGTTTGCCTTTCGATCCGATGCCTGATCGCGTCGAGCCGTGTCTCGCACTGCTTGCCAAGAACGTGCCGCCCGGCGATTGGGCATTCGAGATGAAGTGGGATGGCTATCGCCTCGAGGTGAATATCGAGCCGAGCGGCGTGCGGATCATCACGCGCGGCGGCCATGACTGGACCCACCGTTTTCCGGCGATCGAGGCCGCGGCAAAGGCGCTCGGCCCGACTACCATGATCCTCGATGGCGAGGCTGTTGTTCTCGACGACGCGGGCCGCTCGAACTTCGGGATGCTACAGGCGGCACTCGGTGGCCGGGGCGGCAAGCGCGTTGCCGGTGAGGCTCAATTCTATGCCTTTGACCTTCTCTACTTCGACGGCCACGATCTGCGCGGCATGGAGCAACACGAGCGCCGGCATCTCCTCGAAACTGCGATCGATCAATCGAGCGCCGTGATCCGGCTGTCGGAAGAGATCGAAGGCGAGGGCGCGGCCGTTCTGGCGCAGGCCTGCAAGATCGGCCTTGAGGGTATCATCGCGAAAAATCGACAGGCGCCGTATCGATCCGGGCGGATAGGTGACTGGCTGAAGCTGAAATGCACACAGAGCGACGGTTTTGTTGTGGTGGGGTATGAGCCTTCGACAAAAGTGCCCGGTGCTATCTCGCGGCTATTGCTGGCGGCGAGACAGGGAAACGACCTGGTCTACGTCGGGGGCGTAGGCACCGGCTTTACCGACAAGATGGCGCGGGATCTCCGCAAGCAGCTGTCTGCCATGCCGGCGAAGGCGCCGCCCGTTTCCGTCAAGCGCAAGAACGCCGTGTTCTGCGAACCGGCCTTCGTCGCCGAGATCACCTATACAGAGATCACCAGCGACGGAAAGCTGCGGCACCCTTCGTTCAAGGGCATGCGCGAGCTTGCGGATAACGTCGATGTGTTTGAGCTCAAAAAATAGCACCGTTTACTAAAGATGGCGCTTCAACGCTCAGCGATGATTTTTTGCATCCTGGAGAGCTTGTCTTCAGCAAGTTGAAGTCGCTGTAGAATAACATTCGGGCGCTCGGTGTCGGCGGCACGAACGTCACCAATGATCTCCATTGGATGGGCCCCTAAAACCTCGCACAGCTGGATCAAAGTCGGGACTGAGATACGGTTGCTACCCCGCTCATATTTCTGAATCTGCTGGAAGGTAACGCCAAGCGCTGTCGCGACTTTCTCCTGTGATAGCCCCCGCATCTGGCGGAGCATTCTAATACGCTCGCCAATTTCTATGGATAGAGCCATCGCGGTCTCGGTCATCGACTTGCCCATGTTCAGCACTCCACATTTGAAAACTGGGGCTTATATGAAGCAGGTCATTCGTGCCCTCAACCCGCAGATCTGTGGGTAGACACGTCGCCACGGCCATGCGACCCCGCTATTTGCGGCCGCCTATAAAAGCCTGGTTCCGGTCCATCGTTTGAAGATAGTTTTGTTCGGTCTTCGCCGCAGCTTGGCGAGCGGTATCTGCCCACCCATTATGGGGCATGACGTTTTCCCGCACTCCCGGGATGCGACCGACCTGCCATTTCCATCTTCCGTTTAGGGGCGAGTAGTCGACGCGGTAAATCCTGCCCACGAGCTGCTCACCATCATAGCCAACGAAGTCATGGTCGATCTCACCCGGCCAGGTAAGCACCCATCTGTATAGGGGCTTGGGTTCTTCAGTCATTGCCCTCGATATCGTTCAAGATTTTAAAGAACTGCTTGGCAGCAAGCACTTCGTCGAACTCCTCACCTTGATCTCTGGTTTCATCGGGTTCGATCCAAACTGGACCGATCGTACTATCAATCAGATGAGGATGGATTTTGCTCATAAGCCGGCGATCCGTGTAGAAGCAGCACGCAATCTTTGCCGCTGGATTGACGGCGACGTAAATGAATCCGCTCGGGTGACAATCGGGTAGCAAGAGGGCGTTCGCGCGAAATGCCCCAAACCCGCTCCGGTCCTCCCGCTCGTTGATGGCCTGCTGGACCAAATGAGGAAGTTCATCGAAGGCCACGGGGCTGGGAGGCGTCGAGCCTAGGCTGTTTTCATAGTCATCATTGAATTCAATGACTTGAATCGGCTTGTCGAAGCGGACAATATTTTCATCATCGGGCATGGCCACACTCCTTCGCTATCGAAGTCTTGCACACACTTTCGGCGCGACCGAGGCGAGACGTTAGGCCACGGCAAGATTTTCCGCCGGTTGGACGATCCTGAGCTTGTCGTCGGGCAGGGGGCGCTGGAGGGCATAGGCTTCCGACCAGGGAGCGGTCAGCCAAGTTTGCACCTCGTCCTTTGACGTCAGGAGCACGGGCATCGCCTTTTGATGCACAGGAGAAACGATGCGGTTGGGTTCCGTCGTCAGGAAGGCAAAGAGATCAATTGTGACGAGCCCATCCTTGACCTTGCGAACACTGGTCCAGTCTTTCACCCAGATGCCGGCAAAGAACATCAAAGGGTCATCGCCGGTGCTCGCGAACCACGCATTGGGCGTGCGTCCGCCCTCGACCTTGCTCGCTGGGTCCGGTTCGGCGAAACGGGTGACCGGAACGACACAGCGGTTCCCGACTTCCAGCCAACGCTTCCAGTGCTTGCTCGAGGTGTTGCGGACGTTCGTGGTGCCGCCGTCGGGCTCCATCTTCAACAGCGCATCGAAATCGACTTCCTTGCCCTTGGCGCGAAGTTTATCGGCGCGCTTCGTGGCTGCGTCGAGTTGCGCTTTGCTGGATGAAGGCATCCCCCAACGCACCATAGCGAGTTCGCGCCGGTCCTCGTTGTTGCGAATGATAGGCGCGAAGCGATCGGGATAGATGTCGACGGACGGCTCGAGGTTGCCGGCTAGATCGTGCGTGATTGAGATGAAATCGCGAATGGCTTGCTGGTTCGTGGTCAAATTATAGAGATTGCACATCGTAGTTGCTCACCTTCAGTAGAAATCGTCTTTCCACACTGGCTTATGAACCACCTTGATCTTCACCAGCTTCCGGATGGCGAGCTTCCCAGTGTCAGCGCCATATGGCAACTCGAATTGCGCCCTCAGATAGTCCTTGAGTTTGCACACGTCGCACCGAAAATGGGGCGCGATTTCGTCGATCGGCACGTCGCCGCAGAGCTTCAGGAGGTCGCTGCAGCGGTAGCGGCGTGTGATGCGACAATACATGCAGTCAATCCTGACGATTTGGCGGGTTTCCTCGGCTTTGCTAAGGGTGTGCATGCGTTGACGACGGGTTAGACCATTCTGTTCCGGCATGACGTCAACCTGAAGTGTTTTCGCTTCCATTCACGGCCGGTTCCCGCCGCGGGCGCCATCCGCGCGTAAAGCCAAGGCTCATCGAAATTTCCGCCAGGGCCAATTGTTCGCGAAGGTCCTTGCAGTCGGCAAGCAGCGTCCTGATGGTGGCCTCGGCGTCGCCATTGTGCCAGCCGAGGGCGGCAGCGAATTCGTCGACAGTTTGCTCTGCCTCGTCGAGGATGGTTTGTTGAGCGGCGGACATGACTTCTCCTTGTCCGGGGTGCCTTCCCGGAGCGTTGGTCTGTTCGGTTTTGTGTTGGCGGCCGCATCGCCGGTGGATTTAGGATCTCTTGACCGGAGGCCACTCGATCTTGTGTTCGAAGCAGTACCAATTTGGCGGTGCCCGCCCGTGGGCAAAGCCGAGGCTTCCCCACGTTGTGCAGCCCGGATGCTCGCAGAGATGCTCGACTATGCCGCCTTCAGGCTTCTTACTGGCGCCAGCTTCGTCGCTCATTCTGCAGGCCTTCTCAATGGGTTCGTTCTACAAATGTTCTCATTGAGGCGGAGAGTCAACACCAAGATTTTGGGATCATCGGCATTGAGCGTGTCAATGCAGCACCCGTGGTCCCCTTGCCCGCGCGATGGCCAGTTCGGTTTTCTCGTTCTCGCGCATTGAATGGATGTGCGCCTGCACCAGCCCGATCAGACCGAGTGCGGTCTCTTGGCTACTCCATCCGGCCGCAGCGGCGCGCTCGACAACCGCCTGAAATGCGGCCTCCATCGCTTCCTCGCAGTCGAGCTGGCGATCGGGGTAGTTCTGTGGACGCTTTGGGGGTGTGACATCGGCCATTCAGGGTCCTCCTGCCAGGGAGGGTAGGGCAATGCCTCCATTCTGCAAGCCGGACCTAATTTAAGGCGATGGTTTCAACCGAGACGCGCCTGTCCGTCCAACCACGCCGATACGCCTCGTCGAGGACGTCTCGCCACATATCGTCATCAGAACCGTTGGCCCAGTTTGCCTGGGCAAGCAAGAATACTGCCACCAGGCAGACTTCGCGCAGCTCGCTATCTGCAAGGTCGGTGATGGAAGGAATTTTCCCATGAGCGTCTCCTCCTGATGCGAGGCTAGGCCAAAACGGGCTCTATTGGCTATTGTAGGAATCACCGTAGTTTTTCGCGAACACGCTGTGTGTAGTCGGCGCCAGGTCCCAGCTTTAATCCTGCCGACAAGGCAGAGCAGCCGACACGGTCTGTGCTCCGATCACATCAATCGTCGCAATTTGCATCAAACTGTCATCGCGGTCTTGCAGTCAGTGAATCGAGCCGGTCGACTGGTGGATTCACACCAACGCGCCTCGGGAGGTTCGGGTGCAATTTTGTCGTGCTCAAGCCAGCCGTCTTGTCCCAGACGCCGCCCATGTCGACGTCGCGACCGCGAGCCGACGAAGGCATCGTGGGGGAGGGGGTCATGGAGGCGTTACCGTCATTACCCTCTGGGCATGCGGCCCGGCCAAGGGATGGCAACGACCGCCAACGTTTGCATGCTCGAGGCGGTTAAAGCCCGAGATCGCCGCGCACCGGATCATACCGTGTGTCGCGTTGCCTCAGACAATGGATCACTACGGCCGGCCGTATCGGTCGCAACCTTCGCCCGGAACGATTTTCCCCAAACCTGCAGTTCTCCTCGCGCGCCAAAATCGCCCCGGTTTCGGCCCTCCGCGCTGCTGCGGCCCTCCGGGTGCGCCCGATCCTCTGTCCGTCCGTTTTTTCGTGACCATCGGCAACGCGAAACAAAGGAAACCCCGCAATGACCGACCTCGTCAACTTCATCCGCTTCAACGGCAAGAAAATCACCGGCAATATCGCCTCCGTGGCCTTCGACCTCGACATCACCGGCGAGGCCTACGAAAGCACCAACGAAAAAGCCCCCGCCTTCCGCCTCTTCGCCAAGAGCCCCCGCGGCCGAAACATCGATATCGGTGGCATCTGGGAGAAGACCAACCAGGAGGGCGGCAAGTACTATAGCCTCTCCGTCAACACGGGCTATGGCAAGCTCAACGCCAACCTCGGCAGGTACCCAGGCCAGGACGATGAAGACCTCATGGCCGTCATCCCCTGGAGCTGATCCAAGGGAAGCCCCGGCTCCGGCCGGGGCCTTTTCGGCCCACCGCGCGAAGGACGCCAGAGCGATGAATGAAGACCGTCTCGCTCACCCGTCAGCCTTCGCCACCTCAAAGCAACGAATACGCGCCTGTTTTACGCAGCACTGGTGACTTGGAGCCTGCAGGCCGTCGGATAAGAAACTGACCTGCATCTGTCTCCTTCCTCATTTGGTCTGCGCCAAATTGGCACCATTTTTCTTGCGAAGCGCCGCGTAGTCCAACAGAGTCTTTGTACGACATTGTTTCGGCGATAACTGCATCCAGATCGATATGGTTTGCGAAGCTTGCTTTGTATCTGGGTTGCGCAAGCACAGGGTATAGAACTGCCACGCCCAGGTGCTTTTGGTGATTTAACTGCAAAGTAGGGCACTCGCTTTCGATAATCCTTGCTTCGGCAATGGATATTGCTGCGCGGGTGGCGGCTTTCTTTTCGCCATTACGGACAGGCTCATCGTTGTCGGTAGTGGCACAAGAAGTTAGAAGAACGGCGGATATAAGGGTAAACGCTACGGCCCGGGGCGTTATCATAAAGGCGGGATCCTTGAGTTGAGCAGGCGGCCCGGCAACAATACTTCTCCAGCACCGTTACATAAGAGTTACACGGTTACACGTAGTGCGGTGATCGGAACGTGGCGATTCGCCATCGATTCGGCACGGGCTCGCAATCGAGCATTGGTCTCGTTGTACGGGCGTTCCGCAAGGCGGCCGCGCTCTATGCCTGCGGCACTGAGCCAGCCTCCGGCCGTCTCCGCGGATTCCGGTTACGATCAATAACAACAGCGCGGCTTGAGCCGCCCTTTTGTTGCGAACACGAGGGGCCGAGGGGGCTCTGCCCCCTTCGCCCCTGCAAGTACCTTCCGCCCAGCTTCCTCCACGCCACTGCGTCGCGTTAAGTGCAGCCGGTTCCCCGCGAACGCACTTGTCCCCCAATCCCCCGCTGCTCCGCGCGAACTCGAAAGCAGGAGCGAAGGGCTCCCGCTTCGCGAGATCAAGGGAAAGGGCAGGACAATGGCCAAGAAGGCACCAGCTGCAGCAACCACTACCACAGTCAGTGATGTCTATGAGCGCATCACAAACCGCATCGTCGAGCAGCTGGAGGCCGGGACGCGGCCATGGATGCAGCCTTGGGGTGCCGGCGGCACGCCAGTGCGACCGCTCCGCCACAACGGCATTGCCTATCGCGGCATTAATACCGTGCTTCTCTGGATGACCGCTGCAGAGCAAGGCTATTCATCGCGCTACTGGATGACCTATCGACAGGCGACCGAACTCGGCGCGCAGGTGCGCAAGGGTGAGAAGTCCACCCTTGTCGTCTACGCCAACGCCATCGAGCGAAAGGAAACCGACGACGCGGGCGAGGAGATCGAGCGCCGGATCCCGTTCATGAAGGGATACAGCGTCTTCAACGCCGACCAGATCGACGGATTGCCCGAACACTACTATGCGACGCCATCGGCAGCGCCGGAGAGCGGCAAGGAGCGGATCGAAACGGCCGATCGGTTCTTCGCCAATCTTGGCGCCGACATCCGCCACGGCGGCAACAAAGCGTTCTATCATCCGGCCGGCGATTTCATCCAGATGCCGCCATTCGACGCCTTCGTCTCTGCCGAGGCACACGCGACCACCCTCGGACACGAGGCAATCCATTGGACAATGAGCGCCACCCGTCTCGACCGCAATCTCGGCCGTGAGAAATGGGGCGATGAAGGCTATGCCAAAGAGGAATTGTTGGCGGAGCTCGGAAGTGTGTTCCTTGCGGCTGACCTCGGCCTTGCAATCGAGCCGCGCGACGATCACGTCGCCTACATCGCCTGGTGGCTCAAATCCCTGAAGAACGACAAGCGGCTTGTGTTCCAGATGGCGGCCCATGCCGAACGCGCCGTCACCTTCCTGCACCGCCTGCAGCCCGGCGCCGAAGAGAACGCCGGCGACATCGAGGAGAGCGCCCGCGCCGCCGCTTGAGCGGCGCGCGTGGGCCGGCCCTGCCGCCGCCTCGCGTCTGTCTTATCAGGAACTGCACGACCTGCCGGCCGGCTCATCGCAGGCGTCGTAAGCACCGATCACCGTCGCGAGCGTTGGGTTGAACTAGCTCATGTCTTCCCAGCGCCGGGCCTCATGCTCTCTGCGAACTGGCTTGAGGATCGATCGACATAGTCTATCGCTGGTTTGCGGTTCCGGTGGTATATGCTCAAAACATGAGCAAAGGGCACGGAAACACCATGCGGCGCATTCTGGCTTCCGTTGCCGATGAATGGGAACCCGTCGTTCACCTAGCCGCCGATATCTATGGCGAGCTCGATGGCCGCGTCGATCGTGCCGCCGAAGAGGCAACGCGAAGGGCTTGCAAGCGGTTGGCCGAACAAGGGCTGGTCGAGATCGGCTATACATATGCAAACGGACACGTTTATGGAGAACCGCCTGGAAAAGGCCATCGACAAACTTTTCTCCTTGTACGTCGCAAATTCTGAACCTAGTTCTTTGCGAATTTCTGCCCGCAGTTTATCCGTTCGCGGGCTGAACCTAGCGCTCCCAACGCTCAGTCATGATCGCCGATAGGAAAGCCACGGCCGCAGGCGACGCAGGCGGCTTGTGAGACTGGAAAGATGGGCCTTGCCTGAAACCGACGCGCGCGCTCATAGCAATCGAGCCAGCCTTCGCGCTCGCATTTTGAGCACCGCGCACCGAGCGTTTCCCACCCCGCCAGGTCGTCGAATGTGCTATAGGTCGTATCGTCGAAACGGCGCCGGAAGGTGGCGCCAACGCGCAGGCCACGGTAATAAAAAGCGCGGGCGCAACGATGAGCGCTGCTGCAGCACAGGCCAGTGCGCAAGCATGTCCAATGCCACGGCTGGCGCCCGTCACCAAAGTCACCTTGCCCTCAAGGCTGAAATCCGGCGCACTCTTCCGCATCATTGCCTCCCTCGATGAAGCTGAATTATTGCAGCGTCGGCGTGCGGATGCCAGTTGTTCCGCTCATGTCGCGCACGCGAAGTCCGTCGGACCAACGTCACGCTCGTCGAGAACGACCTTGGGGCGGTGGTGCGCGGGCGGTAGGCTTGGCTCGGTGAGGAGATTGAAGCTTCCCGGCCCACGGCGGGCGCGATGACTGACCGATCTTGGTCTCATCGATGAGTATCGGCATGGGCGTTTCGATCTATGCTTCGCCAGGTGTATGGAAGTTCGATCAATGGGTCGCCATAAGCGGACAAGTCGTTGGTTCGCTTTGGCCAAATAGTGGCCGTTGCGATTGCATGTTCACTCTTTGGGCCAAGAGGATCGCATAATGTATCGAGCGGAACGGTTGCGATCGTTTCGCTCAACACTCCAACGCAGAAAGCCGGTCGAGAGCCTCGTTGGGGTTGAACCGGAGTATCGCTGCGATTTCGAGAAGCTCTACGACATCCACCCGGCGTTGGCCACTTTCGAGGCGGGCGACGAACGACTGATATTCGCCCAGTTTGGCAGCGAGTTCCGTTTGCGTCAGGCCTGCGGCCTCACGCTTTTCAATTAACAGGGCGATTAGCGCCTTATGCCTCGGCGTTCCAAGCGTTTTGGCCACGATGCCCACCTTGTTCAAGATGGGGTCTTCATCTATATCTGATTTTCAGCTATCTTAAATTCAGATAATCGTGAGTTGCCCGACCCCACGACCAATGGAGCGTTGCCATGGAACTTCGCCAGTTGAGCTACTTCGTGGCGGTTGCCGAGGAGCTGCACTTCGGTCGAGCTGCGGCCCGGGTGCATATCGCCCAGCCGGCCTTGAGTTGTCAGATCCAGTCGCTGGAGAAGGAACTAGGCGTGCAGCTGTTCATCCGCTCGACACGGCGGGTGGAGCTGACGAGGGCAGGGGCGGTTTTCTATGATCGCTGTATCCGGATCCTTGGCGACGTCGATCTGTCTGCGGAGATGGTGCGCTCGGTTGCCGGCAAGGCGGTGAGGAAGATCCGGATCGGCACGGCCTATCCGGCAACCATCGGCGTGCTGCCGGCGTTCCTGGCGCGCATTGGTCGCAAGTATCCTGATATCGAACTGCACATCTCCAGCGGCTCGACCAACGACATCATCCGCGGGCTGGAAAACGGCCAGATCAATCTCGGCTTCATCCGCCCGGTCGAAAACATCGGCTCTCTCCGGTTCTTCTCGATTGCCCATGAACGCTACCTGTTGGCAGTGGAGAAGAAGAGCCCGCTGCTTGCCCGCAGCGAGATCGACATCGAGGATCTGAAGGGCGAGAAGATCATCTCGTTCTCGCGCCAGAACCTCTCCTATACCGAGCGATATTTTGCGGAGAAGTTCGAGGAGCACGATCTGTCGAAGAGCGTCGCCTATACCTGCGACGACACGTTCTCGCTGGTGTCGCTGGTTTCAGCCGGCCTTGGCATTGGCTTTGCACCGGAATGGACGCTGGATCTGCCCAATCGCAATTTTGAACTTCGAAAGGTGAGGGGCGTCGACTTTCGCATCGGGCTTGGTGTCGCCTGGTCCAAGGACGATCCGACAGCTGCCCGCGACGACATCATCGACATCGCACGGTCGTTGGTCAGAGCTGGGAAGTGAGGGCAAGGTGGCCAGGTTGGTCTGGTTGCGATCCCTTACTTAAGCGGAGCGGCTTGCCGGGGGTAGTCGGTCCCGGTTCTCGTCCTCTGGACGGCGCTATGCTGAACCTCCTGCGGCGACCCTTTTAACCGGTCAAGCCGCGCGCGAACGGGCTCCGGCGGCTACGCTGCCGGCGCCTGGTACGCTCATTTCCACTATGCTGACGCGGTCAATCGTCCCCCAAAAGTGCCGTCGGTTCGATTCCGCTCAAGGCGTTAGAGTTACTTGCCCAGTGTGACCCGAAGCGCGAGGAGGCTGTCGATGCGATTGCCGCAGCTTGCGTACTGGTGCCCCGCCTTAACACCCAAGCCTTTTCTTGTTGCGAGGACGTTGGTCTCACCTCCAAACTTGCAAAATCGTGCCATTGACGCGCGGACGCAGCCTGCTTTTATGCACGAATGATCACGAAGCTTTCCGATTTGAAGTTGAGGCCCCGGCTAATCGCCGAGCTCCACCGACATGGATATCACACGATCGAGGACCTAAGGAACGTTCCCATGACCGTCCTATTACGAATAAGAGGAATGGGCCCAGCGTCGTGGCAAACGATTTGCGACGAACTTGGGCGCAAACCGTATTCCGACGGATGTAATTAAAGGAATGTCCTACCACCCCGCTACCGCTGGCGCCGCACCGGGCTTGATAAGAACGACCCGCCGGCCGATCCCGATTGGCTCGGGTTTGACGGCGTCGGCTGTATCGGCCGGGTGCGGAAAGAGACGGCCGGACCCGACGCGGGACAGTGGCATTGGGTTGGCTCACTGCCTCGGACCTTTCAAGGAACGCCGCCGATGCCGAATTGCGGTTACGTCTCAACAGCTCGCTTGGCAACGAGGCTGGTGGAGGAATACTGGGATCGCACTCTCGCGAAGTGAGGGCGATTGACTCAGTAATAGCCGGTGTCAGCGCGAAGTCGCTAGAGACGTGCTTATCGCTTTTCTCTCCCGAGATCGCCTCAGGCTTGCAGTATCAGCTCGGCGTCCTTGTTGTTGAGGCCGTCATCCGGGCGAACTGCCCAGCCGTCTGGAACTGACCCCGATAGGTGACCTGCCATGAGTCCCAGCAGGCAGATCCAGACGATGTCGGGCCGTCGGAGGAAATGTTCTTCGGCTCCTTCATTCCTCTGGATGAGAGGTGCCGGAAGTGCGCGACCCCATTGGGATCGGCGCTCCTCATTGACGATCAGTAACAGGTACTGGACGTAGCCGCATGACTTTGCGACCCACTCATTCTGCGGGGTTTTTGTTCTTTGGAGGCAGGGCCAAGACCGCGACGAGGCTCACGAGGATACCGGCGGCGGCAAGCAGGAACGCAAGTTGCGTGCCCTCGGCAACGGCGGTTCGCAGGGCGTCCCCTTCCAGGCCGTCGGTGTGCCGGTTGGCGATGGCAAGCAGCACTGCAAGGCCGATTGCGTTGCCGACGCTCAGCGTCGTCGAGGCCATGCCTGATGCAATGCCTTGTTCGTCGTGACGCACACCGGATGCGGCCGCGATCCACATGCCTGTCCAGACAACTCCCTGACCAACACCAGAAATGATCAAACCCGGCACGATGGCAAGATAACCGCTGTCGGCCGCCGCGCCGGGCGCCAGCAGTGCAGTGCCGATCGCACCAACGACCATGCCGATGATCAATGTCGTGCGGATGGAAAGCCGGGTCGCCATACGCTCACCGATCTGCGTGCCGGTCAAAATGGTGATCGATGGCACAAGGAACGCGAAACCAGTCTGCAGCGCGGTCAGCCCTTGCACATTCTGGAAGAGCACCGTTAGGAAGTAGGGGATTGCGCCGAATGTTCCCATGAAGAGGAAGGTAATGATCATCCCGGTGACGAGGTTGCGGTTCCTGAACAGCCGGAGAGGCATCAAAGGGTCGGAACTGCGGGCCTCAATGATCCCGAAGGCGATCAGAAAGATCGCTGACAGGATAAGTGCCCACAGGACACTTGCAGCCTCCCAGCCGATCTCGGGTCCTTCAACCAGGGCGAACACGAGCAGAGTAGCGCCGACCGTGACCGTGAGCGCGCCCGGCAGATCGAAGCTTCGCTTCTGATGCTGCTTTGGATCGCGCGGGATCAGCAGAAAGGCCGCGATGATCGCGAGACCGGCCAGCGGCACATTGACGTAGAAGACGGCGGGCCAGCCCCAGGTCGCGGTCAGGAAGCCACCTGCCAACGCGCCAATGCTCAGCCCGCTTGCGCCTGCTCCACCCCAGACGGCCAGCGCTCGGTTGCGTTCGGGTCCTTCGGCAAACAAACGGTTGATCAGCGAGAGCGTGGCTGGGAACAGGAACGCCGCTCCGATGCCCTGTATCGCACGCGCTGCCACGATAATCTCTGGCGACCAGGCCAGTCCGCCGGCGAGCGATGACAGCGCATAGAGCCACAGCGCGAAGATGAATATGCGCCTCTGGCCGATCAGGTCCACGGCCCTTCCGCCGAAAAGCAGGAACCCTCCGCAAAACACCATGTATGCGCTGACGACCCATTGCAGGGTCTGGCCCGAAAAGCCCAGTCCAGCACCAATCTCGGGCAGGGCGACAAAGACGATATTGATGTCGATTGAATAGATGAGCTGGGCGAAGGCGAGCAGCGCGAGTGCCGCGGCTCTTCGCCCGTCTATGCCTGTTGCCGGTGTTGCGCCGTCGTAGTGCGATGCGGTCATGTTTATCTCCTTTACGACAATTCTTTGTCGATTAACAAATAATGTAAGCTTGCATTGAAGTGTCAAGCGAATTATTTGTTGATCGTTCAGGAATGGAGGGCGTGATGGCGGGGAGACCGCGAGAGTTTGATCGCGACGTTGCACTGGCAAAGGCGCGCGATGCCTTTTGGTCGCGGGGCTATGAGGGCGTGTCGATGGCCGATCTGGTGGAAAAGCTGGGGATCGCCTCCGCACGAATCTATGCCGCCTTTGGGTCGAAGCGGGAGTTGTTCCAGGAGGCGGTTGCGCTCTACGATGCCGAAGAAGGCGGCTTCGCCGTTCGGGCCATGGCGGAAGAGAAGACAGCAACACGAGCCATCGAGCGGAGCCTGCGCGAGGCAATTGAAAACTGCACACGAAAGGGCCGGCCGCAAGGCTGTATGATCGTGTCAGCGGCAACCAATTGTGCGGCAGAGAACGAGGATGTGCGGGAGTTTTTGGCCGAGTATCGCCGGGGCAGGTCCGCATTGTTGCTCAAGCGTCTGGAGCGGGCGATCGCAGAAGGAGAGCTGAAGCCGGAGGCAGACGCTCAGGCCCTCGCCGATCACTATGCAACTATCCTTCTTGGCGTCGCGGTGCAGGCGCGCGATGGAGTGCCTCGGACGAGACTGCTAGCCACCATCCCAATGGCCATGTTGCCAATCCAGGCCGTCGCTCTTTGAACACCGAAAGGTGCCGGCGATTCGACCTATCCGTTCTTCATTTGAGAAGGACCAAGACAATTTAGTGTCGGATACTGCATTTCCTTGTGTCTGAAAGGGCTTGAAATGTTCGCATGGTGACACACATAGTTTCCCTATGGAAACTATTGGCTCAACAGATCTCGAACTTGCACTGTCCGTTCTACAGTGTGAATTGGTTGCGCGACGACACCGCTTCACCCCTGAAGCTGTGTCGTGGGGACAATATGACGTTCTGGAACTCCTGCGCCTGGAGGGCGCTTTGCGTCCGTCGACGATGAGCGAACGATTGGGTGTGTCTCGCACCCAGCTTTCAAAGGCGTTGCGCGTTCTCAAGGATCTAGACCTCATCGAGCAATCGTCGCAAGACACTGACCGCCGAGCCCAGGAAACCCGACTAAGCGCTCAAGGGGGCGCTTTCATGGAAAGGGCCGCCCTCCAGCGTCGTGGGGCAGCCCAACTGGTGGCATCCGTCATGACACCCGGGGAACAGGCGATTTTCGCCGAACTCTGCCGCAAGGCCGTCGAAGGACTGAAGGATCGCTCTCGCGATCATACTGACAGAGCCGTTTCGTAGATTAGGCTGAGGTTCAATCGAAGAAAGTGAGCAATGTAATGCAACACTTCCAGGGAAAGATCGCGCTGGTGACTGGCGCAACGGATGGCATTGGTGAAACCGTCGCTGAAACCCTGCATCGCCTCGGTGCAAAAGTTGTTGTCGCAGCCCGTGACCCCGTGCGGGTTGTGTCCAAGGCGCGTGAGCTGGATCCTGAGCTAAAAACAGCATTTGGCGTTGTCTGCGATGTCTCTGACCCTGAGGCCGTTCAAAACCTGGTCCGAAAAACCGTAGAAACGTTTGGTGCCCTGCATCTGGCCGTAAACAACGCCGGCACTCCAGGAACAGTGGGAAAAACCATTCCCCAGCAGACGGTCGAGGACTGGCAGACTGTAATTTCGACGAGCCTCGGCGGGATATTTTATGGGCTGAAATACGAGATTCCAGCGATCATCGAAAGCGGTGGAGGCTCCATCGTTAATCTATCAGCGGCGAACGGGGTTGTGGGCATATCGGGTGTGGGCCCCTACACAGCGGCAAAGCATGGTGTCGTGGGACTGACCAAAACGGCAGCGATAGAATTCGCTCAACATTCTGTTCGCGTCAACGCTGTAGGCCCCGGATACGTGGACACTCCACGGATGCGAGAAAGACCTTCTGAGGTGCTTGAAAAATTTGCCGCGTCACACCCGATGGATCGGATGGCAACGCGTCAAGAGGTAGCCGACTTCATCGCCTTTCTTCTGTCTGACACCGCAAGCTTCTGCACGGGTGGGTTCTACCCGATCGATGGCGGATACACCGCTGGATAGAGCAATCGCATCAACGGGCCCGATTTTTTCCGGAACGACGGCCGCCGAAGTTATGGTCGTCGCTGAGGAAACGATTCCAGGACAGCATCGGCGATAACGTCCACGACGACAACGGCACGCGGATGGCCGTTGCCATGAGCGAAACCATGTCGCCCTCTTGCTGCGCCGGTCCATTTTTCAGCCGCCAGCACAAGCGAGCCAGGTTTTATCCTTTTCGCTGTTGCCCCGGCGCAATTCCCATAGGCAGGCACTCAGCCACGCCTGTCAGGGTGATGCAGAACTGGTTGCCCTCGGGATCCTTCATCACGGTGTACCCAGTTTCGCGCCGTTCCATGCGAGCGCCGAGGGAAGCAACACGCTCGACCCATGTCGCTACGTCATCGACCGCGAGATCCAGATGGATACGGTTGTTGGTGTAGTCGCGCGATGGCACCCTCTGAAAGCAGAGCGACGGACCAGGTCCATCCACCATCACAGTCGGATCGGTCTCAGGTGTTAAGCCGAGCCCAGCCAGGCGGGCAATCTCGGCGTCGTCATAGGGGCGGACCGCATAGTCGTCGAGAACGGACGCCCAGAAGGCAGCAAGGCGCGACGGTATCGACGATTCGAAGACGATTTCACGGATGATCGGCATCTCTATTCTCCTACTGAATGTCAGCGAATGACCTATCGCTGATGGATGATTGGATTCGGCAGCAGCGATGCGACCTGTGGCCTTGCAGCAAAAGGTCGCTCCCAGCCATGCTCCCGCCCGTGCGGAAGGGCACGATCAGAATGGGGGTTCTTGAGATTGGGTGCCGCGGGAGATCTCGATCGCGATCTCCGTGCAGCAAGAGCCATTGGTTGGATGAAAGTCTACCGCGCATGCGGTAACCACCAACAGAAGATCGCATTCTGCCTGAAATACAACGTAACCACCCGGCGGATTGACGGATGGCAGAACGTCAAGTCGACCGTTTGGCTGCGGCGGCGAATTTTGGAAGAGATCAACAGGATCAGGAACGAAGGGACATGTGATGCCTTCGTTTCGAAGAGCCTGCAGCATGTTGTCCCGACAATTAGGGTGATCGGGTAAGCCAACGCGCTCGTAAAGCTCTCGGCTGCAAGCAGGAAACAACATATCATGGGGCCCGGGCGAGCCGTCCTCGACAAGCTTTAGCAATGGTCGGCCGAGATTGCTGTAGAACCACTCGCCAACCGCTGGAAACATGCGCTCACCGATGTCGCGGGTCTGTGACGTACTAAGCCAATCAAGCTGCGGTGACGTTACGATGGCCCAGAGATCGGCGACCTGCTGGCCCTTCGGATCGGTAATGCGAACGAGGTCGCCTTTCGATACACGAACCGATCGGCCCGATTGGGCCGGAACGATGATCGATTGACGAGCTTTGCTCAGGGCGTTCGGTTGCATTGTGTTTTTCCTGGAAGGGTGAGTGCGATGAGTGAGAGGCTGAGCACGACGGGCAAAAGCGTCAGCGCGTGGATGTAAAGACTGCTTGAGAATGCCTCCCGGGCGAGGGAAACAAGCACGGCGTTTTGGTCAACGGGCAACATCTCGGCGGACGAGATTGCTCCGGCAAGTGTTTCCAGCGCGGCAATGGAAACCTTGTCAGGCAGATCACCCGTGAGGCGGTCTGCCATGTACGTTCGATAAGCAGACGTCGCCAGGCTGCCGAAGACGGCGATCCCAAGCGCTGCACCCAGCTCGGCACCGGTCTCAGTGATTGCAGAGGCTGATCCAGCCGAACCCTCCGGGACGGCCTGTAGAAACACACCGGTTCCAAGACTCATAAATGGCGTGAGCCCAGCAAGCAGGAATGCTGACCCGGCGACGAGCACCAATGGATCCTGGCCTCCGAGCAGCAGAAGGAGGGGCCCGGCCAGTGCCACCAGGGTACCCACTGCCATCAGTACTTGAGGCCTATATCGTGCCGTCAAGGTTGAAACCCATACGGCAAGCACTGCGTTGATAGTGGCGCCTGGGAGCTGCCACAAGCCTGCTTTGAGCGGCGTGAACCCGAACACCAGTTGCAGATATTGTGAGGTGATGAGGCTGGTGCCAAAGAGTATCGCGCCGACCAGGGTCATGCCTACGAGCAATAATGCGCATGTGCGGTCTTGGAGGATAGAGAGAGGCAGAAAGGGACGTGCCAGCCTAGATTGCCGGCGGAAGAACACCGCCGTGAGGAACAAGGCTGTCAGCAGCGCGACGACCGTTAGTGCATCAAAGCCAGACAACGTGGTCTGCTTGATCGAGAGAACGATCAACGGCGGGGTCAAAATGGACAAGAGCGCACTTTGGAAGTCCAACTCAGCAGCTCTGCAGGATCGTTGTGACGGAATGAGCATGGGTGCCGTACAAATCAGGACCACCATGGCGGGGACAAATAGAAGGAAGACAGCAGTCCAGGCAAAGTACGTAAGGACTAGGCCTCCGATCACCGGGCCGATAGCTCCGCCGACAAGAAAGCCGACCATCCAAATGGTTATCGCCAGCGTGCGTTGGCCAGGCTCATGGAAGATCGCCTTGATGAGCGCAAGGGAGGTCGGGGCGAGTGCGGCAGCGCCCAACCCCTGGAGCGAACGCGCCGCGATGAGTGTCGAAGGGTTCGGCGCGCAAGCCGCAAGGACTGAGGCTCCGGCAAAAATTGCCGAACCGACCAGAAGCAGGCGACGATGGCCAAACCTGTCGGAGAGCGCGCCCATTGTGATCAGAGAACCGGCGATGACCAGGCCGTAAGCGTCCATGATCCAGAGAATTTGGGCACCACTTGGCGCCAGGGCTTTGCTGATCGTCGGAAGTGCCAGATACAGAATCGACATGTTCATCATGACGAGGACAGCGGTGGTTGCGAGCACTGCCAGGGCGCACCACGCGCGCAGACCGGCTCGCTCTGGCAATTTCTGTGCCGAAATGTTCATGGCGACACGCTAGGTCGGTTTGTTGTCAGAAGCGTCTTGCCGACGGTTGCGCGCGCTTCAATCGCTGCGTGCGCCTGTGCGGCATTGGCCAAGGTGTAGATCTGTCCGATCAGAGGCTGGATTTTGCCGATCGCGGCAAGGTCGAGAGCTTCCTTGACTAATGCGATTGTCTCCGAGGCACTGGGCGCACTGGAGAGTCCGATAACCTGGATGGGGTGGCTCTTCGTAGTGTCGGTCTCGGAACCGCTTGCGACACCGTAAAGGCTGAGCCGGCCCCCAGGACGAAGAAGTGTCGATGCTTGCGTTCCAATCGTGCCTCCCACTCCATCAAACACAAGATCCAGGGACGATGTGCCGCCCTGTCGCGCGAGGATTTCTCGTGTGAGCTCAATCCAATCAGGCCTGCTATAGTCGACGGAATGCGCTCCAAGGGAACGAATGACCTCCGCTTTTTGTCCGCTGCTTGATCCGCCAACGACAAAAGCACCGGCCTGGAGCGCAAGCTGGACAAGCAAGCTCCCCACGCCACCTGCGGCAGCCTCAATCAGCACCCGCTCACCGGCTTTGATTGCAGCCTGCTTGAACAGCATGAGCGCCGTTCGACCATCTGCAAGCAGGGCAACAGCGTCTCTCATGCCAATGCCCTCTGGAATTGGAACGACGTCGCTCAATCGAGCCACGGCGCGCTCGGCGTAACCTCCAGTCCCCCCTGTTGTTGCGACAACGCATTTTCCCATTAGCGACACATCGACACCTGGGCCGGTGGCCACAATGACGCCACCGACACCGTTGCCGGGAACTCGCGGAAGCACGGGGGAACCAAATGGGCCATTGCCGGCTCGAACCTGCGTTTCGACGAAGGTGACGCTCGCATAGGCTACGTCGATGGCGACTTGGTCGGGACCGGCAACAGGATCCGGCAGTTCGGCGAGTTCCAGGACATCTGGCGGGCCGAACTCTTTCATGACGACTGCACGCATCGTTTCTCCTTTGCAAACCAATCGGAGCGTTTTACTCCGTTTTGATTCGAAGCTATAACGGAGCGATTTACTCCGCAAGAGGCATTGAGATATGAACCGGAAAGCTGCGCGGCACGCGGAAGCCGAACGAAATGACGAAGCGCTGCTGGCAGCGGCAAAAAAGGTTTTGGCGCTGGAGGGGCGTCACGCGAGCGTTGCCATGATCGCCAAGCGGGCCGGCGTCGGCATAGCCAGCCTCTACCGGCGCTACAGAACTAAGGACGAGCTTTTCCAGTATCTGTGTGAGTTGTCGCTGCAGGAATGGGTCAGCGCCGCTGAAGCTGGCTTGGCGAGTAGCGACCCTTGGGAAGGTTTCGCGGACTACATTCGCGCGGTTATCGCCTTTGGTGGCGGCTCGCTGGGACCAATCGCTGGCACGATCTCAATCACCGATGAGATGGCGTCCAGATTCACGAGGCTGGACGAACTCGTTGGCGTCCTTGTCGATCGATGTCACCGCGCCGGTGTGCTGCGAGACGACGTAACAAAGGTCGATATAGCGTTACTCCTGGAGCAGTTCGGAAAATGGTCGCTGGTCGATCAGTTTGAAGCTTTGGGTCGTGACGATTGGCTGGAAGATGCTCGAAACGCTCGCGATCGCCTTATCGCGATCGCATTGGATGGGTTGCGCGTCGGTCCTGAAAGATTGCCGCATTCGGCGCCGGCCAATGATCTTTTGACGCGACGATGGAGCGATCCTACAGGCTGATCGATCGGGGCCGAATCGATTGTTCGAAATTCTGGAGTGTAGGAAACGGAATGTCTGATCTGTTTGAGGTTCAACACCGCCTTCAGGCTGAGGCGGACGAGGTCGTGCGGGCTTTGCGGCTGGACGAAATTCTTTCTCGCGTGGGACAACCTGTCCGCGTTGGTAGCTCTGCTATGGGTCTGATGGTTCGCCGCGACATAGATATTACGGTCATCTGCCCGAAAATCGATACGCAAATATTTGAAGAATTTACCACTATAGGCGCTCGCCTGATGCAGGAATCAGATCTCGTCGTCGAGGTGCGCTTCCGTAACGATAGCGGAAAGTGGAACCGCGAGCCTGACAAATATCCAGATGGGCTCTACTTATGGCTGTCCGTCCAGACCCCGGAGCAAAAGAGCTGGACCGTCGACATCTGGCTTATCGATCAGCCGGAGCGACAGCCTGACATTTCTCATTTGCAAACCCTAATGCCGCGGCTGACCGAAGCGCATAGGGAAGCGATATTGAGGATCAAGACTCCCTTGGCCGAACATCCACGGAACGCTGACACGGTTTCGAGCGCTGCGGTGTATGAGGCTGTGCTGGATCATGGCATCCATACGCTCGCCGAGTTCGAGGCTTGGCAACGAGCGCGCAAGGAATGACGGGAACCCGATCGGCGCTTTGTTCACAAACCGCTCTTTGGTCGGCCCCGATCATCCCAGTCTTGCCATCCCGGAAAACGCAAGCAAGGTTCAGAGTGAATGGCGAGTAATCGGTCTTCCCACGCTCTGAGGCCATTTTCCAACCGATGCCTGGCGAGGCTTTCGTCTTCGTACGAATAGCCGTGTCCCTGCACTCCGAACGTCCATTGTGGACGCAAGACCGAAAAGCCGAGATAGTGAAGGGAGTATTGAACGGGCCAAAGCATGACCTCAGGGTCGCCGCCACGTGCACCCGGGCCGAAGGCCGCCTCCGGCGCGCCACTCGTAACCGATACCAGCGCGCGTCGGCCGCTGAAGTGACCGGCATCGTATCTCTTTCGGTTCGTGTAGATGCCGCCATTGAGAAACACACGGTCAAACCAGCCCTTCAAGATCGCAGGCGGCGCATGCCACCAAAGCGGAAACTGCAAGATGAGCAGGTCCGACCGTTCCAATTCAAGAAGCTCTTCTAGCACGTCATGAGGGACGGTATGGGTCGCGTAGGCATGCCGTTGCTCGGCGAGCGGTGAGAAGACGCCATCGTCTATTCGCTCAAGATAATGGTGGCCGCGTTCTATCGGGTCGAACGATTTGGCATAGAGATCAGATATATGGACCCCGTGCCCATTGTCGGTGAAGACCGCTCGTGCACGGTTTGTCAGTTCCGCGTTGAAGGACTTCGGCTCGGGATGGGCGTGGACGATGTGAACCTGCATGTCGTTTGCCTTTTCGGTTGCTGGTTCCAGGTTAGGTGTGCAGGATTGAACGCGAAAGGCTCGTTTTTGAACACGGAGCGATCAAAGTTGAACGCGAAACTCGACTGGGCGGATTTTTTTACAATTCTCCAGATTGCCGAAGCAGGTTCCCTTGCCGGCGCTGCCCGTGCGATCGGGCAAAGCCGGCCGACGCTGATGCGTCGGCTGAACTCGATCGAGAGGCGTCTTGGGGCTCGCGTCTTCGAGCGGTTTCGCCTTGGCTACACTCCAACCGATGCGGGTCAGGGTCTTCTTGATGCGGCACTAAAGATTCAAGCTCTTGCCCGTGACGCAGAGCGTGACGTTAGTGATCGGGATCGGCATCTTGCAGGCAGGGTCGTCTTGACGACGACGGATACGCTCTTTGCTGGGTTGCTCGCGTCCGAGCTGATCGGATTTCGCGAGCGATTTCCAAAGATCGTTTTGGACGTGCAAGTTTCCAACGACTTGCAGGACCTTATAAACCGTGAAGCCGACGTGGCTGTGCGCCCTACGAACGGTCCGCCTGAAAGCCTTTTAGGCCGAAAACTCGGTGTCATCAGACAGGCGGCGTTTGCCGCCACGTCTTTCGAGAGGCGACCCGATACTCCCTTGGTCGGCCCGAGTGAGACGCTTTCCTATCTCCCTCTACATACAGCCACTCGCAACATCGGCCTCGGTGTGTGCTCGATACGGGCAAATTCGATTCTGTCGCTATATCACCTCATTCGCGTTGGTGCCGGTGTCGGTATCTTGCCAACATATCTAGGCGACAATGATCCACTGTTGGCTCGCCGAACGGCGCCGCTTCCGGAACTGGACACGGATCTCTGGCTGCTGACGCATCCAGACCTGCGAAACACGGCGCGCGTGCGGGCAGTTCTTGATTGGTTCGCGAACTCCGCGACACTGCGCTCGAGGCTGAAATGACAACCTCGATTATTATCACGGGCAGTAATTCTCGCTGGTGGCCGTCGACGCCGTTGTCCTGATGACTGACGGCCACGTGCTGGCGTATGCGGTCGGGCAAGCGAACGCGATCTGCAATGGGCCTCAATGTCCATGCGCTTTTTTCGGCTGCGGATGGACAGGTCCGACAAGCCGCATTCAAGGGCGTTCCAGACGACAAGCCGGGCTCCCAGCTGGAGGCTGAAAATCCGGCATGCCCCGCCAAGACCGAATCGCCCGAGCCCGCGCCGACCACCAAAAACCCTCACGTGATAAGAGCGCCAAGGCGGAAGTCATGCGGTGCTAATCTCCAACCCGGACATACTTCCCGTGGTTGGATGCCGGCGGGGGACGGACAGCGCGTCGCCAAGGAGGATCTGGCCCGTTATCACCACTCCGGCGGCCCCTCGGCTGCCCCACCCGGTCAGCACACCAGCCGCAGGAAAGGGCCACTCTAGCTGGAACTGCATGACCCGGCCGGGATAGAAACTTCATTTCGACAATCAGCAAAAGCTGCTGAACTGCCCCACCTCACTTGGCGACTCACTCCTCGGGATTGAACCTCGTCTGGGCGTCAGCAGTCAGGCCTTTCCCACAGACGTGCGGAAAAGCGGTTGGGTGTCGAGCAGCTGCTACAAGTCAAAGCGCGATGGAAAAGGTGCGCTTCCGTCTTGGCCTGCAGCTCGTCGACCGTCACACCTGGGGCAAGCTCCACCAGGGTTAGCGCTGCATCGCCTCCCTTTGCCTCCTCGAAGACGGCAATGTCGGTAATCACGAGGTCCACGACGCGGCTGCCGGTAAGCAGTAGGGTGCACCGTTTCATCACCTTGGATTCGCCGTGTGCCTCGTGCTCCATCACGACGACGACCCGTTTGACACCGGCGACAAGGTCCATCGCGCCGCCCATGCCCTTGACCATCTTGCCGGGGATCATCCAGTTGGCGAGGTCGCCGTTCTCTGCCACTTGGTCACGCCCGCAGAATCGGCGTTGTCCAATCACAACATGATGAAATCACCGAGGCGCTCAGCAAGCGTAGCCCCTCACAGGCCGAGAAATGTGCAAGAGCGCACATTTCTTCGACCTACATGATCTATCGGCGCTTTTACTCGTTGCACTGAGGCGCAAATGGATGTGTCGCAGCGCACCTACCAGGCCGCCAGACGCCAGCCAAGCGGAAGCGATACGAGGACGACAGTTGCCGCGGGGTGTCCCCCTACGGCGTCCAGGTAGACTTTCGTGGAGCATCACCTGAACGGTGGTAGGGTTAATCCAGTGACAACTCGGCGACCGCACCGATATCGGCGTGGCTGCGGGAGATTGACTTGGTCCGGTGGGGAGAGAAAAGTAGCGCCCCGTGGTTGGGCCAGATCGCATAATGTATCGATTGGAATACGGCGGCCTTCGTCGCTGGAAGCTTACTTCGAGCTTCTTGCCGACGGCGGGCGACGTCCACTCTTGAGCGGTTCAATACCGGTCGTCCCATCGGGTATCTTCTGAAAAAATTCGGCGATCTCACACTCCATCGCTAGCGCGAGCTTTTCGAGTGTGACTATCGTGGGGTTCTTGCTGCCACGCTCTAGGTGACCTGCGTACGAACGCTCAATACCTGCCGCCAGCGCCAGATCATCCTGCGATATCTGCCGCGCAACCCGCAATCGTCGAAGATTCAGAGCGACCAGCTGCCGTACGTCCATCGCTGCAAAACAGCATTTGACAACCTATGAAACCACGTATTATAGAACTATGAAAGCGACCATTACGTGTGGCGTCGCGTAGCTGCACCTTCAAAGGAGGTTGCTATGGAACTTCGCCAACTGTCCTTCTTTGTTGCGGTCGCCGAGGAGCTGCACTTCAATCGAGCGGCTGCGCGGATGTGTATCGCTCAGCCGGCGTTGAGCGCGCACATCCAGGCTTTGGAGAAGGAGCTCGGCGTTCGGCTTCTGGAGCGCTCGACGCGGCGGGTCGAGCTGACGCGGGCAGGGGAGGTGTTCTACGATCGGGCAGTCAGGATCATCGGCGATGTCGGTCTGTCGATAGATGTGGCGCGATCGGCGGCGGGCAAGTCGGCCCGTACGATCAAGATTGGAACCGTCTATCCGGCAACGATAGGCGTGCTGCCGGCGTTTCTGTCGCGGATTGGCCGTAAGTTCCCTGATGTCGCGCTGCATGTCACGAGCGGCTCGACCAGCGACGTCATCCGCGGACTGGAGAACGGCCAGATCAATCTCGGCTTCATCCGCCCGGTCGAAAACATCGGCTCTTTGCGCTTCTTCTCGATCGCGCATGAGCGCTATCTGCTGGCGGTCGAAAAGGCGAGCCCGCTGGCCCTTCGAAGCGAGATCGATATCGAGGATCTGAGGGCAGAGAAGATCATCGCCTTTTCCCGTCAGAACCTTTCATATTCGGAGCGCTACTTTTCGGAGATGTTCGAGACCCATGGGCTGACGGGCAACATCGCCTACAGCTGCGACGACACCTTTTCGCTGGTGTCGCTGGTCTCCGCCGGCCTTGGTATCGGCTTTGCTCCGGAATGGACGAAGGATCTTCCGAACCGTGGTTTCGAGCTTCGGCCCGTGCGCGGTGTCGATCTGAAGATCGGGCTTGGAGTTGCCTGGAACAAAGAGGATCCAACTGCGTCGCGGGACGATATCATCGATATCGCCCGGTCACTGGCAAGGCCGGGAAGGTGAAGAGGGTCGAGCTCCGGTGACTCTCCGAGCAAGGGGGCAGAGTCCTATCTTGTTAATCGGGCTTCCTCTTGCTGTAGCGTTCCCGCAGCAGCTTCACATATCTGCGCCTCACATCATCGACGGATACGTCTCCAATGATCCATAGCCCGAGCAGTGCCTGGAATTCCGCATGGGTGTCCACCGGAAATCCGAGATCGCGCCACTTCGTAATGACACGCTCTGCGATAACTTTGCGTGTGACGATGGACACTCCCGTTCACCTGATGTGAGTTGGCCCGAGCTAGGTCAAACGACGATAGCTGAAGATTTGAACATTAACACCGCATTTCTCCGGTTCGACCTCTTTCGTAACGCTGCAGACGCAGGGTGCGGAGAGCAAAGCGCTATTTTCAGAGTTATGTGCACTGGTTGAACCGCGTCTCGCCGTCGCCCCGTTCCCCGCAGCGGCATGATCGGGGTTGGAAGCTGCCTTTCAGCTTCCAACACTAATCAAAGATTATCTTCGCGCGTCACATCGGCGATGAATTTACGCATCAGATGAATGCATTCCTCTGGATGAGTTTCCAGCAGAAGGTGAGTGCCATCAAGAAAATGCATGTCGATCCGGTGGAGATCCCGGACATATGCATCAGCCTCTGCGATATCGTAATAGGGGTCGTGGCGTCCCCAAAGGAGCAGCGTCCGAGGTTGGTGGTCGCGGTGATATGATACGCAGGCCGGGAAATTGGCCGCGTGAGAACTGTAGTCTGAAAAAATCCTCAGTTGCAAATCAATGCGTCCGGGCTGGCTCATGCGCTCCCAGTCGAGATGCCAGCCATCCGGTGCCACCAGCGGAACGAGATATTCTGGAATATCTCCGACATAGGTGTGCTTCACGCCTTCAAAGTTCAGCCATTCGGGAATTTTCGCCAGGTTTTCGGTGGTAGGATCTTCCCAGTACGATTTCACGAGGTTCCAAGGCTCCCCGAGACCCTCGTCATGGGCGTTGCCGTTTTGAACAATCAGGCCGAGCACGCGTTCTGGATACTTTATCGCCAAGGCATAGGCCACGGCAGATCCAAAATCATGCACGTAAAGAAAGAATCGATCCATGCCGACCTCGCGCAGTAATGAGTCGATTGTTTTGGCCATGGCGTCGAAGGTGTAGGGATAGTCATCGGGCGCCTCGGTGAAGCCGAACCCCGGCAGGTCGGGTGCAACGACATGGGCAACCTCGGACAGCGGGCCGATGACGTTGCGAAAATAAAAAGACGAGCAGGGCTGGCCGTGCAGGAGCAGCAAGCCCGGCGTGTCGCGCCGTCCCGCTTCCCTATAGAAGAGACTTACGCCGTTCAAATTGATGGTGCGATGTCTGGTTTTCTCAACGGTCTGCATGGGATCTCCTCAACTGCTATCCATAGCTAGGAAAACCGGTTAAGACTACTATACCGGTTAGCTTCTTGGCAACCGGATAACTGCTCTTATCTGGTTGAGATCCATGTCGAATAATGCGGATACCTGTTGGACGCCCGGACATTTCATAGGTGGAGACTCGGGGATCGACCTCGTCAACACTGTCTTCACTCGGCACAAGCCGGATCACGACAACGATTTGTTCAACTCCCCACGGGATGTCGGAAACTGGCTTCATTTCGCTGGACTGGCCACCAGAGTTCAGGCGAACGCAGTTTCGAGCATTCCCGCCACGGGTTTCCTGAACAGCGTTAGGCAACTGCGTGAGGCGTCCTTTTCGGTTTTCGATGCGCTCGCTGCCGGGAAACCACCATTGACGAAGGGGCTTGGCCGCCTATTCGAACTGGCAGCAAACGGGCTTGCAGAAGAAGGACGACTCAAGCTGATTGAACGCGAGAGTGCGCCCCAAGTCCTGCGCTTCGATGACCCTGAAGCCATTGTCGCTTTTTTGGCAACTATCTCGAGCAAGGCGTACTTCGTTCTGCCACGAGGGAGATTGCATGCCTGCCCGCGATGTGGATGGCTGTTTGTCGACACGTCACGAGGCGGGAAACGGCGGTGGTGCAGCATGCAGACTTGCGGCAACCGCGAGAAAACATCGAGGCACAAAGAAAAAATCGGATGGTTATAAGTCGACACGGGTTTCAGTTGCGTAAGTGACAGGTCGGCTCGCCGGCCAAAGTGCCCCAGTTGTCAACCGGCGACCAACGATGTCAGGCCCTACTCGCAGGTCCGTAGTGATCGTGAAGTCGCCACCACGTGTACGGCTCTGCCTGCGGTCGGCCGGGTGGTATGTCCTGCCAGGTTTCCTGTCGGCCAAGTGGCGTGAGGTCCAGGAACGTAAAGATCGGACCGATCGCTTCCACACCGCGTCCGTTCATGAAGTAGCTACGATAGGCGCGGGCTCCATCTCGAACAAAGACGTTGATGCCAAACATTTCATCGACATCGAAATCCCGAGAGAAGCGATCGTCCGACAACGTCACCCAAGGCGTCGACCAACCCATTCGCTGCTTATAGGCGGCGATCTTCTCCTGAGGCGCGGTCGACGCGAAGACGAGGGAGATGTCGCGTGCAGCCAAGTGCTCGTGATGAGTGACACTGTCTGCAAACATCGAGCAGCCTGAGCATGCGCCGTCCGGCCAGTTTTCCACGTCGGGAGCATAAAAGAAGCGGTAGATGATGAGCTGGTGTCTGCCAGCGAAAAGACCCAGCAGGTCCGTTTCGCCGTCGGCCGTCAGGAACCTGTAGTCGGTCGCCACTTCCATCATCGGCAGCCGTCTCCGCTCGGCCGCCAGCGCGTCGTTTTGCTTCATCAACGCCTTCTCTTTGGCAAGCAGCGCGTGTCGCGCATGCTCCCACTCTTCCTTCGCTACGACCTTGGCCAGTCGATATGCCGCGCGGTCGAAGACGGCGCCGGAATTCCGGGTGGTTCGTTTGCCAAATGAAGATCCTCCAAAATGCATGGGCGGCGGCTTCCCGTGGCTTCGGGACCAAAGCGGCAGACGCTCATGTCCTATCCGAAGCCAGGAAAGCCTACGGTACGCCCCGCCAGCAGCGGGCAAAATGGTAACTATGCGTGGCGCTCGCCATGCTCAATGATGGGCGCTTTCCGCATTTTCGCTTACGGGTTGCAGCGGCTCTTTTTGCGGACGCTGACCTTTCTGCTTTCGGTCTTGCTGCGGCCGCTTTTCCGCCTGTTCTTCCGCCCTTTTCAGATGAGGCATGACTTTCCTCATGTCCACGGCCCGAGCCGGACTTGTTGCCGCCGCCGCTCTCCTTGTTCACTGTGGCCCAGGCACGACGCTCGGCCTCCTTTTTCGGAACGCCACGGTCTTCGTAGCCCTCTTCGATATGTTCGGCCTTGCGCTTCTGCTTGTCCGTGTATGCGGACTTGTCACCTCGAGGCATCGTTTCGCTCCTTCTGGCTACCTTCGGCTCAAACTCATCGATGACAGGCAATGTTCCCTTCAGGCCAATCTAGTTTCTGGCTGGCTCGAGAGAGCGAAGGCCCTGACTCTCCGGCTCTAATGTCGGTCTTGATCGGGCTTTGGGGGAGCCGGTCACAGCCCCGGTTGCTCCGATGGCACAAGATCACTCCAGATCGAGTTTTTGCTTCAGTCGATCGATCCGTTTCGATGCCTCGGCCTTCGTCAAGGCTTCGGCGTAGGCATCAGGAAGATGCGCTTGTTCCGACAGTGTTTTCAGATAGGAGCGCTGTGCGCCGGTCATTGGCTCGTCGCCGCTCACCCAGTCGTCCGGATCTTTTTCGGTGTTGGATGAAGTGTCGGTTTTTGGCTTCTTGTTCATCGTAGCCTCCCAAATTTTATCGCGAACGTTCAGTCCGCGTCAGGGTTCCAAATCGTCGAGGTCCTCATGTCTCCCGCGTCACAGCCGCCTATCTCAAGAGACCCTGGTTCCGAGCGACGCGATCGGGTTTCCCGGACAAGCCGCTCGCAGTACCTACTTCTCACGGGGCTGTTTGAGGCGCGCTCCAGCAGAGATCATCCGTCCGCTGCGCTTGGCCAATACGGCCTCTCTCAATGTCAGGGCCGCGTTCCTGACCTCGTCCTGCAGATTGTCGTCCTTGTCCAAGTCGGCATGGCCCTCGGCGTAGTTCTTCCAATAGCCGATATAGCGATCGAGCTCAGCGAGAGCGCCAGCCGATTCCAGTTCCATCGATCGAAGCCAGTCGACCAGGCCGCGCCGCGTGTTTTCCGCGCCTTCGGTGTCGCCATGCACAACGACGGAGAAAATCCGACCCTTGAGATGACGCGGGTAAGCCCAACCGTCCATCTCGATTTTCTTGGCAATCGCCGCGTCCTTTCCCTGCGTGCTCGTGGGATCGGGGTTGCCGCCGTCGGCGCATACCAACCTATCCATCATCAGCTTGAGCGGTGAGGTCGGACTATACCAGTTAACCGGGGTGATGATCATGACGCCATGCGCCGCGACCCAGAGCGGATAGATCTCGTTCATCCAGTCCTGCACTTGGCCGAGGCTGTGGTTCGGATAGCAGGAGCATGGCCAGTGACAGAGTGCCGGCGAGGTCGAGAAGCAAGCCTTGCAGGGGTGGATGTTCCGACCGTACTCAGAGGCGAGCCGGTCGAGCGACAGGATATCGACCTCAACACCTCCCTTTTCCTCGATCGACGCCTTGGCCAGCTCCACCATGCGGTATGACTTGGATTCTTCGCCCGGACAGGTGTGCTCGCTTCGAGCCGAGGCGTTGATCAACAGAATTCTAGGCGTCCGTGTCTTGTCGTCATGACGTGCTTTCGCGCCATCGATCGCCTTTTTCGCGGCAATCCAGTCAACAGAGAGTTCGTAGGCCGGATCTTTAAAGCCGGATCCCGCGCTGCGGGTGTGGGGGCTCTTTCTCGAGTGCTTGTAGGCATCCCATGCGGCATTGGCGACGTCAGTGAGCTGCGATTTCAGCGGTTCAAACGCTGGGTCCTCAAACTGCATGAGATATCGTCGCGTGAATTCTCGCTTGTTGAGCCTCGGACTGGGCATGCCCTTTCGCGGGGTGAGGATCGGGTCGAAATCGGGCGTGTCCGCATGTGAGGCCATTGACGCTCTCCTGTCTCACGAGAGAACGCGAAGCCTGCAAGAAGGTTCGCAAAATGCCCATGGTGATTGGCCTATGGCAAAAACGCCGGCATCTGGGAACCTGTCCGGCGGCTTGCGGGTTCGGTCAAATCTCAAGGAGGCAACCGCGCATGAAACCACTCGGCAACTGGCGGCATATTTGCGTCGATGCCCAGCAGATGTTTTTGGAGCAGTCGCCCTGGCACGTGCCGTGGATGACCAAGGTGCTACCGCAGCTTGTCGAAGTGTCGGAACGCCATGCATGCCAGACAATCTTCACCCGATTTATGCCACCTCAGCATGCGGGCGACGCCGCTGGAAGTTGGAGGGATTACTATCAAAAGTGGTGGATGATGACCGGCGAACACCTGCCCGAAGAATTGCTCGAGCTGGCGCCCGTGCTTCAGAACCTTGTGCCGGCGGCCCGCGTCTTTGACAAAACGACCTATTCGCCCTGGGTCGATGGCAGGCTGTTTTCCCAGTTGCGACAGGAGGGCGTAGAAACTGTCGTCGTGACTGGCGGCGAGACGGATATGTGCGTTCTGGCGACCGTTCTCGGCGCGATCGATCTCGGATTTTGGGTCACGGTCCTTCGCGATGCGATCTATAGCGGCGCCGATGAAACGCACGATGCCGCCATCGATCTGCTCAGCGAGCGGTTTTCGGTCCAGCTCAACCTCGTAAAGACCGAAGAATTCCTATCGGCGATCTCTCGCCGTGAAACGTAATGCAGTTCGGAGCGTTAACGGCGACATCCAGAAGTCGTCTGGTCGCTTTTTCGACCCGGTGAGCCCGTTTCCAGCGAAAGGATCCGTCGATGTCCCTGAAAGCGCTTGCCTTCAACTGCACCTTAAAATCCTCCGCCGCCTCCGAGGCGTCGTCCACCGATAAACTCGTGAAGCTTATTTCGGCGGAATTCAAAAAGCATGGCGTCGACACCGAGACAATCCGGTTGGCGGATCACAACGTCAAACCAGGCGTGACCTCCGACGAGGGCGAGGGAGATGACTGGCCCGATATACGCAAGAAGATACTCGATGCCGACATTCTGCTTATCGGCACGCCCATCTGGCTCGGGCAGCCATCCAGTGTATGCAAGCGTGCGTTGGAGCGCATGGACGCATTTCTTGATGAAACGGACGACAGAGGGCGCATGGTTTCTTATGGCAAAATTGCCGCCGTTGCCGTTGTCGGCAACGAAGATGGCGCCCATCACGTTTCCGCGGAGGTTTTCCAGGCACTCAATGACGTCGGCTTCACGATTCCGGCCAATGCTGTCGCGTACTGGGTTGGCGAAGCGATGGGCTCTACCAACTTCGTCGATCTGAGAAAGACCCCGGATACAGTGAAAACTATGATCGCAATGCTCGCCCGCAATGCATCCCATCTTGCCGGTCTGCTGAAGAAATCTGTATATCCGGGTGACGAAAACTAAGGTCCCGCGGCAATCGCCAAAAGAAACGGCCCCATCGGGGCCGCGTCTAACGATGGGGTTTATCGTGTCAGCGCATGCTTTCGAGGCGCAAACGCTCCTTCTCGATCTCCTCGGCTGTATAGGGATCGCGCGCCTCGTCAAATTGCGTCCAGCCCTGCTCGGCGTAAGAGGCGCGGCGCTGGACCGGATCAACCCAGCTGCCCCGGCGCAGGATGGCTTCCGCATCCGCGTAGAGCGCGTTATCCACACGAGCCGTGACGACCGCGCCGCCGCGGCGCACGCCTTCAGCATAGACATGCGCATGTTCTTCCGGAACGCCAGATTCCGTCATCGCACCGATGATTCCGCCGGCGGCCCCGCCGGCGACAGCCCCTGCGGCTGCACCTGCTGCCGTGGCGGCAAGCCAACCCGCTGCCACGACCGGTCCGACGCCCGGAATTGCCATGACGCCGAGGCCTGTCAACAACCCGCCGACACCGCCGATTGCCGCACCGACGCCCGCGCCGGTCCCTGCCCCCTCAGCCGCATTGCTGTCATGCGCAGTCCCATAACGCGCGGAAGCATTATTGGAAACGATGCTGATATCGTCGGAAGGCACGCCGCGCTCTTCGAGAGCGCTCACTGCTGCGCGTGCGTCGGCATAATCATCAAAAAGTCCGGTAACGGTTTTCATCAGGGATCTCCTTGCGCGCATTAGTTGGCGACAATGTTGCCTTGGTAATCGAGCGCGACTTGCATTGACTTGCTGCCCTTCATCGCGGTGGCGCGCCAGACGCCGGTCTCGTCGAGTTTTGGCCCGGTGATCTCGCTGTAGCCGCCCTCAGTAAAGCTGTCTAACAAACTCAATAAGGCCGGCTTTCGTTCCTGATTTCATTGAGGATTGTCGGGGACGATGCCCGTAAAGCTTGCGGCCATGGACAGCGCGAAGTCGGAAACATGCGGGTCACTTGTTAAGCCGGCGCCGGAGTTGTCCTAGGAAGCCCGCCTGGTCTTTTCGCTCCGAGACGGAACTACCCCCTCGTGCGTGAGTTTCACCAAAGGCCAAGCGGCGGCAAAACACACTCCAAAGAGAAAGAGGGTACAATGGCGCAGTCCCCTAGCAAGACTATCGGCGGGTCAGAGGAATTACGCGAGCACTTTGCCGAGCTCGAAGAGGAAAGCCCCGCGGGAGATCCCCCATCCGTCGCTACGCTTTCCGCGGAAGAGCAAATCGCAGATTTGCGCCGGCAGGTCATTGACCTGCAGGAGCGGCTGGCTGCCATACGGGAACAGACCGAGGGGGTGTCCCTCCCTCCACCACGAACCGATGTTCACCCTTGGCTAAGGATTGTCATAACGGCGGCGACCACGTTTGCTCTCGCCCGTTTGTTGCAGCATCTCCGGTTGGGCACGGCGGGAGCAGCGATCGTACCCATGCTGACGAATCGACTCGAGGGCAGGTTCAGATAACGCCTCGCACGCTGGGTGCGGAGTCAAGTCAGCCAGCGGTTGCGGAACGTCAGAGTGGCAACGGAGATCGGCTTCCCGAACTCACTTCGCACTGAAACGGAAATCTCAGTCCCGTCTCCCTGTGGAAGTTCGTCGCGCGCCACGTCGACGAGAATACGTGCAACCTCCAGCATCACGGCGTCGCGGGAGTCGAGATCCAGTCCGTGATCGTCTGCAGTCCCAAAGCAAGACCCAATGAGTAGGAATAGAGCCAGCGCGCGAAACGACCGGGGCGTATCGGGGCTGGCGCTTCGCGATCATCCCGTTTCATTTTTGGGTCTTACGCATACTTAGCCTTTCGTCTTTCTGAAACATGTAAAGTTACGGAATCGAGGATATCGAGATGCGAAGACGAATGCGACCAGCGCCGTCGAAATTGCGCTCGATATCGCTAAAGCTCAAAGAGATTTGGGATACATACCCCCGATCAGCTGGCAGCAAGAGCTGAAGGAAATCACGCCGACAGGTTCTCTAACGCGTAGCATTTCGCCATCAAGCGGCAGAGGAACGCCTGTCGACCGCACCGATTACTGTGAACGCTGAAGACTGCAAGCAGCGACGTCGAGCACGCCGCTGCCGCAGGCCTTTCAGGTTGATCTGACGATACTGCGGATTAGACCATGACAAGCGACAAGCCAACTGCACTCCGTGTACTTGTACCAATGCTACTCCAAAGAGAAAACACGATGGATGGCACTGCCATCTGCGAGGCGCGACGTGCCCACGGCGAGTGTCCTGTTCAGCCATGCGTAACGTGGATCCGAGACTTCGAATTCAACTGCTGTCCTAAAGTAGAAGCTCTCGGGCTGTGGCCCGATATCGGGCTTATGAAGATCAAGGGCATGCTCTCGCTCTTCAGGTTCAGCCCAAAATCGGCCGCGCCACGTTACATAGATTAGAGCGCCATCATCCGTGCGCAGAACCAGCCGAACATCGAGATGCAGGGTTCCGTCCGGGGTCTCGCGAACCCAATCTCCCCCGCTGTCCGCGATGACCTCGCCCCGAATGGCGGGACCTGCAAATTGGCCTCCTTTGATCAGATAGACCGAGCGATGGCCACCTGGATATTGGCCAATGTCCAGAACCTCGTCATGCAGTGCAATTCGAGCCTCGAAGAGGAACGAGAGTTGCGGGGGGCTGAGTTGGATACTTGCGTCGGCAGGAGTGTGAGACATGTTAGACATGACGGTTCCTTATGCTGCCAGTCCGGTGGGTGAAGGATCAACTTCTGTGGATGTGCCACCCCCGTCCACGAGGAATTCCGAGCCGGTCAGATAGCGCGACTCTTCAGCGGCCAGGAAGACGATCATGTTTGCCACATCCTCCACCTCTGCCAGCCGGCCGAGCGGTGAGAGCATTCGACCATATTCTTCGGCAGACAGTCCCGTTCTTCCCGACGCATACTCGACCATCGGCGTTCGCACGTAGGTCGGGTGAACGGAGTTGACACGGATGTTGTCACGACCGAACTCCGCCGCCAAATGCTTGGTCAGGATACGGACCCCGCCCTTGGCCGCTCCGTAGGCCGCGTGCTCAGCCGAGCCCTGGAGGCCGGCGATCGATGAGAGATTGACAATCGAGCCGCCACCCTGCTTCCGCAGATACGGCGCGACGTACTTGGCGCCGAGGAACGTGCCGGTGAGGTTGACCGCTATCATCCGGTTCCATTGCTCGAGGCTTGTCTCCTCCACCGAAGCGATGACATAGATGCCGGCATTGTTGACCAGCACATCGATCGCGCCGAAACGTTCGACAGTGGCGGCTAGAGTCCTCAGCCAATCGGCTTCGGACGCGACATCTTGAACCAGAGCCAGGGCTTCGCCGCCGCTCCGCTCGATCAGCTCCGCCGTTTGTCGCGCCGCCGCTTCCGTGATATCTGTAACGACGACCTTTGCGCCGCCGTCGGCGAAGAGACGGGCAGTCGCACGACCTATGCCACCGCCGGCCCCTGTCACCATGACAACCTTGTTTTCAACGGTTACCCGCATTTTTTCTCTCCATTTCTATTGTGAACTTAACCGGATAAAGGGCCGGCCTGGTTTTTATTCTTCGGCGGCCTGGATGATGACTTGTGCGATCGCATCCGGCTGCGAGATATGAACGCTATGACTGGCAGCGACTTCGCTCGTCTTTGCTCTGGAACGTTCGAACATGAAGCGCTGAAGATCCGCGGAAACGGTCCTGTCCTTCGTCGCGACGATGCCGTAGCTGCGCTTATGGCGCCAAGCGGCTACCGGCAATTCGACCCCGAAGGATGAAATCGCCGTCGGTGTCTGCGCAGCCGCGAGGAAAGCGGCGTCAGCCTCGGAAAGATCGGCGGCAACATCGTAGCGAAGCGACGCTGGTTCGACGATCATATATCCGTCGCCAACATCGCGGATGTGGCTCTCCATCGGGAATCTGGCGTTGAGAGCGGCGATGCTTTCTCCTTCGTCGGGCTGAAACGCGGCGACGAACACGAGAGCCTTGACGTTCGGATCGACGCCGGCAACCGAAATGACGGCGCCGCCGTAGCTGTGACCGACGAGAACGACCGGACCGTCATGGATCGCGAGCACGCGCTTGGTGGCGGCGACGTCCTCATCGAACCCCGTCAACGGCATTTGTACGATGCTGACGCGATATCCCTGTCCAACCAGGCGGTCGTGGACCGGCCGCCAGGTCGAACCGTCCATGACGGCGCCATGAACCAGAACAATACGGGGCTTTTCGGCCGCCGCAACCGGCGCCGCCGAGGTGACCGCGAGGGTCGTCGCCATCGCAGCCATGAGCTTCTTTTTAAGCACAGCAAATCTCCTACAGGGAGGTTGGTGGAAGTTTGGATCGCGAGCGTCCGGGCCACCAATTGCCGAACCGTCCAATCGGTCCGACAACGGTCTTGGATCAGGAGCGGACGAAGGCCAATAAATCGGCGTTGATCAGATCCGGATGGGTCGCGAACATCCCGTGCGAAAGGCCCTCATAGGTTTTGAGCGTACCATTCTTCAGCAGCTTGATTGCTTTGTGAGCCGAGTTGTCGATCGGAACGACCTGATCGTCGATCCCGTGCATCACCAGAACCGGCATGGAGATCGCTTTCAGATCTTCGGTGAAGTCCGTCTGCGAGAAAGCCGTGATGCAATCGTATTGTGCCTTGGCGCCGCCCGCCATGCCTTGACGCCACCAGTTGTCGATGAGCCCCTGGCTGATCTTGGCGCCCTCACGATTGAAGCCGTAGAAGGGGCCTGTGGGAATGTCGATGAAGAACTGCGCCCGGTTGGCGCTCAGCGCCTTGCGGAAGCCGTCGAACACCGCCATCGGCAGACCGTCGGGATTGGCTTCGGTCTTCAGCATGATCGGCGGCACGCCATTGATCACGACCGCCTTTGCAACCCGTCCGGGCTCGGCGCGGGCAACGTAGCGCACAACCTCGCCGCCCCCCGTCGAGTGGCCGATATGCACGGCGTTCTTGAGATCGAGTTGGCGGGCGAGTTCGGCCACATCAGCCGCGTAGGTGTCCATCTCGTTGCCCGTATCGGTTTGGTCGGACCGGCCATGGCCGCGGCGATCATGGGCTATCACGCGATAGCCCTGCGACAGGAAGAACAGCATCTGGGCATCCCAATCGTCGGCGCTGAGCGGCCAGCCGTGGTGAAAGACGATCGGCTGGGCATCCTTCGCTCCCCAGTCCTTGTAAAAGATGCGCGTTCCGTCGGTAGTGGTGATGGTGGACATGCTCGTTGCTCCTTGAGGGGTGGGGTGACTGAGCTTCGCGGCGGGCCGTTCGGCCGCCTTGGCAACGTCAGGGCCAATGAGAGGAAAGGCCGCTGCCGCTGTCCCGATAGCGAGAACGCGCCGTCGGGAAAGGGATGGCGCGTCTCCGCGCCGATGTTCGGGTTGAGTTGTCACAGTTTCTACCTTGTTGTTCGGAGACGAATCATTTTCCGTCGATTCTAGACACGTCGCCGCTCACGACTGCCGTTCAGCCGGAACACCAGTTGAGCCGACTGAAGGTCGGAAGCGGAGAATGCCCTGGACAAGATGATCTCCGCCAAAACCGCCGAGGAACCACCTGAGCCGCGCCTGCGCGGATCATCTCATCAAGGGCAAGAAGCATCATTGCTGGGGCAAGCTTGCCTACTGTGCGAGATATCCCCCGTCGGCGGCGTGGAAACCGCCTGTCAGAAACGACGCCTGATCGGACAGCAGAAAGCTTGTCAGCCCGGCGATCTCGTCCGGCTGGCCGATACGCTTTAGCGCATGAAGATCGGCCAGCGTCGCCCGTTCTTCCTTTGTCATCTCCTTCGCCAGAAGGGGCGTATCGATGAAACCCGGTCCGATCGCATTGACGCGAATCCCCTGCGCCCCGTACTCGAGCGCCGCAGCTTTGGTCAGGCCGACGACGCCGTGTTTTGCGGCCGTGTAGGAGGCCGAACCAGCCACCGCGGCGAGCCCGAGGATTGACGACATGTTGACGATCGCGCCGCCGCCACCGGCCAACATGGCAGGGACTTCGAACTTGAGACTGTAAAAGACACTCGACAGGTCGATGTCGATCACGCGTTGCCATTCCTCCACCGAAACATCGGCGATGGATTTGGTCTGGACGCCGACGCCGGCATTGTTTACCGCCAGATCCAGGCGCCCGAACTCCGTCATAGCGAAACCTACCATTGCTTCGACCGAAGCTGGATTGGCGACGTCGACTTGGTAGGCCCGGGCGGATTCCTTGCCGATTTCTGTCGCAAGCGCTGTCGCGCGATCAATGTCCAGATCCGCGACGATCACACGCGCGCCGTCGGTCGCCAGCTTTTTAACCACGGCCTTGCCAATACCGGATGCACCTCCGGTCACGATTGCAATTTTCCCAGTCAGCATAGTTTTCTCCTAATCGGACGACAAAAATCGATGGATCGTCAAAGTGAACGGGACCGATGCGTGCACGGGTGGCCCTACTCTTACGTCGTCGACTGCTAGACAGGTGGGGGGTGGCCGGTATTATTGTAGGCCGTTGCCAACGATATCAGAATTCGCACAATGATAATGTCAGATGCTTTTGCCCCGGCTTTATTGCGGACATTCGTATCCGTGTGCAGCCATGGAAGTCTTACCCGCGCTGCTGCCCAGTCAGGCAGGGCACAGTCCGCCATCAGCACTCAGATCCGAAAGTTGGAGGACCTTGTCGGACATCGCCTCCTTAGCAGGACAGGTCGCGGCGTCGTGCCGACGACCGAGGGTGAGGTGTTTTTGGGTTTCGCCAAGAGAATTCTGGCACTGGGCGAAGCGGCGGCGTCACGGCTTGACAAAAGTAAGTCCACCGCGACAGTCCGGATGGGGCTCGGCGAGGATATCGCGCCATCCCTTTTACCATCAGCTTTGGCACGTTTGCGCCGCACCCACCCGCATATCCATCTCGACATCTGCATAGATGAGGCGGACGCGTTGGCGCAGCGGTGGGGAGAAGGCTATTACGATCTTGCCATCGCCTCGACCTCTGCCTTCGCGTCAGAGCCGCTGAACACGTGGCAAATGGATCTGCATTGGGTCGCAGGGATTGACTACGAGATCGATGAAACGCAACCGCTTGACATCATCGTCTACGGCGGGCAATCCGAACGCAGACGCCTGATGTTTGAGAGCCTTTCCAAGGCGGGTCGCGAGTTTCGCGTCGCCGTGACCAGTTTCAATCTGCAGGCCATTGCCGCATCCGTCGAAAGTGGCTTGGGCGTCAGCCTGTTGACCTCCAGCAACCTCGTCGAGGATAGGACCAGGATCGTCACGATATCACCAGGGGAGGCTCCGGCACTGTCTCATCGCTACGGCTTGTTCGTCACCAGCCGCACGAACGCGAGCGTAAATTCGGCCATACAGCTGCTGAGTCAAACCCTCAACATCCTCACAATTCCGCCTCTCTCTCCGACCGCGCAGCCGCCGCTGAGCGAAGCAAAATGAAGCGTATTCCTACCGATGTGTTTCAGCGGAGAGACTTTCACCGCTGGGGGCAGGAACTTCTGACGGTAGGAGAAGATTTTCGCGATCGGCGCTCGAGGCGCGCGCAGGATTATCGGATCGCACCAGTGATCAGGCGTGCGGTTGCCATTGCATTTCCTTCAAATCTCGCTTGGTCGGGTGGCACGAGCGATCAGCGCCGTTGATTGCGGACATGCGAACCTGGCTCACTCATTTTCGTGACCTGTTGCTGGCAAATCACCACCCGGAAAAGCAATCTCCTACCGGTACCCGAGGAGCACTATGACCACCCTCTTGGAGAAAACATCCGCGGAACTCCCTGTTTCCGAAAGAACCTCCCCGGTCGGGCTCGAAAGCTATATCAGCGGCAACACGCTGATGAGCGGTGACGGTCCGGCCTGGAAAGATGTGTTCGTCCAGGTGCTCTCCCGCGACCGCAATTAGCACCCCTTTCTGGTGCCGGCGGTTGCCGAGCCGCTGATTGTCTGGGTGATGTCCGGCAGTGCTGTCGTTGAGGAACGGGACATTGGCGGCGAATGGTTGTTAAACCGCGTCGAAGTCGGCGATTTCTTCCTGACGCGGTCGCGAACACCCTATGAATTGCGATGGCGGGCCGAGGGTGGCGATCCGTTTCGGGTGATGCATCTTTACGTCTCGGTGCCGATGTTCGAACGCGGGGTCGAGGCGGTCTTCGGCGACTTCGCCGGCACTGTGGCCTTGAGGGATGTTTCAGGCGACCGTGACGAGACACTTTCCCACATCCTGCGCCTGCTTTACGAAGAGCTCACAGCGGAGGGCCGCGGCAGTCCGCTCTATGTCGAAGGGCCGGCGCAGAGCCTGGCCGTCCATCTCGTCCGACACTATGCGGCCGCCGAGACCCATACACGCCCGCAAAATGCGTTGCCGGGTGCAAAGCTCAGGCGGGCGATCGCCTTCATGGAAAACATCTCGAAGACCCGTTCGACCTCGGTCTGCTGGCGCAGGAGGTGAGCATCAGCGAGTTCCACTTCAGCCGGTTGTTCAAGAAGGCGACAGGTCTTCCTCCTTCGCATTACTTCATCCGGCAGCGGGTCGCCAGGGCCCAGCGATTGCTGCAGGAAACAGAAGCCAGCATCATCGAGATCGGCCTATCGGTCGGCTATTCCAGCCCTAGCCATTTTGCCCAGATCTTCCGGCGCGAAACCGGTCTCTCACCCAGCGACTACCGCAAAGGTTAGGGTTGCCTTTTCGCATCCGGCGATTTGAGCAAGATCCCGACAGTCCCCGCAAGGCGCCGAGAGAGCGAAAAGCCCGAGCCTTCTAGAGTTCTCCTTGTCGAAATCGATGGCCATTCCCTTCCGGAAAAGCCCTAAATAGCAACAAGGAGACAGAACCATGACGGATATCAACGGAAAAGTCGCACTGGTCACCGGTGCTTCGAGCGGCATCGGCGCGGCAACGGCGCTTGCGCTTGCAAGAGCCGGCGTGAAGGTCGGCATTGCCGCCCGTCGCGCCGATCGTCTGAAAGAACTCAAGGCTGAAATCATCGGGGAGGGCGGCGAGGCGCTAGACATCGAAATGGACGTCGTCGATCCGGATTTCGTGGAGGCTGGCGTGAAAAAACTCGTCGAAGCCTATGGCGCGATAGACATTCTCTTCAATAATGCCGGCCTGATGCCGCTCTCCGACATCGACCAGTTAAAGACGGCCGAATGGCTTCGCATGGTCGACGTCAATGTGAAGGGGCTGCTGAACACGACAGCGGCGGCCTCCCGCAAATGATCAAGCAGCATTCCGGCCACATCTTCAACACGTCCTCGATCGCCGGCCGCAAGGTTTTCAAGGGACTATCGGTCTATTGTGCCACGAAGCATGCGGTGACCGCGTTCTCGGACGGTCTACGCATGGAGGTCGGCCAGAAACACAACATCCGCGTCACCTGCATCGAGCCCGGCGCCGTCGCGACCGAACTTTACGACCAGATCACCGATCCCGGCTACCGCCGGCAGATGGATGATCTCGCCAAGCAGATGACCTTCCTGCAGAGCGGCGACATTGCCGAGACCATCCTGTTTGCGGCGCAGGCGACGGCCCACGTAAACGTGGCCGAACTCTTCGTCCTGCCGGTCGAACAGGGCCGGTAAGCCTCCACATCGTGGAACAAGCGTTCCCGGCCCCCGAAACGGTGCCCGATCATGGGCAAAAGTCTCCGGCTTTTTCGCGTTTGGACTGATGCTAGTGCAGTCATTTGGGAGCGCTCCATCTTTGGGCTGCGTTTGAAGGCCGCCATGTTCGGCAAGCCCGGGAGAGCATTCCTACTCGCGAGCGCCGAGGGCCATCGATAAAGAGCGCGCTTTCAGCCCGCCGGATGTTCCGAGATGGCAAAAATCCGAGACTCCCTTTGGCCGCGCGCGCGGCCAAAGGACCTTGCCAGAGTTGCGGCGTGTGGCCGAATGGAACGGCGTTAATCCAAGGGGCGATTTACCGCGATGCGAGACCTTACTTATGGCCCGATTTATCGAATGCGACGCCGACCGCGTGCGAAGACTGGTTGATCCCGCGCGTGCGTTGTCGTTCCACTGGCCGGCAGAAGGGCGTCGCCCTTCGCCTTCTCGAGGATGTATCGGCTGGAAACGGAGGCGTGCGATTTTCGGTAGCCGTATTTCCGTGACGTGAGGAACCCGAGCGTCTTAATTGGGGCCGCCGGCCGACCCTCCGCTGCGACGAGAAGCGGACATCTAAGTTCTTGTTGCCAAGGTGCTGGGATTGTCCCAAGGCGGCATTTCCAAAGACGCCGATGCGCGGCCATGAACCGCGACCTAACTGTTGAGAAAGCGTTGCCCTGTCGCTGCGAGCGGTTCCAGCATGCGCATTTCCTCGGGTGTGCCGATCGACACCATCCGCTTCCACATCGCCAAGTGCCTGTTGAAGCCTCAGCGCAGCGCCAAGGGTGGCTCGAACCCCTACCAGATGTTCTGCTGGGAAGACGTCACGGCGGCCCGGATGATTCGACCGCAGCAGAAACTGGGATACTCGCTTGGCGAAATCCTAGCTCTCAACGAGGAGTACCGCGCAGGGGAGCAGTCACCCGAGCAGACGACAGTGGTCCTGCAGTCGCAGATCGAAAGGCTGGAGGAACGAAAGGCTACATTGGATGCGGCCCTGTCTTTCCTGCGTGGCGGACTGGGCGGGAAAGCCCGATGATGCACCCCGCCTTGAGGATTATCAATGCTGAGCGGACCGGAGCTCAGCCAACCCTTCTTCCCTGGAGGTCACTGGATAATAACCCAGGTCGCGCCGTGCCTTGCCGATATCAACTGATACTTCCACAGCCGAGGTTGCATAGGATTGCAGCGTCAGCGGCGGAACGAGCCTACTGAGGGATAACTTGGCCAGCAGGTCTCCGACCGCGGCCACGGTCCGGACGACCGCGCGTGGAACGGTCTTGTCGGGGACGGCCAGTCCCTGCGTCGCCAGCAATGCGGAGACGAAAGTCCGGAACGGCACGGGCTCCCCATCCGAGATGAAATAGACCTCTCCTCCGCGACCACGGCCGAGCGCCAGTCCAACGGCCGCGCAAAGATTGGCGATGTGGGTGGTCGAGGTCGCATACTGCCCGCCACTGATCCAGGCAAACTTGCCGGATCGAACTGCCTTCAAGAGTGCAGGAAGCGCCGTCGTATCGTCGCGGCCCCAAACGAAACGCGGGCGAAGCACCACGACGGCAAAGTCAGGACCATTGGCGGCAAGGGCGATGCGCTCGGCGGCCGCCTTGGTACGGGAGTAGCCGCCGACCGGCTTCATGGGCAGCGGCATGGTCTCGTCCACATTGACCAGCGGCCTGCCGGTGGCGAGCACGGATTCCGTGCTGATATGGATGACCTTGCTGATGCCGGCGGCGCGGGCGGCATCGAGAACACTGCACGTGCCGTCCTCGTTCACCCGTCGCTGCTTCTCCGTCGCAGGGCCGTGGTCGGTGTCGGCGGCAGCATGAATCAGAGCGTCGCAGCCCGACATGCCAGCGGCAAGCCCGCCATCAAAAATATCGCCCTTGAACGGCTTTGCACCGAGCGCCCGGACGAGGTCTGCCGACGCCTCTCTGCGTACCAGGGCGGTGACCCCGATCCCGCGGGTGATAAAATAGCGGATCAGGTTGCGGCCTACATAGCCGCTGCTTCCCGTCAGAAAGATGCGTTGAAACGGGACGTGTTCATTCGTGGCCGCGGCGTGTGCGGCAATGCTGTCTGTCATGTCATTCACCTGATGAGACTGAGAGGGTCAGCCCGCCTTGACGCCGAGGAGATCGATTTCTTCCGGGATCGCCGTCACGAGCCAGTTGATTTCGCGAAGAACCTTGTCGCGGTCCTCGCGCGTGAAATGGTGAAAATCGAGATGCTCGAGGAACTTCAGCCCTTCAAGCGCCAGATAGGCCAAAAGCGCCCCGCGCGGCGACGGGGATGTATTCTCGATACGGGAGATGGTTAGGGCCTGATTATCCTGCATCTTGCCGCGCAGTCCCCCATCAAGTGCGAGAGCAGCGCTGAGGTTCAGAGCAACCGCCCGGAATTCCTCCGGCGGCGGCTCTGCTGCCGCAAGGATTCGTCCCCGGATCGCCCGATCCCTGGGATCGTCGATCTGGTCCTCGATCCCGGCATGATGGGCATTGTCGCGCTCGAAGGCACGGTCGACGACGGCTTCCACCAGCGCCTGCTTGGTCTTGTGGTCGTAGAGCACGCTTGCCTTGTTGACGCCCGCCTCCTTGGCGACGGCGTCGATCGTCAGGTTTGCCGCGCCGTCTCGCCCGACGACGCGCTCGGCCGCATCGAGAACGGCCTGCTGATCGATAACCCGCTTCCTGCCCATGGCTTCACCAGAATATTTCCAACCGGACGGTTATAAATTATTGGCGCTCAGTATGTCAAGGTTGCTCGGGCGCCTGGGATCAACACCGGAAATCCGCAGCGCTGGAAGCCGTGAAAAGCTGGATTTGAGTTACTGGCGACGTTTGCTTTCGGGTCGCGGTCAAGTCGGTCTCTACGGCCGACATGCGGCGCAGGCCTGCGGTCCTCCGCTTCGGAGCGAACGGAGCTGTTCGTTACGACTCCTGGCGTGTTGCTAGGCTGTTCCCGCTCTGGGCCAAAATGATCGCATAATGTATCGATTGAAACCGCAGCTTCCGCGCACGGATGGTACACCCTTTCCCGAAGACTTAAGCCTCCGCCAATCGGACGCCTGGGCCGCCGTTGGGCGCTGGGCCTTCCTCGAAGAACACGATGCCCCGCGCCTCGTACACCCGTCTGATTGCTTCGACGGTGACAGGTTGCGGTCCCCTTGGGCCGGCCTCGTCTTGCTCCACCCTGCTCACGGTGTTGGCTGTCACCTTAGCTAGCTCCGCTACCTCGCGTACTCCGAGTTTCAAAATAGCGCGAGCAGCTCTGGCCTGAATGGAGTTCACGGCGACCTCGTATTTATTTCGATACAGGGTATTGACAAATACCTGGACGCTATATAGATACACTGCATCGATATTAGCATCAATGATTCCGCTTCATTCGCTGGGCGTGTTCCGTCCCGCGTGCCGGCACGCGCGTGTCTCTTCGGAAGATGAGGAACGGTATGGAACTTCGCCAGTTGAGCTACTTCGTGGCGGTTGCCGAGGAGCTGCATTTCGGGCGGGCGGCGGCTCGGGTGCATATCGCCCAGCCGGCCTTGAGCTGTCAGATTCAGTCGTTGGAAAAGGAACTCGGTGTTCAGCTGTTCATCCGTTCGACACGGCGGGTGGAGCTGACGAGGGCAGGGGCGGTTTTCTATGATCGCTGTATCCGGATCCTTGGCGACGTCGATCTGTCTGCGGAGATGGTGCGCTCGGTTGCCGGCAAGGCGGTGAGGAAGATCCGGATCGGCACGGCCTATCCGGCAACCATCGGCGTGCTGCCGGCGTTCCTGGCGCGCATTGGTCGCAAGTATCCTGATATCGAACTGCACATCTCCAGCGGCTCGACCAACGACATCATCCGCGGGCTGGAAAACGGCCAGATCAATCTCGGCTTCATCCGCCCGGTCGAAAACATTGGCTCGCTCCGATTCTTCTCGATCGCCCATGAACGCTACCTGCTGGCGCTGGAAAAGAAGAGTGCGTTGCTTTCCCGCAGCGAAATCGGCATCGAGGATCTGAAGGGCGAGAAGATCATCTCGTTCTCACGGCAGAACCTCTCCTACACAGAGCGCTATTTCGCGGAGAAATTCGAGGAGCATGATCTGTCGAAGAGCGTCGCCTATACCTGCGATGACACCTTCTCGCTCGTGTCGCTGGTCTCAGCCGGCCTCGGTATCGGCTTTGCACCGGAATGGACGCTCGATCTGCCGAACCGCAACTTCGAGCTTCGAAAGGTGAGGGGAGTGGACTTCAGGATCGGGCTCGGTGTCGCCTGGTCCAAGGACGATCCGACGGCCGCGCGCGACGACATCATCGATATTGCTCGATCGCTGGTGAGGGCGGGAAGGTGAGCGACGAAATGATCGTGAAGCAGCTAAGGGGTAAAATGCATGTGTCCGCTTCGTGGGGGATCGTTCGCATCGAGAAAGCTGGCTACCTTTTGCGCGATGTCTTGATTGCTTTCCGGTCGCTCTCGGCATTTCTGCGCCCAAGCGCGACCAGGATGCAGCACGTCCCAAAGAGGGCGCAGTCCATTGTACCTACCAGCGCCAGGATCATGGTTGCCGAAGCCGTCCAACACTCGATTCCACAAGGGCTTGAATGTGGAAATCAACAGGCTTTCGCCGAGTGGTATCCAGATGTCGTCGACGATAAGGAACCGGGCTTGGAAGTCGGCGACCCTCAGGTTTTCGGGTGTATTGGCCTCGACAAGCGCGATGCTCTCTCGATGTTCCTCGAGGCGTTTTTGAAGCCAGCGTCCCTTGGTTTCGCCCTTCAGGTTGGCGCCACGGCGCGAACCGCTCGGTATCGCCTTGCCGATATAGATCGGCCATCTCATTCCATCTCGATTGGCATTTGCGATGGGGCCATAAAGCGCTAGATCGCCGTGGTAGTAAATGACGTAAATTCCCGCGCCCTCGAAAGAGGGTATCTCACCAAGTGGACACGGCTCCCGATCGAGGAGCGCCTCGGCCACCGACTTCCCCAGGTTCAGCTTATCGAGCGGGTTATAGGCCGTACCGCTCATGCCTTGCCCGCTTGCATCGTCGACGCGATCAAATGGTCACGCACGGACTTGGCGACGACCTCACTAAGCGTGACGGGAACCGCGTTGCCGAGCTGACGCATTGCCTCGCTCCACGCGCCGTGCAGCGCGTAGTTGTCCGGAAACGCCTGGAGACGAGCGCTTTCGCGGATCGTGAAATATCGCACACTTCCATCCGCGCGACGCAGCATGTTCTCTCCACCCGGAACGCCGTGAACGCCCGCCTTGAGCGTCTTCGCCGGCTCGTCTAGCGAGCTTCCGGTGTGACCGACATAGGATCGAGCGCCAGGTTGTAGCTTGTGGTTGAGGATGCCGTGATCCTTGTCGCGCGGCGTGGGTTCCGGCAGGCCGGCTAAGGCGTCGCGCACCGTTCGCCAAGGCAGCTCGGATGGCTTGGCGCTAAGCCGTTGGCCACGGGTCTGGAAGCGTTCGTTGATGACGCGATCCTTGGTCGCGACCTTATGCCCATCCCAGTATTCTCCACTCTTGAACTGGGAATGAAGGAGGGCGTCGAGCGAGTGGGTTTCCCGGGGGAAACACCAGTCCGCCTCGATACCTTCGGCGAAGCCGACGAAGACAACACGCTCGCGTTTTTGCGGCACACCATGGTTGGCCGCGTTCACCAGCTGATGGATAACCCGGTATTCGATCTTGCCACCTGAAGTATGATGTCGTTGCAAGCGATCGCGGTGGTCTTGCCAATCCTCATCCGGCCCGAGCTTGATGGACGGAAATGTTAGCTGCAACAGGATGTAGCCGAGGTAGGTGGAGAAGGTCTCGCGGGTGAGGCCCTTGACGTTCTCAAAGATGAACGCCCGCGGGCGCACCTCGCGAACGGCGCGCACAGCCTCGGGCCACATGTCACGGCTATCATCGTGCGCGCGGTGGCGACCGCCGATTGAGAAGGGTTGGCAAGGCGGGCCGCCGGTGATGAGCTCGATTTTTCCCTCGAATGGGCGGTAATCGACGTCGCGGACGTCACCCTCGATGGGCGCCGGCCACTTGGCGATGATCGATTCCTTGATCTTGCGGTTCTCGCGCAGCGTGTCGCAACACCAGCGATCCCACTCGACGATAAGCTCCGGCTTGAAACCGGCGAGGCTAACGCCCATGCCGAGGCCACCCGCGCCAGCAAAGAGTTCAATCGCCTTCACTTTCGTCTCCCTTGCCGCCGAGGAATTCGAGGATCTCGCGCCTCAACTTTCCTTGGTCCTTCACTTCGCATTCCCAAATAACGAGCACACGCCATCCAAGCGCCTCGAGCGCCCGCCGCACGCGTTCGTCACGCGACTGATTCGACGCGAGCTTCGGACCCCAGAATTCAATACGTGATTTGGGCATGCGCGCAAGGCGACAGTCGGGGTCGCTGTGGCGGTGCCAAAAACATCCGTGGACGAGGATAACGGACCTGAACCGAGGCAACACGATGTCCGGCGATCCCGGCATATCGCGACGATGCAGCCGAAAGCGATAGCCGAGAGCATGAACCAGGCGGCGAACAACCAGCTCTGGCTTGGTGTCGCGTGCACGTACTCGGGACATACGCTCCGATCGCTGCGAGGGGGTGAGCGTGTCCGTCATATTGCCACTAGCTTGGTTGCAATGATTCGACTTGCGTCGCGGCCATGCGGCAAGTCCCGTGTTCCGCTCAGTTAAGTGTCATGATCAGCCGAATTAGTACACTGGCGGCAATGATCACCACGCAACGACCCGTACTACCCTATCGACCAGCGTGGACCTCCGAACCTGCATGCATTGCCTCGATAGCTAGCCTGACTCTTGTCCGGTTCCCCATGTTTCAACTCGTACCCTCGAGAGACAATGTACAACCCGATGATCGAAGCCTGCCAGCGGGAAATCGCTGCCAACCAAGCCAAACGGGGGGTGGCCAGCACGGCATGGTGGCTCGGCCGCCAGCAAATCTGCAGCGCGCAGGAGTATTGGTTCAGGTCGTCGGCAGTATCATATCGCGCTGCCTGGGTCACGGGAGTACCTCACCGCACGAGACGCGGCCGCGCGCATGCGATGAGTTGGATAGCATCGTCTTCCATCGCCTGGCATAGTTCATCGTACTCGGCGACCAAGTCTCGACGGATCCTCCGCGCGCGCAACTCGTCACGCTTCACAACCGCGAGCCCGTAGATTTCCAGCAGTTCGCATAAGAGGGGAAGTTTGATCTCTGCCAATTGCACCCGATGCCTTGGCAGCCGGACCATCATTCGTGCCCGGCCGATCCTTTCGTAATCCATCTTCCACCCCAGTCACCGCAACGTGATCGCGTAACGAAAGTCCGGCGCTTCCAGCCGTAATTTAGCAAAAAGGTTCCAAACATGCATGAACGCCGCATGAAAACGGGGCACCTTGTGGTCGTTGCCGTTGACCATCGCCTTGTCCCGCGTGGTCGCTCCGAGCACGATGCCGTGGAGCCTTGCGCGATAACCTCGACTTCAAGATAAGCGCTTGGCCGAGGCGTTCGTTTACCTATTTCCAGGGACAAACCCTGGGATCGGTGACTGGGACCGGGTTCCGCTGAGACCGGAAAGCGGCTGAACGCTCATAAGCGAGCTTCCTCAGACGCATTATCGCGCCGAGGGGTTGATGGGCGACAATCCCGTTCCAAGGACTGAAATGCATGCCGTCATCGACAGCTGTCACTCGCGCATCGTTCCACGCAGCCTGAGGTTCTGCGATGAGGCGAGCCACTGTCACGAATGGGCTCTGATCTTCGCTCCAGGGGGCAATGCCTTCGATCGGCATAGCATCGAGATCGGTGCAGAGCTGCACGTTCACATCCCAGATCGCGGTCTCGGTCTTAAAGAAGCGCACCACTTCATGCCGAATAACTTCACTATCATCGGTGTCGAGGATGACGCCGGCGAGGGCTTTGATATTTTCGGATGCGGGCGCGACTTCGAGCTTGGCGATGTAGTCGCCGTAGCGCAACGGCAGTTGAGAAAAGAAACGCTCGCCCAGTATATGGGTCACCGGATGACCACCCAGTGTCTTCAGCGTTACACTTTCAGCGCCGACGGCCTCGAGGGCCGCCTCTGCTCCCCTGAACACCGTGGCCAAAAATTCCTTAGTGCGTTCCAGCCGGTCGGTCGTGGCGGCAAGCAGTTTGAGGCTTCTGAGGAAAGCCTCCGCGCCCGGCGAATTGAACGTCCTGGCGTTAACGAGAACGAAGTCCTGGCTTTGCGACCCTACGGAACCCGAGAGGCGATCGCCTTCAACATCCAGCACCTTGAACGCCATCCCGCGGGGCGTCGAAACGCTGTCATGAAGGAGATCGCCCGGCGTAGTCGAGAGCCTGATGATGGCTTCATATGTGTCTGGTCGCGCGAAAATACCTTGTGCCAGTTCGTCCGGGAGACCGGAGATTACCTCCATCCTGGCCTCAAGCACACCGTGGCTCTTGGCATGGACCGCTCGCATCGCGTGGCCGCTGTCGGCGTAGGTCTTTTCGGCAATGGACAACATTGTATCAGCGATCTCGCGCGCCGTTTTTGGCTCGCCCGGCGGGATTTCCTCAAGGTCCGATGAAAACCTGACGGGTGACACTTTCAGGCGCTCGCTCATTGCCTGGTCTCGCTTTCGAGGATCTTGTCCATCGTGATCGGAAACGACCTTACGCGTTTGCCGGTTGCGTGGAAGATTGCATTGGATATGGCCGCAGCGACCCCGACGATGCCGATTTCCCCGAGCCCCTTCACGCCGATCGGACTGGCCTTATCGTCGTCCTCCTCAACGAAAATCACCTCGAGGTTATCGACATCAGCGTGGGCCGGAATGTGGTATTCGGCAAGGTTGTGGTTGACGATACGGCCGGTGCGATGATCGATCATGCCCTCCTCGTGTAGCGCCATCCCCAGCCCCATGACGATACCTCCAAGGATCTGGCTGCGCGCCGTCTTCGGGTTGAGGATCCGGCCGGCCGCAACGGCGCTAACCACACGCGTGACGCGGATAACGCCGAGTTCGCTGTCGACCTTAACCTCCACGAAAATCGCTGAATGGGTATAGGCAGCAAACTTCCGAGCGAGTGCCTTGTCAGGACCTACCTCGGCGCTTTCTTCGATCGATGATAGGCCGGCTGTCGCCATGATTTCGGAAATCGCAACGCCCACCTGATGATTGGCCTCTAGTACTAGGCGACCCTCTGCAACCTCCACCTCGTCCGCCGATGCTCGAGCAAGCGGAGAGTTGTGCAGTTTCCCTGCATGCTTCAACAGCGTAGCGATGACCGCTTTAGCCGCGGCCTGCACCGCAGAACCGGAGGACGCCGCGGTCCACGAGCCGCCTTCAACTCCCGTTTTGGGCAGAGTTGAATCGCCCAGACGAACCGTGACGTCGCCGATTTGACGATCAAAGCATTCGGCCGCAATCTGGCCCAGAATTGTGTAGGTCCCGGTGCCAATATCGGAGGCAGCAGCCGACACGACAACGGTACCGTTGGCACAATACTGAACCGTAGCTTCCGCGGGAGACATCGAAGCTTCCCAGATACCGGTCGCCATGCCCCAGCCGACGAGATCATCCCCGTCCTGCATCGAGCCCGGCTCTTGCGATCGACCCGCCCAACCAAACCGTGCCGCGCCCTCGCGGTAGCAGGCGTGTAGCGCCTTGGAGGTCAGGTCTTTGTCCTGGTTCTGATCGCGATGGACAAAGTTGCGAAGGCGTAACTCCAAAGGGTCGATACCTGCCTCGTAGGCAAGCTCGTCCATCGCCGCTTCCAGCGCCGTAATCCCAGTGGCAGCCCCCGGCGCTCGCATGTCGCCGGGAGTCGCGACGTCGAGTTTTACGATTTCATAGGACAGTTCGACGTTGTCGCAGCGGTAGGCAAGTCCCGACCAGTTGGCGACGTTTTCCTGATAATCCTCATAGCGTGACGTCGCATGAACCGCATGATGTCTGATCGCCTGCAAATGTCCTTCCCGATCGGCGGCTAGCGATACTGTCTGGAAACTCGAAGGACGCCACGTCAGGTAGAACATCTCGCGCCGGCTCATCTCCACCTTCATCGATCGTTTGAGATCGAGGCTAGCCATGACGGCAAAAAACAGCTGGTACTTCGGTCTCAAGGCTTGGCCAAACGCCCCTCCGACGTAAGCGTTTCTGACGACGACTGTCTCAGTAGCAAGTCCGAAAACGTTGCAGACGTAGTCCTGCGAGTTCTGAGAACCCTGTGTCTTGTCATGAATGGTCAATGTACCATCGTCGCCCAGAAGCACCGTCGTGGCGAACAGCTCCATAGGATTGTGATGCTCGCCGTCCATCCGGTAATCAGCCGAGATCCTGATAGCAGCAGCGTCGAAGGCAGCTTGTGTATTGCCGCGCGGCGGCGGTGGCATCATCTCCTTGGCACGCGGGACCGGAGGAACATAACTGGTATGAAGCTGCCGCATCAAATCGGTGTGAGGTTCCTCCGGAAGATAATGCACCCGTACGAGCGTTGCTGCATCGCGCGCGGCTTCAAAACTCTCCGCAACGACAAGAGCAACGGGCTGTCCGTCGAAGAGGATCCGTTCGCCTTCGAGCGGGCGGAAAGGATGGCCGGGGAGGGCAACCTGATCTTTCCACTTGCTGTCCCTGTAGGCGGTCGAAGGACGGTTTTCATGCGTGAATATCTTTACGACCCCGGCAAACCGCTCAGCAGCGGACACATCGATTGAAGCAATGTGCCCCGCTGCGATGGTAGCCGGCACGACGACACCAAAAAGCATGCCCGGCTCGTAAGACTCGGCGGCGTATCTAGCTCCTCCCGTCACTTTCAACGGTCCTTCAACGCGTGATAGAGGCAGGCCCACTGCCTTCGATTGAATAGGCATTGCCTGCGCTCCTCTATTGCACCGATTTGGCGGCTTGGTCCTGCGGTCGGCCTGAAGTGGCGTGTTTTAGTGCCCGGACGATCGCCTTGGCCGCCAACGGGATCTTGAAGTCGTTGCCTCCGTGACCCTTCGCCCCGGAAAGCAGCCTTTCAGCGAGTTTCTGGAAGGCCTCTTCATCGGCGACCACCCCGGCAAACTCAGCTTCAACCAGCCGGTCGCGCCAAGGCTTGTGCGCAACGCCGCCCAGCGCCACTCTTACATCGACAAAACGATCGTTCGAAAGCTCGACTGCGACGGCCACCGAGACAAGCGCGAAGGCGTAGGACAACCGATCGCGCAGCTTGAGGTAGGTGTGATGAACGGCAAAGTGATTGGGTTCGAGGCGGATAGCAACGACCAATTCGCCGCTCTGGAGCGTGTTGTCCAGTTCCGGCCGGTCGCCGGGTAGCCGGTGGAAGTCTGAAAATGCGATGTCGCGCCGGCCGGCCGGGCCCTCGACCTCAATCGTTGCGCCGAGTGCGGCCAGTGCCACGCACATGTCGGAGGGGTGGACGGTGATGCAGGAATCGCTGGCACCGAGGATTGCATGTATTCGGTTAACGCCCCCGATGGCCGCGCAGCCAGATCCGGGCTGTCGTTTGTTACAGGGGGTTGCCGCGTCATAGAAGTAGTAGCAGCGTGTCCGTTGCAGAAGGTTGCCACCCGTCGTAGCGGCGTTGCGCAATTGGGGCGAGGCGCCCGCCAGGATCGCGCTTGCCAGCAACGGATAGCGCGTCCTGACCCGCTCGTCATCGGCAACCGACGAATTGGTAACCAGAGCGCCGATGCGGATCCCACCGTCGGGCAGATCGTTGATAAAATTCAGTGGCAGGCGGTTGATGTCGATGATAGCGCCCGGCCGCTCCACTTCGTACTTCATGAGATCGATGAGATTAGTCCCTCCGGCAAGCAATACCGCCTGCGGATCTGATGCCAGCGCCTGGACGGCCTCGTGCACAGTCTGCGCACGCGTGTACGAAAACGGCCTCATTCCACCGCCTCCCGGTTCTGGTTGCGCCCTTGACCCACCACATCCTCAATCGCGTCGGCAATATTGGTATAGGCACCGCAGCGACAGAGATTGCCGCTCATCAGTTCGCGAATTTCTGCTCGAGAATGGGCGCGGCCTTCGCTTACAAGGCCGATAGCGGAACAGATTTGCCCCGGCGTGCAGTAGCCGCACTGGAACGCATCGTGTTCTATAAAGGCTTTCTGCATGGGGTGCAGGGACTCCGGCGACCCCAGACCTTCGATCGTCGTTATCTTTGCACCATCCAGTGAGACGGCAAGCTTTAGACAGGCGTTGATGCGCTTGCCGTCGATAAGGACTGTGCAGGCGCCACACTGGCCGTGATCGCATCCTTTTTTCGTGCCGCTCAGCTCGAGAGCTCCTCGAAGCAGATCCAGCAGTGTGACCCAAGGATGGAGCTCAAGAGTGAACTGCTGGCCGTTGATCAAGAACGCGGTGGAACAGAGGGGGACTGCGTCATTTCGCGCGCCGATGTCCATGTGCGGATCCTTTTGCTTTGCATGAGAGCAAACGATGGCGGTGGAGGAATGTTCCTGTCTGTGTTGGACACGAGCCTCGAAGATCGGATTGGGTTCCCACTGCTGCCTTGGTTCATGCGGCAGCTTTGGCGCAATGCTTGGTCGAGCAGCCGCTTTTGGCTCGTATGCGGATCTAGCCCTTTAGACGGTTGGCTGCCTTGTCGGCAGCGTCGCGGTCACTCCCATGTTGCTTGATCAGGCGGCGTGCATCTGCAGCGGGAATACCGTGCTTCTTGGCGAAGTAGTCGACCGCGTAGATCTTCGTACGTGGAGCCAAGCTTCGCTCTGCTCGCGGCCTCTTTTTGTCGTCTGCCATCAGAAAGCTCCTTTCAATATCCAAGGAACAACGCAGACGGGAATCGCAGGTTCCCCATATCTGCGTTACGGGTGGGAGCCGCGTTAGGCCGTACCTTGGCGCTCTCGTTGTAGCGGGAGGTCACCTGACTGGGCCTGGCCCAGGGCCATTCCCGTCGTTGTTTTAGTCGGGCTGCAGGCGGCAGTTTTTGCGGCTGAAGTCGGCATCGCGCGAACTGCCTGCCCCTCGCGCGAGGGGCCGTGGCGTGGCTGGGGTGATGGCACCAGTGATCGTCCCTTCGGATTCAAAGGAGCCTGTCGGCAGTGGGCATACAGCCCCGATCTTAGCCCGAGTTTGCAAAGGGGCATTTCGCTCACAGATACCCAATTTTTTGACACTGGGCGCTCAGCGCGACGAAGCCGCCAGCGGACGCAATCGGCGTCGCATTCTCTGGAGTCTGAGGATATCAGCGCGGCGCCGAAGGACTGAATCGACTCAATGCCTCAGACTGAAAAGAATTTGATGGCCCCTCCGTCAGGGTAGCCACTGAAGAACGAGGTGTCGCCCCGGTCATATCTGTTCTCTCGTGTGCGCTGGCCGAAGTATCTTTTGCCCGTGTTTCGCCTAGCCGGCCCTGAGCTGTCAGATCCAATCACGGGAGAAGGAACTCGGCGTGCAGCTGTTCATACGATCGACGCGGCGGGTGGAGCTGACGAGGGCAGGGGCGGCCCACTACGATCGGCGTATCAGGATTTTGGGTGAGGTCGAACTGTCGGCCGAGATGGTGCACTCGGTTGCGGGCAAGGCAGTGAGGAAAATCCGGATCGGAACGGTCTCACACGGTGAAAGTAAAATCTTGCCGGCTTCTGGTTGAAATCGAAGACATGTCGGCTAAGCTAGCGATGGCACCGAGGTAATACGCAGATCCGGCTTACGTCGGAGATGGTGTATTCTATCGACAGGTGGAAGCGCGGTGCCCCAAACCCTCATCCTGTTCGCCGCAGCTTTTATTGCGGCTTCAAGCCACTACAGCGCCGTTGCCAACACGGCCTCTCGTGCCCCCACAGAAAAGGTGGCGCACGCCCAACCCATTTCGGAGATCAAGTTAGGCTACCTTCGAGCCTATACCCCCCAGCTCGCCCTTTCAGTGCTGGACATACCGCCGCGTGATGAAGGTGTCGCGGGGGCCAATGTGGCCATCGGCGACAACAACACGACTGGTCGCTTTCTCGGACAGGAGTTCAAGCTCGAGGTGTCCGAGGTGAAGCCGAATGCCAACGCAATACCTGCTTTCAACGACCTGGTGTCGAATGGCGCCCGCTATATCCTCGCGGATCTCTCTGCTCCCCAGCTTCTGTCCGTCTCCGATTTCGCACGCGACAAGGGCATCCTGATCTTCAATGTCGGCGCCACCGACGACCGTCTGCGTGAAGAGGATTGCCGGGCCAACATCTTCCACACCGCTCCGACGCGCACCATGCTCGCCGACGGGCTGGCGCAATATTTGATTTGGAAGCAATGGCGTCGCTGGGTTCTGGTTTACGGTTCTCATGAGGCCGACAAACAGTTCGCAAACGCGCTCCGCCGCGCCGCCACGCGCTTTGGCGGCGAGATTGTTGCGGAAAAGGAGTTTGCCGATACCGGCACAGCGCGGCGGACGGATACCGGTGTGGTGCAGATCCAACGCCAGATGCCCGTCTTTACGCAGGAATTCCCAGATTACGACGTGCTGCTTGTCGCAGACGAGAGCGAGGTTTTTGGAACCTATGTGCCGTTCAGGACCTGGATTCCTCGGCCTGTGGCCGGAACGGCCGGTTTGGTTCCCTCCGCCTGGCACCCCGCCAGCGAGCAATGGGGCGGCACGCAAATACAAAACCGCTTCGCCAAGGCAAGTGGGCGACGAATGTTATCGAAAGACATGGCCGCCTGGACAGCAGCCAGAATTATCGGCGAGGCTGCCACACGTACGCACAGCGCGGATCCGGAAGTAATAGCCTCCTTCGTTCGTGCCGAGGATTTCTCGATCGCTGCGTTCAGGGGCCAGAAACTGACCTTCCGCAAATGGAACTGGCAACTACGCCAACCCATCTTCCTGGGAGACGGCCGTTCGGTCGTATCCACTTCACCCCAGGAAGGATTCCTGCATCAATTTTCCGAACTCGATACTCTCGGGATCGATCAGCCCGAGACGCGATGCTTGCTGAAATAGCTCAAGGAAATAGGGAGAGAGCCAGATGTTGCGACGACTGACATTTCTTTCGGCCGGACTTGTCGTGGCTGCAAGTATCGGATCGCCAGCGTGCGCCTACATGGTCTATGTTTCCAACGAGAAGGACAACACGGTTTCCGTGGTCGATTCGACCACGAAAGAGGTGGTCCGCACGATCGATGTCGGTCAGCGGCCGCGCGGCATCACGATTTCGCACGACGGTAAGTTCATCTACCTGTGCGCAAGCGATGACGACACGATCGAGATCATCGATACCGACACGCACGAAATCGTTGGATCGCTGCCTTCAGGGCCGGACCCCGAGCTGTTCGTCCTCTCCCCTGATGGCAAGACGCTATATGTTGCCAATGAGGACGACAATCTGGTCACCGTCATCGACCTTGAGAGCAAACATGTGAAGGCTGAGGTGCCGGTTGGCGTCGAACCCGAAGGAATGGGCATCAGCCCAGACGGAAAGTCGATGGTCAACACTTCGGAAACGACCAACATGGCGCATTTCATCGATACCGAGACCAACGAGATAACGCACAATGTTCTCGTTGATTCCCGACCACGGTTTGCGGAGTTCAAGCGGGACAATTCGGAGGTCTGGGTCAGCGCCGAAATTGGCGGCACTGTCTCAGTTATCGACAATTCGAGCCGGGAGGTAAAGCATAAGATTACCTTCGAGATTCCAGGTCTGCGATCGGAAGCGATCCAGCCGGTCGGCGTGCGCATCACGGCCGACGGCGCGAAGGCTTATGTGGCGCTTGGTCCGGCCAATCGCGTGGCTGTGGTCAATGCCAAGACCTACGAGGTTGAGAAATATGTGCTCGTCGGCCAGCGGGTCTGGCAGCTGGCCTTCACGCCCGACCAGAAGATGATCATCAGCACCAACGGAGTTTCGAATGACATCACCTTCATCGACGTGACGACCGATGAAGCAATTCAGTCTGTAACCGTCGGGGCGCTGCCCTGGGGTGTCGTGGTGAGTCCGAACTGATGCGTCGAAAAAAATCTCGGACAAAAGAGGAGGATGACAATGCAGAGATATCAAAAGTTCGTGCTTTCCGCGTTTCTCGGACTAGCCCTGTCAGTGACGTCCAGCGCCGGGCAGGATGCAGATGACAATGACGAGCCAACACCGCAACCTCCCTCGGCCACCGAACAGGTGACGCGGGCGAGCAAGGATGTCCCCGAGCTGATCCTCGGATCGGCCGCCGACAGTTTCCGCGTCAATCAGAAGGATTTCGAGCTGATCGCCGGACAGGGCTATCGTTGGAAAATCACCTCGGCGGCGGGCTTGGAATATAAATTTGCAACAGACCTTTTCCGCAATGTCTGGATGAATCAGATCGTCATCAACGACCTCGAGGTTCACATGAACGGTGCGCCTGCGTGGCTCGAGTTCGACGCTGAGGGTACGATGCAGGTTCAGTTCACGACCATCCGGCCAGGTACCTACGTTTGGTCCGTTCCAGACCTGGCCGGCAAGGGCATGAAAGGAACGATTAACATCAAGTAGGTTTCGATGCGGACCACCTTGCTGTTTGCGCCGGAGGCTCCATGCAGAATGTGAAGTCGATTGATGGAGTGAGCCTGCCTGCGGCACTCGAGGTGTCGGGTCTGGGGCATCACTTTGGTCGCAGGCAGGTTTTGTCCGACATTTCCTTTTCCATCGCGCCTGGGATTTTTACTGTCCTGCTCGGCCTCAATGGGGCCGGGAAAACGACGCTGTTTTCGTTGATCAGCCATCTTTACGACACGCGTCAAGGAACGATCCGTGTCTTCGGACACGACATCAGTCGAGCTCCGGGGGAGGCGCTACGCCGTCTCGGCATTGTGTTTCAAGCGCGCACCCTGGATCTCGACCTCAGCGTCTACCAGAACCTCTCGTACCATGCCTCCTTGCATGGGATCGGCCATAAGCTAGCGCTGGAACGGATAAGCTCCTTGCTTGCGCAGGTAGATATGCGCGAACGTCTCACAGACAAGGCGCGCAGTCTTTCCGGTGGACAAATGCGGCGCATTGAAATTGTCAGGGCTCTTTTGCATCGACCGCCGCTGCTTTTGCTGGACGAGCCGACCGTAGGCCTAGACATCCAGTCGCGTGCCGAGATCGTAGCTACGATCCGCGCGCTTGTTGCGCGTGACGGCATCAGCGTTTTCTGGGCGACACACCTGATCGACGAGGTCGAGGATGGCGATAATGTGGTGGTGCTCGACAAGGGCAGGGTACTGGCGCAGGGTGGGGTCTCAGATGTCGTGCGTTCGGCCGGTTCGGACAACATTCGCCGTGCGTTCGCCTCCTTAACGGGTTTCACTCCCTCTTCGCCTGAAGGCGCTGGTCTATGACACAGCAGATGGTTCAAAGCGCAGTTCCAACTGATCTCCCGGCGGGAAGCGGTTTTACGTTTCGGCATTATCTCATCTGCTTACGGGGAATTCTTTCTCGAGAAGGATTGCGCTTTCTCAATCAGCGAGAGCGCTTCGTATCCTCGCTCGTCCGTCCGCTCCTCTGGCTCTTCGTGTTCGCCGCAGGTTTTCGTCAAGTCCTCGGCGTCTCAATCATCCCCCCATATAAGACCTACGTGCTGTACGAGGTCTATATAACCCCGGGACTATGCGGCATGATCCTCCTGTTCAGCGGCATGCAATCCTCGCTCTCGATGGTCTATGATCGGGAAATGGGAAACATGCGTACTCTCTTGGTCAGTCCCTTCCCACGCTGGTTCCTGCTCGTCTGCAAGCTGCTCGCCGGCGTGGCGGTATCGATCATGCAAGTCTATGTCTTTTTGCTCATTGCCTTGTTCTGGGGCGTAAAGCCGCCATGGAGCGGCTATCTGCTGATACTTCCCGCCTTGTTCCTCTCAGGGCTGATGCTGTGTTCGCTCGGAATGCTGCTGTCGTCGATGATTAGGCAGCTGGAGAATTTCGCGGGGATCATGAACTTCGTGATCTTTCCGATGTATTTTGCCTCTCCGGCGCTCTATCCGCTCTGGCGCATCCAGGAATCGAGCCCACTCCTTCACAAAATATGCCTTGCCAATCCATTCACCTACGCGGTGGAACTGATCCGCTTTGCCCTATACGGCCGGATTGACTGGGGATCATTGATGATCGTGACCGCATGCACCGTCCTGTTTCTAGGCGGTGCGATCTTCGCCTACAATCCATCAAACGGATTGCTCCAGCGCCGGCAGACGCCGGGAGGAGAAGCATGATGCGACGGCCGTGCATGATATTGGTTTGCGTGGCGGTCGCTTTAAACCTCGCTTTTCCGGCCTTCGCCGCGCAGGGCGACGATCCGGACTGGCCGTGCATCCAGCGCAAGGTACCGCAGCTTTCGCTCGGCCAGATATGGAATGGCGTGGAACTGCAGCCTGCCACTTCCGAGTGGATGAAGGATGCGATAGTTTCTGCATTGGTGGTCGAACTGTCGGCACGCCGCGTGCTGCTGACAGAGGCACAGCAAAAAATCAGGACCTATGCGCATGGCCTGCCGGAGAGCGAACGGGACCGCCATATGACGATGCTAGTTCGGGGGCTGTTCGATCATATGGACCGGGAGCGCTCTGAGGTTATTTCCGGCATTGCGCGCTACGCACATCGCCAAAGGGACATGGCTGCACGCCTACGGCAGGAGGCCTCCGCGGTCGATACCCTGCGGGCCAGACCAGATGCCGATCCTGACGAGCTGGCGCTACAGAACGATCGGCTGGTGTTTGAGACCCGCGTCTTCCAGGAGCGCGCCCAATCACTGAGCTTTGTCTGCGAGGTGCCTACACTGATCGAGCAACGTTTGTATGCTTTAACAAAGACAATCTCCCAGCTTCTGCAAGCCAGATGAGCCCGGAGCGACGGGATATTTGACGCCCGTTTGCTGCGCGAGTATTCTCGTCACCGATCTTCCCTTTCCGGGCACCTTGGGAAGGCAGCTGTTGGACCGGCATGCCAAGCACGCCGGCAAACATTGCTTATGGCGCGTTCGCGCCAGGGAAAGGTGCACTCTTGGACCTCATCGACCTCGTCCTGACCGTCTGCGTACTTGCCAATCCTGCCAATTGCAGAACCGAACACCTCTACTTTGAGAGCCGGGGCTCGCTCACCCAATGCATGATGCTGGCACCCGCGGAGATCGCCAAGTGGTCAGAGGGCCATCCGGCGCTGAAGGTCGTGCGATGGACGTGTCTCTTGCCGGATAAGGGACAGGAAATTTGACGTGGCTACGGTGCCACGCATCAATCACCCCGCTATATATTGATATAACGATATGATTTCATTGTATAATTCCGATTTTTCCAATAGCGAAACGTCTGTAGGGAGGTGGCATTCATGAACATATCGCGGCGCGCGTTGTGCCTGACGGTCTTGCTGGCGGCTGCAAATCCTCCTGGCATTTCTGCATGGGCAGCCCCATCCGCTCCCAAAATCCGAGTCGGAGTTTTGAAGTTCGGAACGGTGAACTGGGAGCTCGACACCATAAAGTACAATAAATTCGACGCGGCTTATGGCATTGACGCGGAGATCGTCTATTTCGCCGGGGAAGACGCAACTAACGTGGCGATGCTGGCAGGCGACCTCGACATTATCGTTTCCGACTGGTTGTGGGTGTCACGCCAGCGTTCTGAAGGAGAAGATCTCACCCTTGCGCCATACTCCACCGCGGTTGGCGCCATCATGGTCAAACAGGATGCGCCAATTCGCGAAATTCGCGACCTTATAGGCAAGAAAATCGGCGTAGCGGGCGGGCCGCTCGACAAGAGTTGGCTGTTAATCCAGGGCCTCGCCCAGCGTGACCATGGTGTTGATCTGACCAAGGAGAGCGAGATCGTCTTTGGCGCTCCACCACTGTTGTCAGAAAAGGCTGTTTCGGGTGAACTCGACGCGGTGCTGAATTTCTGGCATTTCTGCGCACGGTTGGAGGCAAATGGTTTTCGCCGCCTGATCGGCGCCGGGGAAGCAACCAAGGCGCTCGGGGCTTTGGGGCCAGTGTCGGCGCTGGGCTATGTACTCCACGACAAGTGGGCGAACAAACACCCGGATGTAGCAATGAGCTTCGTGCAGGCAAGTGCCGCGGCGAAGGCACTTCTGGCTCAATCGGACGCAGAATGGCGGCGCTTGGCGCCATTGGTGCGAGCAGAGGGCAGGGAGCTGGAAGTGCTGCGGGATCGCTATCGCGAAGGCATACCACGCCGACCTCTTGCGGAGGAGGAACGCGATGCCGCCAAACTTTACAAGATCCTTGCCGACCTTGGCGGAGAGAAGCTCGTCGGCGCGGCGCGGCAAATGGCTCCTGGAACATTCTGGGCTGCATTGAAGACATGACGGCGGGATTGGAACGAGAGAACCATGAAACCGCGAGCCGGCAGCCACACGCGGTCACTCGCGGAGTTCGCGCTGTGCTACCGTCGGCAGCCGCCTTAACGTCGCTTTGTGGACTATGCATGCTTTGGGGTCTGGCGGCGGGGACATGGCCGAGCCGCGCTTTTCCGCCACCGATCGACGTCTGGCGTGTGCTTGTCAACGAGGCAACCAACGGCGATCTTGGCTATCATCTGGCAATGACACTGTGCCGGGTCGCGGCCGCATATATTGTCGCCATGACCATCGGGTCAGTCATCGGCGTCATTCTCGGCCGGCACCGCCGGGCGGATACTTTCTTCAATCCCTGGCTTGTGCTTTTCCTCAACCTCCCCGCGCTCGTCGTTATCGTTCTCGCCTACATATGGTTTGGCCTGACAGAAGCGGCTGCGATCGGTGCCGTTGCGATCAACAAGATACCAAATGTCATCGTTACAATGCGCGAGGGTGCGCGGGCGCTCGATCCCCGTTACGCTGAGATGGCAACCGTTTATAGGTTGGGGCCGGTCGACTATGTTCGGCATATCCTGGTGCCGCAATTGCAGCCCTATTTCGCGGTCGCCTCGCGCTCCGGCATCGCGCTGATCTGGAAGATCGTGCTCGTGGTTGAGTTGCTCGGCCGCTCAAACGGTGTCGGCTTCCAGATCTATCTTTACTTCCAAATGTTCGATGTTGCTGCCATCCTTGCATACACACTGGCATTCGTGGCTATCATGTTGCTGATCGAACTCATTCTGGTGCAGCCCCTTGAACGACACGCAACCCGCTGGCGTCGCCGCTCCGCTTAAAGTCGATATCAACGAGAAAATGTTCCGATCGGCCGAGGGTGTCAGGATCGTTGCATTGCGCGGACTTTCCTTCGCGGTGCGGCAAGGTGAATTCGCCTGCCTGCTCGGCCCATCGGGGTGCGGCAAAACTACGACCTTGCGAATCCTGCTGGGTCTAGATCGGCAATTCTCGGGCAGCTATCAATTACCCGAGGGCGGCTCAAATCGTGTCGCTGCGGTTTTTCAGGAACCGGTGCTTCTTCCATGGCGAACGGTGGAGCAAAACGTTCGACTTGCCCTGCCTGCTCGCGTAAGAGACAAAGATCTGGATCCGCTGCTTGATATCCTGGGCCTCTTGCCCGTTCGGGCGCTCTATCCGTCGGAGCTTTCGCTCGGCCTTGCACGCCGTGCCGCGCTTGCACGCGCCTTCGCCACGGAACCTGCTATCCTTTTGCTGGACGAGCCTTTCACTTCGCTCGACGAGCCAACCGCCGACAGATTGCGCCGACTTTTGATGACGGTGTGGGCCGCCAGACCCACCACCGCCTTGATGGTGACCCATAATCTGAGAGAGGCCCTTCTGCTTGCCGATCGCATTATCGTGCTCTCACCACGCCCGGCGCAGGTTGTCGGTGTCTTCGATGTCGGTCTTTCGCGTCCTATGCGTAACGCGCCGGCGCTCGACACTCTCACATCGGATTTCCATAAGATGTTTCCAGATGCGCTGTGAACGTTATTCACTGAGCAGTCGTCTCCACTTTGGGGAGGTTTCAAAGATCAAAAGCACCGGACTTCAGCTTCAGCCTGCGCCCTGCCCAACTCGGCGATGGCGGATTTCGCCGGCGCGCTTTGTCGAAACAGAGCCCCTCTTTCGCCCGTCTGAAATCCGAGACTTCTGAACGTCTCCGCCGCCTCGTAGCGCTCGTAGGGTAGGACCGAGGTTATAACATCGATCGTACAGGAACATTTCTCGAGAGCAGTGCGTGTCTCGCCATTGGCCTTCATGCACCCATACACGTAATCAACGATAGCAACCGTCGGATAGCCTCCAGCTGCCGACGCATTCGCGGCTCCCGTTAGCACGATGAGCAATGCGATCACATCAAGGTTACCAAATTTCATAATGTAATCTCCGGTAGATTTCGGCATGCCGGACGACTCGCGCCTGTTGAGTCCGATTTTCTGTTGTATTATCATAGTAACTGTTTGATCTAAATTAAAGTAAGCGACGGAGAAATTAGCAACAAATTTGTTGCGGTGCAGCACTTTGTGTTGTTGCGTCGCACAAAATCTAGACGTTTAAACTTGCAATAGTAGGACTTATCGCCTATTGTTTCTTGAGTTTCGGCTTCAAAACTGGTCTCTCGGGAGCGTGAAGTTTGATTGGTCAAGAGGATGGGCAAAAAACGGTGCCCTATGCCCATCCAAATGAACCCTTGAGACGCTGAAGCAAGCAGATATCCCACGACTAACACGACACAGCTTGGGCTGATCATTATGGTCTCCGGGGAGCGTAACGATGTACCTCGGGTCCATGTCGACATCGGGAGGAATCCGCATGCGCATTCTTGGAAAATTCCTGTACCTACCGCTCACTGCGGCAGGAGTTCTGACAGCAGGTTTCGTCGGCAATGCGTTGGCCAACGAAGAACTGACAACCCTTTCGGCCGACGCAAAGAACTGGGCGATGCCCACTGGCGACTACGCCAACCATCGTTTTTCCAAACTCAATCAGATCACCAAGGATAACGTGAAGGATCTGCAGGTTAAATGGACCTTCTCGACGGGTGTCCTGCGTGGCCATGAGGGTGGACCTCTGGTCATCGGCGACGTCATGTACGTCCATACGCCATTTCCCAACAACGTCTATGCTCTTGATCTCAACAACGACGGCAAAATCCTATGGAAATACGAGCCAAAGCAGGATCCGACCGTTATTGGCATCATGTGCTGTGACACTGTTAATCGCGGCGTCGCCTATGGCGATGGCAAGATCATCTTGAACCAGGCAGACACGACTGTCGTTGCCCTCGACGCCAAGACGGGCAAGGTCATCTGGTCTGTGAAGAACGGTGAACAGATCGATGGCAGCAAGGCCGAGTCCAGCACTGGCGCCCCCATGGTCGTCAAGGACAAGGTGCTGATTGGTATATCGGGTGCGGAATTCGGTGTGCGCGGCTGGATGGCGGCGTACAACTTGAAAGACGGGAAACTTGCCTGGAAGGCCTATTCGACCGGCCCCGACGCCGAAATGCTGATTGACCCCGAAAAGACCACCCATCTTGGCAAACCCGTTGGAACTGACTCCGGTATAAAGACCTGGGAAGGTGAGGAGTGGAAGACCGGCGGCGGCACGACATGGGGCTGGTACTCCTATGATCCGAAGCTCAACCTGATCTATTATGGCACTGCAAATCCTGGCAGTTGGAACCCTGTGCAACGACCGGGTGATAATCGCTGGTCCATGACCCTGATGGCGCGCGACGTCGATACCGGCATGGCCAAGTGGCTCTATCAAATGACCCCGCATGACGAGTGGGACTATGATGGTGTCAACGAAAATATTCTCGTCGACGGCATGCAAATCAGCGGCAAGCCCCGTGACGTGCTCGTGCATTTCGACCGCAACGGCTTTGCCTATACCCTCGACCGGGCGACAGGGGAGCTTCTTGTTGCTAAGAAATACGATCCGACAGTCAACTGGGCGACGGAAGTCGTCATGGATCCGGCGAGCGAACAATACGGCCGCCCCCAGGTCGTGGCAAAATACTCCACCGAAAAGAACGGCGAGGACACGAACTCGACGGGAATATGTCCAGCGGCACTCGGTACCAAGGATCAGCAGCCGGCAGCCTATTCACCAAAAACCGGCTTGTTTTATGTGCCGACGAACCACGTATGCATGGATTATGAACCCTACAAGGTCAGCTACACGGCCGGTCAAGCGTATGTCGGCGCTACTGTTTCCATGTACGCGACACCGGGCAGCCATGGCGGCATGGGGAACTTCATTGCCTGGGATGCTGCCAAGGGTGAGATCGTCTGGTCGAAGCCCGAGAGGTTTTCCGTTTGGTCCGGTGCTCTTGCAACGGATGGCGATGTAATCTTTTATGGAACCCTGGAAGGCTACATCGTGGCAGTGAATACGGAGGGCAAGGAGCTCTACCGGTTCAAGACGCCATCCGGCATCATTGGAAACATCAATACCTACGAACATGGCGGCAAGCAGTATATCGCCGTTTTGTCCGGTGTTGGCGGGTGGGCCGGGATTGGCCTGGCTGGCGGGCTGCTTTCTCCTGAAAACGCCACGGCATGGCATGGTGCGGTCGATCAGGGCCGCCAGCAGGGTGATGAAGCCCAGGTTGTCGGCACTGCCGGACTGGGTGCAGTCGGTGGATATGCCGGTCTTGCGGAGTACACGACGCTCGGCGGGCAGCTGACGGTCTTCGGACTTCCGGAATGATGATCCATTAAAACACGGCAGGGCTGCGTCACTTCGCAGCCCTACGGCCGCCGACTATCGCCGCGTGACACATTGTTATCCGGTCGCAATCCACATCCTTCGTTCGTGCAAATCCCGATCTTCCCGCTGGAGTTTCGCCTCCGGTTTTTCCAAAGTATGGGGTTCGTTTGATGGCTCTTCGTAGTTTCGTTCTGGCGCTTTGCTCGTCGTTCCCGCTCCTTATCGCCAGCAATACCCCAGCTGCAGACGACCAGCAAAAAGCTGTGGCTGTCAAAGAAGAAGACGGGAAGTTCTTTGACGCGGACGGAAACCCAACGTTCAAGTTTCAAGACGACGGGACGGTCGACTGGTACACGTTCAGTGGCTACCGCCGCTATCACTCCGACTGTCATGTCTGTCACGGCCCCGACGGTGTAGGCTCGAGCTATGCCCCAGCCTTGGCCACGTCGTTGAAGAACCTCGATTATCCGAATTTCCTTGCCATCGTTGCGGAAGGCCGAAAGAGCGTTGTCGGCGGCAAAGAGGTCGTTATGCCTGCCTTCGGCAACAATAAGAATGTCTATTGCTACCTCGACGACATCTACGTCTATCTGCGCGCTCGTGCCGTCGGCGCTGCTCCGCGCGGGCGTCCGCCCAAGAAGGCGAACAAACCTGAAGGGGCCAAAGCCTACGAAACATCCTGCATGGGGGGATGACATGGCACGAAGCGCCCATCGGATCGGAAGGAAGATATTCATCGTCCTGGCGACGGCTGCGTTCCCCTTGCAGGCTTATTCCCAGACTGCCGGGCTCGGAGCTGCTGGGGAGCTGGTTGATCCCGATAGGCTACGGGTCTGCGCCGATCCATCCAACATGCCGTTCTCAGACCAGAGCGGCGAAGGCTTCGAGGATAAGCTCGCCGCGATGGTCGCAACAGCGACAGGAAGGAGCGGCGCGGCCTACACTTGGTATCCCTCCATTACAGGCTTCGTGCGCAATACGCTCGGCGCCAACCGCTGCGACATCATCATGGGATATGCGCAAGGTGACGAGCTTGTCCAGAACACGAACGCCTATTATCGCTCTTCCTACGTGCTGATCTATAAGAAGAATGGCGATCTCGCCGGCGTGAAAAGGCTCACTGATCCGAAGCTTGCCGACAAGAGGATTGGCGTCGTCCAGGGAACGCCACCGACCGCCAACATGGCGATTGCAAAACTGATGCGGAAGGCGAAAATCTATCCGCTCATGGTCGACACGCGGATAATGCCGTCGATGGCGGAGTTGATGATCCGGGACATGCTTGCAGGTGTAATCGACGCCGTCGCGGTCTGGGGTCCGATGGCGGGTTATTATGTCCGCAAGTCCGGGGCCGATCTGGAGGTCGTGCCCTTGATCAATGAGGCCGGCGGTCAACGCATGATCTATAGGATTACAATGGGTGTGCGGCCGTCCGACCAGCAGTGGAAACGGACGCTCAACGCCTTCATCAAGGACAACCAGGCGGAAATCAACAAACTGCTTTTGTCTTATGATGTGCCGCTGCTCGATGAACACGACGAGAGGATCACTCAGTGACAGTGGCGCTAGACATCGGATATCGGGCGGTCAGCCGCCTCCGACGAGCGCCGTGGTTGGAAAGAGGACTTCGTCACGCCGCGGGCTGAACGGGCCCACGACGATTTTGAGCTTCGAGGAAGGATGGAGATATGGATGTACGCGCCGCCGTCGCCGTTCAGGCAGGCAAGCCGCTGGAAGTGATGACCGTTCAGCTCGAAGGCCCACGGTCCGGCGAAGTTCTGATCGAGGTCAAGGCGACAGGCATCTGCCACACTGACGATTTCACGCTGTCGGGCGCCGATCCCGAAGGCCTGTTCCCGGCGATCCTCGGCCACGAGGGTGCCGGCGTCGTCGTCGACGTCGGCCCGGGCGTCACCTCGGTCAAGAAGGGCGATCACGTCATTCCGCTCTACACGCCGGAATGCCGCTCCTGCCCTTCGTGCCTGTCGCGCAAGACCAATCTTTGCACCGCGATCCGCTCCACCCAGGGCCAGGGCCTGATGCCTGATGGCACCTCGCGCTTCTCGATCGGCAAGGACAAGATCCATCACTACATGGGCTGCTCGACCTTCGCCAACTACACCGTGCTGCCGGAGATCGCCGTCGCCAAGGTCAATCCCGACGCGCCGTTCGACAAGATCTGCTACATCGGCTGTGGCGTGACCACCGGCATCGGCGCCGTCATCAACACGGCCAAGGTGGAGATGGGCGCGACCGCGATCGTCTTCGGTCTCGGCGGCATCGGCCTCAACGTCATCCAGGGCCTGCGCCTTGCCGGCGCCGACATGATCATCGGCGTCGACCTCAACAATGACAAGAAGGCCTGGGGCGAGCGCTTCGGCATGACCCACTTCGTCAACCCCAAGGAAGTCGGCGAGGATATCGTGCCCTACCTCGTCAACATGACGAAGCGTGGTGCCGACCAGATCGGCGGCGCCGACTACACCTTCGACTGCACGGGCAATACCAAGGTGATGCGCCAGGCGCTCGAAGCTTCGCACCGCGGCTGGGGCAAGTCTGTCGTCATCGGCGTTGCCGGCGCCGGCCAGGAGATCTCCACCCGTCCGTTCCAGCTGGTCACCGGCCGCAGCTGGATGGGCACTGCCTTTGGCGGCGCGCGTGGCCGCACCGACGTGCCGAAGATTGTCGACTGGTACATGGAGGGCAAGATCGAGATCGATCCGATGATCACCCACACCTTGGCCCTCGAAGACATCAACAAGGGTTTTGAACTGATGCATTCGGGCGAAAGCATCCGCTCGGTCGTTCTATACTAAGCGTACCCGCCCGGGGCGTTTGAATCAGGCCGAAGTGCCAAGTCCCTCAGGGACCTGGCATCAACACAACAGGGAGGACATGCAATGGACAGTTCAGTTCGCATTCATCCAGCGGTCGATAATGGCATCAAGCCGGCCAGCGCGGACTTTGCTGGAGGCACGCTCGTTTGTGACTGCACGGACCGGCCGGTCAAGGTAAGGATCGAGGGACAAATTGCTCACAACCATGCTTGTGGCTGCACCAAGTGCTGGAAACCCAGCGGCGTCAATTTCTCCATTGTTGCGGTTGTCCCACACGACAAGGTGACCGTACTCGAGAACGGTGACAAACTGAAAGTCGTTGACCAGTCCGCGCTGATCCAGCGGCATGCCTGTCAGGCATGTGGTGTGCACATGTATGGTCCCGTGGTGCGAGAACATGCCTTCCAAGGGTTAGACTTCATTCACCCTGAGCGCTTTAAGGAAGCGGGTTGGGCGCCGCCCGGCTTTGCAGCATTCGTCTCCTCGATCATCGAATCGGGCGTTGATCCCAGCAACATGGATGGCATCCGGGCCCGCTTGAGGGAGCTTGGGCTGGAGCCCTATGACAGCTTGTCCCCAGCCCTGATGGACTTTGTTGCCACCTGGGTTGCGAAGAAGTCGGGCGCGCTTCCTGCCTAATCGTAGGCGGAGCCCGCCTTCCAGGCGGCCGTCAAATTGGGAAGAACGACCGCCTGGTTACTATCAATGACGATGACGCCGGCGGCTTCGAACGCAGAGCAAGGGGACGCGCGCCTTCGGACCTCAGTGCCGAGGACATAGCGAAGGCCTTCGCTAATGTACTCGATCATCCCGTAGAAACTGCTTTTGTTCCGCAAGACCAGCGTGCGGCTGTCTTGCACAGCGATGGAGTGGATTCAGAGATCGGGGCCGCACTCCTTGAAATGTATGATGGCATTGCCAGGGGTAAATTCCAACGGGAGGATGGAACGGAGTGGCGTCGCGGGACAGTCTCCTTTGTTGAGGCTATAGCGCGCATTCTGAAGGCCGCTGACACTTCGCCCGTAGTCGGTACGATCTGATTAGTTTGGTTTCGGCGGGCGGTTTCCGTTAGCACCAAGGGTGATCCGAATGAGACGTCAGAGTCGGGTGGCACGGTCGTACCAATTTTCGCTTGGAACAGACCAGCATCCTTCAGTGTCCCAACCCTCGTGCGCGGCGGGCCATCTGGCGATGTCTGGCCATCGCCGAATGCTCAGAGCGCGCGGCCACATCGTCTAAGAGATTCTTAAGCTAGCGCCCCGGAGGTGAAGGCCTAGTCGCTCCGCAACACGCTGCGATGAGATGTTGTCTCGGTCGGTGCTGTAGAAAAGAGTACGCGAACGGAGCGTGGGGAGGCGCGTCCAACCAGCTGTCGCAGCGGCGGCAAACCCTTGTCCTCTAAACGCCTTCGTTGTTACGAGCCCGAGTTCAGCGCCGTTATCCGCAAGCCGCGCCGCAAATGCGAGGGAGGCGACTTCGCCCTCTACCATAGCTGCGCACCAAGGTGCCCAGAAGTCGGCTACTTCGCGGAAGCCAAGTTCAAACAGGTTGTCGGGCACTCCGACCGACCGCCAGCTGCGCACGAGATCCTGCCCCTCGCTCGATTCGCTGCTGATGAGCCGAGCCGTGCTAATATACGGATGCGCGTGCGGTAACTCGTAAATCAGACCGAGATCATGGGCTGCCGTCGCTTTATCGCTGCAAAACAACGACAGATAGCGCGCAAGATGCTGTGGTGTCGCCGAGTGGGTAAGGGGCGGCTCGGTAGCCGCAAGATCGTTCACCGTTGCCACCAGGTCATGGGATAGATCGTCGCGAAGCCCAAACAGGTTGTGCTCTGGAGAACCGGCTAGCCAAAATCGCGGCCCCGGCGAGCAATCCGGATCATTCTCGCCCACTATTCGCCCGTCCGGACTTAGCCGATAGAGCGTTTGATATTGGGTTTGTAACCAATGATGGTCAGAATTATGAGGCAATATTCGATGGTCTCCACTGTCACCGGAGGATAGCTTTATTCATATGATGGGAAGCCGTATGCAGTTTTTTATATCGTTTTCTTAGTTCCAAGAAGCTTTAGAGGCGCTGAGCGAAGATATCCGACCTCTGCTGGCTAACAATTTTACCCGGTGTCGCCGAGCGGTGTTGAGCACAGAGGGAGTCCATCTTGCACAGCCTTGAAGTTCAACGTGCAGTGACCGCGGTCAAATTGACTGCCAGGTCCCTCGGTCTGGTCGTCGAGGAAGCATTAATTCTGCAGAATTCAAACAAGCTAGCCTTGCGGCTGCTGCCGTGTGACACGTTTGCGCGAGTGGCGCCGTTGATGGACAAGGCGGCGCAGTTCGAGATCGAGCTTGCCCGGAAACTCGGCGACGTCGGCAGTCCCGCGGCAGTTCTCGAGCCTCGCGTTCCACATCGCGTTTTCGAGCGTGATGGGTTCGCAATCACGTTTTGGACCTATTGTGAGTCGATGGCATCAGAAGTCGAGCCAGCCGATTATGCTTTTGCGCTCTCGCGTCTTCACACCGACATGCGGACGATCGAGGTAAAGACGCCGCACTTCACAGATCGTGTTGTGGAAGCTGAGCAACTCATTGAAAATCGAGAGCAGACGCCTGGACTCACCGAATTCGATCGGGCGTTTCTCGACGAGATGTTGAAAAGTCTCAAAACATCGATTTTTGAACGCTGCGTATCGGAGCAGGTGCTTCACGGCGAGCCTCATCCGGGTAACGTGCTCAGCACGAAGTGCGGGCCTCTGTTCATCGATCTCGAGACGTGTTGCCGTGGGCCGATTGAGTTCGATCTCGCGCACGTGCCTGAGGCGGTTTCGGAACATTATCCGGCCGTTGATGAGGCGCTGCTGAGCGAGTGCCGCGCCCTCGTTCTTGCAATGGTCGCGGCATGGCGTTGGGACGCGGGTGACCAGTTCCCAAATGGTCGACTATGGGCGGAGCTCCTCATCTACACTCTGCGCAAAGGCGCGCCATGGCCGTCGCTCCAGGTTTTGGCTCGGGAACTCGAGAGCATAACTAAAGCGATCTAGATCGAAATCCCTTCGTTGTTGACACAGCGCGTAGCCTCGGATTGCGGCCCAAGTGGTTTGGTTGGAACTGCCGCCGGAAATGCCGGCAGTGCGCTCACCCGCAGCCACCTACGGTTCGGCATAGCCTTTATACTAGTGCCGGATATGCCAGGCTTCAGCCGCTATTTGGCCTGTGGCAAAGCCGGCATCTGGGAACTTGTCCGGGGGCTTGCGGGTTCGGTCAATCTTGATGGAGGCAACCGGACATGAAAGCAGGCGGAAAGTGGCGGCATATTTGCGTGGATGCCCAGCGGATGTTTTTGGAGCAGACGCCCTGGCACGTGCCTTGGATGACAAAAATACTACCGCAGCTTGCCGAAGTGTCGGACCGCCACGCATGCCAGACAATCTTCACCAGATTTATGCCACCTCAGCATCCCGCTGACGCTTCAGGAAGTTGGAGGGATTACTATCAAAAATGGTGGATGATGACCGGCGAACACCTGCCCCACGAATTGCTCGAGCTGGCGCCCTTGCTTCAGCACCATGTGCCGCCGGCCCGCGTGTTGCGAACCTGTTTCAAAGATGAGAGGCTGGTAGCGCGCTCCTTTGCCTGAAATCGACTTTTTTGGCCGTGCCTACGTGATTGCGTCGCGGGGAATAGAAAGGCGGATCGCCAGTCCGCCCTGCGTCCACGTGCGCTCGATTTGGGCGTTGAGACCATGTGATATCCTGTCTTCCAGAACCTGCCCAAAGCCGGAAAACGGCGTTTCAGCTGGATCACTCGCCAGTGGCCCATTCGTCTCAAGCCAAACCAGCTCGATCGCGTCAGGTGAGAGAGCTGTGGTTATGTCGATGGTCCCGCCTTCAACTGAAAGCGCCCCGTATTTGGTCGCGTTCGTAGAGAATTCATGAAGCATGAGCGCCAAATCGGTAATCTTCTCGCGCCTTATCCCGACGTCTTCGCCAGCGATCCTCCATAACCTGATGCCTTGGCGACTGTAGGGCTCCAGAATACGGGAAAGGAGCTGAAACAGTGTCGTATCCTGATCCTCGGCAGATTGGACCAGGCTTGGCAAGGTCATTTCGTGAGCGCGCGAGAGCGCCATCAGCCGATCCTTCATGTCGGCGGCGAGTTCGCCGGGCGTTGCCGCACTACGCGCTGCTAGTGTGATAAGGCTACCGGTGACGGCAAACAGGTTTTTCACCCGGTGGTGCATTTCCCGAAGTAGCAACTCGCGATGTTCAGCAATACGCCTTCGCTCAGAAATGTCCCGGGCCACCTTGGAAGCGCCGATAATTTCGCCGCGGTTGTTCCTTATCGGTGAGATGGTCAATGAGATGTCGATCAAGGCTCCGTCTTTGCGGCGCCTCACCGTCTCAAAGTGATCGACACGTTCACCCGCTTGAATACGCGCGAGGATCGCTGGTTCCTCTTCCAGACGGTCCGAAGGAATGACGATTGTGATGGGCTTGCCGACCGCTTCCTCGGCCCTGTAGCCGAAAATTCTCTCGGCGCTCTGGTTCCACGTCGTAATCACGCCGCACAAGCTTTTGCTGACTATGGCATCATCGGAAGATTCAACAATGGCTGCGAGGAAGGCTGCGGCGTCATCGGTGGTCTGGGCATCAACCTTTGTCGCACGATCATCCAGCGGCATAATCTTCACCTCAAATTTGTCAGAGAAACGCGATAAGCAAGCCCCAGCACCCCTACATAAACCATTGTTGTTCCGACCAAAATAGCTCGTTAGTCGCGGGCAGCGTTTTGCGGGCTTTCTCACTGAGGGCTTATCACAAACGCTCGTTGGCTCGGGTGAACATGCACCGATCAGACCTCGAGGCGGCCGGCATAATCGAGCCGCGGCAGCGGGGCGACAAGGCATGGTCGAACTTCGGACGGGATATGGACACCTTTATTTTGAAGTTGCCCGAATCACGCCGCGCGGCGCTGGCCGCGGTGATCAGATCGAAAGCCGGCGTCAGCGCTGAGTTTTCACATTAGAGCAAATTGTTTTCCGCCAGCATGGGCTTGCCCGGTCCGGACAGCCCGAGATCAGTGAATATCTGAGCGTAGGTCGCGGCGTCCTTCGCGGTGCCTCGAGCTTGCTCGCCTGCAAAACCAGCGTCCGCACTCCGTCAGCGCCAACTCGTCCGTGTTCCCGAACCTGAACTCATCCATGAGGAATTTCGCGAGGCGGCCGGCTCGGACGTCCTGGCGCGGGATTCTCGCTTCGAAGCAAATGCGATCGAATATCCTTTGAAGGGTATCGATCTGTTCGGGTGCAAATTCAAAACCTGACTGGTCAAAGTGAATAGCCATAAAGACCTCCCTCCTTGAGCTACCGCCTTCACCGAAGGGAAAAAGATAGCGAGTCTTCCACTCGGCTCCAAGTGCGCAAAAGTAGAGAGATCTTAATGATAGTTCTGCTGGTGGTGGTGGCAGCGCATACCGTGTGGGGGCCGGTGTGTTGACAGCGGTCTATCGGAGACTGCCTGCAGTCCGTAAGGTTCCCGAAAAACGCGCAGCGATGGCGCGGGGCGTGAGCTTCGCCGAAGCTATCCGACCCACACTAGCGGCTCGATAACCTTGCCCGCGGCCTTCCATCCGCAACCTCGACCCGGAAGGCCGCTTTTTTTGTGAGGTTCGCTCCGACGAGTTGGGCGGAAAGTTACAGGTAGTCTGCCATCTGTCTCAACGCGTCGCGGTCATGGATCCCGCTCTGAAACATCCCCAGCAACCGGGCAGCTAGGAGCTCTGCCTCTTCCCTTGAGCGGTCCAAGCCACGGGCCTGGAGCAATTCGTCGAAGACCGAATCAATCAATTCAATTTGATCGGGGAGAACGGCACCCCGGTGATGGTCACCAATACGCATCTCGCCCTCCTTACGGGCTAAGGCGCGGTGAACCTGCAGTCGCCAAAGCCCTCACAACAAGCTAGCGATAAGAAATTATATGGAGAG
>NZ_DALZXU010000011.1:0-127367 GCF_031989085.1 Ensifer sp.
AGGCGATGATTTTGCGGACTTCCGCCATGGCTTCCGGGCCGATGCCGTCGCCGGGAAGGATGAAAAGCTTACGAACGGCCATATCGGCACTCCTGTCGTTTTGGTCTTGAGAGGTGTTTCAGGCGGCGATCTTCGGCCAGGGCCGCTGTTGCGGGCGCAGGGTCTCGAAGGATCGAGCGAGGCGCAGCACGCCGATATCGTCGAATGGCTGGCCGATGATCTGAAGTCCGATCGGCAGCCCGGCGGCGGTATAGCCGCAATTGAGCGAGATCGCCGGCTGTCCGCCCATGTTGACGGCGACGGTGAAGGCGATGTGCTCGAACGGTTTTTGCGGGTCGTTGACCGGCGAGGCCCATTCGGCGGGATAGGAGGCTGTCGGCGCCGTCGGCGAGAGGATGAAGTCAAAACCGGTCAGCGCCGCATGGATCGCGTTGCGCATGGCGTCGATCTGGGCAAATCCGGTATAGACCTCGCGGCCGGAGAAATGCTCGGCCGTTTTGATCCAATCGAAGATGTAGGGCAGGATCTGCGCCTGCTGCTCCGGCGACAATTTCGACACGTCTTCCCAGCCACGCGCCCGCCAGAAGCGGTCGAGGCCGTCGATCATCTCGCGGGTGAGGAAGGGGCCGACCGGTTCGACAATCGCGCCGGCATCGGCCAGCAGGCGTGCCGCCTGGCTGACCGCCGCTTCGGTTTCCGCGCTGACATCCTGGCCGAAGCCCGCATCGAGCCACAGGCCAATCTTCAGGCCCCTGACATCGCGGTCGAGGTCGAGCCAGGGGATGTCCGCCTGGGGCAAGGACATCGTGTCGCGCGCGTCCGGCTTCGACAGCACCGACATGTAGAGCGCCGTGTCGGCGACCGTCCGGGTCATCGGCCCGGCGACCCGGCCGATAAACGGCGGATTGATGGGGACACGGCCGGCCGACGGCTTCAGCCCGACGACGCCGCACCAGCCGGCCGGCAGGCGGACGGAGCCGCCGATATCCGTGCCGATATGAAGGGGCCCGTAGCCGGCGGCAGCCGCCGCACCGGCACCGGCGCTCGATCCGCCCGGATTGGTCGAGATGTCCCAGGGGTTGCGGGCAAGCTTGTGGAAGCTCGAAAGGCCTGACGAGAGCATGCCGTAATCCGGCATCGTGGTCTTGGCGAGAAGGATGCCGCCTGCCTCGCGGGTGCGCGCGGCCGGCGGCGCATCGGCGGCGGCGGGCGTGAGTTGTACGGCAGCGCAGCCGAGCGGCACGGCCGTTCCCTTGGTCGCAATGTTTTCCTTGATCGTCACGGGCACGCCGTCGATCGCACCCAGAGGCTCGCCCTTGCCCCAGCGCGCCTCGGACGCTCGCGCTGCCGTGCGCGCCGCGTCCGGATCGTAGGCCCACAGCGCATTCAGTTTCGGCTCCGAGACATCGATGCGGGCGATGACGGCATCGGTCACCTCGACGGGAGAGAGCTTTTTCGAGCGATAGGCCTCGACGAGGTCGACGGCGGAGAGATCGGCGAGTTCGGACATAAGGGAAATTCCTAGGCGAAATGACAGCGGGCTGACCAGGCCGGCGTCACCGGCTTGGCCATGGGCGTTTGGGTCAGACAGATCTCCTGCCTCAGCGGACAGACGGCGGCATAGGCGCAGCCGACGGCGGTGGTGGCCGTGTGAACGGGCGTTTGCGGCGGCGCGTCGGAGCGCACGCGCTTGCGGCGACCGGAAAAGGGTTTCGGCACGGCGGCGACAAGCGCCTGGGTGTAGGGATGGCGCGGATTGTCGAAGACCGCGCCGGTCGGGCCTTCCTCGACGATCCGGCCGAGATGCATGACGGCGACCCGATCGGTAATGGCGCGAACGACGCCGAGATCGTGGCTGATGAACAGATAGGAGAGACCAAGTCTTTCCTGCAGGTCCATCATCAGGTTCAAAACCTGCGCCTGGATCGACACGTCGAGCGCCGAAACCGGCTCGTCGGCAACGATCAGCGCCGGCCGGGTGATCAGCGCGCGGGCAATGGCGATGCGCTGGCGCTGGCCACCCGAGAATTCGTGCGGATACTTGTCGGCCGACGCAATCGGCAGGCCGACGGCCTCCAGGACTTCGGCGATGCGGCGGTTGCGCTCGGGCGTGGCGATGCCGCGTTCCAGCGATACGATCGGCTCGGAAATGATCGTCCTGACCGTGTGGCGCGGATCAAGCGAACCATAGGGGTCCTGGAAGATTGCCTGAAAGCCCTTGCGTGCCTCGCGCAATCCCGCCCGGTCGAGCGCATAGATATTGCTTCCGGCAATATTGACCTCGCCCGACTGCGGTCGCTCAAGGCCCATGACGGCGCGCGCCAGCGTCGATTTTCCGGAGCCGCTTTCACCGACGATCCCCAGGCTCCTGCCCGCCGCAAGTTCGATGCTGACACCGTGCAGCACCCGCAGGCTCGTCTGCTTCGAAAAGATCGACGGACGCGGCATCGGGTATTCGCGCACCAGATCGGTGATCTTCAGAATGACCTCGCTCATGGCGCCACCATCCTTTCGCGGGGGTGAAAGCAGGCAGCACGATGCGGCGCATGTCCCTCAGTGTTGATCAGATCGAGCGGTGGTGCCGCCCGCCGGCAATCGGCTTCAGCGAAGGAACAGCGCTCGGCAAACGAACAGTGGGTCGGACGGGAAAAGGGGTCCGGAACGATGCCAGGGATGGCGTTCAGTCGCGGCCTCCCCTCGCCCTCTCGACGCGGCTGAAGGGCGGCACCATGCGGCGACGCGGCAAAGAGCCCCCTCGCATAGGGATGGGCCATGCGGGCGAAGACATCATCCGTGCGCCCGGTCTCGATGATGCGCCCTGCATACATCACAGCGATGCGGTCGGTCATTTCCGAGACGACGCCGAGATCGTGGGTGATCAGCATCAGCGCAGTGCCCGTGTCCTCGATCAGGTCGTCGATGAGATCGAGGATCTGCGCCTGCACCGTGACATCGAGTGCGGTCGTCGGCTCGTCGGCGATCAGGAGATCCGGCTCGCAGGCGATCGCCATGGCGATCATCACGCGCTGCCTCTGGCCGCCGGAGAGCTGGTGCGGGTAGAGATCAAGGTCGAAGCGCGGCGCCGGCAGACCGACGCGATCGAGCAGCGCCCGCGCCTTGTTTTCCGCATCGGTTTTGCTTTCGCCGAGATGAAGGCGCCGGCCCTCGGCGATCTGGGCGCCGATCGACTTGACCGGGTTGAGCGCGGTCATCGGCTCCTGGAAGATCATCGCGGCGCGCCTGCCGCGATAGCCGCAATACTCGGCCTCGGAAAGGCCCGCCAGATTGCGGCCATCGAACAGAAGCTCGCCGCGCACCCGCATGCGCTCGGGCAACAGGCCCATGACGGCAAGCGCGGTCATCGACTTGCCGCTGCCGCTTTCGCCAACAATGCCCAGGCGTTCGCCGCGATTGAGCTCGAGGTCGACATCGCCGATGATATCGACCCGGCTCGGGCCAGCCGACAGTTCGACCGACATGCCGGTCATTTGAAGCAAGGGTCTGGTCATCGTTGCCGCCTCACGCGGGGATCGAGGATGTCGCGCAGGCCATCGCCGAGAAGGTTGAGGCCGAGCACGGCAAAGGTGATCGCCAGCCCCGGGAAGATCGCAAGCCAGGGCGCCTGGTAGATGAAGGTCTGGGCGTCGTTCAGCATCTTGCCCCAGCTCGGCATCGGCGGCTGCGTGCCGAGGCCGACATAGGAGAGCCCGGCTTCCGCGACGATCGCCAGCGCGAACTGGATCGTCACCTGGACCAGCAGCACATGGTTGATGTTGGGCAGGATGTGCAGAAACGTGATGGCGACGTCGCCGCGACCAGCGCAGCGTGCTGCCTGCACGTATTCGCGTTTCCAAAGGCCCATCGACGCGCCGCGGGTCACGCGGGCAAAGACCGGAATGTTGAAGATGCCGATTGCGATCATCGCATTGGTTGCGCCGGGGCCGAAGATGGCGGTGATGATCACCGCCGTCAAAAGCGCCGGAAAGGCGAAGGCAAGATCGCTCATGCGCATGACCAGGCCATCGACCCAGCCGCCGCGAGCGGCTGCCCACGCGCCGAGCGGCACGCCGATGCCGGCGCCGACCAGCACCGCGACGATTGAAACGGAGATCGAGTTGCGGGCGCCGACCATGATCATCGACAGGATGTCACGGCCGAAATTGTCGGTGCCGAACCAATGGGCAAGGCTCGGCCCCTGCAGCTTGTCGCGGAAGTTCATTGCCGTCGGCGAATAGGGCGTCCAGACATAGGACACCAGCGCCATCGCCACGAGAATGACAGTGACGATTGCACCAAGCATCAGGCTTCGGCTGCCGATGAGCTTGGAAAACAGGCCGGGCTGCGAGACGGTTGCGGACTGGGACATCAGTGGCCTCCCCGCGACAGGCGTGGATCCAGATAGCCGTAGACCAGATCGACGAGGAAGTTGATGGTGATGACGGAGGCGGCAAGCAGCGTCACCAGCGTCTGCACTGTGACGAGATCGCGCTGCGCGATCGCCTGAAACACCAGCCGGCCGATGCCCGGCAGGTTGAAGACGTTCTCGATGATGATCGTGCCGGCAAGCAGGAAGGAAAACTGCAGGCCGATGATGGTGACGACCGGGATCAGCGCGTTCGGCACCGCATGCTTCCAGAGCGCACCAGCGCGCGTCAGTCCCTTGGCGCGGGCGGTGCGGATGAAATCCTCGCCCAGCGTCTCGATGACGGCCGAGCGGGTGACGCGCCCGAGAATGGCGGCAAGCGGCAGGCCGAGCGCAAAGGCGGGAAGGATAAGCGAGCGCAGGCCGTTCCAGACGCCGTCCTGCCAGCCGGAAAAGCCCGAAGCCGGGAACCAGGCAAGCTTCAGGGCGAACAGCAGGATGAAGAGAAGCGCCAGCCAGAAATTCGGGACGGCGACGCCGACCTGGGCGATGCCCATGACGACGGTATCGCCTGCTTTGCCGCGGTTGGCCGCGGCATAGACACCGATGCCGATGGCCACGACGACCGAGATCGCCATGGAAAGCAGAGCCAACGGCAATGTCACCAGAATGCGCGGTCCGAGCAGTTCGCGGATCGGCACCGAATAGGTAAGGCTGGTGCCGAAATCACCGACGACGAAGCCGCCGATCCAGTGGAGATAACGGATCCAGATGGGCTGATCGAGGCCGAGCTGACGGTGCAGCGCCGCGATCGCGTCGGCATCCGCATTCATGCCGAGCATCAGCACTGCCGGGTCCCCGGGCAGGACCTGCATCAGCAGAAAGACGATGACTGAGGCGGCGAGCGTCGTCAGAATGAGCGACACAAGGCGACCGCCAACAAAGGAAATCACATCAACCTCCCGGATTGCGCTGACGTCGACCGACACCGGGTGCGGCGGTCGAGGTCTGATCTGCGCCCGCCCATCGGTGATGGGCGGGTGCTTGAGCGGGACGAGGAGAGCAGCTGACGATCTTCAGCCAGTCCTCTCGAGAAACGATCAGTTTTCCCAATAGGTCTGGGTCTGGTCGTCAGCCGGTACCGGCATGTTCTTCCAGAGGCCCTTCACCTTCTTGTTCCAGACGCCGATCTTCGGGAGGGCGTAAAGGAAGACGTTCGGCTCATCGGCTGCCAGCTTGCGCTGGAGCTTTCCGACGAGGTCGAGCTGCTCGGCCTCGGTCGCGGCAAGCGTGAACGACTTGTAGAGCGCCTTGTATTCGGGGTTCTGGTAGTTGAAGTAGTATTTGTCGCGGGCATAGATATCGAGGTCACGGGCCTCGGCATGCGCGATGATCGTCGCGTCGAAATCCGAATTCTTGAACACCTGGTCGAGCCATTGCGCAAACTCGATCGGAACGAGGTTCACCTTGATACCGGCTTCACTGAGCATGGCCGCGATGATCTCGCCACCGCGACGGGCATAGGCCGGCGGCGGCAGCATGATGGTCATTTCCAGGCCTTCGACGCCTGCCTCCTGCAGCAATTGCTGCGCCTTGGCCGGGTCGTAAGGATAGGTATCGTTGAGATCGACATAGCCGGGCTCGACCGGCGAATAGTGCGAACCGATGGTGCTGCCCAAGCCCGAATAGGTCCCCTCGACGAGTGTCTTGCGGTCGATCGCATGGGCAAGCGCCTGGCGCACCCTGACATCGTCGAAGGGTTTGCGGGCATTGTTGAGCGCGAGAACCACCTTGCCCGAGGTGCTGCCGACCTCGACCTTAAGGTTGGGATCGCTCTCGAACTGGCTGACGAGTTCGGCAGCCTGGAACATCGGGAACGCATCGACATTGCCGGCGAGAACGGCAGCAGCGGCCGCCGAGGGATCGCTGATGAACTTGAAGGTGACTTCGCTGAGCTTGGCCGGCTCGCCCCAATAGTCGGCGTTCTTCTCGAGCACGACCTTGTCGCCCTTTGCCCATTCCTTGAACTTGAACGGACCGGTGCCGACCGGTTTGGTCTTGTTGTCGGCGGCCGATGTCGGCGCGATCATCACCGCGTCGCCCCAGGCCATGTTGAACAGGAAGTTGGAGGCCGGACGCTTGAGCGTCACGACCGCCGTCGCCGGATCCGGGCACTCGGTCTTTTCGATCGGCTCGAACAGGCCCTTCTGCGCGTTGGTGGAATCGGCCGAGACCGCGCGCTCATAGGAGAACTTCACGACCGAGCAGTCGAACGGCGTGCCGTCGTGGAACTTCACGCCCTGGCGTAGCTTGAACGTGTAGCTCTTCTGGTCGTCGGATACCGTCCAGCTTTCGGCCAGGAGCGGCTTGACCGTGCCATCCTCGACCACCCGCACCAGCCCCTCGAAAAGGTTGGCGTAGGTGATGTAGCGGATCGGTGCTGCGGCACCCGCTGTCGGATCGAGGCCTGGCGGCTCCAGCACCTGGCCGACCGTAATCGTATCCTTGGCCGTCGCCGGTGTCAGCGATACGGCAATCATGCACGAGGCGAGCGCCCATTTCGTCAAGTTCATCATCGTTCCCCCGCTTTGCGGTTGGTTGTTTATGGTTCCCACTGCATCTTTCCTTTAATCGTATCCGATTGAAGGAAAGATGCAGTCAATCAAAGGCATACAGCGTCGCGCGTCTCGCAGGGCGCTGTAGGTGTCAGATCGAGCGGCCTCCGTCGACATCGAGCGCGACGCCGGTGATCATCGATGCCTGTGGCGAGGCGACGAAGGCGGCGGCTTCGGCCAGATCCTCGGGCTTCAGCAGGCGCCCCAGCGGAATGGAGTCGCGGAACTTCTGGCGGATTTGCTCGCTGTCTTCACCCATGAAGGTCGCCAGCAGCGGTGTTTCGCCGGCGACCGGATTGAGCGCCACGACGCGAATGTTGAAGGGGGCAAGTTCGATCGCCAGTGCCTTGGTGGCGGAGACCACCCAGCCCTTGGTCGCGTTGTACCAGGCAAGGTTCGGGCGCGGCCTGTTGGCGCCGGTGGACGCGATGTTGACGATCACGCCCGACCTGTTCTCCTTCATGTGCGGCAGCAGCGTGCGCGTCATCAGGTAGATGCCTCGGACGTTGACGCCGAGGATCCGGTCGAACTCGTCCGGCTCGACCAGTTCGGCGTTCTGCGGCTTGTGACCGATGCCGGCATTGTTGACGAGAACATCGATGCGCCCGAATTTCTCGAGCCCGGCCGCAACAGCCGCCTCCACGTCCGCCTGAATGGCGATATCGGCGACCACGGCAAACGCATTGCTGCCGAGGTCCTTGGCGACACGCGCAGCACCATCGGCATCTCGGTCGACAACGACCACCTTTGCCCCGCCATCGACGAAACGCTTCGCAATACCCTCGCCGAAGCCGGAGCCTGCGCCGGTGATGAGAGCGACTTTACCTTCTAGTGACACGTGTTCCTCCCGAGGCAAACCTGGATGATGGGCTGAAGCGGGATGCGGGCTGACAGCCGCGCATCGTTTTCACCGTCCCGCTCTAGCCGTGGTAGACAGAAATGGTTTTCATGCTGGCAAAGCCGTAGAGGGCTTCAAACCCCTTCTCGCGGCCATGGCCCGATTTCTTGACGCCACCGAAAGGTAGCTCGACGCCGCCGCCGGCGCCGTAATTGTTGATAAACACCTGGCCGGCTTCAACGGCGCGCGCCAAACGCATCTGCCGGCCGCCGTCATTGGTCCACACACCGCAAACGAGACCGTAAGCCGTACCGTTTGCGAGCCGGATGGCATCGGCCTCGCTGTCGAACGGCATGATCACCTGCACCGGCCCGAAGATTTCTTCCTGCACCGTGCGGTGCTCGTGCGGCACGTCGCGCAGCAGCGTCGGTGCGACATAGGCGCCGTCGGCCGGCGCATCGGCAACGATTTCGCCTTGCGCTGCAACCTTCAATCCGTCCTTCTCCGCATCGGCAAGGAAGCCCTCGATGATCGCCTTCTGCCGCTGCGAAACGACCGGGCCGACGGAGAGATCGTTACTGGCCGGTCCGACCTTGAGCGCCCGGTAACGCTCGCTCATCAGCGCCACGACCTCTTCGTAGATGGTGCGCTCGACCAGGATGCGCGACGAGGCCGAGCAGGTCTGGCCCGCATTCTGGATCCCGGCATTGACCAGGAAGGGAACGGCGCGGTCGAGGTCGGCATCGGCAAAGACGATCTGTGCCGACTTGCCGCCGAGTTCGAGCGTCACGGGCACGGCATTCTTCGCCGCCGCCGCCTGTACCATTTCGCCGGTGCGAACCGAGCCGGTAAACGAGATGTGGTTGATGTCAGGATGCCCGGAAAGGGCAGCTCCCGCTTCCGTGCCGTAACCGGTGACGACGTTGAGTGCGCCCGATGGCAGGCCCTCTTCCTGCGCAATACGGGCAAATTCGAGGATCGTCAGGCATGCCTCTTCGGCCGGCTTCACGACGGCGGCATTGCCCATGGCGAGCGCTGCGCCGAGGCTGCGACCGAGGATCTGCATCGGATAGTTCCAGGGGATGATATGGCCCGTGACCCCGTGCGGCTCGTAAACGGTCAGAACCGTAAAACCGTTCTGGTAGGGGATGGTGTCGCCATGCACCTTGTCGGCGGCGCCGCCGTAGAATTCGAGGTAACGCGCAAGCGCAACGACATCCGCCCGCGCCTGCGTCAAGGGCTTGCCGACATCGCGCGCTTCGAGCTCGGTCAAAAGGTCGATGTTGCGCAGCACCGCGGCCGAGATCCGGTTGAGCACCCGGCCGCGCTCGGTCGCCGTCATCTGCCCCCATTCACCAGATAGCGCCGAACGCGCCGAACGCACGGCCAGATCGATGTCATCAGCGGTTCCCCGGGCGATCCGCGCGAAAATCGCACCGTTCGAGGGATCACGCACGTCGATAAACTCGCCGCCAGTCGCGTCCTGCCATTTGCTTGCGATGAAATTTCCGTAGGTCTTCACATCATGCCTCATTGTCAGTCCCGCCCTCAGGCAGCAGCGTTTTCAATCTCATGGCCGTCGCATGGATATGCGCGCGTGCCAGCTTCTCGGCCTCATCGGGATTTCTTGCTGCGATCGCCTCAACGATCAGGCGATGCTCGGCAACGGCGGCACTGGCGCGTTCGCTGGAGAGCGAAAAGGCCGGAGCAAAGACCTGGGATGTCATGCGCAGAAGCGGCCCGAGCGTCGAAAGCGACGCGTTGCGCGAGGCACTGACGATCGCTTCGTGGAAGACGACGTTGGACTGGGTATAGGCCGCAGGATCCCAGCGTTCGACGATCTTCTTCTGTCGTTCGATCTGCTTCGTCAGCTCCTTGATTTCGGGTGCGGTGGCGCGCTCGGCGGCGTTGCGCGCCGCCACGCCGTCCATCGCCTCGCGCACGGCATAGGCGTCCAGAAGCTTCGGCAGGTCGGCGGTCGCAACCCGGACGCCGCTGCCGGGCTTGTTGACGACGAGCCCGTCGCGCTCGAGCACCCGCAGCGCTTCGCGCAGCGGTGTGCGACTGATGCCGAATTCGGCGGCGATCCGCTCCTGGCGCAGCGTCGCCCCCGGCGCATAGACGCCGGCATAGATGCGCTCGCGAAGCGCCTGGGCAACTTCGTCGAGCAGGCGCGATTGGCTTCGCCATTCGAAGGTCTGGTTCATCGATCCCTCCCAAGATCGAGGCAAATTGTATCCAGGATACAGCCGTTGTCAATCGCGCTCGAAACGCGGCAACAATGTCGGAGGTGGCAAGGCTCCGCTTGCCGAGGACGACCGGCGCGTTCGGTGGCCGCAGACAATGGACAGCCGTTCCTTGCGCTCCATTTGAAAGACCTTGGAGATTTCTCAGGCGCGATTGTCGGAAAGCCGCGTTGCCAGGCGTCTTCAAAACAGACAACCGTGGAGAACAGCGATGACCGTGACCATCACCGCCTTCGAGCGCTCACCCGATCGCGGCAAGGGGCTGGCGCGTGACATGCCCGTGCGCTGGGCGCTCGAAGAAGTGGGGCTGCCCTATCGCGTTCGGCTCGTGTCGTTCGAAGCCCTGAAGCAGCCCGCGCATATGGCCCTTCAGCCCTTCGGGCAGATCCCGACCTTTGAGGAGGGCGACCTGGCGCTGTTTGAGTCCGGGGCGATCGTGTTTCATATCGCGCAGCATCACGGCGGCCTTCTGCCGGACGATGCGGATGCCCGGGCGCGCGCGATCGCCTGGATGTTTGCAGCACAGGCCACGATAGAATCGCCGATCGTCGACCGCGAAGCCGCCAGGTTCCTCGAAAGCGACAAGTCCTGGTACGAAGAGCGTCGGTCGGGCGTTGAGCGACGCATCTCGAGACGGCTCGTCGACCTGTCCGCCCGGCTCGGCGATGCCGATTGGCTCGATGGCGCCTTCAGCGCCGGTGACCTCATGATGATCACGGTGCTGCGCAGGCTGGAAAGTTCGGAGCTGTTGAACCCATACCCCAACCTCTTGGCCTACGTTGCGCGCGGCAAGGCCCGGCCGGCCTTCCAACGTGCATTCGACGCGCAACTGGCCGTCTTCACCGCCGCCGCCTCGGGATGATCTGAACCATGGCTAGTGACGTCCGCGAGATCGCAGACGTCAACGCCCTGCCGGTGGCCCATTCCCGCATCAGGGCCGCGCGACATCGGACGATTTTTGCAGGACGGGCAAGAGCATGCCCATCGTCATGATGACGATCGCAGCAAGCTGGACAGGCGTCGGCATCTCACCGAGCACGGCCATGCCGGTCAGGGCGGTTGCGATCGGGATGCAGGGCATGAACAGGGATGCGATCTGCGGACCGAGCTGTCGTATGGCGTAGGTGTAGAGGAATGTCGCCGCCGCGCCGGCAAGGAAGCCCTGGATCACGATCTGCGCGCCAATCTCGCTTGCCGACGCCACACTCAGGCCGCTTGGCGCCAGACCATGCAGGAGCGGCAGCGGCAGGCACGACAACAGCACGACGGCCGCAGTGGCAGTCACGGGATCGACCGCCCACCGCCGCACAAGGATGGCATAGGTGGAAAACATCACACCCGATGCGACAAACAACAGATCGCCGAATGCCGCGTCGGTCGCCTGCGTTCCTGAACCGAAAATAAAGATCAGGAGCCCGGCAATGATCGCAGCGATACCGATCACCCGTCGCCTGGACACAACATCCTTGAAGACGAGACGAGAGAGCACGAACGAACAGAAGACGATCGAGGCCGGACAAAGGGCGGCGGCGTGGGCGGCGGGCGCATGGGCCAGCCCCCAGTTGATCAGCAGCGGATAGGGCAGCCCCACCAGCGCTGCCAGGATCGATGCGCGCCGCCATCCGAGCGCTCTGAGCTTTGTCAGGCCCGCGGTGCACAGGATCGGCAGGAAGATCAGGCCGGCCCCGGCAAAGCGCAACGCCGAGATGTCAGCGGCAGTCAGCTGCTCACGCAAGCTGAAGCGGGCAGCGACGAACTGGATGGCGGTAATGCCCACCATCAGCAACCCGGCGATGATCGCGAGCTGTGTCTTACGTCTCTCCGCTTCACCCGAACGGCCCATGTAAACCTCCATTGCAACACGCGTGCGGGCTGTTGTGGAGCGGCTTTCCACGTCATCTCCTCGCCCTGTCATCAACGCAGGTTATTGCCGAGTCCACTGTTATGAAATACACAGATATTGCGTTACTTGAGTGATAATCGCTCAAAATGGACGAGCATACTGCGGATAATGAAATGGAAGAACTCGACCTCATAGATCGTCGCCTGCTGCGTTTGCTGCAGGAGGACGGCCGGCGCACGACGCTCGACCTGGCCAATCGGGTCGGACTGTCCCCGACGGGCACCAGCCTGCGCGTCAAACGGCTTTTCCGCGAACGCTTCATCACTGCGGTCAGGGCCGTTCTCGATCCGCAGAAGATCGGACGGGGAACGCTGGTGTTCATTCAGGTTCGGCTCGACCAGACCTCTCCACACGTCTTCGACCGGTTCGCGGAGGCGGTGGCGAAGGCGCCGGAGGTGCTGGAGTGCCATATGGTCGTCGGCGGCTTCGACTATCTGGTCAAGGCGCGGATCGCCGACATGTCGGTGTTTCAGGATTTCCTGCAGCGCGTGATCCTGCCGCTTCCCGGCGTCCGGGAGACGCACACCTATGCGTCGGTGGCGGACGTCAAGCCGGATACGGTGCTTCCGGTGTGAGCCAGTCCGCCAGGCCTCGTGGGGCCGTGTCGGGTACCTATCCCGCCTGCCCGATCGATGGATGGGCTGCCAGTTCGGCGACGCGGGCAAGATCCCGCGCAAATCGGGCAGTCTCCTCCTCCCGCCGCCCCGCATCGGGGATGCGCAGCAGGAAGGACGGATGCACGGTGACGAACACGCCAGGGCCACTTTCCGGGTAAAGGATCTGCCCGCGCACGTCGGCGATCTTCGGACGCGCGCCGGTCAGCGCGAACAGGGCGGTGGCCCCCATCGCCACCACCAGCCGCGGCTTGACCAGCGCAAGCTCAAGGTCGAGCCACCATCGGCAATGTTCTACCTCGCCGGCATCAGGCCTTTGATGCAGGCGCCGCTTGCCGCGCATCTCGTACTTGAAATGCTTGACGGCGTTGGTGACGTAGAGCGATTTCCGGTCGAGCCCGACTTGCTGCGCCACCGTATCGAACAGCTTGCCCGCCGGTCCGACGAAGGGTCTGCCGGCAAGATCCTCCTGATCTCCCGGCTGTTCGCCGACGATCATCACCGGAGCGTCGGGCGGCCCTTCACCGAACACCGTGCGCGTGGCGTTGCAGTGAAGCGGGCAGCGCGTGCAGCCGGCGGCTTCCGCCCGGACGTCCTCCAGGGTCATTCGCGAGGACGGCACCACGTTGCCCTGCCCGTCCGGGGTAGGTCGAACACGCGCATGAAAGGCAGGCGGATCGGTTGCCGCCCGCTCGGCCATCGCCGCGACGCTCGCCTCAGCGCCGGCGATCATCGCGGGAATGAGCGAGGCCTCCGGCAGGTTCTTCCAGTACTTCTTCGGCATTTCCGACTGCATCGCCCTCACCTTCAGTCGCGCCGGATTGAAGATGCTGGAAAAGTAGGTGCGCCAGAGGTCTTCGGTATCGTCCGACATCGGCGACTTTTGCCCTGGTGCCGACGACACCTCCAGCACCTCGCCATCCCAGGCGGCGACGCCGCGCGGTGTCGCGATCATCCAGTCCATGTCGAAGAAGCGACGCTGGAAGAACGGCGCGACACGGGCAACGACGTAATGATCCGGCTCGAACCAGGCGACGAAGCCTCGGCGCTCGCTTCCTGCGCGATGTCCAACCTCCTTGAACCGGACGAAGGCCGTCATCTTGTGGCTGTCGCGCCGCACCGACTTCACCAGGCCATTGAGCATGGCGACGTCTTCATCGGTTGCGAGCGAAAGCAGATTTCTATCCCGCTGCAATCGATAAAGGACGCGGTAGAGAATGGCGAAGCGAGCCGGATCGGCGTGACAGATGGCGGCAGCCGCGGTGTCGAGGAACGACTTCGGCACCGTCAATGTCGATGTCGCGCTCACGGTCGGCGCGGGCACTTGCCGCCCGTCCGGATCCCTATCGAACAGGTCGCCACCCGCATCGGCATTCTCCCGCCAATCGACAGCCTCGGGCGGCACGCCCGAGATCAGCAACCTGCGCGCCGCCTCGCGCCATTCAGTGAAATCTCCCCGCCCTTCAAGGGTCACGACCGGCATCAGAACAGATCCAGCTGTTCCGGCTTGGGATCGAACATCGTGCGCAGGTCGGATCGGTCGATCAGCCTGTGCGGCGTCCACCCTTCGGCCACGAGAAACGAACGCACTTTTTTGACGGAGACGTGCAGACGCGCGAGATCCTCCAATCTCAGGCGACGCAGACGACGCGCCGACAGGATCGCCTTGACGCTCTTGGTGCCGAGGCCGGGCACACGCCAGAGCGCCTCACGCGTCGCGGAATTGACATCAAGTGGAAAGAACTGCCGGTTGGCCAGAGCCCAGGCGAGTTTCGGGTCGAGCTTGAGATCCAGCATGCCGTCCGGCTGGTCGGCTGTGATCTCGTCGATCTCGAAGCCGTAGAAGCGATAGAGCCAGTCGGCCTGATAGAGCCTGTGCTCGCGCATCATCGGCGGCTTGATCAGCGGCAGCTTGCGCGACGCATCGGGAATGGGACTGAAGGCGGAGTAATAGACCCGGCGCAAACCATAGCTGCCGTAGAGCCTGGCGCTGGTGGCAAGAACGACGCGATCGTTAGCCTGGTCGGCGCCGACGATCATCTGGGTGCTTTGCCCGGCCGGCACGAAGCGTTGCCTTCTCTTGGTCTGCAGCGTCGGATCATTGGCCGCGTCGATCTTCAGCCTCAGCTCCCCCATCGAGCGGCGGATGTTGCCCGGCCGCTTTTCCGGCGCGTAGCGGGCAAGGCCGGCATCGGTCGGCAGTTCGATGTTGATGGACAAGCGATCGGCATAAAGACCGGCCTGCTCCACCAGCAGCGGCGATGCCTCGGGAATGGATTTCAGATGGATATAGCCCGAGAAATTGTGGTCGACGCGCAAGGCGCGGGCAATGCGAACCATTTCCTCCATCGTGTAGTCGGACGAACGGATAATCCCCGACGACAGAAACAGTCCTTCGATATAGTTGCGCCGATAGAACTCCATCGTCAGCCAGACGACCTCTTCCACCGTAAACCTGGCCCGCTCGACATTGCTTGAGGAGCGATTGATGCAATAGGCGCAATCGTAGATGCAGAAATTCGTCATCAGGATCTTGAGGAGCGAAATGCACCGGCCGTCCGGGGCATAGGCGTGGCAGATGCCGGATCCTTCAGTCGAGCCAAGCCCGCCGGTATCCGCAGAGCTTCGCTTCACGGTTCCACTCGAAGCGCACGAGGCGTCGTACTTTGCCGCATCCGAAAGGATGGCGAGCCGTTCTTTGAGGGACTTTTTCATTTATGTTCACTATATGTTCCGAAGCACTCCAAGTCAATGTCGATCGCGCGATCGCATGCCGGAGAAACGCAAAGCCGACGAAGGGTCAGACACACCCGAACGCGCGCCGCTGCCCGCCTCCCTGTTGCGCAACGTCGCCCCGCGCTATTGTGAGGACCGCGCGGTGGAGGTTTTCGGCATGGCAAAGCTCGTCTTTGGAATGAACCAGTCGCTCGACGGCTACGTCGACCACACGAAAATGGCGACGGGCCCCGAGCTTTTCCGGCATTGGACGGAACATGTGGGCGGTCTTGCGGGCAGCGTATACGGTCGCCGCATGTACGAGACCATGCGCTATTGGGACGAAGACCGTCCGGAATGGAGCGCAGAACATCGTAAATTCGCGCTGGCCTGGCGGCGCCAGCCGAAATGGGTCGTGTCGCGATCCTCGGCGTCGGTCGGCCCCAATGCCACCCATGTCGAGGGGGACATCGAGACGACGATCCGCGACCTCAAGGTTCGGCTCGCTGGCGAGATTGCCATTTCCGGCCCGGACCTGGCCGGAAGCCTGAGCGACCTCGGCCTGATCGACGAATATCGCCTCTATCTCCACCCGGTCGTGCTTGGTGGCGGCAAGCCATTTTTCGCCGGCCCCAGACCGCCGCTCCGCCTTGTGGCAATCGACCGCGTCGGCGAGGACGTGATCCGGTTGACCTATGTTCCCGTGTGATTGCGCCTTCTCCTGAGGGGGTCGGCGCCGCGTTTCCACGCGGCGCCGGTATCGCTACGCTTTGACGCGCAGCCCCTTCGGATCGTAAGCCGGCGAAAGATGGACGGTTGCCGGGAAGCGGACGCCTGCGAGCTCGACTTCGAAGCGACCGCTTTCCAGAAACGCCCTGTCAACGCCCGAACCTTGCTCGATCAGGCAAAGGGCGACGGAGCGGCCAAGCGTGTGCCCATAGGCCGCCGAACGGACCTCGCCGGCTGGCTTGCCGTCGCAAAGGACCAGTTCGCCGCCCCACAACATCGGTGACGGATCATCGACGGTCAGCTGCACGATGCGTCGCGTCTGAACGCTCTTCTCTCTCGCAGCGATCACCGCGTCGCGACCGATGAAACCGCCCGATTTGTCGAGAGACAGCGCAAAGGACAGGCCGGCCTCGTAAGGCGTGATATCCGGCGTCAGCTCTCGGCTCCAGGCACGATAGCCCTTCTCCAGACGGAGCGCTTCCAGCGCATAGTAGCCGCAATCGCGCAGCTCGAAATCTCGCCCGACCTCATGCAGTGCCTCGTAGACGCCGACGGCGAACTCCGTCGGCACGATCAGTTCCCAGCCGAGTTCGCCGACATAGGTCATGCGGTTGGCGTAGGCCGTGGCGTAGCCGATATCGATCTCCCTGACCGTCGCGAAGGGAAAGGCGGCATTGGAGAGGTCGGCCGACGTCAGCCGCGACAGGATCTCCCGCGCATGCGGGCCCATCAGCGCGAGGACCGCATAGGCGGAGGTGACGTCGGTCAGCGTCACATGCGCGTCTGCGGGCAGGTTCTTGCGAATCCAGTCGGCATCGTGCACCGGTTGCGCCGAACCGGTGATCAGCAGGAAGCGGTCCGCCGAAAGCCGCAACACGGTCAGGTCGCTTTCATAGCCGCCCCGCGCATTGAGGAGACCGGTATAGATCGAGCGGCCGACGGCAACGTCGATATCGGCAGCGCAGATGCGATTGAGAGCAGAGGCCGCGTCGCGCCCCTGGACGAGCAGTTTTGCAAAGGAGGTTTGGTCGAAAATACCGGCCGCCTCGCGCGTCGCCTTCATCTCGCGCTTGACCGCCTCGTGCCAGTTCTGCCGGCCGAAGGCGTAGGCCGTCACCGGCTCTTCTCCTTCTGAGGCAAACCAGTTGGCCCGCTCCCAACCCATCTTGGAGCCGAAGCAGGCGCCCTTGGCCGCCAGCCGGTCGTAGAGCGGCGAGCGGCGGAAGGGTCGGGCCGTGTCCAGCTCGCGGTTCGGCCAGGGCATGGCATAGTGCAGCCCGAGCGTCTCCTTGACGCGGTCGTGCAGCCAGCGCGGGTTGTTGTTGAAATTGGCGAAGCGTCGGATGTCGACCGGCCAGAGATCCATGGTCGGCGCGCCGTTGACGATCCACTCGGCAAGCGCCCGCCCGGCGCCGCCGGCGCTGGCGATGCCCATCGAGTTGAAGCCGGCGCCGACGTAGAAATTCTTCAGTTCCGGTGCCTCGCCGAGAATGAAATTGTTGTCGGGAGTAAAGCTCTCGGGCCCGTTGTAGAATTTCTTCACCTGCGATGTCGCCAGTTGCGGCACCCGCTGCAAGGCACTCTGCATCAGGATTTCAAACTGGTCCCAGTCGTCGGGCAGCAAGGCGAACTCGAAATCGTCGGGAATGCCGGCCATGCCCCATGGCTTCGCCTCCGGCTCGAAGCCGCCCATGACCAGGCCGCCGACCTCCTCCTTGAAGTAGATGTAACCGTCGGGATCGCGCATGACCGGCAGGTCCGGGTGCACGCCTTCGATCCTGTCGGTGACGATGTACATGTGCTCGGCCGAATGCAGCGGCACCGACACGCCACACATCTGACCGACCTTGCGCGCCCATTGCCCGGCGCAATTGACGACGATCTCGGCCGAGATCGTGCCCTGATCGGTTTCGACACCGGTCACCACGCCATCGGCAACGGAAATTCCCGTCACGCGCACGCGCTCGATGATGCGCGCGCCGCGGTTGCGCGCGCCCTTGGCCAGCGACTGCGTCAGGTCGGTCGGATTGGCCTTGCCGTCACCGGGCAGCCAGACGGCACCCGCCAGGTCTTCGATCGCCATCACCGGCCAGAGGTCCTGGGCCTCCTTCGGCGAAATCACCTCGATGGCAACGCCCTGGGCACGGGCGGAGGCTGCGGTGCGCTTCAACACGGTCATGCGGTCGGCGGTTCGCGCCACCGAGACCGAGCCGCAATTCTTCCAGCCGGTGGCAAGCCCGGTTTCGGCCTCCAGCTCGCTATAGAGCTGGGTCGAATATTTGATCAGGCTCGTCATGTTGGCGTGGCTGCGCAGCTGGCCGACAAGGCCGGCCGCGTGCCAGGTGGTGCCGCCGCTCAACTGCCCCTGCTCCAGGAGCACGACGTCGGTCCAGCCGAGCCGGGTGAGATGATAGGCCACCGAACAACCGATAATGCCGCCGCCGACAATGACGACCTGTGCCTGCGTTGGAAAATTCTGCGCCATGAAACAGCCTCCCGAAGCCATGGAAAGCCAAACCATAACAACGAAAACGCAAATAACAAGACAAAAAGTTACAAAAGATTACATCATGTCGCAACGATCAGGCCTGGGCCGCGCCTTGCCAGCGCCTCGCAGATCGCCGGCGCAGGCCTCGTATCGACGATGACGCCGGTTGCCCCCTCGAAACGCGGGATGCGCAGCGGCGTCAGCCGACCGAACTTCGAGCTGTCGAGAATGAAATAGGCCTTGGCCGCCATCGCGATCATCCGCGAGCGCTGCTCGGCGCCGTTGCGGGTAAAGTCCGTCACCTCGCCGTCGGGCGACAATCCGCCGCCACCGAGAAAGGCGACGTCCACGCGGAAGTGGCTGATGGCCTCCAGCGCGTCGATGCCGACGGCCGCTTCTTCCGCCGGATCGATCTCGCCGCCGAGCATATGGACCCGCACCAGCGGCTGGCGGCACATCTGCAGCGCAATTGACAGGGAAGTGGTACAAATCGTTAGGTTTTTCCCCTCCGCCAGCGCATGCGCGACCGCAAGCGTCGTCGTACCGGAATCAAGAAACACCACCATGCCGTCGCGCACGAGCGCCGCTGCCGCCCGGCCGATCTTCGCCTTGGCCGCCGCATTTTCCCCGCGCCGTTCGGTAAAGGCAGCCTCCGTCGGCTCGAACAGCGTTGCGCCACCGTGGACGAGCTCAAGCTGGCCGCGCTCGGCCAGATGCTTCAGGTCGCGCCGGATCGTCTGTCGCGAGACATCGAAGTGGTCTGCAAGCTCCGTGATACTGACGGTGCCGTCGGCAGCCAGCCGGCGCAGGATCTCACCATGACGACGGGGCGCAAGGGCGCGGCTATTCTGTGGATCTGACATGCTTCCATCTGCGATCATTTTTGGCGTTTTGACAAGACACCCCGCGAAGCTCGGCACAGCAATCCGGATTTGCATTCAACTTCTGTGCCCATCGGGCATTTTGCCGATCGACAAGCTGCCTTGCGAGTAATTTTATGTCCGCTATTGTTGCATAATGTAATTTTATCTGCATCATGCAGCCATGTGCTGGGACGCGGATGGAGATGGACAGTGCAACACGCAAAGACCCAAGGCCGCCGGATCATCTTCTACCTGCTCGACGGCTACGCCCAGCACGGTTTTGCCGCAGCACTCGAACCGCTCCGCCTCGCGAACGATATTCTGCGCCGGCCGTACTACAGCTGGCGCATCCTCACCCGCGACGGCGAGCCGGCACGAACGAGCTGCGGGCTGCGCATGGTCGCCGAGGGTGGGTTGACCTCGGAACTGCACGGGCTCCACCAACCGGACCCACCCGATATGATCGTGGTCTGCGGTGGCAGCGCCATTCCTGCCGCCGATGCGAAGGCCGAGGGCTGGTTGAGGTTGTCGCGGCGGGCCCGCGTGCCCGTGGCAGCGCTTGCGGGTGGCCTCTACAGCCTTGCGCGTGCCGGCTTGCTCGAGGGGCGTCAATGCGCCGTGCACTGGGAGCATTTTCCCGATTTCTCGGAACGTTTCCTGACCGTCAATGCCCGCCAGACGGCGTTCGAGATCGACCGCGATGTGTATACCTGTGCTGGCGGCAGTGCGCCGTTCGACATGGTCCTTCGCATTGTCGAAGACGATCTCGGCCCCGACGTCTCAAACCGCATCTGCGAGCTGGCGCTGTCGGAACGGGTTCGCACCGCCGGCGATCGCCAGCGGCTGCCGCTGCAGACCCGGGTCGGCATCGACAACCGCCAGCTGATCGACATCATCGAACGGATGGAGGAAAACCTGGACGAACCGCTGAAACTCGCCGACCTCACGCCATCGACAGGGCTGTCGCGCCGCCAGGTCGAGCGCCTGTTCAAGCGGGAACTCGGGCGTTCGCCCAAGCGCTACTATCTGCAGATGCGACTTGAGCGCGCGCACCTGCTTCTCGTCAACGCGTCACTTCCGATCTTCGAGATTGCCGTCGCCTGCGGATTTTCCTCGGCGTCGCACTTCTCGCGCACCTATCGGGAGAGCTATGGCTGTACCCCGCAGCACACCCGCCTTCAGGCCCGCGAGCAAAGCCGGTCCGCGCGACCGTCCCAAGCACCTGATCGTCAGTTTCCCGATACGAAGGTCGCGTAGGCGTTCGGCCGAATTTCCTCACGAAAAGGGAAGCACTGCAGGCGGAGGCGTGTCGCGCCCCCGCCCATCAGATACCGATCCCCAAAGGAAAACCGCAGGCCTAGCGCCAGGCCTGCGTGCGCGTGAGCAGCCCGCGGGACACCGCAGCGTGGAGAAGCTTCGCCACGACGTTGGTGTAGAAAATCATCATGCCCATGGCTGCCGCCGGCGCGATGTCGCCGGCATCATCCATGTTGAGCACGGCGACCGAGGCAAGCTTGGTGTCCGTCGAATAGAGGAAGACCACGGCGGAAACGGTCGTCATGGCGTTGACGAACAGATAGATGCCGATGTTGAGGATCGCCGGCAGGCAGACCGGCAGGGTCACGCGGAAGAACAGCCGGTGGAAGGGTTGCTTAAGCGATGCACCGACGGATTCGAATTCCGGATCCATCTGCTTCAGCGCCGTCAGCGCCGTCAGATGCGCGACCGTGTAGAAATGCGTCACCGTGCAGACGACGAGGATCGTCATCGTGCCGTAGATCGAACTCAGCGGATTGGCCGGGTTGTTGAAGAAGAAGATATAGGCGAGGCCCAGCACCATGCCGGGCACCGCCATCGGCATCATCGCCAGGAAATGAAAGACGCTCCGGCCAAGGCGGAAACCGTCGGCCTTCTCCACCATATAGGCGCCGGCAAAGACGATCACCGAGCCGAAGATTGCCGTCAGCAAGGCGAGCTTGATCGAATTGGCATACGCCGCCCAGCCGCCGCCATCCATCAGGTCGAAGGCGAAATTCTTCGTCGTCAGCGTCAGGTCGTAGGGCCAGAACTTCACCAGCGCCGCGATCTGGCACATGACGATCATGCCGAGAACGAACAGGCTGACGAGACACGAAAACGCAAAACAAAGGCTGTCCCTGCGCCCACTGGGCTTGGGCGCATAGGGCACCGCGCGCGCCGAGAGCAGCGCCACCTGGCGCTTCTGCATACGGCGATCGACGACGAAGGCAAGCACCGCCGGCACCAGAAGAATGACGGACACGACCGCACCCATCTCGAAATTCTGCTGGCCGATCACCTGCTTGTAGATATCGACGGCGAGCATGCCGTACTGGCCGCCGATCACCTTGGGCAGCCCGAAGTCGGTAATGACAAGCGTGAAGACGACGAAGGCGGCCGAGACCAGGCCGTAGCGTGCGCCCGGCACGGTGACGGTCGTGAACGTGCGCCACTTGTTGGCTTTCAGCGACGCTGCCGCCTCGTAGTGGCGCGCATCGGCAACCGACAGCGCCGTCAGGATGATGAGAAAGGCATGCGGCAGCGTGAAGAACACCGAGCCGATGACGATGCCGATCGGGCCATAGATCGAGTAGCCGAGCAACCAATCCTTGAAGACACCCTGGTTGCCGAAAAGATAGACGAGCGCGATGCCGGGCAAGAGCGACGGCACGAGGATCGGTATGGTGAGAATGCCACGGAAAAGGCCCTTGAGCGGCATACAGCTGCGCGTCAGAGCATAGGCAAGCGCAAAGGCGATCGACACGGTCACCACCGTGCTGATCGACGCCATCAGCACCGAATTGTAGATCGAGCGGGCGAGTGCCGGCGTCGAAAAGTAGGTCTTGAAGTTTTCGATGCCGAAGGTGCTTGCCGGGCGTAAGACGACACGCCGGAAGGTGGCGGAATCATATTCGCGCCATTCTGTGCCCTTCTCGAGCGTCGAGCCGACGAGAAATGCCGCGCCGTCCGCCGTACCGCGAATGCGGTAGTGCACGGGGCTGCGGAAGTTGAACTCGGGGAAGAACTTGGTTGCGGCGAGCCGTCCATCGGAGTTGGTGGCGAGATCCTTCTCGGTGACAACGCCGAGGTCCCGGTTGAGCGCCTCCGCGGTGACGGCATCTGCCCAGGTCTTGCCCGTCTCGTCGCTCACCTGAAACTCGAAAGCCGCGAGATCGAAGCGGTAGGTCGACAGCGACTTCGACAGCATGACGAAAAGCGGCGCACCCAGTGCGACGATCAGATAGAGCCCGATGACGGCCATGAAGCCGAGCTTGACGCGGTCGTCGCGCGAGGTCTGCTGGCGCAGCCGCTTGCCCGGCGGTGCGTAGTCGATCGCGAGGCTCATCGTTACGCGCCCCTCGGATAGAGCAACAGGCGTTCCCTTGGGATTTCGACCTGGATGACGCCGCCCGTCTCGATGCGCAGCCGGCGAACCGCGTTCACCGAGAAGTCGGCAACGAGGGCCTGGTCACCGAGCCTTGGCGCACTCAGGCGCGTTCTCCAGAACATGCCGAGGAACTCCATCTCGTGCACTTGCGCGTCGATCAGGTTCTGCGGTGTCGCCGGCCGATCAAGCGAATGGACCGCATGGGCGTCGGCACCGTGCGGAATGATATCGACGGGCCGGACTACGGCCGTCGCCGCATCGCCAGCAGCCAGGCCATCGGTCGGACAACTGAAGGCCGAGTGGCCGATCTCGACCTGGCCATCGGGCAGCACCCTTGCCGGAAACTTGTTGGTTTCGCCGATGAAATCCGCAACGAACAGCGTCGTCGGGTGGCGATAGATTTCCGTCGGCGATCCGACCTGCTCGATGACGCCGTGGTTCATCACCACGATCCGATCCGCCATGGCGAGCGCTTCCTCCTGGTCGTGCGTGACCATGATCGTCGTCACGCCGAGCTTGCGTTGCAACGCCTTGATTTCGTGGCGCAGGTGCACGCGCACCTTGGCGTCCAGCGCCGACAGCGGCTCGTCGAGCAACAGCAGGCCGGGAGAAATCGCGATGGCGCGCGCAAGGGCGATGCGCTGCTGCTGTCCGCCGGAAAGCTGGGCGGGGTACTTTTTCGCCTGGGCGGGAAGCCCGACCGTTTCCAGCAACTCGGCGACGCGCCCGGCCACTTCCGCCTTCGGGCGGCCGGTGTTTTCGAGACCAAAGGCGATGTTCTGTTCGATGGTGAGATTGGGAAAGAGCGCATAGGATTGGAAGACGATACCATAGTCGCGCTTCGATGCCGGCAGGATCGAGATATCGCGCCCACCTTGCCGGATCATGCCATGGCTCTGCAGGTCAAGTCCGGCGATCGCTCGCAGCAGCGTGGTCTTGCCGCAACCGGAGGGCCCGAGAAAGCAGACGAATTCGCCCTTGCCGATGTCGAGGGAAATGTCGCGCAGGGCGGTGAAATCGCCATAGCTCTTCCAGAGATCGCGGATCTCGAGATAGGGGGGCGAAGAGATGTTCGCCTGGTCAGCGGCGCGGGGAATGCTCGTGGGCGTCGGTTCGATCGACAGGGCATGTCTCATCTGCAAGCTCCGCTGGCTGTCTGCGATTTCTGGAGAATGCGAAGGGCGGAACGCTGATGCGCTCCGCCCAGGATCGATCAGGGTCAGCTCTTCGGCTCGGACTTCGCGTCGTAGCGCTTCTGCCATTCCTTCAGGATGGTGGCGCGATTGTTCGCGGCCCATTCGAAATCGTTGTCGATCATCTTTGCAGCGATGTCGGAGGGCAGATGCTCGACCGCCTTGGCGACACCGGGATAGGCGACCACGGCATAGCCAGCATTGTACATTTCGTTGGCTTCCTTGGTGACCGACCAGTCGACCAGGGTCTTGGCAGCCTCCAGGTTCGCCGTCCCTGCAATGATCGCCGTCGCCTCCGCTTCCCAGCCTGATCCTTCCGTCGGAAAGATGATGTCGATCGGTGCACCGGCGCTCTTGGCCTTGGCGCCCGGGAATTCGAAGGAAACGCCGATCACGGCCTCGCCGGCACCCGCCATCTTGCAGGGCTTCGAACCGGAATGGGTATAGGCGGAAATGTTCTCGTGCAGCTTGTCCATGAAGGACCAGGCCTTCTCCTCGCCCCACATCTGCATCCAGCCGGAGACGTCGAGGAAGCCGGTGCCGGACGAGCTCGGGTTCGGCATGACGACATGGCCCTTGTATTCAGGCTTCGTCAGGTCTTCCCAGGTCTTAGGCGGCGTCAGCCCGAGCTTTGCGGCCTCCACCGTGTTGTAGCAGAGGGCGGCCACATAGGCGTCCATGCCGACCCAGCTCGGCGGCGTGTCGCGATCGACGAACTTCTTGTCGAGCGCCTCGACGCCCTTCGGCGCGTAGGCCTCCAGCATGCCCTCGGTTTTCAGGAGCAGCAGCGACGTGGCGGCCAGCCCCCAGACGACATCCGCCTGCGGATTGTCCTTTTCGGCGAGCAGCTTGGCCGTCATGACGCCGGTCGAATCGCGGACCCAGTTGATCGTGATGTCAGGATGCGCCTTCTCGAAGGTCGCCTTGTAGCGATCGAGGTCGACAGCCTCGACGGCGGTGTAGACGGTGAGTTCGGTCTGGGCTGAAGCAATGGTGGGCAGTGCCACGGACATGGCACCGGCAAGCATAAAAAACATATGTCTGTTCATGCTGAAAATCTCCTCTGGAAGCCTGGAAAAAATTCCGGGAAGCATGGCCGGCAATCTGTCGCTGCCCTTGTCCTGCACGCTTCAGGAGGCATTCTGCGTGGGTCATTTCAATTAGTAAAATTTATTATTCTTATCGTTGGCAAAGTAAAAACGATGGATCTTCTGCCGTCTTCTTCGGCATCTTCTGCACAATCGACGCCAAAACGATCAGCATCTGCATGAGCGCGTTGCAATTGCCGGCAGCAGGCCAAGGAAAAAGGGAGCTGCCGGTCGGCAGCTCCCAAAAAAGGTGGCCAGGCAGGGGACACCCGGATCACCGGAGGTTGATCACCAGACCAATATCACCAGGCCCATAGCACCGGGCCCAGATCACCAGGGAAGAGAAAACGTCTTGACGTTGGTGAAGCTTTTCATCGCCTCGATCACGCCTTCCTTGTAGCCGTTGCCGGAATCCTTGATACCGCCGAAGGGAGACATCTCGATCCGGTAGCCGGGCACTTCCCAGATGTTGACCGTGCCGACCCTGAGGCCGGCGATGTACTTCTGCATCCGGCGGAAATCGTTGGTGCAGACCCCCGACGACAGGCCGAAGGCGGTCGAGTTGGAAAGGGCGATCAGCGCATCGTCGTCGTCGGGTGCCCGCACGATCGGAATGATCGGCGCGAAGGTTTCCTCCATCACCAGCTCGCTCGCATGCGATACGCGATCGACCACGATCGGTGGCAGCAGGGCACCGCGACGGCCGGGATCGTACAGGATCTCCGCGCCCTGCTCGGCGGCCTTGTGCACCCGGCGCTCGAAGGTTTCCGCGGCACGGGCATGCACGACCGTGCCCAGTTCCGTCGTCCGGTCCATCGGGTCGCCGAAGCGCAGTTTTTTCGCCCGTTCCAGTACGAGGGGCACGAAGCGGTCGGCGACGCGCTCCTGGCAGAGGATGCGCTTGACGGCCGTGCAGCGCTGGCCGGAGTTCTTCGTGGCACCTGCAACGGCCAGATCCGCAGCCTTTGCCAGGTCGTCGTCGGAGAGGTCGTTCAGAATGATCAGCGGGTCGTTGCCGCCGAGTTCGAGGATCTGCCGCTTGTAGTGGGCGTTGGCCGCGATCAACTTGCCGACAGGTACGCTGCCGGTAAAGGTGATGAGGTCGAAGTTCGGATTGGTCATCATCTCCATGCCGATATCCGTCGGCCAGCCGGTGACCACCGACAGCATTTCCGGCGGCAAACCGGCCTCGTAGAGAATATCGGCGAAGACGAGCGCCGTCATCGGCGTCAGCTCCGTCGGCTTCAGCACCACGCAGTTGTTGGTGGCGATCGCCGGCGCGACCTTGTGCGCCACCATGTTAAGCGGATGGTTGAAGGGCGTGATCGCCGAAATGGCGGTCAGAGGCTCTCGCATGGTGAAGATCTTGCGCGCCTTGCCGTGCGGGGTGAGATCGCAGGAAAAGATCTCGCCGTCATCGCGAATGCACATCTGGCCCGACAGCGTCAGCACGTCAAAGGCCCGGCCGACCTCGTAGAGCGAATCCTGCTTGGAGATGCCGAGCTCCAGCGTGATGATGTCGGAGATTTCCTCCTTGCGGGCGACCAGCATCTCCGCCGCCTTCAACAGGATGCGCTGGCGCTCGTAGCGCGTCAGCTTCGGCTGATAGGCAGCCGCGATCTCGAAGGCCTTGCGGGCATGCTCGGCATTGCCGGCTGGAACGGTGCCGATGACGGCGTCGTTCCAGGGATAGTGCACCTCGATCACCCCGTCCGCATCGACCTTTTTACCGGCAATGCGCATGGGCTCGTGGCGCAGCGCAAACGTCGTTTCCACCTTGGTCATCGGCCGTCCCTCACTTTGCCGGCTGCGCTGCGGCAACCAGCGCATAATAGAAGGCGTCGAAGTTGCGCAGGGTGTCAGCCGAGGTCAACTCGGGCAGCTTGCGGTTGGCGATGAAGGGCACCTGCTGTTCGGTGAGGCCGCCATGCGAGCGCAGCGGCTCGTCGAGCGCGGCAAGATCGTGGCGATGTTCGCTGGTGCCGAGCGTCTTGTTCTCCGAGGAGATCAGCACGATATCGCCGATGCGATCGTCCGGCAGTTCGAACCGGATGCAGGCTTCGGGGCGCGAAAGAACGACGTCGATGCCGTCGATCGCCTGCAGCCGCTCGATGATCTCTTCCTTGTCCGCACGCTCCGGAAGGTAAGCGGTGGCGAACGAACCGAGCGCGCCGTGATGCACGACATAGGGGTCGGTGATCGGCAGGATGACACGGGCGGCATCCTTGCCGAGCCATCCGTCGAGCACGTCCTGCACGTAGATGACATCCGGCGAACCGTCGGCCTTGTGCTTCGGCTTCATGCCGTGGTCGGCCGTGACGATGATCGCTGCACCCAGCGCATCGAGTTCAGTCAGATACTTGTCGAACATCTCGTAGAAGGCATTCGCCTGGGGAACGCCAGGCGCATATTTGTGCTGCACGTAGTCCGTCGTCGTCAGATACATGACGTCGGGAGAAAACTCCTTCAGAAGCTTCACGCCGGCGGCAAAGACGAACTCCGACAGCTCTGCCGAATAGACCTCCGGCACCGGGCGGCCAAGCCAGGCCGAGGCATTGTCGATGCCGTGTTCCGCCTTGGTCGACGTATCTGACTTTTCCGAGGAGAAGCAGATTGCCCTGCCCTCGTCGAATTTCAGGCCATCGCCGAGCAGTGCGCGCAGCTTGTCCTTGGCGGTGACGACCGCGACCTTCGCGCCCGCATCGTAGAAGGCCTTGAAGATGGTCGGCGCGCGCAGGAAACGCGGATCGTTCATCATCACTTCTTTGCCGGTCTGCGGCTCGTAGAGATAGTTGCCGCAGATGCCGTGAATGGCCGGCGGACGGCCGGTGGCGATCGACAGGTTGTTGGGATTGGTGAAGCTCGGGATGACGCTGAGCGCCGTGCGTTCCGTGCCGGTCTTGCGAATGCGGGCAAGTGTCGGCATCAGCCCGGCCTTGATTGCCTCGTCGAGATAGGCGGGCTCGCAGCCGTCGAGGCAGATGGCGATGGCCGGGACGTTCGGCCAGGGATAGCTGCGCCGATTGGCGGTAACGGCAACGTTGATCTTGGACATCTGGTTCATCGGAAAAATCCTATCGTTCATTCAGGCGGCGAGACGGCTGCGTTCGGCAAGCGCGACCGCCGGAGGGGCGGCACTGGCAACCCCCATTTCGGTGAGAGATGTGCGTGCGGCCTCGACCACACGGCGCATGACATGCTCGTCCATTCGGCCGATGCAGCCGACGCGGAAGCTGTCGACGACCGTCAGCTTGCCGGGGTAGATGATGAAACCCTTTTCCTTCATCAGTTCGTAGAAGCGGTCGAAGGCGAAGGCCGGGTCGGCCGGGCTGAAGAAGGTAACGATGATCGGCGACAGCCAGCGGTCGGCAAGCAGCGTTTCGAAGCCCGCCTCGCGCATGCCGGCAACCATCACGTCGCGGTTCCTGGCATAGCGGGCGCCGCGGGCGGCAACGCCCCCCTCCTCGCGGTGCATCCGCAGCGCCTCGAGGAACGCGGCGACCACATGGGTTGGCGGCGTAAACCGCCACTGGCCGGTCTTGTTCATCGTCTCCCACTGCGCGTGCACATCGAGGCTGAGCGAATGGCTGCGCCCCTTGGCGGCCTCCAGCTCGCTCTTGCGAGCAATGACGAAGCCGAAGCCCGGCACGCCTTCGATGCACTTGTTGGCCGACGAGACGATCGCCTCATAGCGCAGATCGGCGATCCCAGCCGGAACAGCGCCAAACGCGCTCATGCTGTCGACCAGAAGCTTGCGGCCGCTGGCGTAAACGACGTCGGAGATTTCCTTCAGCGGATTGAGAATGCCCGAGCTGGTCTCGCAATGAACGACGATGACGTGGGTGATATCAGGATCGGCGTTGAGGGCTGCGGCGACCTCGGGACCGCGCGGCGGCATGTAATCGCCCTTGTCGATCGTCGCATGATCACGGCCGAGATAGCCAAGCGTCTGAACGATGCGCTTGCCGTAGGCGCCGTTGATCAGCACCAGCACCTTGCCGTCGCGCGGAACGAAGCTGCCGAGCATCGCCTCGACCGAGAACGAGCCGCTGCCCTGGATCGGAACGCAGTCGAATTCGCCCTTGGTATCGCCGGCGATGTCGAGAAGCTGGCGGCGCAGTTCCGCCGTCATCGCGCGGAAATCCCCATCCCACGAGCCCCAGTCCCGGAGCATCGCCTCCTTGACTTCATAGGCCGTGGTCAACGGTCCCGGCGTCAAGAGGTAGGGCTCGCCCAGCCTCGGCGTCTCCAAGGGTGAAATGGTTTTGTCAGAAGCGGTGTTCGGCATTGTCCGTCCTCACGTTGGCGTCTCCGGGGATGACAATGCTGTGGGCGGATATATATGTAAAATCGTTCTTTTGTATGAATCTATCGATTTTATCGATGTATCTATGCGGCGGGAACGAGGCGGCTTTCGAGCAGGTCGCCGGTCTCGCGAAGACGCGGATAGGCCATCGTCGTGACCAGTGAATTGAGCTCCTTCAGTGCTCGCACGATCTCCAGATGCATGTCGCTCGACTGGATGCTGGCGGCAATGCCCTGTCGCAGGCGCTCCAGATGGCTCTGGCTGCTCTCCTGCACCAGCCGGCGCACGTGTTCTTTCTGACGCACCATCTCGCGGGCGATGATCGGTTCGGGTGAAACCAGCAGATTCGCCGCAAGCTTGACGTTCGAAAGCACCGCGGCATGCAGCGACGTCAGTTCGCTCCAGCCAGCCGGCGAGAAGGCGCCGGCGCCGTCGAGCCGCTCCTGCGCCATGCGCAGCAAGCTCTTCGATACCACGTCGCCGGCATATTCCAGATGGATCGCCGCCTCGGTGAGCTCGATGCCGCGCCGGGACTGTTGCTCGCTCAAGACGCCGCGATTGACGGCGGCGATGAACAGCTTGATCTCGCTATGGGCGCGATGGATGTCGCTGTCGATGCGCCGCAACGCGTCGACGGTCTCGGGTGTCGGCGACGCGATCACGCTCATGACCGGGTCGAGCATGCGGGTTATCAGGCTGCCCATGTGCAGCACCTCGCGGGCGGCCGCAGCGAGCGCCTGCGCCGGCTTGTCGATCAGAGATCGATCGAGCGCGCTGACATGCGTCGCGAGGCTCGCATCCGTGCCCGTGGCGGACTCTGGCGTCAGAAGCCGAAGGACGTGCGCCATCACACCACAGGACACAAGACCCAGAAGCACCAGCGCGGCATTGAAGAGCACGTGCAGATTGACGAGTTGGGCTGCGACCGTTGCGCCAGGCAGCCACGCGAAGGACACCTGCAGGGAAAACAGCGCGAAGACGACGGCACTGAAGAGTGCGCGAAAGATCAGATTGCCGAGCGGCAGGCGCCTGCCCGCGACCGGCAGGCCACGCGTCAGCCACAGCGCGATCAATCCTCCGCCGAGATTGACGCCCAGAACGAGCGGAATGCCGACATCGAGCGGCAGCAGGCCCTTGGCAGCAAAGGTCAGGATCAGAAGGATCGCGGCAACGCTCGAATGCAGACCCCAGGTGAAGAGCGCGGCCACGATCATCACCGTCAACGGATCCTTGCTCAGCATTTCGATCGCCGTTGGCAGCAGCGGGCTCTGGCCGAGCGGCAACGTCGCATGGCCGATCATCTGCAGCGACAGGAGCAGCAGCCCGATGCCGAGCACCGCGCGCCCCGCCTCGATTGGCTTTCGAGCACGCGCCTTCAGATGCAAGAGGCCGCCACCGGCAATCAGGAGCGGCGCCAGCCAGTGAAGGTCGAAACTCAGGATCTTGACGACGAGGGCCGAGCCGAGGTCGGCGCCGAGAAGCACGGCCAGGCCGGCATCAAGCGCAAGCGCACCACTCACGGCAAAGCCGGCGGCAAGCATGGCAACCGCCGTCGAACTCTGCAACGCGATCGCGATCACGCAACCATACGCCGCCGCCCGCGGCCTGCCGCCCGCGCCGCCGACGGCGCGCGTGACGACATCGCCGCACGCGGCCTCCACCCCCTTCTTCACGAGGCTGACGGCATAAAGCAGCAGCACTGTTGCCGCGGCAAGCTCGAGGGCGACAGCCGAAAGGTTCATGGGCGCGCTCCGGAAGGGGTTGCATCAGGAAACTATCATTTGCCCCTTTACATAAATCAAATCGTTCGTTCTGATGGTTCCATTGGCAGAACTTATCTTTGGAGATGTTTCCGTGCGCTATGTCCAGCTCCGTGCCTTCCACAATGTGGCGATCCATGGCGGCTTCTCGCGGGCAGCAGAGGCACTGTTCCTGACGCAGCCCGCCGTCTCCGACCAGGTTCGCAAGCTGGAGGAGGAGTATGACGTCCTGCTCTTCAACCGGAACAAGAAGCAGGTGACACTGACTCAGTCCGGCCAGCAGCTTCTGGAAGTTACCCGCCGCATGTTCGACGTCGAACAACAGGCGCTCGATCTTCTTTCGGAATCGCGGGCGCTGCGGGCGGGAAAGCTTCGGATCGTCGCGGACGCTGCACACCATCTGCTCCACATCCTGGCCGCCTTCCGCCGGGCCTATCCAACCGTCCAGGTGTCGATCGATGCCGGCAACACCGAGACGGTGATCACCAGCCTTCACGCCTACGAGGCCGATATCGGGGTTCTCGGCGAAATCCCGCTGGTTGGCGATTTCGACGTGCTCAAGCTCAACTCAACCCCGATCGTCGCCTTCGCCAGCCGCGACTATCCGCTGGCTGGCCGCCAGACCGTCACGTTCGAGGAACTGTCGAGGCATCCCCTCGTCATGCGCGAACGCGGTTCAAAAACCCGACAGAAGCTCGAGGCGATGGCGGAACAATGCGGGGTGGTGCTGACACCGCTGATCGAGGCGGAGGGCCGCGAGGCCGTTCGCGAAATCGTCGCCGCCGGGGGCGGCGTCGGTTTCGTCTCGTCCGCCGAGTTCGGCCAGGACAACCGCCTCGTCCCGATCCGGATCGATGCCCCGGAGATGCTGATGGACGAAGCGCTCATCTGTCTGCGCGAACGCAGCAACGGCAAGCTTGTCCACGCTTTCTATGAGATCGCGCGCAAGCTGACGAAGGGGCCGTCCGGCGACGATTAAGGTCAGCCCTCCCCGAACCGTGGCGCGGCTTCCTGCGCCCTCTAGACCCGGCCGAAGGCCGACCAAAGTGCCCGATCGGCGCAAGAATGGCGATTCAGATCATTTTCCGGAGATCGAAAGCAAAATTTAACCATAGTTGTTCATCTTTTGTCGATCGGTCGTCAAGAAGGGGACAATCCAGAAATCGCGCAGCGGCTGCCGCTCGGCGGCCTGGATACCTTTGTGGGATTTACTGGCTTGGTTTGCGTTGTGAATAAGATTGTTCGTCCAAGATCTTTGCACCGTCTGTTGCGCCCGCTGCTGGTGACCTGCTGCGGCGTCGTCATTGTCGGCACGGCCGCTGGCTCGATCGCCGGCGTCGCCTCGATGGGCAGCGTGTTTGCCCATGGCTCGGGCCACCTGCTTCCAAAGCCGCAACTGCATCTGGCGGAGCGAGCAACGGAGCGCCCGTGGGTCAAGCAGACCCGGGTCAAACCGACGCCGACGCTCATGGCGGCAGAACCTGTCGTGGCGAGCCTGGGCAACAGCCTTCAGAAGTCCGGCCGACTTGTCGCGACCACTGGCGATGCGGAGGCCCGGGGCAAATCGGTGCTGCGCGACGCCATGGTGAAGCAGGCTGTCCTTGCCGCCCTTGCCACCCGGCCGCCTGCTGGTAACACCGGTGATGCGATGAGGTCGAGCAATGCCATAGCGACGCTCGACACACCTTCGGCCGAGCGTTTCGCCCGGCTGCCTGTCGCTTCGACCGAAAAGCCCCCCACGCAACTTGCCTATGCAGCACCCTCCCAGAGCGCGGCGGCCGGAACGGCCTTCTCGGCGCTGATGGCAACATCGATCGAAGATGATCCCTCCGAGCCTCAGGATGACGATACCGACACCGTCGATGTCTCCGCCGACATGCCGGATTATGCGGACACACCGGTCTCGGGTCCGCTGCCCCAGCTTCGCCCTCGCGACATGCAAGCCCAAAAGCCTGCAGCCGAGCCGGCGAAATCCGCAATCCGACAATTGCAGGACGGAGCAGAGGCCGAAATCGAAAACACCGCGAAGGCCGATATCCGCGAGACGCCAAAGCAGCAGAAGGTTGCTTTCGTCCGGCCAGACAATCCGGCGACTGACCGCTCCGGCGGCGGTCTCGGACAAACCTTGCGCAACATGTTCGGTGGCGGAGCGAAAGCCGGAAACGGCGTCGCCGTCTACGACATCAGTGCCGCCCGGGTATACATGCCCGATGGCAGCGTGCTCGAAGCCCATTCCGGCATCGGCAAGATGGCCGACAATCCGCGCTACGTGAACGTCAAGATGACCGGCCCGACACCACCGCACACCTACAACCTCCGGATGCGCGAAACGCGATTCCACGGCGTCGAAGCGATCCGCATGCTGCCGATCGACGGAAAGAACAAGCACGGCCGCGATGGCTTCCTGACCCATAGCTATCTCTTGCGCGGAAAGCGGGCGGAATCGCACGGCTGCGTTGCCTTTGCGGACTATCCGCGCTTCCTTGCTGCCTTCAAGCAGGGCAAGGTCCAGCAGATCGTCGTGGTCCCGAGCGGCGGACGTGCAGCCGGCATGTACCTGGCATCGAACGGGAAAAACAGCTGAACATCCATCGACGCGATGGTGACGGCGCCCGCGCATAAGCACAATCGGAAATTGTGAAAATCCGGAGGGCGAAACGCTGTCGCCATCGGCCGAGGCGCGCACCGGAAACGCCTTCGAGCTTCGTGGCTGAGAGGCACGCCTTCGCCTCCGCCGGAACAATCGCCCGCGCACCGGCTTGACAGGTTCAGCTAAAAGATTGCAAGCTTATTGAAAGCGAAGGCTTACGCCCTCGCAATATTCGCCCCGTTCAACGCATGTTGATGACGATCCGGAGTTCGCACCTCCTGGAACAGGGTCCTAGCGAAACTGGCCAATCGCCGGTTCAACTATGGAGCTGTTGGGCATGAAGGAAGACCTTCCCTCTCGAGACTTTGGCCGTGATCGCCGGACCACATCCGGGCAAATCACCGGCTCCGGCTGTCGTTGCATTGCCTGCGACAACCAACGCGATGCCGACGCCGCGCGAAGCTCGCCGGTGGGCAGATCTCGCTCCGGCAACGGCCACCACAATCGGCAAGGCTCTCAGCTTCAGGCATGAGCACAGGCTCCGGCATGTGCCCGCGCCCCGATGGCCATGCCCAAATGCCCGATCGAAATCGGGGCGCAATCCGCAGCGAAACGCAAGCAAAGGTATGGAGGAGTTTACCTTGGCATATGCAGAAGCAGAAAGTGCATCCGACACGCGCCCGGAAGACGAAAAACTCGGCATCGGCGCCAACATCGCCTATGGACTTCAACACGTTCTGACCATGTACGGCGGCATCGTCGCCGTGCCCTTGATCGTCGGCCAGGCGGCGGGGCTGAGCCCCGCCGAGGTTGGCCTGCTGATCACGGCTTCGCTCTTTGCGGGCGGGCTTGCCACCATTCTGCAGACCCTGGGACTGCCGTTCTTCGGCAGCCGCCTGCCTCTCGTCCAGGGCGTATCATTCTCCGGCGTGGCGACGATGGTCGCCATTTCCGGCAATGGCGGAATTCCCTCCATTCTGGGCGCCGTGATCGCGGCGTCCGTGATCGGGCTACTGATTACGCCGGTTTTCTCGCGCATTACCCGCTTCTTCCCGCCGCTTGTCACCGGGATCGTCATCACCACCATCGGGCTGACGTTGATGCCGGTCGCCGCGTTCTGGGCCATGGGCGGCAACAGCAGTGCGCCCGGTTTCGGCAGCACCGCCAACATCCAGCTGGCGGCCGCGACGCTCGCCATCGTTCTGCTCTTGAGCAAGCTTGGCAGCGCCGCGATCTCGCGGCTCTCGATCCTGCTGGCGCTGGTGATCGGAACGGGCATTGCCTATGTCGCCGGCATGACCGACTTCTCGCAGGTTCCGAACGGCCCGGTCTTCGCCCTGCCGACAGTATTCCATTTCGGCTATCCCACCTTCGAGATCGCCGCCATCGTCTCGATGCTGATCGTCATCATCGTCACGCTGGTGGAGACGTCGGCCGACATTCTTGCCGTCGGCGAGATCGTTGAAACCAAGGTCGATTCCCGCCGTCTGGGGGATGGCCTGCGCGCCGACATGCTGTCGAGCATTCTCGCCCCGATCTTCGGTTCGTTTACGCAAAGCGCCTTCGCGCAGAACGTCGGGCTTGTCGCCGTCACCGGCGTCAAGAGCCGCTATGTGGTGGCGACTGGCGGGGTTTTTCTGGTCCTGCTCGGCCTTCTTCCGGTGATGGGACGGATTGTTGCGGCCGTGCCCAGTTCCGTTCTTGGCGGTGCCGGCATCGTGCTGTTCGGGACGGTCGCAGCGAGCGGCATTCGCACCCTCTCCAAGGTCGACTACCACAACAACATGAACCTGGTCATCGTCGCGACCTCGATCGGCTTCGGCATGATCCCGATCGCTTCGCCGGGGTTCTACGAACAATTTCCGGCCTGGGTCGCCACCATCTTTCATTCCGGCATCAGCTCCGCCGCGCTGATGGCGATCGTCCTCAACCTGCTGTTCAACCACGTCAAGACCGGAAATGCCGACCAGCAATCCGTCTTCGTGGCCGGCACGGAACGGACGATCCGGTACAAGGACATCGCGCCTCTTCGCGACGGCGACTACTTCCTCAACGGCAGGCTCTATGACGCAAAGGGCATCGAGATACCGATGCTGCCCGAGGGCGCGCATTGAGGACCGTTTGACGACACGTTCCGGACCGAAAGGCGACCCTCGGTCCGGGCCAGATTTGCTTTCGACATATCAAGGAGATGAAGAATGTCAGAAGAAAACGAAACCGCGCGCCTGATCGACGCCCTGTTCAACACTATGGAGGCCGGCATCATCCCGGCGACAGAGATCGGCGTTGCCGCGGGCAACAAGGTCTTCGGCGCAGCACTGCTGCGCAAATCCGACCTCTCCACCGTCCTGGTCGAAACCAACAACGAGACGGAGAACCCACTGTGGCACGGCGAGGTGCATACCCTGAAGCGTTTCTACGAAATGGCCGGTTCCGAGCGGCCGGATTCGAAGGATCTCATCTTCCTGTCGACCCATGAACCGTGCTCGATGTGCCTTTCTGCGATCACGTGGGCCGGGTTCGACAACTTCTTCTACTTCTTCAGCCACGAGGATTCCCGTGACGCGTTTTCCATCCCGCACGATCTGAAGATCCTGAAGGAGGTGTTCACGCTGGAGCCCGGCGGCTACAACAGGTCGAACGCCTTCTGGAAGGGCCAGTCGATGGCCGGGCTCATCGAGAAGATGCCCGAACCGCAGCGTTCGGATCTCAAGGACAGAGCCGCCGCGATCAGCCGCAAGTACGACGATCTGTCCGCCGTCTACCAGGCGAGCAAGGACGGCAACGCCATCCCCCTCAACTAGGCACGACGCCAGTGTCCTGAAGCGGGCGGCAGGGATGCTCCGGGACTGGCAGTCCAGAGCATCCTTTCCGCCTTCAGCGGGTCGGAAGACACCCGCACGGATGTATCCACCGCCCGGCGACACCCGGGCGGTAATGCCCACGCCTGCCCTGTCGGCCAGCGCCCGCCGGCTGATAATCCGGTTCGTCGCCGTGGAACCTTTCCGGCCTTGCGAGGTTAGACGCAAGAGCTTGCGCGCCCGCAGCGGTAGGGAGTGGCAGATGAGCAAGGAGAAGATTGGCAGAGCGAGGCTGAAACTGCGTTTGCCGGCCTATAGGCATGTGCTTTCAGACTTGAAGAGCCCTTCGCTGAGCGAAATTTTCGTGGCCTATGCCGAGGCCTCGATGCACCTTGATGCCTTGCGCGCGGCCGAGCATCCGGATCCGCAGATGATCGAGGAATACGAGCGGGTCTGCCGCCAGATCGAAAACAGCATCGAACCGTATCTGCGGATGTTTCGACCGCCACGCGCGTCGGATGCCCGCTGACGGCGGCTCCGCAAAGCGTGGCGGAAAGGCGCCTCCTGCGCGCGAGTTCACTGCACGGCGGAAACCAACAACCCTGGCCTCACGAGAATATTTCTAATTGAGATTGCAGCACGAAGGTGATCCTATCTTCTGGTGTAGCCGAATCCTCGCCTCCCTTCCGTCCCGAACCCGAGCGAGCCATGTCGATTTCAGATGCAATCTACCGTCCCTTCGAGACGTTGATCAGGCCGTTGGACATTCCCTATCAACCGCTGCCGTCCAAGGGGCCGGTGGCCGTTCTTTTGCACTTCATATCGATGTTTCGCGGCGTGCTGATTGCGCTGGCCCTCTCCTCGATGGCGATCGAGGCCATCAATCTCACCATCGTCTGGGGGCTCTCGGTCATCGTCGACGGGGTGACGCAGATGGGGGCCTCCGCCTTCCTGGAGAGCGAATGGCGCTTCCTCGCCTTTCTCGGCTTTCTGATCTTCCCGGTCATGCCGATCGCCTCTTTCCTCCTGAACACGCTCAACTCGCACACGCTCGGTGTCGGCATGCCGGCGGCGATCCAGTGGCAGGGTCACAAGGCTGTCGAACGGCAGGATCTTGCCTTCTTCCACGACCTGTTTGCCGGACAGGTCGCCTCGCGGCTGTCGCAGGTCTCATCAGCCGTTCAGCAGCAGATCATCGCCGCCTTCCAGTCGATCCCACGCTTCCTGTTGCAGATGGTCGGCTCCGTCGTCCTCTTGGGCAGCCTGTCCTGGCAGCTTGCCCTGCCCGTCGTCGTCTGGATCGCGCTCAACGTGGCGCTTGCGGCCAAGATGGCGCCTATCTTCGTTGCGCGCTCGCGCAAGACCGCCAAGCAGCGCAGCCTGCTGGCCGGCGCAATCACCGATCTCTACACCAACATGCAGATGATCAAGCAGTTCGCGGCGGAAGACAGCGAGGCCGGAGCGATCCGCCGCATCATCACCAGAACGATGCAGACACAGCATAGCGAACAGCGCATCTACCGCACGTCGGAACTGACGGTCGTGGCGATGAACATGGCCCTCTGGCTGGCCATGCTTTCGATCGGTTTCTCCGGCCTGGTCGACGGTTATCTCACCGTCGGCGAGTTCGTCGGGGCCGTCTATATCCTGCAGCGGCTGTCGGCGCACACCTTCACCTTCCTGCAGATGGGCCAGCAAATCTTTCAGGCGATCGGTACGATCAAGGATGCGATGCCCGTCATGACGACGCCGCCGACCATCATCGATCGGCCTGGAGCAACGAGCCTTGCGGTCCACGGCGGCGAGATCCGCTTCCAGGACGTGTCTTTTGCCTACAAGTCCGGAAAGTCCGTGATCGACGGTCTGTCGCTGACGGTCCGGCCGGGGGAAAAGGTCGGCCTGGTCGGCCTCTCCGGGGCCGGCAAGACAACGATCGTCAACCTTTTGCTGCGCTTCTACGACATCGAACAGGGCGCGATCACCATCGACGGCCAGGATATCCGCGATGTGAGCCAGGCGAGCCTTCGTCGCAACATCGGGGTCATCGCCCAGGACGTGGCCCTGCTGCATCGTTCGGTCGGCGACAACATCCGCTACGGCCGTCCCGAGGCGACGCAGGACGAGGTCGAAGAGGTGGCAAGGACGGCCAGGGCCGACCTGTTCATTGCCGATCTGGCCGATGGCGAAGGACGCAAGGGCTATGGCGCCTTCGTCGGCGACCGCGGCATCAAGCTTTCCGGTGGCCAGCGACAGCGCGTCGCGATCGCCCGCGTCCTGTTGAAGGACGCACCGATCCTCGTGCTCGACGAGGCCACATCCGCCCTCGACAGCGAATCGGAAGCCGCCATTCAGGAAAAGCTCGACCTGGTGATGGAAGGCAAGACGGTGATCGCCATCGCGCATCGGCTCTCGACCATCGCGATGATGGACCGCATCGTCGTGGTCGATGAAGGGCGCATCGTCGAAGAAGGCAGGCCGGACGAGCTGATCGAGCGGGACGGTCTGTTTGCCCGCCTGTGGAAACGCCAGACGGGCGGCTTCATGCCGGAAGAGTTGACCTGACGCGCCTTTCGATCGGTAGCCACCCAAGTGTCCCCGCGACACGTCCCTGGCCGAAGCTATGCGGTGATTTCGACCGGTTCGGCCGAGCGGCTTTCCGTCGGCTCCGGAGCGTGCCTGTGCAACGGATGACGCGGATCGTCGTGGGGGCTCAACAGGTAACGCCGGGCGACCTCGAGATAGCCGTCGTAGACAAGGCCACCATTGGCGGCGATCAGCGTCTGGCGATGCCGGCGATAGAGCAAGGGGATCCGGTACCAGGGCACGCCGGGCCGCTGGTGATGCAGCACATGGAGATTGTTGTAGAGAAACAGAAGCCCGAACAGCCGGCTGTTCTCGACGATCGCCGTGCGCTCGTCATGATGGTCGGCGTAACGATGTTCGGCATAGGAGCGCAGCCGGCTCAGCGCCGCGCCGACATAGACGAAGCCGACCAGATAGAGCCAGAGCGGCATGCCGCACACCGCGACGACCCAGGTAAGAACGACGGCCACGCCGATCGCGTGCCTGAGCCAGAGTGCTGCGCGCTGCCGGTCGTCATCACGCACGAGCGCGGCTTCCTGCGCAAGAAAGCTGACGATCATCACCATCGGCCCGAGCGTCAGTCGGCCGAGCAAGGTGGTGTTCCAGGCCGCGAGCAGCCGGCCGGCGGCCCCCATGCGTTCCCAAGCGCTCTGGGTGAAATAGGAGGATTCCGGATCCTCGATCGGATCGGTCAGGTGCTCGTCGCGATGGTGCGTCAAGTGCCCCTCGCGATAGATGGCATAGGGCAGCCAGAGAGACAGCGGCGGCCAGGCGATCGCGTCGTTGATCACGCGGCTGCGGGTGGGATGCCCGTGAATGAGCTCGTGCTGCAGGGATCCATGCCAGGCCACCAGCCAGCCGCCAAGCGCAATCACGGCGACGACGGGCAGTGATTGCCAGAACCATGTCACCGCGAGAAAGCCGCCATAGATGACCAGCGCGAGCGCGACGGTTTGCCATTCGACGCGAGCAAGGGTGCTCAGCATCGAAAATGGAGGAAGGGGTGCTTCCGACTGGGAATTGTGCATGAGGCGGTTTCCGGCGGGCATGAACGATGGCATTCGGGCGGCAATATAAATGCCCGACCGCTTCCGCCGCGCCGTATCGCTTTGCAATCAAACGGCAAACCGGGGAAAGCCATTGCGTTTGAACGGCAGCGGCTGAAATATTTATCTATATAATCTATAGACTAATGCGAGTGCCCGCGAAGCGCCTTGATGCGGTCATCCGCTGGCCGGCAAATTGCCGGCCGCACTTCAGGCGAGCGTGGGATAGCCCCGGCCCGCGGCATCCCGGTCGAATGCGGCGAGTGTCTCGTAATCGGCATCGCCGAGCAGGCTGATGCCTTGAAGCGAGAGGGTGTCGCAAACCTCGGCAAGGGCCGGGTCGGCGATCGTTTCCGCCAACGCGCGACGCAGGATCACCAGGTCTCTGGCCGGAGTCGATGCGGCCGTGATGAAAGGCAGGCCGGGTCCCTTGGCCGTTTCTGCCAGGATACGGAGACCGGCGACACGATCGGGCTCGAAGCGCTGCGTGTTGCCGAAGGTCACGCAATCGATCGCCGCGACATCCGCAGCCCCGCTCGACACCGCCTCCATGCTGGCGCGATGCCCGCCCGTCTGCAGGACGCTGGCGAAGAACCGGCCATCCACCGCATGAGGCGCCACGAAAGCCCGAAACAGGTTGTAGCCGGAATTGCTGCCCGACGCGTTGATCGCCGCGCGACCGCCTCTCAAATCCGCGATCGATGTCGCCGACGAACCGGTATTGACGACGATGAAACTGCCATTGAGCGGGCCGTCGCAGCCGGGAAAGCCATAAACGGGGGTCGCGACCAGTTGCACCTTCCCGCGCAATTGCCGGACATAGGGATAGCCGCAGGTCTGGCCGAACAGCAGATCCGGGCGGAGCCAGGCCTCGTCGTAGTGAAGATCCTCGTCGAGTGCTTCGGGCGCCTCCAGGCCATGGCCGCGAATGCGCTGTGCGAGCGCGCGCCAGAACAGCCGCGTCGCCTCGTAGAGCGGCGGCGGGCTGACATACATGGCAAGGCTGGCAACGGGCATGACCGCACTCCGGAATGATACGCCGGAAACCTATGCATTACATAGAATTAAACTTCAACACGCAGCCGTTGTCGCCGCCCGGATATCCAGAGCGTCCTGCCTGGCCAAACGACCGCCCGCGTGCACCAAAGCTCGGCCATCGGACGGGCGGCGCGGATACGGGCACTGACGCTCCCGCCCCAGCGCGCCGCCAGGTGCCGCAGAGAATGCCATTCCAGCGCACGCAGTTCTGTCTGATCGACGATCGACCGAGACAGACAGGCGCGCCAGCGCCGCGAAGGGTAAGGGCGCGTCGCTTGATCGCGCCACACCCCCATTTGCGTCGTTGCCAGGTTTCAGAACCGATTGGTAAGGCTGATCCGGAATGTCCGGCCGGGCGCCGGTACTGCGTTGGCGACACCGGTCGCTGCGTCCAGATAGAAGCGGTCGGTTAGGTTCTCGACGCTCACGGCCAGTTGCACCCAGTCGTTGATCTTGTGCTTGGCATAGAGGTCCACCGTGGTGAAGGGCGGCGCGAAGTTCTCGACGCTGGTGCTGCCCAGGACCTTGAGATTGAAGGCCGTGTCGGTCGCATGGGTCACGCGCATGCCGACATCCAGCGCCTCATCGAAGAAGCGGCCGCCGACAGTCAGGTTGTGCAGGTTCTTCGGCACCGCATGAATGCCGATGATATCGCCGAGCGCGCCATAGCCTCCGTCGCAGCCGACCATATCGTTGAGTTCCGGCGCGTGCGGCGAGCCGCAGATCTCGGCCTTGAGATAATGGGTCAGCCCGTATTCGGCATAAAACTGGTTCGCGTCATAGCGCAGCGATAGCTCAAGCCCGCGATGCGTCAGGCTCGGCATGTTGGCATAGCCGGGGATGAAGCCGTTGCCGGTGATATAGTCGGTATAGCGGTTGTCGAAGTAGCCGAGCTTGCCGCCCAGGAAATCGCCGTCGCGAAAGACGTCGTTGCCGGAATAGCTCGCTCCGAATTCGATGCCGCGCTTGCGTTCCGGGCGGATGGCGGAACCGTCGGGGTTGGCACCGAACAACCCGATCTCGCGCATCGACGGCGCACGCCAGCCTTCGCTGTAACCCACGTAGCCGGCGGCGCCCTCAAAGGGCAGATCGAACGCGGCGCGCACATGTCCGGTGGTGGCCGAGTAGCGGGCATCATCGACACCGCTGTCGTTGGCAGGCAGCGGATCCGGCAGGTTGCGGCTGAAATGCGCGCGATCGTTGCGCACGCCACCCTCGAGCCGCAGCCAGGACGTCACGTCCACAGCAAGGGTCGAGAACGTGGAAAGCCTGTCCATCCGCCCCTCGGCGAATTGCCAGTCGCCGCCGAACGCGCTGTCAGGCAGGCCGCGCTCTCCCTTCAGATCCTCTCTTGCGCCGTAGATGCCGATATCGAGCTGGGCCTCGTGGTCCGCGATGCTGAACAGGCTGGTGTTTGCAACCGATATGCCGGTGTTTGACGTTTCGCGTGACAGGCCGGTCAAGAACCGGTGCTCTTCGAGCTTGCCGCGCCAGAGCTTGGTGCGCAGGTCGATCAGGCCGCCTTCCTGCGGGTTCCAGCGATGCTCCAGGCCGACATTGTTCTGCTCCGTCGTTGCCGGGTGGTAATAGGGATCGAATCCGCCGGCCATGTTGCCGGCGCTGCGGATATTGCCGTTCCAGATGTCCATCCGGCTGAACACCAGTGACAATTCGTGACCGTCCTCCAGTTCAGCCCTGGTCTTGAAGAGGGTGTTGTCGCTTTTGTTGTAGGTGCCAAAAATCTCCGCGCCGGGCTCGTAGGCGGTGATCGGCACCGCCGGCATCTCGGGGAAACCCGGCGGCATCAGGTACTTGCGCATCAGGGTGCCATTGCTGCCGGCACTATAATTTCCGGATTCGCGGTGCGAATAGCCGAAGACAAAGGACAAGATGTCGTTTGCGCGCCAACCGGCGGCAACGCTGGTGGAATAGTCATGATCCGGGATGCCCTTGCGCACAGCCGGATCGAAGGGAAACAACGCGGGCCTGGGGCAATGCGCCGGCTGCAGCGATGGCGCCTGCGTGCAGCTGTCGTAGCGGCTTCCGTCGTCGGCGTTGCTGCCGACGCCGACCTGCGTGCGCACACCCCAGTTCTTGTCGCCGAAGATCAGTTCGTCGGCCTCGACCGTGCGCATCTCGATGGTGCCGCTGATGGCATCGCCGCCCTTGCGCGAGGTGGCCTTGTCCACCGTGTAGCCACTGATGAAGTCGGGATCGATGTAGAAGTTCTGCGCGTTGCCCGAGTAGCCCTTGTAGGTATGCGAGGAATTCTCGACGCCATCGACGATCAGGGCGATGCGGCCTGATCCCTGCGTGCCGCGGATCATCGGCTCGATGGCCGGTGATGACCGGTTGTTGCTGGCGAGAACCCCCGGCACGCCTTTCAGGATGTCTCCGGGGCTGGTGACCGGCACGCGCTCGAGCATCTCGGCGTCAACGACATAGTACTCGGCAGGCGTCGTGTACGTCTGTTCGCCGGAGATGCCCCTGCCCGTGACGACAATGGGATCGAGTACCGTCGAGCCATCGTCTATGCCTGAGCTGGTGTGCCCCGGCAGCGTTGCATCGATCACCGCGACGTCGGCGCTGACGAACCGAAAGCTGATGCCGGTGCCGCTCAGGAAACGCCGGAGCGCTTCGGCAGCCGTCATGCGGCCGGCAACGGCACGCGCCGTGACATCGCCCGCAACCGCACCGGAGACCTGCGAGACCTGGACGCCCGATTGGCGGTTGAAGGCGAGAAGCGCGCGGCTCAACGGTTGTTCGGGAATGTCGAAGGTCTTGATCTGGCCCTGCTGTGCGGCCGCCGATGGCGCCGGCTCAGCTTGCGCTGCGGCGCGCGGGACGGCCAACGCCAGGACCATGGCGGTCGAGGCCAGGAAGAGCGCAACGCGCGCTCTTTCGTGCCTGGTTGCGATCTTGCGATGAACTGTCTTGAACGCCATTGTGTCCGTCGTCTCCCCATTTCTGGCGCCTCAGCCCGGCACCTTCAAATGTGGAACACTTGGCACGTCGATTTTTTTCGCGACGAACGCGAAAAGTTGAATTTTTACAGAAAGATTTTTCAGAACCCGGTCACGACCCGCATGTAGGGCGATATCTTCCTGACCTTTCCGCCATGCGGCGCTACCAGCGCCAGCAATGCCTTGTCGGGATCCGCGAGCGTGAAAATGCCGGTCACGCGCCTGTCTGCGAAGCCTTGATCCGGGGCAACGATCCAGGATGGGTGGTAACGGCCAATCTGCTCGATGACCGACCCGATCGTCGCGTCCGAAACGATCAGGCGCTGACTGCGCCACGCCCCGATGGCATCCGGTGCGATCGCTTCCCTGCGGGTTTCGCCGGTCCGCCTGTCGACGGAGACCAGGTCACCGGGTGCAAGCGTTTCGTCGATCGCATGGCCGGCCACAGCGCCCCTGGCTTCGATCTCCCCACGCTCCACGCCAACTTGCGTCCCCTCCTCGCTCACCCTGACATTGAAGGCCGTGCCGAGCACGCGAACGTCGAGATCGCGAGATACCACGTGGAATGGCCGGGATGCGTCATGGACAATGTCCAGGTAGATTTCGCCAGCCAGCAATCGCACGGTTCGCGATCCGGCCGTAAACTCCGACGCGAAGGCACTCTCAGGCCCAAGTTCGATCCGGCTGCCATCCTCAAGGATGACCTCCCGGGTCTCGGCGGTCCGCGTTCGGTAGTCCGCACTCCATTGCAGCAGCAGCGCGGGCCCGGCGATATAGGCAAGACAGACGGCAGCAGCGATCCCGGCGACAGCGCCGCTGATCCAACGCCGTTGCGGGCGCGCATGCGGGACGGTGGGCACGGAAACGTTTTGTGATTGAAGGTGACCTTGGGCCTCCCCCATGGCCGCCCACATCGCGCAGGCTCTGTCCCAGACTTCGGCATGCGCCGGCGAGCGCGCGAGCCAGCGCTCGAACTCGTCGCGCAAGCCGGGAGCGTCCGGCGTATCGTTCAACCGGATCAACCACTCGAACGCTTCGTCCTTGAGGTGGGCAGCGCCGTCCTCTGCTGTGCTTGCTGTCATAGGCCGATGGTTCCAGACCTCAATTTTCGGGCGATGGCCGCCTGCTTTTCGCTGAACTCCCGAACCAGGCGGTTTGGCGAGGCCTCCGTGTCCGGCATCATGGGCACTCTATCCGTCGAAATCCAGCCGATCCCACAGGCACTCCATCGCTTCCTTCAGCAGCCGATGGGCCGTTGCGACGGAAATGCCGAGCTGCGAGGCCGTCTGCTGGAGCGTGAGCCCTTCGAAACGATAGAGCTCGACCACGGCGCGCGTTCTCGGCGGTAGTTCCTCGATGGCGCGCGCCGCAAGCCGGGCGCGCTCGAGGATCAGCACTTGGGCTTCCGGCGTGCCCGTCCGCTGGTATCGCGCCCACCACGGATAATCTTCCGGGTGCCCGGCCCGCCGCACGCCAAGATGCCGATGACGATTGCGCACCAGGTTCTTGACGACCGTATAGAGAAAGACCTTGGTGATCTTGTAGTCGCGGTCATTGCGCGCCAGGCAGATGGTGAACGCTTCCTGCACCATGTCCTCGGCAACGTCACGCAGGCCCGTCAGCTTGGTCGCATAGTCGACAAGGGATCGTCGCTGGTCCGCATACAGAGTAAGCCAGTCGTCATAGTGTTCATGGTTCATTTTCGGTCAGTCGATGCGACGAGACGGCGGCGCAGGATGGAATTGCGGTCAACTGCGATGCGCCGGGAACCGACATCGGCATGGAAGCGCTTCGCCCCGCATCGCGCCACGCTTGATAGTTTCAATACATGAGAATTGCAATCATATTTTTGTGGGCGGCCGAGGCAAATTGCTAAGCGCTATGAAGGTGTTACGAGACCCCTTGGCCCGTCAGCGCCCGCGCCACGCCGCAAACCGGCGCATGCCGGCAAGGCCGATGACGGCGCCAATCGTGCAGAAGGCGAGGAAAACCCAACCGGATAGCGCCCCGGCATGAATGCCCGACAAAAGCACGCCGACAGTGCAGCCAAGGCCGGTCATCGCGCCCCATCCCATCAGGAGGCCACCGAGAAAACGTGCCAGCAGACCCGCAGGGGCCGGCCATGAGGGACGGAAGCGCCCGGCCGCCAGCGCGGCGGCGAAACTCGAGCACACCAGTGCGAGAACGAACACGCCGTTGGGCGACAGGATGGCCGTCTTCACCAGGCTGATGCAGCCCCGAACCGTATCGAGGCCGACGAGGCTCTGCGGCGCGAGCCCAAAGGGTGCGGCCGCGGTGCGAACGAGGCTGCCGAGTTCGGCAGTGACGCCGAGCGGCGCAACGCGCAGATAGGCAAAGGCGCTGATCGCAGCGACAATCAGGCCGGTAACGACCGGCGGCCAGCGCCGCACCAGCAGGGCGTCGATGGGCGAGACGACCAGCACATCGGCTTTGGCCGGCGGCGCTCCATGGCGCAGGACCGCCACCGCGATCACAGCGAGGGCCGCAAGCGCGAGCACACTCGCAGCCGCGTAGCCGAACTCGCCCGGCAGCCAGATCGCCGGATCGTCGAAGACGGTCAGGACGTAGAGCTTTTCCCAGGTGGAAAATGCGATCAGGAAACCGAGGCCTGCGCCCGCGAGAGCGGCGAGCGAACCGAAGGCGCCTTCGCCGAGCCGATAGAAATGCGCCGAAAGGCAAGATCCGGAGAGCGCCATGCCCACCCCGAACACCAGGGCTGCAATGGCAAGCACAATGCCGACGGGCCCCACATGCGCTGACGGCGGCAACCGGCCGGGCTGCGGCACCGGCACCCAGGCACCCAGCACGGCCTGATAGAGGACGATGCCGGCGGCAAGCGCGACCAGAATGGCGATCACACCCGACGCGTCGCGCCTGTCGACGAAATCGCGCAGGTTGCACAGGAAGCAGAACCGCCCGCGTTGCAGGACGATGCCGAATGCAGTGCCTGCCAGAAGCGAAAATGACAGCGTCCTTCCTGCGGCATCCGTCGCCAGCCAGACACTCCAGAAAACCAGGACAAGGAGGATGATGGCGGCAACGAGACGCGGCACGAAGAGGGACATGGCGATCCTGCGACTGAAAACGACGATGCGGGCGGACCTTGGTGGCGGCCGCCCGGCCGTGCCTGTCGCCGACGCGGACAACAACAACCGCGTCGGCTGAAGGCTGCGACTACTTGCCGGTCCAGACCGTTCCGGCAATGTTGTTGACGGGAACGCCGACCGCGTTTCCGTATTCGGTCCAGGAACCGTCATAGTTGCGCACGTCGTAGCCAAGGATCTTCTTCAGCGCGAACCAGGTGTGGCTCGACCGCTCACCGATGCGGCAATAGGTGATGACCGGCTTCGAGCCGTCGACGCCCTTTTCCGCATAGATCGCCTTGATGTCGTCGGCCGATTTGAAGGTGCCATCCTCGTTGACGATCTTGCCCCACGGTACGTTCACCGCGCCGGGGATATGGCCGGCCCGGACAGAAAGTTCCTTGACGCCCTCGGGGGCAAAGATCTTGCCGGCATATTCGTCGGCGGAGCGGATATCGACGAGCTTGATGTCATGCTTTCCCTCTGCAACCGCAACGACGTCGACGAACCGCGCCCGCACCGAGTTGTCGCGGTCGGCAAGGGCAAGGGTCGAATCGGCATGATCCGGCAAGGTCGTGTCGAGCGGCAGCCCCTTGGCTTCCCAAAGCTTGCGTCCGCCGTCGAGAAGCTTCACCTGGTTGCCGAGACCATAGACCTCGAACACCCACGCGCCCCAGGCGGCAAACCAATTGTTGTTGTCGCCGTAAAGAACAATCGTCGTGTCCTTGTCGACACCGGCATCGCGAAGCAGTTTTTCGAAAGCCTCGCGGCTGGCAACGTCGCGCTTCTGCGGATCGACGAGATCCGTATGCCAATTGAGATGCGCAGCGCCCGGAATGTGACCGCGCTCGTAGACGCCGGTGTCGACGCTAACCTCGAAGACCCGAACTTTCGGGTTTGCCAGATTTTCCTGCAGCCATGTCGCGTCGACGAGTGCGTCAGACGCCTGGACCGAGCCGGCAAACAGCGTTGTAGAAACGACAATGGCCGAAAGGGCCTTGATGCCCGAAATAGCAGTCATGAAATTCTCCCCTGGATGCTCTGATCACGGATCAGAACATCGCCTGTGGTGGTCGGAGATTGAAGAAAATAAATTCCATAAATTTAATGTACATTAAATCAACATTCTAGGTTGTGCTCAGTGCGGCGACACACGGGAAGACACTCCTATACGAATGGGCTTACTCGAAAGCCGAAGCGACCGATGTGTTCTTCGACCGCAGGCCCGAGCGAGCCCTGTCCCGTCTATGTCAACTGGACGATACGCGATCCAAGCAGGGCACCGGCGGGAAAACACATCTTGTCACTCGACACCGTGGTGCCGTCGAAGCTGCGATCAGGCCAAAAATGGGATGACGTGAAGGAAGCCTTCGGCGAGACGATGTTGAGCGAAGTGCGCAAGCACGTCACCAACCTCGACGACGGCAACATAATCAACTCCGTCGTCCACACGCCGGAAGATCTGTTTCGCGACAACCGCTCCTTTGTGAATGGCAGCCCGACCGGCGGCGAGCGCACCCTGGCGCGATGGGGCGCCTTTCGGCCCTTCCCGGGTTACTCGCAGTACAAATCCCCGATCCGCGGGCTCTATATGACAGGCCCCCATTGCCACCCCGGCAACGGCATTTCCGCCATGGGTACGATCACCGCCGACGTCATACTGAGGGACCCCGGCGTTTTACATCGGGCTTTCGGCAGGTCGGTCGGGCCAGCGGCGACAGCCTGATGCCCATGAGCGTCGACCCCTGGTTCCATGGGCGCCCGGGCGGCCGGCTTGCACCCGCAGCCGGTCTATAAACACAGTTGCCCAGCCCGCATTTCGACGGCTCGGAGTTGATTTCCGGGTGTTCTGCCGCGCGATCCGTCCGCCACCCCCGTCGGTTGTGGACAAGGGATCGGTTTACCGTAAAGCGGCAATGTTTCTGCAGGAAGTCTATGGACGTCAAATCGAATTCGGCTATAGGTGCGAAGAGTTTACTAAAAAAATCAAGTTTTATGTCATTGGTATCGTTATAGTTTCGAGGCGGCGATTTTCATGTCAACCAGATGCGCGATTGTTTCGGCAGACCGAGCGACCCGTCATCGCCGCCCCCGTTCCACGCAACGCAAGCGGCGAACAGAGACAGCACTTGCAGCGTTTTCGGGACACATCGCATTGCCGCTCAGCCGAAGCGAGCTGCTGCGAACCAGGCCGGTCTGTCGGTAGACATGACTGCGCATGAAGGCGACGTCCGCCGCTCCATTGCGAAGCGGACCATGGCGAAATCGAACCCATAGCCTTCGACGAGACACGTCAATTCGACTGGCAAACAACCGTCGGCTTGCAACGCAAGCGAGGGCATCGGCCCTGCACGCGCGGCCGCAGAAGAGTTTTACGTTAACAGGGAATTTAGGGGTTAGAGTATGTCGAGGGGTAAGTTCAACTTCGTTTCGCGCGGACGGCGCAACGCCGCTCTTGCCGGTGTTTCGCTGCTGGCAATATCTGCGGTGCCGGCGCTTGCTCAGGAAGCACGCCGGACGGATCGGGTAAAGGCCGCGGTCCAGAGCGAGACTGCGTCCAGTGCGAACGGGACGACGAAGCTGGACGCCATCGTGGTCGTCGGCAAGACTGGCGGCCAGCCGCCCGAAACCGGCACGATCGGTCAGCCTTCGGCTCCCTATGCCGGTGGCCAGGTGGCGACCGGCGCGCAGCTCGGAGCGCTCGGCAACCGCCCGGTCAAGGAAACGCCATTCAGCATCACGGGCTACACCGAGAAGCTGATCCGCGATCAGCAGGCCCGGTCCATTGCCGATATCACCATCAACGACCCCTCCGTGCGCCAGGACGCGCCGACCTTCAGCGAACGCGATTCCTTCTTCATCCGCGGCTTCTCGGTGACCAATCTGGACACCGCCTATGACGGGCTTTTCTACATCGTCAATCCGCGGCGCAGCCCGCTTGAAGGAATCGAGCGGGTCGAAATCCTCAAAGGTCCGACCGCCCTGGTGAATGGTGGCCTCGGCCGTGTCGGGGGCACCATCAATCTTGTGCCCAAGCGCGCGACCGACGAGCCGCTGACGCGGCTCACGACCACGTATCTCTCGGATTCACAGCTGTGGTCCCATCTCGATGTCGGCCGCCGCTTCGGGCCGGAAGGCGAATGGGGCGTGCGTTTTAACGGCTCCTATCGCGGCGGCGACACGGCGCTTGATCACAACGAGAACGAGATTGGTGTGCTTTCGCTCGGCCTCGACTATCGTGGCGACCGGGTTCGCGCATCGCTCGACCTCAACCATTCCAAGCAGAACCTCAACGCGCCAACCTCGTTGTTCAATGCGGCGGCAACGGGGATCGAGATTCCGAAGGCACCTGACGGCCGGATCAACACCTCCAATCCGTTCGAATACCACGACAGCGAGCACAATATGGCCGCCGGCCGTATCGAGTTCGACGTACTTGACAACACCACGATCTACGCTGCCGGCGGCGTCAGCCAGTACCGCGAAGACTTCCTGAGCTCGTCCTATACATTTGGCGATATAAGGCTTGTGAGCCCGAAGCCCGGTGATGCGCAGGTAGATTTCGGCTACAATCCGCAGGAAATCCAGGGTTTTTCGGGTGAGGTCGGCATCCGTTCGGCCTTCGAAACGGGGGCAATCGGTCACCAGCTCAACGTGTCCGTGAGCAGGACGCACAACGCGAACAACCGCGGTCGCTTCAATCCACGGGCCTTGAGTTTCCCGAGCTACCCGACCAACATCTACAACCCGACCTACCTGCCTGATGGTTCCGTGAGCACGGCCGGACTCCCGCGCTCGAACGACCTGCACCCATTTGCAGATCTGCTGACCACCAGCCTTGCGATCTCCGACACGCTTTCGTTCGCCGAAGACCGCTTCCAGCTGACGGTTGGCGGGCGCTACCAGCATATACGCTCGCAAGCCTTCAACACGCGCCCGGGATTTCCATTGGCGCCGGTTGGCGAACGGAACTATTTCTTTAAGGATTCCCGGTTCAGCCCTGCCGTTGCAGCCGTCGTAAACGTGACCGACAGTCTGTCGGTCTATGCCAACTACGTGGAGGCCCTGACAGAGGGCCTGACAGCCCCGTCTGTCGCTGAAAACAGCGGCCAGATCTTCCCCGCCGTCGTCAACAAGCAGAAGGAAATCGGCGTCAAGTACGATCTTGGAGACGTGATGCTGAGCGCAGCGCTGTTCGAGATCCGGCAGCCAAGCGGTTTTACGAGTGTTGTACCGGGCGTTGCGAAACCCGTCTTCGCGGTGGACGGCCTCCAGGTGAACCGTGGTCTCGAGCTGTCTGCCTACGGTGAACCGGTCGACGGCGTTCGGCTGCTCGGCGGCATTACCTTCATGGACGCGGAACTGGCGAAGACGCAAGGCGGCTTGCTCGACGGCAATAGCGTCCCCGGCGTTCCGAAGACGGCGATCAGCCTTTACGGCGAATACGATACGCCCTGGGTCGAGGACCTCACCCTCACGGGTCGCATCGTCTACACCGGCAGCACCTACTACGACCAGAAGAACACGCAGAAGGTGCAGGACTGGACGCGGGTCGATCTCGGCGCGCGCTATTCCTTCGCACGCGAAAACGGCAAGCCAGTGGAAATCCGGGCGACCGTTCAGAACGTGTTCAACGAGAACTACTGGGCTTCGTCTGCCCGCGGCTTCCTTGCCGCCGGTGCACCACGCACCTTCATGATCTCCAGCTCGTTCGATTTCTGAGCGGCCTGATCAACACTTTCGACATTGCGCAAATCGGGAACGATTTGCGCAATGTCCCAGGCAGAAACGGTCATCACCCGCGTATCAGATCCGATGCGCGGGTGATGTGTTATCCGGATGTCGGGGCCGCTTTTCGCGGGCGTCGGGGCGAACACTCGGCCGGACGATGCGCGCGATGTTCGAGTGCTAGCCGTTTCCCGATGCGCCACGAGCACGCAAGGCGCCTTATGCGGCGATCCTGGGCGCGGCCGCTCGGCAGAAACCTTGCCGTCAGCGCGCCGCCTCTGCCATCTCCACCTCAGCGCGCCGGCCGATGCCGGTCATGAAGTCGACATAGTGCGGTCTCTCGGCGATCTGCCGGCCGTAGTGGCGGCGGAGCGCTGCGACGAGACTGCCACGCCGGTCAAGCTGTTCGTCGGCAAGCCGGACCATCAGCGAACTCGGCCACGCCTGCGGGCGGATTTCCGACAGCCTAGCGAACAGGTCGTCAGCCGCCTGCTCAGGGCTGGCGGCCGCCATCAGGGTCAGCATGGCGGCTGTCGATCGCGAGATCCCCTTGTGGCAGTGCACCAGGAGATGTTCGCCGCCTGCATCTGCCAAACCGGCGCCGAACCGGATGATCGCTTCGATATGCTCGGGCTGCGGCATGAGCTTGCCCGGCTCGGGGTCGATGATGTCGTGAAAGTGCAGGGTGGTTCTGCTGTGGGCGGGATAGCTGTCGAACGCGCCGACGCCGGGATGCTGCGGGTCAAGGATGGACAGCACGTGCGTGACGTCTCGATCCTTCTGTGCGGGAAGTTCTTCAATTCCACAAATGGTCAAAGCAGAAAGTGTCATCGTTGCCACAATTGTCCTTTGGTATCTGGAGCTGCGATAGGGCGATCACGCCCGGGTGAAATCCTGCCGGACGAAGCGTCTGCATGCAGGTGTCGGTTTGGCGCAGGGCGCGCGACGCACAGACCGCCAACCGGGCAGGCAAGCAGCCGACATCGGTATGGCCGGGGGCGTCTCATCGCCGCCTGCTTTTCAGCCCGCCGAGTTCGGTCGGCGACACGGGGCGGTTGTCTGCCGACGCATCGAAGAGTGCGCTCTGCAACAGATGCCAGCTGTCTTCGTCCGGCGCGCACAGAATGCCGCCGCTATGGGTCGCGGCGTTGTAGGGCGAGCCGTCCAGCCGCGCGGCAAAGCCGCCGGCCTCGCGGTGGATCAGCCAGCCGGCGGCATGGTCCCACGGCATGATCTTGCCCTGGAGCAGGAAATGATAGTGCCCGGCTGCGATCATCCGGTACTCATGCGCCCCGCAGCGATAGCTCGGGGCCGCCCGGACCTTGGCAAGGTTGCTCAAGAGCGTCGTCTTCGTCGTGCCGATCAGCTGGTGCCAGGCGACACAACCGACCATATCGTGCAGGGGTGCGGCTTGCGCCACATGCAGGTCGTTGCGCCGGCCATCGGGCATTTCGATCCAGGCCCCCTCGCCGCGCAGGGCGATGGCGACGTCGTCGCCGACCGGGTCGAGAATGAAACCGGCGACCACCTCGCCCTTGACGGCGATCGCGACGATGACGCCGAAGAGCGGCAGCCCGGCCGAGAAATTCTTGGTGCCGTCGATCGGGTCGACGATGAAGGCGAACTCGGCTTCGCAAATGCGCTCAAGCAGCGCCGGATTGGCAGCACTTGCCTCCTCGCCGATGACGGTCGCGCCCGGAAAACGCGCCCGCAGCTTCTCGCTGATGGCCCTTTCGGCGGCCTCGTCGGCATCCGTGACGATATCGTGGATCGACGATTTGAACCGGACAGCGCCTGGTGACAGATTGCGCCAGCTCGGCAGGATCTCCGTTCGCGCAACCTCGCGCATGATGTGCACGACGGAAAGAGCGTCGCCGGTGGAAAAAATCATAGCCATGTTCCCGTTGTTGGGCAGAGGTCGCAGGAGTGCCTGCGGCCTGAATGGACTGCCCAGCGGCAGAACCGTTGTGTTAGGGCCAGTGGAAGCCTGGCCTTCAGCGTGCGACGGACATGACGGAGATCATGTCCCTTGACGCCTGATTTGGACTTCGTCCGCCGCCGGCTAGGGAATGACGCCGTAGCTGCGCAGCGCCACCGTCTTGCGCCTTGCGCACAGGCGCTGATCCCTGTCGAAGACCAGGATGTGCTCCGGATTGAAGGAGATCCAGACCTCCCTTTGCCCGAGATCCTGCGCGAATTTCGGGATCAGGGCGGTGATGGGGTGGCCATGCACCATCAAGGAAATGATCGTCTGCGAGCCCATCGGCTGCACGATGTCGACGACAGCCGCAACGGCCCCCGCAGCCGGCCTTGTGTGGATTTCGACATGCTCAGGTCTGATGGCAAAGGTCACCGGACCATCGACGTCGACGCCCTCGTCGAGCGGCATGCTGAAGTCGGCAAACATCGCCCGCGGCCCGCGCGCGTCGCCACCGACGTGACCGGGAAGGATGTTGATCTTCGGGTCGCCGATAAACTCGGCGACGAACAGGTTGGCCGGTTCGTGATACAATTGGTGCGGCGTGCCCTGCTGCGCGATCTTGCCGTCCTTCATCACCACGATCACGTCCGACATGGTCAACGCTTCGACCTGATCGTGGGTGACATAGATCGTCGTCGCATCCAGCTCCGCATGCAGCCTCTTCAGCTCCTTGCGCATTTCGGTGCGCAGCTTGGCGTCGAGGTTCGACAGCGGCTCGTCCATCAACAGGATCGAATTGCGGGCGGCAATCAATCGTGCGACCGCCACGCGCTGCTGCTGCCCGCCCGAGAGTTCGGACGGATAGCGATCTTCCAGGCCCTTCAGCTGCACTTTCGAGAGCGCATCCTCGAGCCTGCTGTTGACCTCGGTTGCGGGCATGCGCGCCTCGGTGAGCGCCAGGGTGATGTTGCGCGCCACCTTCATGTTGGGCCACAGGGCATAGCTCTGAAAGATGAAGCCCAGGCCGCGCTTTTCCGGCGGCACGAAGATGCCGTCTTCACTGGAATAGACGCACCGCCCGCCGAGCGACAGTCGGCCGGCAGAAGCCTGCTCCAGCCCGGCGATAATGCGCAACGTTGTGGTCTTGCCGCAACCCGAGGGACCCAGCAATGTCACGAAACTGCCTTTCGCGACGTCCAGGTCGAGCCCTGGGATCGCCAGGTGACCTCCGTAGGTCTTGGTAACAGACCTCAGCTCAATCTCGTTCATCGAGGATCCCCCAGGGTTGGGCCGCTTCATCTTAGTTTGCGCGCGAAAGCCAGAAGTCGTTCAGCTTGGCGACATTGTCGCGAACGAACTCCGGGGATGCCTGCCATTTCGTAGCCGTCGGCCAGCGCTCGCCATTCGGCGGCATCGGCACGTCGTTGCGCGGCGAGAAGGTTCCGATCCGGAAGAACGGACCCATGCCCTGGAGCAGCTTGCCGGCGTCCCCTTCGCGGAACGGCGCCTTCAACTGCGCGTCCTTGTTGAGATCCTTCGATCCCATCATGAAGGCGATGAAGAGCTTGGCGGCGTTCGGATGCGGCGCCTGGCCGCCCACGGCGACGAAGTTGGGGTAGGTGACGATGCCGGACGGGACGAGGTCGTAGGCCGGGACGTTGACGTAGCCGTCGGTGTCGTTGCGGGTCAGATAGGCCATCGGCGCGAGCGTGATCGGCGGTGTCTTCTGACCGGCCTTGCCCGAAGCCTCGGCGAGCTTGCCGCTGTTCGACTGGATCACGACATCGTTGGCGAGCACCCGGTGCAGAAACTCGTAGCCCGCATTCTCGACGCCTTCGGACAGCTCGATCTTCTTGCCGGCATAGGCCTCATAGGCCTTGTCCAGCTCGTCGGAGCGCTCGATGAAGGCGGCCAGCGCCGTCGTCGTCGTGGCCGAGCCGATCGGCGCCTTCATGATGAAGCGCCCCTTCCACTTCGGCTCCGTCAGCTCCCAGATGTTCTTTATAGGCGGGGTGGCGTTCACCTCGCCGTTGTAGGTGATGGCGAAGGCCTCGATGTTCTGCGTCAGAAGCGGCTCGCGAAACTTCTCGTCGATGCGATCCTTCAGGTAACCCGGCACGTAATTGACGATGTTGTTGTTCGGCAGCAGGTCGTACACCATCTGCTGGGTGCCGCCGGAATAGACCACGTCGACGGCAAAGATGCCGGCCTGATGCTCGCTCAGCACCTTCTCGATGGTCTTTTCGGAGCCGAGCGGAAACACCTGCACCTTGATCTCGGGATAGGCCTTGGCGAAATCCTCGCCGGCGGCCGTCATCGTCGTCGCGGAGGAATAGACGGTCAGCGCGCCCTCCTTCTTCGCAGCGGCAACGATCTCGTCCCAGTTTTCCTCGCCCTGGTGAGCACCGAGCTTCGATGCTTTCAGCCAGGCCTCGAACTCCGGCGAACTCTGGGCCAGGGCACTGGTGGCCGTGGCCGAAGCCAGGCCGATGCCCAGCAAGAGTGTCAGGTGTTTTGCTTTCAAACGCATGCCAAGTCTCCCAATTTGGCGTTCAGTCTCTGTAATCGCTTGAGCTCAGATCACGTCGATCTTGGCTTTTCGTGCGATGGCACGGGCGATGAAGTTGATCGAGATGACGAGGACGACGAGCAAGGTCGAGGCGACGCCGACCAGCTGTTCCAGCCCTCCGATCTGATAGTTGTAGATTGCACCCGCCAAAACGTTCGTCGACGGCGTGACCAGTAGGATGATCAGCGACAGTTCCCGCATGACGCTGACGAAGGCGAGCAGCATGCCGGAGAGCAATCCGCTGGCGATGATCGGAACGACGATGCGGGTCATGCGCTTGACCCAGCCGATGCCCTGCACCTGCGCCGCCTCCTCCAGCGATTTGTCGAGCTGGAGCAGGGTCGAGATGCTGGTCCGGGTAATGATCGGCAGCATCTTCACCGTGCAGATCAGAACCAGCAGGGTGAACGTGCCATAGAGCGCCGGCAGCGGGCCGATGGGCCGTGCGAACAGGCCGATATAGATCGCACCGAAGGCGAGTGCCGGAAAGATGTAGGGCATGAAGGCGATCGTCTCGAGCGCTCGCGAGCCGAACGATCCCCGGGTGCGAACGACGACGTAGCTGATCAGTGCCCCGAAGAACCCTGCGCCAAGTGCTGCGAAGAACGACAGACGCAGGCTGTTCCAGGTCGACGCGATGATATCGGCGTTGTCGACGAGCGAGGGCTGGTTGATGGCCATGCCTTCGGAGTTGCCGCCGATCCAGTAGTAGAGCGTCAGGTTGGTGAGGTCATAGTTGCCGACCTGCTTGATCAGCGACTGCAGGACGAGCAGCCCGAGCGGGAAGACGACGGAAACCAGGAGCAGAAGACCGATCAGGGTGAGCGCCGGCCAACGCCACAGGCCAAGCGGCGTGGTGCGCGTGCGGAACCCCTTGCCGGTCAGGGTCACGAAGCTTTTGCGCACCCCGATCAGCCGCTGGTTGACGTAGATGAACAGACCCGCGAGCAGCACGAGAACGAGGGCGAGCAGGAAGCCGTCGCCGATATTGCGCATGCCGATGGCCGCATAGATCTGCGTCGGCAGGACGTAAAAGCGCACGGGCATGCCGAGCACCGCCGGCGTGCCGAATGAACCAACGACGCGAATGAAGGTCATCACCACGGCCGAGCCGATCGCCGGCAGCAGCAACGGCACGGTGATCATCAGCAATTGCTTGCGCCGCGACAGGCCGGCCATGGCGCCAGCCTCCTCAAGCTGGCTGTCGACATTGGCGATCGACGTCGACACGGTGAGGTAGGCGTAGACGTAGTAGTGGAGCGAAAGGCAGATGACGATCGGGACGGCGCCATAGGCAAGCCAGTCCGGCGGCTGGACGCCCGTCAAATAGGCAAAGACGCCCGGCGAGCCGCCGATGCGCTCGTTCTTGAAAAAGATGAGCCATCCGAGTGCCATCACCCAGGACGGCAGCATGTACGGGATCATCACCAGCGTATGCAGGGTCTTGCGGAACGGGATGTCGGTGCGCACCACCAGCCACGCAAGGGTGCCGCCAAGAGCCAGGCAAACAGCCGTAGCCGCAAACGCGGTGATCAGCGAATTCAGGAAGGGCTTGAAGAAAAGCGCCATGGACAACGGGCTGTTGAACACGCGCTCATAGTGGAAGAGCGTGAAGTCGCCGACTTTGGCGCCCGGCAGGTAAATGCGGTCGTATTGCTGGACCGTGAACGTCTCCCGCAGCAGCTCCGCGAGCGGAACGACGATCAGCGCGAGCAGGGCGAGCATCAGCGCAAGGCCGAGCCATTTCTCTACGGAAACCCTGGAAAACCAAAAGCGTAGCGCGATGAGGCCGGACATCACCCGGCCGCTGTCGCCCCGCACCATTGCTTGCTGGTCGAGCATGCTCCCCTCCAAATATGCAGTGCCGCGGCAGCCGCGTATCCCCCTTGGCCGCCTCGGCACGAAGAATGTACGCGATTGCAAAAACTGTCAACGATCAGGATCGAAGAACACGAACAGTCGTGCGATTTACCGTATTTTGCGGAACTTTTGAGAATTTAATTCCAAGAAATTGGGTTATGTGCGTGATATTTTGCGTATTTTTTGACGCAGCAATGTACGCGGTTGCAAAACTGCGTAAGCGATCCGGCGCAAAAGGTCGGATCAGTCCCGCTCGGAAACCGTTCTGGCGGTTCGCCGCTCGATCAGCTCCACCGGAATGGAGCAGTGAAGCGGAACGCCGGCTGCATCCTCGCGCTCTATAGCCTCGAGGATGGCGGCGGCGATCGCATTCTGCTTTCGCCTGATGGTCGTCAGCTGGTAGGCCTCCCAGCTCGCTTGGGGGATATCATCGAAGCCGATCACGCTGACGTCATGGGGAACGGATTTGGAAAGGACGCGGGCGGCGTCCAGCATCCCGAGCGCCAGCAGATCCGTGACGCAGAACACGCCATCGACGCCGCCGTTTCCAAGCAGCTCGAATCCGGCACGCTTGCCGGCGTCATAGCTGGGCTCTTCCATCGACCAGGCGATCGTCTTGATTCCCGCTTTCTGCATCTGGGCAATGAACTCCGTCCGGCGACGAAACTGGCTCGACGTCTTGCGGGCGCTGACGACGGCGACCTGCGTGCAGCCGGCGGCGATCAGCCTGTCGGCGGCCAGCCGCGCGCCCTCGGCGTCGTCGCTGACGATATTGTCCACATCGTCGTGGTGGCTGCGGTCGACCAGCACCATGCGGACATTGTTGCTCATGCACTCCTCGATGATGGCCTCCGGGGGTGTCCCCGACAGGATCACCACCGCCCGAACCCGGAATTCCAGAATGAGTTCGAGTAGCTGGGAGATATCCTGCGATATCGCCGAAGCGTTGAGCAACAACGATTGCATGCCACGCCGCAGAAGCGCGCCGCTGAGCTGGTCCAACTGATGGGACATATGGGGGCTGCTCATGTTGGCAACCACGATGCCAACCAGATTGGAGTTGCCGCCGCTCAGCGATTGCGCCAGCCGGTTGACCCGGTATCCGAGCGCCTCGGCCGCACGCACGACGCGCTCGCGCGTCTCTTTCGAGACGCTGGCCCCATCGGTAAACGTGCGCGATACCGCCGCGCGCGACACGCCTGCCAGGTCAGCCACATCCTGTGCGGTGACGAAAGCTTGAGAGGGCTCCTTGCGGCTGCGAGGGCCTGGCGGCTTCGTTTTCATCGGGACTTCCCTGGACAGACAATGCAACACCCTTAGGGATTCTGAATGGGCAATGTCAATCTGGCCGCCCCGGCAGCCCTCTGGCGGCAACCCGCCGGCACATAAGAGATCCCGGCAACGCCAAAGTCGGCCCGCGCCCGCTCACATTCACGCTTGCGACTGCGGCGCGTGCCATGCGCGCGTCGAAAAATGACCCGTCCTCCCGCACCGCCCTCCCCGGAGCTCGGGCCCGGGCAAGGACGCGCGAACGATCACCTGCGCCCGTTCAATAATAGGGCGAGACGCATGCCTGCCGCGGGCCGTAATAGGGCTGGAACGAATTGTCTCCAGCCCTGTAGGAGCGGTAGCGCGCGTAGCACCAGCGCACATGCGCGTTACCGCCATAATAGACCTGACGATAGGCACGCGGCGCATAGTAGCGCGGGCGGTAGTAGGTGGGACCGTAATAATCCGGCTCGTAGTAACTGGGACCGTAATAGCGGGGTTGTGCCAAAAGCCCGCCGATCACGGCGCCGGCCGCAAGGCCACCGAGTGCCCAGGCCCAATCATCGCCGCCACCGTGATGGTGCCCGTGGTAGTAGCCGCCGCCATAGCCGCCATAATGCCTGTAATCAACCAGCTGGGCTTGTGGCGCCTCAATCAGAGGCGCGGAACTTGGCGGAAACGCCATGGCTGACGGACAGCCTGTCAGCGCAGCCGCCAGAGAAAGAGCAACAATTGCACATCTTTTCATTGGCTTCACCTTCCCTCTGCAGCGCCACACGTCGATATCGGCGCGCAAAGGACACTGCAGCCCTTTAAGTCGCGCGATAATTCTACCCCAAAACCGGGCTCGCGTTGAGAGATTATGCATCGGCGGGAAAGGGCGTGGTCTCACCGGGGCCTTTCTGGCGATCGTTCACGACAGGGTCCCCGCCCGTGCGCGCGGTGGCGCATCGGTGGATGCGGCGGTGTCCGCCGCATCCATGCCAGGTCGGCGTCAGCCCCTGATGAAGGCGAGCAGGTCGTTGTTGAGCACGTCGGCATTGATCGTCAGCATGCCATGGCCGAAGCCTGGATAGGTCTTCAGCGTGCCGTTTTTCAGCAGCTTGATCGATTTCAGCGCCGCATCGGCGATCGGAACGATCTGGTCGTCGTCACCATGCAGCACCAGCGTCGGCACGCTGATAGCCTTCAGGTCCCCCGTCTGGTCGGTTTCGGAAAAGGCCTTGATACCCTCGTAATGGGCCTTGGCGCTGCCCATCATGCCCTGCCGCCACCAATTCTGTATCACGCCCTCCAGCGCCGTCGCGCCGTCGCGGTTGAAGCCGTAGAACGGACCGGCGGGAACGTCACGGAAGAACTGCGCCCTGTTGGCAGCGAGTGCTGCGCGAAATCCGTCGAAGACCTCGATCGGCAGGCCCTCGGGGTTCGCCGCCGTCTTCAGCATCAGCGGCGGCACCGCCGAGACCAGAACGGCCTTGGCAACGCGGCCCGAAGGCTCGCCGTGTTTGGCAACATACCGGGCGACCTCGCCGCCACCGGTCGAATGGCCGATATGGACGGCATTCTTCAGATCGAGCGCCTCGACGACTGCAAAGGCATCGGCGGCGTAATGATCCATATCGTGGCCATCCGAGACCTGCGACGAACGTCCATGGCCACGGCGGTCGTGCGCCACCACCCGGTATCCCTTGGACAGGAAGAACAGCATTTGCCCGTCCCAATCGTCGGCGCTGAGCGGCCAGCCGTGATGGAACATGATCGGCTGGGCGTCCTTCGGCCCCCAATCCTTGTAGAAGATTTCGACGCCGTCTGCGGTGGTCACGAAGCCCATGGCTTCCTCCTTTGATTGTCTGGATGATGATTGGTTGGCTGGCACTGCGTCTGTCTATGCAGGGATATTGGACCGAGAAAAGAATGTCTTCAATTGCAACAATAGTGTCGACTGAATTGCGAATTCTGCAATGAATGGAAGGCGGCACATGGCCGCCTCCAATGGGTCACGCCGGCACTTTACCCGGCCGATTGATCGACAGGAAGTGCCTGACGACAGGCTTCTCTGCGCCGGAATGATAGGCAAGCGCCTTGCCCTGGAGATCGGCGTCGGCCTGCGACACACGCTTGTGCTGCCTCAGATGTTCCGCCCAGGATTCGACCATGAACCACTCGACCATCTTCTCCGGGTCGGCCGAATCCTCGGTCACGCCCCAGCCGTAGGCACCGTCGCGGCGGCGCTCCTGCGACAGTTCATCGAGCGCATGCAGGAATTCGGCGCGGTGCTGTTTTTCGACCTGGTACTCGATCAGGATCAGCACCGGACCGCGATCATGCGGGACAGGTTCGGCGACGAGCGGCTCCGGCCAATGGTTCGACGGCACGAGATCGGCATCGCCGGCCGGCAGTTTGACCCGGTGCATGACCAGCCCGGCGACGAACAGGCCGGCAGCGCCGATCAGCAGGGTGCCCGAGACGCCGGCGACCTCGCCGATGGCGCCCCAGCCGAGACTGCCGGCCGTCATCGCGCCGTTGAAGACGGTGAGATAGACGGCAAGACCGCGCCCCCGCACCCAGTTCGGCAGGATCGCCTGGGCGGCGCCATTGAGGGTCGTCAGAGCGGTGATCCAGGCCGCGCCGAGAAAGAGCAGGATGACGACCGCCAGCCATTGCGGCGGGGCCAGCGACAATGCCGCCATCACTACTGCCGTCACCAGCGCGGAGCCGAGCAGCAGGCCGTCGGCGCCGAATTGCTGGCGCAGCCGCGGCATGACGAGCGCACCGGCGATCGCACCGGCACCGACCGAGCCGAGCAGGATACCGTAGAAACTGGCGTCGCCACCGAGCAGCTGGCGCGCCACCAGCGGCAGCAGCGCCCAGACGGCGCTGGCGAAGGCGAAGAAGATCGCCGCGCGTAGCTGCACCACATGCAACGGCCGGCTGGCGCGAGTATAGCGCAGCCCCGCCCGGAAAGCCCCGAAGAACCCTTCCGAAAGCGCATCGTCCGCATTTTTCGCGCGCGGCCACCAGACCAGCGCCGCAATGACCAGGATGTAGCTCGCGACGTCGGCGCCATAGGTGACGGCAGCGCCGAAGGCGGCAAGCAGCAACCCGCCTGCAGCCGGACCGATGGAGCGGGCGATGTTGATGCCGAGCGAATTGAGGGCAACCGCGCTCTTCACGTCCTCGCGCGGCACGAGTTCTGGAACGATCGCCTGCCAGGTCGGGCCCATCAGCGCCGCGCCGATGCCGCCAAGGAACGTCAGCGCGATCAGCGCGCTGACCGACAGCAGGCCCATATGCGACAATGTCATCAGGGTGATGCTGACTGAGGCCAGCAGAAGCTGGATGGCGATGAGGAATTTTCGCCGGTCGAGGATATCGGAGAGAACGCCGGCCGGAATTGCCAGCAGGAAGATCGGCAAGGTACCGGCCGCCTGCACCATGGCGACGGCGGCGGGGGCTGCCGAAAGGTCGGTCATCAGCCAGGAGCTGGCGACGTCGCGCATGAAGCTGCCAGTGTTTCCAAGCACCGTTGCCGTCCACAGGACTGCAAAAACGGGTTGGCGGAGCGGAGCGAAGCTGCCGCCTGAGGATTTCGAGGTGCTCATTTGCGCGCTCCCTTGGTGATATCGAGTGTCGCTACGAGGACGAACGCGCCGGCAAGGCCAAGGTGCTCGAAAAAGGCATTGGCCGCCATCGTCCGCTCCATGCCCGGCGCAAGCTCCCAGAAGCGCAGGGCGATGAAGGTCGCGAGAAGAGTGAAGACGGCGAGCGCCAGCGCACCCAGCCAACGCAGGAAACCGGAGAGAACCATGGCCGAGGCAGTGAGCTCGAACACAATGACGGCAACTGCGAACGGGCCTGCCGGATAAAGACCAAAATGCTCCATCTCGGCAATGGCGCCGTTGAAATCGAAGATCTTGGTGAGCGGCCCCTGGATATAGGCCGCGCAAAGGGCGAGAAGCGCTGTCGTCCGCGTGACGGGTGACCGGGTTAGCCGGCCGAGAAGCCCGCCGGGACCGGGGATGGGAAGATAACGATCGGTCATGTCTGCTCCTGCGATCTTCGCCGCTCGGCAGGAGCGGCGGTGCGTTCGTCTGATGGAGATCATGTTGCCCGGGGCCATCGCCGCGAACAATTGCAGTAATAGTTTCGATTTAATTGCGAATTTCGCAACAGTAACGCTGACAGGACGGGCAGCGATCCGCTGCCCGGCCCAAGCTTGATGAAGGTGCCGCGCCTCAAACCGCCCAGCAGGAGCAGCCGAGCGCGCCGAAGAAGCCCTTGAGATCGGCGATCGGCAGTTTCGACGTCCAGGCACCGGCATGGTCGTGGCCATGCACACCGCAGTCGCTGGCGCAGCCGCAAGTGGAGATGGCTGTTCGACGGAGGGAGCGCTTGCCCGCCCCTTCCGGTTCGCCCCAGGCGGCGTATCCGCCGTAGGCCCTGACGGGCGACCACTCAGGCATGGCCGGCGGCACGTCATTCTCGTCGAGCGCCTTGAAGATACCGGCACCGTAGACGATCTTGCCGCCCACCATGGTGAGCTCGGCGGTCAGGAAGGAGATCTCGTCCTCGGCGCAGGAGAAGAAGTCCTTGTCCGGTACGACGAGATCGGCGAACTGCCCCTCCTCGATCCGGCCCTTCTTGCCTTCCTCGTTGGAAAACCACGTCACTTTTTCTGTCCACATGCGCAGCGCCGTCTCGCGGTCGAGGCAATTGGCGCGGGGATAGAGCTGCATGCCGCCGACGGTCTTGCCGGTGACCATCCAGGACAGCGAGACCCAAGGGTTGTAGGAGGCGACGCGCGTCGCATCCGTGCCGGCCGAGACGTTGACGCCCTTTTCGAGCATGCGCTTGATCGGCGGCGTCGCCTCGGCAACGCCGTGACCGTAGCGCTCGACGAAGTACTCGCCCTGATAGGCCATGCGGTGCTGGGTGGCGATACCGCCGCCCAGCGCGGCGATGCGGTCGATCGAGCGCTCCGAGATGGTTTCGGCATGGTCGAAGAACCAGTTCAGCCCTTCGAGCGGAATATCCTTGTTGACCTTCTCGAAGACGTCGAGCGCGCGGGTGATGGTTTCGTCATAGGTGGCGTGCAGCCGCCAGGGCCAGCGGTTTTCGGCGAGCACCCGGACGACCCCCTCCAATTCGCCCTCCATTTCCGGCCCCATCTCCGGCCGGGGTTGGCGAAAATCCTCGAAGTCCGCAGCGGAGAATACCAGCATCTCGCCGGCACCGTTGTGGCGGAAGTAGTCGTTGCCCTGCTTGTACTTGACCGACTGCGTCCAGTTGAGGAAATCCTGCTTTTCCTCCTTCGGCTTCTGGGTGAAGAGATTGTAGGCGAGGCGAACGGTCAGTTGGTCTTCGTCGGAGAGCTTCTGGATGACGGCATAGTCGTCGGGATAGTTCTGGAAGCCGCCGCCGGCGTCGATGACGCCGGTGATGCCCAGCCGGTTGAGCTCGCGCATGAAATGGCGGGTGGAATTGACCTGGTAGTCGAAAGGCAGCTTCGGGCCCTTGGCAAGCGTCGAATAGAGGATGCCCGCATTGGGCTTGGCGAGCAGCATGCCGGTCGGATTGCCGTTGGCGTCGCGGGTGATTTCGCCGCCCGGCGGGTTCGGCGTGTCCCTGGTGTAGCCGACGGCGCGAAGGGCTGCGCCGTTCAAGAGCGCGCGGTCGTAGAGGTGCAGGAGGAACACCGGCGTATCGGGCGCTACCGCGTTGATCTCCTCGATGGTCGGCAGGCGCTTTTCGGCGAACTGGTGCTCGGTGAAACCACCGACGACCCGCACCCATTGCGGTGCGGGCGTGATCGCCACCTGGCGCTTCAGCATGTCCATCGCGTCGGCGAGGCTGCGAACACCGTCCCAGCGCAGCTCCATGTTGTAGTTCAGCCCGCCCCGCACCACGTGGGTATGGTTGTCGATCAACCCCGGCATCACGCGCTTGCCTTTCAGATCGATGATTTTGGTCCTCGGCCCCGCCAGCGCCATGACCTCACGATCGCTGCCGACCTTCAGGAACAGGCCGTCCTTGATGGCGATCGCGGTGGCGTTCGGATTGGCGCTGTCGAGCGTGGTGATCAATCCGCTATGAAGAATGGTATCGGCGTGCATGGAATCGGCTCCGGGCTTGCTGGGGTCGGCGGCGTTCACGGGTGAAAACAGGCTGGGAAAGGCAAGGCTCGTCGCCGCACCCAGAAAGGTTCGACGCGTCGTCATCAGCTTTTGTCCTCCTGCGAATGCTTGACAGCTGCGGCGACATTCGCGCCGCCTTTCGGCAGATGACCGAACATATGCGGCTTGACCTGGTGAAGCCAGGACAGAGCAGCCGGCTCGCGCGCCCAGACGCTCTTTGCCAAGGGCACGAGTTGCTCGCCGACCAGAATTCCGAGCAGGCCGATGAGTGCGACGACAGGGGGCGCGGGCGAGCGCACGTTCAGGAGGCTGTAGATCACCCCCACCAGCAGGCCGGCACCGAGAGACAGAAGATAGACTTTCATGGGGTAACCTCGCGTGGTGATGAACAGATCGGCCCGGCGGAGACAGCCTGCCGGGCCGAGAGGCGATCGTTACTTGGCGGGGTTGGGACCAATCCGCTTGCCGTGGCTGACGCGCTCAGCGCCGCCGTGGACATGGGTGACCGCATAATCGATGCCCATGCCGTAGGCGCCGGAATGCTCCTTCACCAGGCCGGTCACGGCGTCGTAGGTTTCCTTGCGCGCCCAGTCCCGCTGCCATTCGAGCAGCACCTGTTGCCAGGTGACCGGGATGACGCCGGCCTGCACCATGCGGTCCATCGCATATTTGTGTGCGTCGAGAGACGTGCCGCCCGAGGCATCGGCCACCATGTAGATTTCGTAGTCGGTATCGTTGAGGCACGAGAGTGCGAAGGTGGTGTTGCAGACCTCGGTCCACAGGCCCGAGACGACGATCTTCTTGCGGCCGTCGGCCGCGCCTTTCGCCAGCGCGTCGCGCACGTTCTGATCGTCCCACGAGTTCATCGAGGTGCGCTCGAGAATGTCGTTTTCAGGGAAGACGCCGAGCAGTTCGGGATAGGTGTTGCCGGAGAAACTGTCGGTCTCGACCGACGTGATCGTCGTCGGAATGTTGAAGATTTTCGCCGCCTTGGCGAGGCCGACGACGTTGTTCTTCAGCGTCTGGCGATCGATCGACTGGACGCCGAAGGCCATCTGCGGCTGCTGGTCGATGAAGATGAGCTGGCTGTTCTGCGGGGTCAGGACTTCGAGCTTGGACATTGGGTCTCTCCTTCGTGCGTGATGTGCCGTCTGGCGGCGGGTTTTAAGCTGAATAGGCGCGACCTGTCGGAGACTGTGTTTACGGGCTTACTGCGACAGGTCTTCAGGTATTGGAATTGCGGGCGGCCAGAGCCGGCCCGCAGGCAATTCGACTTTCAGGCCGCGAGCGGCACGAGGCCGGCCTCGATCCGGTCGCGCAAGGGTTCGTAGCGTTGCGGCAGCTTCAGCGCCTGACCAAGATGGGCGGTGTCCTCGTCACGGTTGAAGCCGGGCTCGTTGGTCGCGATTTCGAACAATACGCCGCCAGGGGTGCGGAAGTAGATCGCCCAGAAATAGTCGCGGTCAATGACCGGCGTGACCTGGTAGCCGGTATCCATCAGTGCCTTTCGAACCTCGAGCTGTGCTGCACGGTCATCGACGGCAAAAGCGATGTGGTGGACGGAGCCCGCCCCCTGCCGTGCGAACGTCGTCTGCGGCAGCGCTTCGAGATCGATCGTGTCGGCGCCGTTGCCGTTGGGGATCACCAGCCTTGTGACGTTGTCGTCTTTTTCAGCGCGCTCATAGCCCATGAAACCGAGAAGCTCCTCCATGGCTGCCGTGTCATGCAGGCTCAATCTGGCGCCGGCAAAGCCGCGGATGGCTGCATCATCAGGCACGCCGCCGGCGGTCCAGGCGGAACGCCCGTCATCGGCCTTTTCGACCAGTGCCAGTCCGTCACCATCCGGGCCGGAGAACCGCAGGCGGTTGGCACCGAAGATCGTATCGGTCTTGATGCCAGCGACACCCTGCGACACCAGGCGATCCTTCCAGTAGGCAAGCGAGCCCTTGGGAACAGAGAACTGCGTCTCGCCCACTTCGCCAACGCCCGGGCGGCCGCGCATCATCTGATCGAACGGGAAATAGGTCATCACCGTGCCGGCAGCACCGGTCTCGTCGCCGTAATAAAGATGGTAGATGCTCGGCTCATCGAAATTGACCGTCTTCTTCACCCGCCTGAGGCCGAGCGTGTCGGTGAAGAAAGCATTGTTCCGCCTGGCGTCCGACGCCATGGACGTCACATGGTGCAGTCCCTTGATATCCTTGATCATGGCCGTTGTTTCCTTGCGTTTTCTCCGGGCGGTTCGTCCGGTGTCTGTTGCTGAAAACAAACCTACGCAGATTGCCGACGAGGCGGAATTGCAATATTACTTTCGAATGAATTGCGATTTTTGAAATAATGAGATGAACGACTACAAAGCGCTCCGCACTTTCCTGATGGCCGCCGAAAAGAGAAATTTCGCGCAGGTCGCCCGTGAACTCGACATGACGCCGGCGGCAGTGACCCGGGCGATCGCAGCACTTGAAGCCGATCTGGGTGTCCAGTTGTTCGTTCGAACGACCAGGCAGGTGTCGCTGACGACGGACGGCGCGATTTTCGCGGCCCAGATCCAGCCCGCGATGGAGACACTCGAAAGCGCGCGGCGCGACGTCATGAACACCCACAAGACGGATGAAGGGCGGCTGAGGATCAGCGCGCCGACCTGGCTCGGAAAGACTTTCCTGCCGACGATCATCTCAGGCTTCAAGGAACTCTATCCGAGGATCTCATTCGAGGTCGTGCTTTCGGACGGGCTCGTCAACATCGTCAACGACGATTACGACCTGGCGATCCGCATCTCCTCTCAGCCCTCGGACAAGTTCACCATCTGGCGGAAAATCTGCGCCATACCGCGCATCCTGGTGGCCGCGCCCGGCAGCCGCTGCGCCGGCCTCAGCCATCCCGGCGAGCTCACCCCCGAAGAGTGCCTCGCCTATAGCGGCGAGAGCCGACGGGAAAGCTGGGTGCTCTCGGACGGCGGCTCATCGGTGACCATCTCGGCAGGCCGCGCCTTCAGCGCCAATAGCGGCGAGATCCTTGCCGACATGGCGGCAGACGGGGCGGGCGTCGCGCTGCTTCCCGGCTTTCATATCGCCGAACATCTGCGCACCGGGCGCCTCGTTCATGCCTTCAAGGGATGGGCGCCGCAGGATCTGTGGCTGACGCTTTATTATCCGCCCTACCAGGCGCTGCCGCCGCGCATCGCCTCATTCTCGAAGTTCTTCGAAAAGCAGATCCTGAGCGTCGTCATCCCCGTTCATTGACCCCGACGGTGTCGACCGCTCAGGCCCGGCGATGGACGTCGACGCCGTCTCCCTGATACCGGTTGAGACCGATATCGGTGCGGGTGGCACGGCGGTGGATTTCCGCCATGACCGGCTCGAAAATTCTGTTGCGGCGCTCGAGTTCGGCGTGTTCGGCCAGATAGGCCGGCACCAGCTCGGCGATCTCGTCGAAGATGGCCTGTTCATCGACAGTGGTCAGGCGCCGGTTTTCCATCACGATCCGGCCTGCGACCATCACGGTCTCGATCGAAGAGCCGTTTTCGGAATAGACCAGGTGCTTGGCGACGTCATTAAGCGGCATGAAGGGATAGCTGCGAAGGTCGAGGATCAGGAGGTCTGCAGCCTTGCCGACCTCCAGCGAACCGGTCGCCTCCTCCAGCATGGCAGTCTTCGCACCGCCGATGGTGGCCATGGCAAGGATCTCATCCGCCGCCAACCAGCCCTCGTAGTCGGGTCCGGCAGCACTGTGCACGAGGCCGGCGACGCGCATGACGTCGAAGATACGGGACGTATCGTTCGAAGAAACACCGTCGGTTCCCAGCCCGACCGTCACCCCGGCATCGAGCAGGCGGCGGACCGGCGCGATGCCGGCACCGAGCTTCAGGTTCGAGACGGCATTGTGGGCAACCGAGACACCGGCCTCCCCCATCAGCCGCATGTCCTCGTCGCTGACCCAGACCGAATGAGCAATCGTCGTGTTGCGCTTCAACAGGCCGAGATCGTGCATGTAGGCTATCAGCGATTTGCCGTGCAGCCTGTGGCCGGTCACGGCCTGCGTCTTGGTCTCCAGAATATGGGTGTGGAAGGGCACGTGCTTTTCGACCGCAAGGTCCATGCACGCCGCCATCAGATCCGGCGAGCAGCGCTGCGGCGCCGAGGGCGCGATCATGAAATTCAGCCGGCCGGATCTGCCGTGCAGGCTGGAAAAGGCCGAGCGGCAATATTCGATATAGGCGCTCGCCGTCATCGGCGCGCCGAAATCGAGAAGCGCCTGCAGCTCGGCCGGCATCACCTCGCGGGCAAACGGCAGCGCATCGAGCGTGTGGACGTTCATCACCGCGCTTGAGACATTGGCGCGAATGCCGGCATCGTCATAGGCGCGGAAAACAGTTGCAAGGCGATCGAGATCGTGGCGCGGCGGGTCGAAGAAATCGTCGCAGAAGGTGGTGACCCCGGTGCGCAGCGATTCCATCGCCAGCAGCAGGCTGCGCAGATAGAGCAGCCGTTCGCCGATCGCATCGTTCATCAGCAGCGGATAGGCATAGAGCAGCCAGATTTCGAGCGGCATGCGCTCGTAGCGACCGCGCAGAAACGTCTCGCTCGAATGGGTGTGGGCGTTGACGAGCCCCGGCATCACCAGCTTGCCGCGCCCGTCGATGATCCGGGCGTCGGGGCCGGCAACGAGCGCCTCGCCGATCGCCTTGATCGTCCCGCCTTCGACCAGCACATCGCCGGCAAACGGCGTCGTGCCGTGGCCGCGATCCATCGCCACGATCGTCGCGTTGCGGATCAGGATTTGGCTCATGGCAGGTTCTCCAGCGATGTCAGGAGCAGATCGTAATAGGCGACCGGATCGCCGTCCGTGACATAGAATACGTTCTTCGGCCGGTCGGTAATCTGCCACCAGTCGGCAACCGTCATGCCCGACGTCAGCGTGCCGCTCAGTTCAACGGAGACGTTGATCTGCCGGCCCGAAAACATCTCCGGCGCCATCATGAAGGCCGGCACGCACGGTCCGTGCAGCGGCGCGCCGTCCCAGCCATATTTCCTGAGATCGAAGGCCTCGGAGAATTCCAGCATTTCGGCGGTCGCAACGCCGCAGCGGTTGCCAAGCGCACGCATGGCGCCGAGCCGTTCCGGCGTCGAGCGCATTTTATGCGTCACGTCCAGCGGCAGCAGCGTGGTCTTGATGCCGGCCCTCAGCACGATGTCGGCGGCTTCGGGATCCACATAGCAGTTGAACTCCGCCGTCGGCGTGATGTTGCCGACCTCGAAATAGGCGCCGAGCATGGCGACGACCTCGTGGATCTTGCCGGCAATGTCGGGGGCCTTGCGCAGGGCCATCGCGAGATTGGTCACCGGCGACAGCGAGCAGATGGTGATCTCGCCGGGATGAGCGCGCACCGTATCGATGATGAAATCGACGCCGTGCTTTTCTTGGGGCTCGATCTTCGGCTCAGGCAGGTCCGGACCGTCGAGGCCAGTCGGGCCATGCACGTGTTCGGCCATGACAAGCGGACGGAGGATCGGATGCGGGCAACCTGCAAAGACCGGAATATCCGGTCGACCAGCCAGCTCCATCAGCTTCAGGCAGTTGGCGATCGTATGATCGAGGTTGATGTTGCCGGCGGTGGCAACGAGCCCGAGCACATCGAAGGCCTGGCGCTGGCCGAGGATCATCAGGATGGCGGCCGCCTGGTCCTGGCCGGGATCGGTGAGGATGATGAGCTTGCGGGTCATGAGGTCACCTTGCCGGGCGCGCCGCCATCGAGCCAGGCGTAGAGTTCCCAGGTTTCGCCATCCGGGCCGTGGAAATAGAGGCACCGGGCATTCCAGGGGTAGTCGGCCGGAGGATTGAGGAAGGTAACGCCGTCGCCCTCGAGTTCGGCGTAGAGAGCATCGATCTCGGCGGGATCATCGAGCCGCACCGCCACAAGCACCGCCGATGCCGACCCCTTGGGCACACGCACATCGGCATGTTTCTCGATATGGGAGCGCTCCCAAAGTGCGAGCGTCAGCCCGGCGCCGGTGAAATCGGCAAAGCCGGGCGCGTGATGCTTGAGTTCGAAGCCGAGCTTTTCGGTGTAGAAGCGGATCGAGGCATCGAGATCTGTGACCAGGATGCAGATGTCCTGGATCGGATGGCGCTGGGCAAAGGTCATGGTGTCTCCTACTGATCCTTCAGTTCGGCAAAGGAGCTGGCGGCCTTGGCGCCGCCGCGCAGTTTGCCGGAAAGCCAGACCCCGAAGACGGTGGCGAGATAGGGCAGCGCCTGCAGCAGGTCGTGCGGGATCTTGTCGCCGAACATCAATTGCGCCCGGATCCCCAGCGCGCCGACAACGGCGAAAAACAGGGCGGCGAAGGTGGCCCCGACCGGATGGGAGGCGCCGAAGATGACAGCCGCGAACGCCATGAAGCCGCGCCCCGCCGTCATGCCTTGCGCAAAGAATTGCAGGCTCCCTGCAGCAAGTTCCGCCCCGCCGATGGCGCAGAGCACACCGCCGATCGCAAGCGCCACCAGGCGCATGCGTGACGGGTTGGCCCCGACGCTGCGGGCCGCGAAGGGATGTTCGCCGCAGGCTGCAAGCCTGAGGCCGAAGCGGGTGCGGCGCAAAAGCACCCACATGCCGAAGACGACGAACGGCATGGCGGCGACCGAGATCGACAGCACGCCATAGGCGCCGAAGGCCGGACCGAGCTTGGGAAGGCCGAAAGGCGCCGTTACACTTGCCTGGCTTCCGAAGATCGACTGGACGGCCAGCGCCGTTCCGCCGACGCCAAGGCCTGTCAGCCCGAGGCCGGCGATGATCGGATTGGCCTTGAGCCTGTCGATCACGAACCAGAGGAGGACGGAAGCAGCCACGCACATCAGGATGGCGATAAGGAGAGCGGCGACGATGGAGTTGGTCAACATGATGCCGACGATCGTGGCGCAGGCGCCGATGATCATCAGGCCCTCCAGGCCGAGGTTCCACACCCCTGCCCGCTGCGCGATGACGCCGGCAAGGGTGACGTAGATCAGCGGTGTGCCGGAGCGCAAGATGGCGATGATGATCTCGTTCATTGCGGCCGCCCTCCGAGACGCAGCACCCTGTCGACGAATTTCGATCTCGCGGTGATGAACAGCGCGATCGCCGCGTTGATGATGTCGATCGCCGCAGCCGGCAGCCCGGCCATGATCGGCAGATAAAGCGCCGCCGAGGCAAGGCCGCCGAAGAACACCGCGGCCGCAGCCGTGCCGAGCACCGAGAGATTGGCGACCAGCGCGATCAGGATCGCCGTGAAGCCGTGGGCAGGCAGGAAGCCGGATGCGATACGGCCGTTCGGCCCCATGAACTCGATGGTTCCGGCAAGCCCGGCGAGTGCGCCCGAGATGAGGAAGCTCGAAAGGCCGAGCTTCCAGAGCCTGGCGCCCTGCCACTCCACCATGGTGCCGTTGCGGCCGGCAAGGCTTGCGAGAACCCCGAAGGCGGTGCGGTTGACCAGGAGCCACATCAGGATGCCGACGGCGGCAGCGATGGCGATGATGGTCGGCGACAGCCCAAGCGAGTCCGAGATGCGATAGGCGGCATCGAGCGGACGGCTCGACGCCTGCTGGCCGGACCCTGAGGGATCCTTGAGCGGGCCCGATGTGACATAGACCAAAAGCAGGCCGGCCATGAAATTGCCCATCAGCGTGGTGATGACCTCGTCCGTTCCGGAGCGCAGCCTGAGCAGTCCCGGCCAGAGCGCCCAGAGCGCGCCGCCGAGCATGCCCGAGAGGATGAGCGCAGGGATGACGAGAAACGCCGGCCCGCCCTTGAACGCTTCCGCGGCGAAGGCCGCGCAGATCGCGCCGACATAGAACTGGCCCTGGGCGCCGATATTGAAGAAACCCGCACGGAAGGAAATCCCGACGCCGACGGCGGTGATGAACAGGGGCAATGCCCATCTGAGGCTCTGCTCGATCGCGCCGCTGCGCAGGAAGGCGCCATCAGCCACCGCCCAAAGCATGGTCAGGGCATTGTAGCCGGCGAACTGAAACACCAGCGCGCACAGGACGAGCGCGAAGACGACGAAAACGAGGCTGCGGGCTACCGTGAGAAGACTGTCTTTCATGCGCTTGTCCTCGCAGCCGCATCGGTCATGGCCGCCCCGACCGAAGCAATATCGAAGGGCGCGCGGAATTCGCCGTTCACACGCCCCGACAGCATCACCACGACACGGTCCGAGATGTCGAACAGCTCGTCGAGATCCGACGAGATCAACAGGATGGCGGCGCCGCGATCGCGGGCCTGCCTGAGCGCCTGCCACACGAAGGCGGTGGCGCCGATATCAAGACCCCGTGTCGGCTGGGCGGCGATGATCAGCCTGGCTTGGCTGTCGACCTCGCGTGCGAGGATCACTTTCTGGGCGTTGCCACCCGACAGAGACCCGGCCTTCTGAGCCGAATTGTGATAGCTGACGCTCCATTCCTTCAGCGACCGGTCGCAGGCTTCGCGAACGGCGGCGGGGCGGATCAGCTTGAGCAAACTGCCCTGCAGCAGCTCCCTCGCGCTCCAGTTCTGCCAGAGCGAACTGGTGAGGCTGAGGCCCTCCACGTTGCGCTCGAAGGGAATGATCCTGAGGCCGATCGCGCGACGTGCGGCAAGCGGCTTGCCCGTCACGTCTTCACCCGCGAGCCGGATGGAACCGTTCGCGAGATCAGCGAGCGCGGAAATCGCGCGCACCAGCGTCTTCTGTCCGTTGCCTTCGACGCCGGCTATGCCGACGATCTCTCCGGGGCGAATTTCCAGGTCGATGCCATTGAGCGCGATGCCCTCGTTATCAGGGCGCGTCGAAACGGCTTTCATGGAGAGCACGCTTGAAGCGGTCTTATGTTCGAGATGACCGGCGCCCTCGCCCACCGGCGATGTCGTCCCGACCAGCGCATCGCGCTCGTGGCGGTCGAGCGTCCTTGCAATCGCGTCGCCGACGATCAGGTTGGCGAGCCTTTCGGCCGAAACCTCTGTGATCGGCAGCGGCCCCTCGACTTTGCGGCCGCCACGCAGAACCGTGACCGTATCGGCGATCCCCAGCACTTCGCGGATCTTGTGCAGGATGAGGATGACGGTCACGCCGCGTTCCTTCAGACGGCGGACGCGGGCAAACAGCATGTCGATGCCGGAGGGAGACAGCACCGCGGTCGGCTCGTCGAGGATCAGCACGCGTGCATCCATGACCAGCGCTCGCGCGATCTCGATGCCCTGCTGCGTCTCGATCGGCAGGTCGCGGATGCGTCTGTTGAGGTCGACCTGTACGTCGAGACTGGCCAGATGCGCGCGCCATTTTTCGACAAGGCCCTTGCGGCTGTAGATGCCACCTTTGCCCGTCGCGCCGAACTCCATCGCCTCGGCGACGGTGAAGGAGGGTGGCAGGGCAAAACTCTGATGCACCAGCTCCACGCCCGCGGCCCGGCTCTGGTCGACATGGCCGGTGCGGATCTCCTCACCCGTCACGTAGACGGCCCCGGCGCTTGGCTGAACGAGGCCCGCGGCGACGCGGGCGAAGGTCGTCTTGCCAGCGCCATTCTGGCCGACGACCGCGTGGATCTGGCCGGGGACAAACGAAACGGCAATGTCTGATAACGCCGTGACGTCGCCGAATTTCACGGTGACATCACGGCACTCCAGCGCGGGTTTCGAAGCATTCGACATCATGGGTTCCCATCGAGAGCGTGGGTTCGCGGATCACCCACAGGAACGAGGACGATCCGCAAACGTCCGGCGGCCTTCCATTAAGAAAAGACCGCGCCGGCCCGACGAGCCGGCGCCAGCGGCTCAGAGCGTGGTGTTGAAGGGCACCTTGATCGAGCCGTCCAGAATACCGGCGCGCGCCTTGTCGACTTCGACAAGCGCCTCCTTCGCCCTGGCGTTCAGTTCCGCCGGTCCCTGTTCGGCGAAGACCGGCGAAGGAATGAAGTCGATGACGCCGGTGCCAAGGCCGGTGTGCTCGTGCACGCCGCCCTTCCAGTCCGAACCGACGGCCTTGCCGGCCTCGTTATAGAGCGAGACGCCGAAATCCAGCCCGACGATGGAGATGAGCGACTTGGGGCCGAGGGCGAATTGTCCCGGCGCCAGGCAGCTCACCATGCGGCCTTCCTTTTCATTGGCGGCGGCAATGATGCCGCCATCGGTGGCGGCAGCATCGGTCTGGATATAGTCGATGCCGTCATTGTACATCTGGGTGGCGATCTCCTGGCCCTTGGCCGGGTCCTGGAACGAGCCGGCAAAAGCGGCGATGACGCTGGCATCCGGCTTGATCGAGTGCACGCCGGCCTTGAACGCGTTGAAATCGGCGTTGAGCGGCGGGATCGAAACGCCGCCGATGAAGCCGGTCTTGCCCGTCGTCGTCATCTTGGCGGCAAAGACGCCGGAGAGATAGCAGCCGAGATAGTAGTCGTAGGATACCGTCACCACGTTCGGGATCGCCGGCTCGAAGGGGTCGGCGAACAGCTGGATCCATTTGGTGTTGGGGTAGGACGGCGCCAGCGCCTTGAAGGGCTCGGCCACTTCGTTGAAGGTGGAAATGATGATCTGGGCACCGGCGTCGCCGAGCGTGCGGTAGATGGTCTCGTAGGTCGCCGGGTCCTGCGCGTAGATGGCGCGGTGCTCGAAGCCCTTTTCTTCCGCAAGCTGCTTGAGCTTGGCGATCATCTGGTCGACCGGCCCGTTGTCGCCGGCGGCCTGCGTGTGGACCAGCGCGACCAGCCCGCCGGATGCCCTGGCGAATTCCGGCACGATGCTGGCTGCAAGGCCAAGCGCTGCTGCGCCGGCGCTTGCCTGCAGGAATGTGCGGCGATGCATGATGTGTTGCGATGCCTTGTCAGTCATGATCGTTCCCTCTTTTGTTGGTTGTGTCGTGTCATGCCATTGCTGCAGACGCGCGCATCCCGGCGCGCGCCCGGTCGTGTCAAAGCGGTGGCGAATAGGATGCCGGGTTCATGATCATCACCTCCTGCTTCTGGATGGCGTCGAGCGCCCAGACCTCGGAGATGAATTTCTGCCAATCCGGGTCGGCATACATGGCCGAGCGGCGGGCCTCGCGGTCGGCAAGGCTGTCATAGGCCCACATCAAAACGGTGGTGTGGAGCGTGCCGAGTTCGGAGACATAAAGGCCGACGAAGGTGTTGAGATGGCGCTTCTGCACCGGCAGGCCATCGGCCTCGTATTTCTTCATCCACCTGTCGACCGTTCCGGGCTTGAACGTATAGGTGCGGTGTTCGAGGATCATCGGATCACTCCCTTAGCTGTTCAGGATGAATTCGGCGCATTTCTCGCCGATCATGATGGCGGGCGCATTGGTGTTGCCGCTGGCGATGATCGGCATGATCGACGCGTCGGCGACACGCAGGCCCTCGATGCCATGCACCTTGAGCTGAGCATCCACCACGGCCATCGGATCGTTGCCCATCTTGGCGGTTCCAACAGGATGGAACGTCGTCATCGCCGTGGCGCGCAACCAGCGGGTCAGCGAAGCGTCGTCGAGCGCTTCCGGCCCGGGCGCCAGTTCCTTGCCGCGGTAACGATCGAACGCCTTCTGCCCGACGATGTCGCGCGTCAACCGGATGCCGTCGATCATCGTACGGATGTCGAAATCGGATTGCAGATAGTTGGCCTGGATCTTCGGCTTGTCGGTCGGGTTGGCCGACCGCAGCGTGATCTCGCCGCGGCTTGCCGGGTTGACGGGACCGACCCGGATGGTGAAGCCGTGATCGGCCTCCACCGCCCGCTTCTTGGCGAAGGGATTGGGAAAATGCAGGTTGGCTGTCTTTTCGAGCGCCGGCATGAAATGCAGCTGGATATCGGGGGAGACCAGTCCGTCGTTCGAGCGCACGAAAGCGCCGGCCTCATAGGGGAATGTCGTCGTGATGCCCTCGCCGAACAGCATGCCTTGCGCGACGGCCGGAATGAGCTTGTCGGCACGAAGGTCGCCAAACAGCGTGACCGGCTCGCGGCATTCCCAGCTCATGACGCAGTCGACGTGGTCCTGCAGGTTCTTGCCGACGCCGGGAAGGTCGAGCAAAGGATTGATGCCGAGCGCCGCCAGTTCGTCTGCCGGCCCGATGCCGGACAAGAGCAGCGCCTTTGGCGAATTGACCACGCCGGCAGACAGGACGACCTCGCGGCCCGCCCTGACGATCCCCGGCTTTCCGTCCTTCAGATAGCCGACACCGCAGGCCCGACCGTGTTCGATAATGATGCGGGTCGTCTCTGCGCCCGTCAGGACGGTCAGGTTCTTGCGGCCGAGCGCCGGTCGCAGGAATGCCCAGGATGTGGACCAGCGCTTTCCCTTGCGGATGGTGAAGTCGTAGCGGCCGAACCCTTCCTGGGTGGCGCCGTTGAAGTCGTCATTCGCCGGATAACCGGCCTCGAGGCCTGCCGCGCAGAACACGTCCATCAGCGGATTGTGGCCCCGCGCCCGGCAGACGGTGAGCTCGCCTTCGGTGCTGTGGAACGCGTCCTTGCGCTCAATATGGGTTTCCGAGCGCCGGAAGGCCGGCAGCACATCGTCATAGGACCAGCCGGGCAAGCCGAGCTGCGCCCAGCGATCATAGTCGTGGCGGTTGCCGCGCACATAGATCATGCCGTTGATCGTCGAGGTCCCGCCCAGAACCTTGCCGCGCGGCCAATAGAGCGAGCGGCCGTCGAGATAGGGTTCGGGCTCCGTGTGATAGTGCCAGTTGTAGATGCCGGAATGGAACAGCTTGCCCATCAGCATCGGCAACCGGAACAGCGGGTTGCGATCCTTGCCGCCGGCCTCGATCAAAAGCACGCGGTTAGCCGGGTTCTTCGACAGGCGGTTGGCAAGAACGCAGCCGGCCGAACCGGCGCCAACGATGATAAAGTCATATTCCGCGGTCGATGCCATGGTTCACCATGCGATGGGACGGCCGCCCATCGCCTCCAGATAGAGATTGCAGAGAAGGAAGGGGTTCTCGCGACCGAGCACCTTGTCGGCGAACGCGGGATGTTCGCGCTCGACGCAGGCGACATTGCCATGGCGCCCCTCACGGATGCCGGTTTCGGCAAAGATATCGCTTGCAGCCGCGCCGAAGCCGAGAAAGACGATCGGCTCGCCACGCGACAAAAGCATCTCGACCACGCGCAGCATCAGCGGCCGCCAGAATGGCAGATGCCCACGTGACTGGTGCGGGTCGATATCGACGCGGAAGCGCGACAGCGTCAGCGATGCATTGAGGAGCAGCACGCCCTCGCCCACCCAGCGGTCGGCGATCGCGCCTGGGCCCTCGAACGATCCTGAAGGATCACACAAAAGCTGGCGCACATCGGGCCAGCGACCGAAATCCTCGCTGAGGCTCTCGTCGCCGAGGCGGGCGGCCGCGATCAGCTGCATATAGGCGCGAATGCTCTTCGAGAACATCTTGTCGAGCTCGGACCAGGCGGCGAGATTGCCGGCCTCGAAGGCGCGGCCCGTGGCAAAGCCGGGCTCCGGATAGGGATCCTGGCCAAGGATCATGCAGCGCACGCCGTCAGGCGCTATTCCATCGAAGGCCGCAAGCGCATGCGCGCCCTTCGGCTGGCCGGGAAAGACCTTGCCGCGACGCGCCGGAAAGATCGGTTCCCAGGCCTCGAAAGCGAGGGCGGGATCGACCCGGTCGAAATCGTCGCCGATGGGCCCGAGCGCTTGCTGCCAGGCCTCAGGCAGATCGGCCTCCCAGCCGGCCAGCGTTTCCGCCATTGCCTCTCTCAGTCGTGCCGGCATGCCGCCGCTCCTCCACCTCGTTGAAAGGAGACTAGACAAAAGCTGACCAAAGTGTCAACTTTCAGGAACGTAAAAAATGACAAGATGGTCAGGTTTTTTTGACCAACTCGTCAGGTTTTTGAGAATGGCGACGCGCTTGCATTTCGCCGGAAAAATCGGCAATTGCGCAAACGGCCTCGCCGCCACGCATGATTGTCTGGTAGGAAGCGGCGGCGAGACGGAGGCGAGATCGCATGGCAAGGGCAGCACGAGATCCGGAAGAGCGCATCCGCGAGCGCAACATGCGCCTGATCATCAAGGCCGGCATCGAGATATTCGCCCGTAAGGGGTTCGACGGCACGCGCATCGCCGAAATCGCCGAGGCCTCGGGCCTGCCCAAGGCCAATGTCTACTACTACTTTTCCTCCAAGGAAGAGATCTACAAGGCCATCGTCACCCACCTCATCGCCAGCTGGGACGATGCGCTGAAATACATCTCGCCGGAGCGCGAGCCGGCCGAGGCCTTCCGCCTCTACATCAAGGCCAAGCTCGACTACACCCGCAAGAACACGGCGGAATCCCGGCTGTTTGCCAGCGAGATCATCCAGGGCGCGCGATTCCTGAAAAAGAAGGATCGCGACCATATGCGCCATGTCACCGACGCGCATGTGGCCGTGGTCGAGGGGTGGATCGCGGCTGGCAAGATGCTGCCTGTCGACCCGCGCCACCTCTTCATCATGCTCTGGGCATCAACGCAGTTCTACGCCGATTTCGAGCCGATCGCCGCCGACGGCCTGAAGAAGGCGCGCCTGAAGGCGGAGGACTACGAGACCGCGGCAACCACGATCACCGAGACGATCCTGAAGGGTATCTTGCCGGCCGGCGGGAAGTAGGCCCGCCCTTTCGACAGATGCGGCGAGCCAAGCGAATACAGCACATGGATTTCCCCGCAACTCAGTGCAACATTTCAGGAAGAATCCGACAGTGGCAGCGGTTTTAGGGGCGTCAGGAGCGGTGCGCGGTGGAAGGCGCCAAAGGTGGCCAGTCGCGGTTGCCATCGTACTTGCCGGTCTTGCGGCAGCGATGCCACTGCGGGCAGGTGAGCGGTCCGACATGGCGGACGCTGTCGATCAATTCGCTGACCCCACGGCCGCGATCGATCTGGAAGAGAGGATCGTGGACCTCGTGCGGGCCAAGGACCGAGCCGGGCTTCAGCGCCTTGCCGAGCAGATCGACGACAAGGACGCAAGCGCGCTGACGGCAATCGGAAACCTCTTCGACGCTGCGCAAGGCACGGGATCGGAGACCGATCCCGACGTGGCCCGGCTCGCGCTGTCGCTTGGCCCCTGCCACTATGCGAACGTCCTTGTGCGCGAAGTCGCCTTCGTGATCGCCGAAGACGGCACGCAGACGGTCGAGCGTGGTGGCGTCGTCGACGTCGCCGGCACGGATGTCGACGATCTCTATGCCGCGATGATGCGGGATTGCCGGCGGCTCAAGGGCTTGCCGGAACACGAGGCGAGAATTGGCCGGCCCGACCGATGATCAAAGCAGCCTGCCTCATGCTCACGCCTCTTCCAAGGCACCTCGCATTGCCGAAGGGTGACCAGAAACAGGCCTGTCACCCGCATGCCCCGGCTCTTTCAAGCACCATCGCAAGAAGCACGTCCGCACCCGCCGTGGCGTCTTCGGGCGAGGCGTATTCGCGCGGATTGTGACTGATACCATCCCGGCAGGGAACGAAGATCATGACCGTCGGCACGCGCCGCGCCAGATGAAAGGCGTCATGGCCTGCGCCCGACACCATGTCGCGCGTGGCAAGACCGAGACGTTCGCAACAGGACTTCACCTGGCCGGCGAGCGTCGCGTCGAACCGCACGACGGGCGAGTGCCAGCGCGGTGAGACCTCCAGAGCGATGTCCGGGAACCTCTTCGCCAACGCGCCGCAGCCCTGGATCAGGGCATCGTGCATGACGTCAAGCTCCGCCTCGTCGGGGTGGCGCAGGTCGACCGTCATCTCGACGCGGCCGGGCACGACATTGATCGATCCGGGCAGCGCACGCACGGTCCCGATGGTGCACCGCGCCTCCGGATCGCGGTTGCCGATCTCCTGGACGAGATCGATCAAGCGCGCGAGCACCGGCACGGGATCCTTCCTCAGCCGCATCGGCACCGGACCCGCATGGGTCTCTTCGCCGGTGAGCACGATTTCGTACCAGCGGATCCCCTGCCCGCCAGTGACGACGCCGATGGTCTTGCCGCTCGCCTCGAGGATCGGCCCCTGCTCGATATGCAGCTCGATGTAGCAGTCGGCCGGACCGATATCCGGCGCCGGCTCCGTGTCGTAGCCATGGCGAGAAAGCTCGTCGGCGACCCGCACACCATCGGCATCGCAGGCGGCGAGCGCCTGTTCGAACGGCAGGATCCCGCAGGCGACGCCCGAACCCATCATCGCCGGCTGGAAGCGGCTGCCTTCCTCGTTGGTCCAGACGCAGAGGTCCAACGGCCGCTCGGTCTCAAGGCCGAGATCGCAGAGCGTTTCGAGAACTTCGAGGCCGGCCAGCACGCCGAGGATCCCGTCGAAGCGCCCGCCGGTCGGCTGGGTATCGAGATGGCTGCCGACAAGGACAGGTGGTGCGGCGGGATCCCGTCCCTCTCGGCGGAAGAACAGATTGCCGATCGCATCGCGCCTAAGGGCAAACCCCCGCGCCGTGCACCAGGACGCAAGCAGCGCGCGGCCTGCCTCGTCTTCGTCGGACAGGGTCAGCCGGCAGTTGCCGTCCCCCGCAACGGGTCCGATCCGTGCCATTGCCATGAGCCTTGCCCATAGCCGTTCGCCGTCGACGTGGTACAGCATCCGCACTCCTCCCTCTTTTGCTCGAACCGGCATCGCCGTTGTGACGCCGCGCCGCCAGTCCCCCGCATGGGGGACTCGATGGTCCGATCCAACGGCACGTAGGATGCCGGTGCGAAGAGAGAGACCGAGGAAAAGCAGATGGATACGAAAGCGCATGGAAACTGGCACGCAATTGCCCGCGCCATCAGGCCGGAAACGCGGCTGCTGATCGACGGCACCTTCCGCCCTGCCGCGAACGGTGCCACCTTTGCCTCCATCAACCCGACGACCGGCGCGCCCATCGCCGACATCGCCTGCGGCGGCGCGCAGGACATCGACCTGGCCACCAGCATCGCCGCCAGGCGGTTCCGCGACGGCGTCTGGTCCAGGATGCCCCTTCGGCGGCGCGTCGATATCCTCACGCGACTTGCCGAACTGGTCGCAGAACATCGCGAAACGTTTGCGGTGCTGGACACGCTTGAGATGGGCAAGCCCATCGCCGAAATGTGCAGCATCGACATCCCCGCGAGCGTCCTGACCATCCGCTTCATGGCCGAAGGGCTCGACAAGATCGCAGGCACCTGCCCCGTCACCAACGACGGCGCCCTGCACTACATCCTGCGCCAGCCGCTCGGGGTCGTCGGCTGCATCACGCCCTGGAACTACCCGCTGATGATGGCCGCCTGGAAGGTTGCGCCGGCGCTTGCCGCCGGAAACAGCGTGGTGCTGAAACCCGCCGAAGACGCAAGCCTGAGCGCGCTTCTGCTCGGCCGCCTGTTCCTCGAAGCGGGCGGCCCTGACGGCGTCTTCAATGTCGTGCCCGGCCCGGGCGGCGTTGCGGGCAAGGCCCTTGCCCTCTCCCATGACGTCGCCAAGATCGCGTTTACCGGATCGACGGCCGTCGGCCGGCAGATGTATCGTTATGCCGCCGACTCCAATCTCAAGGCGGTTTCCGCCGAGCTCGGCGGAAAGTCGCCGCAGATCATCCTTCAGGACGTCGAAAACCTGACCAAAGTGGCGGCGACCGTCGCCGATGGCCTGTTCGGCAACCAGGGCGAGGTTTGCTCGGCAGGCACGCGGATCCTGGTCGCGCGCCCGCTCATGGAGGAATTCGCCGACCTGCTGCGTCAGGAGGCCCTCACCCGCTATCGCCCCGGGGATCCGCTGGATCCGGCGACGACCATGGGCCCGCTCGTCAGCAAGACCCATCAGCAACGGGTCCTCGGGCACATCGCGACCGCTGTCGAAGAAGGTGGGCGCCGCATCCTCGGCGGTGCGCTGGATCCATATCCCGAGGCTTCCGCATTTGTGGAGCCGACCCTGTTTACAGGTGTTGGCAACGACATGGCGATCGCCCGCAACGAAGTCTTCGGACCCGTCGGCGCCATCATTGCCCATGACGGCCCGGATCATGCGGTGGCGCTTGCCAACGACAGCCCTTACGGGCTTGCAGCCGGCATCTGGACGACAAACCTGGGGGCCGCGCATCGGGCCGCCCGCGATCTCGAATGCGGCATGGTCTGGATCAACGGCTACATGAATGGCGACATGAGCCAGCCCTGGAGCGGATGGAAGCTGTCCGGCCACGGACGCGACAAATGCCTCGACGCCCTGGTGGATTCGACCCACAGCAAATCCGTGTGGGTGACGCTCGAGTGACAGTGGCCTATGTGTACAAGCAAACAGTGAAGAACGACGCAGACAGGAGACGAACATGAAGATGTCGATCGGCAAGACAACGGGGGCCGCGGCCATCGCGCTTTTGACAACGGCTGCCGTCACGCCGGTTCATGCGGCGGATGGGACGACCGTCATCCGCAATGCTGCAATCCACACGATGACTTCGGACGACACCGAGGCGGATGCGCTCGCAATCGATGCCAAAGGCATCATCGTCGCCGTCGGCAAGGAAGCGGACGTGCTTGCGAAGGCAGGAGCGGATGCGCGCGTGATCGACCTCGGCGGCAAGGCGGTCCTGCCCGGATTTCAGGACGCCCATGTCCATCTGATCGAGGCCGGCGTCAACGAGATCCTCTGCGAGTTCGAGCCGTTCGCGACATTGAAGCAGACCCGCGAGGCGATCGCGGCCTGCGACGCGGAGAGCGAAGGCGAATGGGTGCTGGGTTCAGGCGTGGGCATGCCGCATCTGCTCGACCAGACCGACAATCCGGTTGCCGTGCTGGACGAGCTCGTGCCCGACAGGCCGGCCCTTATCCTCGACGACATCGGACACGCCGCCTGGGCCAACAGCATGGCGCTTGAAGCGGTGGGCTACGACACGATCGAGGGCAATCCGCCCGGCGGCATCATCCTGCGCAACGCAGGCGGCAAGCCCAACGGCATCGTGCTGGAGAATGCCCAGCAGAAGCTGCGCAACCTGGCGTTTCCCGATACGCCCGAGAACGAAGCGTTTGCCTATGAAAGCATGCTGCCGACGCTGAAGACATTCGCAGAAAACGGTATCACCACCGTCAGCGACGCGGGCGGGTTCTGGCCGCAGGGCCATGTCAAGGCATGGGAGACGGCCGAGAAAAACGGGACGCTGACAGTGCGCGCCTCCAATGCCCTCTATGTCTATCCGGACCTGCCTTTCGACCAACAGGTCGCGCAGCTCGCCAAGCTCTACAGCAACGATCCGGACCGGCTTTTGAAGTTCAACCAGGCCAAGCTCTATGTCGACGGCATTCTCGAACAGCGCACCGGCGCGGTGCTGCAGCCCTACCTGAAGGGACCGGGCATCGACCACGGCTTCGATTCCGGCTTTCTCTATTTCGAGACACCGGTGCTGAACGACTACGCCCGCACCCTTTCCAAGATCGGCTTCAAGCTGCACTTCCACGTGACCGGCGACCGGGGCGCGCGCCTGGCGCTCGATGCCATCGATCAGGCCGACATGAAACCCGGCCCGCATCGCCTGACGCATCTCTATCTGCTCGATCCGGCGGACTATCCCCGGTTTCACGAGACTGGCACGGTGGCGGACCTCCAGCTGGCGCCGAGTTCGCTCGATCCCGACTACATCGCCTTCATCCGTGAGTTCATCGGTGATCGCGCCGATCGCATGATGCCGGCTGCAAGCCTGGAAAAGAGCGGAGCGACCGTGGTGATGAGCAGCGACTTCGATGCCGACGAGCTTTCGCCGCTCGTCAAGATCCAGGCGGCGCTCGAGCGCCCGAAGGAAGGCGCGCCGGATGTGCGCACCGCCGTGAAATGGATGACCGTCAACCCGGCAAGGCTCCTCAACCAGGAAGACCGCACCGGCACGCTCGAAGTCGGGAAATATGCCGATCTCGTGGTTCTCGACCAGGATATCTTCGACATTCCCGTCAAGAAGATCGGCGAAACCGAGGTCAAGGCGACGTTGCTCCAGGGCAAGCCGGTCTTTGACGCCGACGGTTTGTTTACTTCGCACTGACAGGTCGCGAACGAAGAGGAATGAAGACGAGGCGCGCCGCCCCCCGGCGCGCCTCGTCTGCGTCTGGTCGTCACTGCCGAAACAGCAGCGAAAACAGTTCGCCTTGCGACGATATCTTCAGCTTGGAATAGATGCGCTTGCGATGAACCTTGACGGTTTCCGGGCTGTTGCCGAGATGCCGCGCGATGCTCTTGGTCGAGTGGCCCTTGAGCATCAGCCGGATGACCTCCGCCTCGCGGGCGCTCACCGGCATGTCCGCAAGCCGGTCAGCGACAGGCTCCAGGATCTCACCCGGCCCGGCCTGACAGGCTTCCGGCCAATGCTTGCGGCAGAGAACGGCGATGATCGGCAGCAGCGCGCTCAGCGCCGCCTTGCCATCCGGGTCGGCATGGCAATCCTTGCGCCGCAGCCCGAGAGAGAGCGCAAAGCTCGTGCTCGCCCCCGCCTCGACAAGGATGGCGATCTCGTCCCTGAGGCCGGTTTCGGCGTAGAAGATCCGGTAGTATTCGCTCTCACGGAAATCGTCGGGCGCGCATTCGTCGAGGCTGACGACGCGGTCGCGCGGTTCGCTGGCAAAGAGTGCATAGAAGGGGTCGAGCAGGTAGGCAAAGCCGAGATAGGGCGCAACGGTTGAGCGCGTCGCTTCGGCGTCGAGGTCGCTGTAGAGCTGGACCGGGGGCCGATCTGTCGAAAAGACCGAGATGTACAGGCTGTCGAAGCCGCATGCACCGCGCAACAGGCGGCGCAGGGCGTCCGGAAACTCCGGTCCGCCAAGCGCCGCGACGGCCTGCGAGAGGGGTTGCACATGCTCGAAAGAAATTCCCGTCATCCGCACCCCACTCCCTCAGGCATCATTGCCGGCTACCTGACGCAACGCGCCCGTTTTGTCAAAGCGGCTCCTGCTGGGTGATGCAATGGATGCCGCCGCCGCCGATGGCGATGGAATCGATCCGCACCTCGCGGACCCGCCTGTCGGGAAAGAGCGACTGGAACAGGCGCCTGACAGTCGTGTCGGACTCGACGCCGTAGGCCGGCATGATCACCCCGCCATTGACGAGATAGGAATTGACGTAGGAACGGCAGAATTTCGGATGCGTCGAGGGCGCATCCACGGCCTCGGGAACGGTGACGATCCGGATCGGCCGGCCCTTGGCGTCGGTCTGGCCCTGCATCGCCTCGTAGTTCAGCCTGATATAGTCGTTCCACGGCGAGTCCTCCTCGCCGGGGCTCTCCATCAGCACGACGCCGGGCGCAACGAAGACGGCGATGCCGTCGGTATGCCCGTCGGTCTCGTCCTCGATCGGATTGCCCGGCAGCCAGATGACCTTCTCGCCTCCGAGCGTTTCCAATAGCTCGCGCTCGATTTCGTCGCGGCTCCAGCCCGGATTGCGGTTGCGATTGGGAAAGCAGGTTTCGGTGGTGATGATCGTGCCCTCGCCGTCGACGCTGACCCCACCGCCCTCGGCAACGAGATTGGAAGCAAAACCCGCGACGCCCGCCTCCTTCACCACGGTTTCGGAAAAACGCGCATCCGCATCATAGGGATGATACTTGCCGCCCCAGGCATTGAACCGGAATCGGGTCGCGGCCCTGCGACCATCTGCGGATGTGAGGAAACACGGGCCGGCATCACGGGCCCAACTGTCGTCGAGATCGGTTTCGAGGATATCGATCGATGGATCGAGCAGCGCCCGTGCACCGGCGACGTCCGCCGGCCTAACGGCCATGGTGACCGGCTCGAATTCGCGGATGGCATGGGCGACGGCCGCGTAGTCGCGCCGGGTCGCCTCGATATCGTCCCACACACCGCGGCGGCCGGGCCACATCATCCAGGTCCGCTTGTGCGGTTCCCATTCCGCCGGCATGGCAAAACCGGCTTGTCTTGGCGTCTGATCGGTCATCTTCATTCTTTCTGCCTAAGGCAATTCTTGTCGATTGCAAAACGGCGTGCCGCCGTTGGTGGTAACGCATTCGGCTGAGGGCGATATCGCTCAGCCGCGGCCCGACGTGCCGTCGAGCGACAGGATTGATCCATAGAGATCCGGACGGCGATCGCGGTACACGCCCCAGGAGCGGCGATAGCGCCTGACATCGTCGAGATCGAAGGTCGCGAGCAGGAACGTCTCGTCGACGCGGTTGGCTTCGGCCACCAGCAGGCCGGTATGATCGGCAATGAAGGAGCTGCCGTAAAACGTGCTCGCGGTGTTGCCGTCGGTTTCCGTGCCCACCCGGTTGGAGGCGATGACGGGCACCATGTTGGCGGCGGCGTGCCCCTGCATCGTGCGCTGCCAATGGCCGGAGCTGTCGAGCTCGGGGCTGTTCTGCTCGCTGCCGATCGCCGTCGGAAAGAACATCAGTTCGGCGCCGTCGAGGGCAAGGACCCTGGCCGTCTCGGGAAACCACTGGTCCCAGCAGATGCCGCAGCCGATGCGGGCATAGCGCGTATCGATTGCCCGCAGTCCGGTGTCGCCGGGGCTGAAGTAGTATTTTTCTTCATAGCCCGGCGCCTGCGGGATGTGAGACTTGCGATAGTTCCACAGGATCTCGCCGTCCGCATCGATGACGGCAAGCGAGTTGTATTGAACCGGGCCGGCCTTCTCGTAATAGGAGATCGGCAGCACCACGGCGAGCTCCTTCGCAACCGCGCGAAAATGCCTGATCGCCCTGTCTTCACCGAGGGAGGCGGCCAGCTCCAGATGGGCGAGTTTCGGCTCCAGGCAGAAATACGGCGTCTGGAACAGTTCCTGCAAGAGGATGATGCGCGCGCCGTCCTCATGCGCGAGCCGGATCAGTTCCTCCGCCTTTTGCAGGTTTTCATCGATATCCCAGCTGCAGGCCATCTGGGTTGCGGCGACGGTGACTTCGGTCATTCGATTGTCCTTTCCAATCCCGCCGGTTCAACGCGCGGCCATGAAGTCGGCCACGGCGCCGGAGATGGCTTCGACGATCTCGTCGCACTGGCCTTCGGTGACGATCAAAGGCGGCGAGAGGATGATGCGGTTGCCGACGGGCCGCACGATCACCCCGCGCTCGACGCAGCCCTTGAAGACCTTCTCCGTCACCTTTTCATGGGCGGGTAGCGGCTGGCGGGTGGCCTTGTCGGCAACGAAGTCGATGCCGAGCATCAGCCCGCCACCACGCACGTCGCCGACGATGTCGTGCTTCAAAAGCATGCGTGCCTTCTGTTGCAGGTGCGCGCCGACACGCGCGGCATGCGGCAGCAACTGCTCGCGCTCCATGATGGCGATGTTGGTCAGCGCCGCGGCACAGGCGACCGGATGGCCGGAATAGGTCAACCCCATCGAAAACACGCCGCCCTCGCATTGCGGACGGCTGATGACCGCGTGGATTTCGTCGGAGATCAGTGTCGCCCCGAGCGGGATATAGCCCGACGTGATGCCCTTGGCGGAAACGAGAATGTCGGGCTGGGTCTCGTAGATCGCGTCGGAAGCGAACCATTCGCCGAGACGGCCGAAGGCGGTGACCACCTCGTCGGCGATGTAGAGGATATCGTGGCGGCGGCAGACCGCCTGCATCGCGCGATGGTATCCGCGCGGCGCGACCAGAACGCCGCCGGCGCCCATGATCGGCTCGGCGATGAAGGCTGCGACGTTCTGCGGGCCGAGTTGCTCGATCCGCGCCTCGAACTCCTTCACCAGGAGGTCGCGATAGGCATCCTCGCTCATGTCGGCCGGTTTGGCGTAACAATCGGCCGCCGAGACATGATGGATGAAGTCCTCGCCGACCTGGGCGAAGCCGTATTTGGTGCCGTGGATGCCGGTGAGGCCGGCGGCGACATAGGTGGCGCCGTGATAGGCGTTGTTACGCGAAATGATCTTGCGCTTGCCCGGCTGGCCGCGCATGGCGAAGTAATAGTGCACGATGCGGATGGCCGCATCGTTCGCGGTCGATCCGCCGCAGGTATAGTAGACATGGTTGAGGCTACCGGGCGAAAGGTCCGCCAGCCGGGCGCCAAGCTCTGCTGCCGGAACGTTGGTCGAGGCGCCGAAGGGATTGTAGTACTCCATGTCCAGCACCTGGCGGGCGATGGCATCGGCCATTTCCCGTCGGCCGTGGCCGATGTTGACGCACCACAGCCCGGCGATGCCGTCGAGGAAGCGCTGCCCGGTGCTGTCGGTGACATAGACGCCTTCCGCCTTTTCGATCACCTGGCTGCCGGTCGTGGCAAAGGTCGTGAAATCCGCATAGGGATGGAGCACGTGGTCGCGGTCCATCTGCCATGCGGAACGGCTGTTGAGGCGCGTGCTCTGGCTGGCACCGAGGTTGTGCTGGATCGTCATCTTCTTTCTCCGGAAGGTTTGACACGGGCGCGCCGTGTCAGGATTGTTCGTTGTGGCGGGATCACCGCAGGAGCTTGGTCCAGACCCGGTCGTAGAGCTTGGTGACCTCAGGCGTGCAGGCGGTCAGAAACTCCGGCGCCGGCGCGTCGGCAGGCGGATTGAGTTCCGGCACGCCCGCAAGCGCCTTGTCGACATAGGCCTCTGATCCCTTGATGCCGTTCGAGTAGCGTGCGTAGTTGGTGATCATCGCCGCATTTTCGGGGGCCATCACGAAGTTGACCCAGAGCTTGGCGTTTTCGAGGTTCGGCGCACCCTTCGGCACGGCGACATTGTCCATCCAGCCGGAATAGCCTTCCTTCGGATAGATGTATTCCAGCGTCGGCCTCTCCTCGCGAGCGCGCATCGCATAGCCGTTCCAGCTCATCGAGACGACGGCCTCGCCCGAAGCGAGCAGTTCCTTGGTTTCGGAATTGTAGCTCTTCACGAAGGCTTTCTGTGTCGTCAGCAGATCGAGCACTGCCTTCAGATCTTCGGGGTTCTCGTTGCAGCGCGGCTTGCCGAGATAGCGCAACGCCATGTTGATGACGTCGTTGACGTCGCGCAGCATGTTGATCTTGCCCTTGACTGCATCGGTCGGCTCGAACAGCGTCTTCAACGAGTGATCCGCGCCGTCGACCACGGCGCTGTCGATGACGAAGGCCGTGGAGCCCCAGGCCCAGGGCGCGGAGTAGACGCGGCCCGGATCCCAGAACACGTCCCGCCATGTCTCGTCGACATGCTTGTAGTTCTCCATCTGCGAAACGTTGATCGGCTCCAGCAGCCCCTCGCGCACCAGGATCGTCATGGTGTCGTGCCCGGGCACGATGACGTCATAGCCGCCGGCGCCCGACTTCAGCTTGGCGAGCATCGTCTCCATGGAATCGTAGGTATCGATGTGGACCTTGACGCCGTAGGTCTTCTCGAATTTGGCGACCATCTCCGGCGGGGTGTATTCACCCCAGGTGTAGATGAAGAGGTCGCCGGCGGCGAAGGCGGGATGGACGGCGGCACCGGCGAGCAAGGCGGCCGACAGAATGCGCTTTTTCATGCGGTAGTTCCCCTTTTTGCTTTTTGTCAGGTGGTTGTCAGTGCTTCTGCCCGACCCGGCCGATCATGGCGGAGACAAGCACGAGGACCGTGGAAGCCCCCAGCATCAGCGTCGAGATCGCGTTGACCTCCGGCGTCATGCCGAGACGCAACATGCCGTAGATATGCAGTGGCAGGGTGGTCGCGCCCGGCCCGGCCACCAGCGCCGTGATGATGAAATCATCAAGCGAGATGATGAAGGCGAGCAGCCAGCCGGAAAGCAGTCCCGGCACCAGCAGTGGCAGCGTGATGCGGGCAAAAGCCTTGGCTGGCGAGGCGTAGAGATCGGCAGCGGCTGCCGGCAGGCTCGGGTCCAGCCCCTCCAGCCGCGCCTTGATCGGCAGATAGGCGAAGGGAATGCAGAAAACGATGTGCGCCAAGAGGATGGTGGTGAAACCGAGGCTGATGCCGACGGCGACGAAGAACACCAGCGAGGCGACGGCGGTGACGATCTCGGGCACCATCAGCGGAAAGGTCAAGACGGCATAGGCCGCGCCGCCGCCCGACGCACGCCGATGAACGGTGGCGGTCGCCGCACCGAGCGCCAGAAGCGTCGAGGCGGTTGCGGCGATCACCGCGATGATGACCGAATTCAGTGCTGCGGTCTGGATGTTCTCGTTGCCGAAGACCGTCGCATACCAGCGCAGGGAAAACCCGCTCCAACGGCTCACCGAGCGTCCGTCGTTGAAGGAGTAGGCCGCCAGGAAGACGATCGGGGCGTAGAGAAAGACGAGGCAGGCGAAAGAGAGGGAGCCGAAACCGGCAAAGGCGCGGATGTCGCCGATGCGCGACGTGGCGGTGACGGTTCGCATGGCGGGCGATGACGAAGCGGTGTTGGACATCGTTTGCCCTCCTTCAGCGGCAGTCGGACGTCTGCTGCCCGGCCCGGCGGGCAAGCCACAGAAGCACGAGAAGCGTCAGTGTCAGCAGGATCATCGACAGCGCCGCGCCGAACGGCCAGTTGCGGGCGCTCTGGAACTGCGTGCCGATCAGGTTTCCGATCATCAGGGTCTTGCCGCCGCCGAGAATATCGGGCGCCAGATAGGAGCCGATCGAGGGAATGAAGACGAGAAGGCTTCCGGCAATCAGCCCCGGCCGCATCACCGGCAGCACGATGCGCAGGAACGCGGTGCGGCGGCTGGCATAGAGGTCGTAAGCCGCCTCCAGCAGACGGAAATCGAAGCGTTCGAAGGCTGAATAGAGGGGCAGGACCATGAAGGGCAGGAAGGAATAGATCAGCCCGAGGCAGACGGCAAAACCGTTGTAGCTCAGGGGCAAGGGCTCGCTGATGAACCCGAGGTTCATCAGGACCGCATTGATCGGGCCATCGCCGCGCAGGACGAAGAGCAGCGCGATGGTGCGGATCAGCAGGTTGACCCAGTACGGAATGGTGATCAGCACCAGCCAGATGTTCTTTTGCCGCTCCGGCCGGGTGGCAATGTAATAGGCGGTCGGCACGCTGATGACCAGGCAGAGCAGCGTTGCGATGCCGGCCTGGAAGACGGAGCGCGCAAGCACGACAAGATAGTCCGGCGTAAACGTCAGGCTGTCGTCGAGAAAGTCCCGTTCGAACAGGATCGACGTGTAGGCATCGGTCGTGAACCTCCATTCGACACCGCCATAGGGAGCGGCCTCGAGGAAGGAATAGACGAACATGATCGCCATCGGCGCGACCATGAAGACCAGGATGACCGCGATGGCCGGACCGAGCAGGCCGAGATCGGTGAGACGCGGCGAGATGCGGGAGGAAAAGGAGAGTTGCCGCGCGCTCATGACGACACCACCTTGATCGAGCCGGGTTCGAACCCCACCGAGACGGTGTCGCTGGGTACGAAATCCAGGAGGCCCCGCAATCCGCCGCGTGGCGCACGGGCAGTCAGCGTCTGGCCGCCGGCGACCAGATGATATTCGACGGCGTTGCCGAGATAGGTCCGGGCAACGACCCGGGCGATCCCGCCCGGTACGTCCTGGCCGGCCTCGCGAAGGATCAGCCTCTCCGGCCGAACTGAAAGGCAGACCAACTGGCCGACCGCGAGCGGACGCCCGATTGGCGCCCGGATATCGGCGAAGCCTTCGACGGTCAGGGCCGCCTCGCCGCCGTTTACCGCTGACACCCGTGCATCGAGAAGATTGGATTCGCCGATGAAGTCGGCGACGAAACGGCTTTCCGGGTTCTCGTAGATGTCCTCCGGCGTGCCCACCTGTTGCAAGCGACCCTTGTCAATGACGGCGATCCGGTCGCTCATCGCCAGCGCTTCCTCCTGGTCGTGGGTGACGAAGATGAAGGTGATGCCGGTTTCGCGCTGCAGCGCCTTCAGTTCGAGCCGCATCTTCTGCCGGAGCTTCAGATCCAGCGCCGATAGCGGTTCGTCGAGCAACAGCAGTTTCGGCTGCGGCGCCAGCGCCCGGGCAAGCGCGACGCGCTGCCTCTGGCCGCCGGACATGGTGTCCGGTTTGCGGTCCGCATAATCGCTCATGTGCACGAGCGCCAGCATGCGATCCACCCGGCGCTCGGTTTCGGCGCGGGGCGTTCCGAGCATTTCAAGCCCGAAGGCGATATTGCGCCGGACGCTCATATGCGGAAACAGCGCATATTGCTGAAAGACGGTGTTAACGGGCCGAGCCTCCGGCGGAAGCCGGCTGACATCCTGGCCGAAGATGGTGCAAGTGCCTTCGGTCAGGGCTTCAAAGCCGCCGAGAATGCGCAACAGCGTTGTCTTGCCGCAGCCGGATGGGCCGAGCAGCGTAAAGAACTCGTTGGCGTTTATCGACAGATCGAAGTTCTTCAGCGCCTCGAATGCCCTCGTACCGCCGGCATTGTAGACTTTCGACAGGCCCCGCACTTCGGCGGCGATCATGTCGCGTGGCGGGACGTGGATGTCTGGTCTTTGCGCTGAACTTCGACCCCGCTCACTGGCGTGCGAAATCGTTCGGCTGGCACTGGTCCGCATTGGCTATTCCCCTTGTTCGGGAGCTGAAACTTCCCGTCTTTTCAAGGAGTATGGGGACAGCGCGGAGAGGCGTTAAGTCACCCTTAGGGGGTATCGGCCAGTGGCCCGGTGACCAGCCGGGCCGTGGCGAGGATGAAGCACCGCGACGGGGCCGCGCCACCCGCTCACGCATCGTGCCGTTCTCCAGGGGGGCTGCAGCTGTTCACGCTGCGGTCAGTATGACCGCGCTGTCGTCAACGGCTCGCTCATTTGCGATCAGCGATGTCGCGTGTTTGTAGGATACGGTCGGTGTTGCAAGCGTGCTGCGCTATGCGACGGACAACTGCGCCGCTCCGGCCACTGCCTCCCCGATCACGGCCGCGTCGAAGCCATGCTTGCGGAAGACCTCGAGCACATCCGATACCGACGATCCGGCGCAGGTGATGAGCAGGCCCCCGCTTGTCTGCGGGTCGCACAGCAGCGCCTTGTCGATCGGCTCGATCTCTCGCAAAAAGGCGACGTCGTGTCCGTAGCTCGCCCAGTTGCGGCCAGACGCGCCGGTGACGAACCCGGCGCCGGCCAATTCGCGCACACCCTCGAGCAGGGGAACAGCTGACCAGTTGATCCGCAACTGACAACCGGACCCCCGCGCGATCTCGAGGGCGTGGCCGGCAAGGCCAAATCCCGTCACGTCGGTCATGGCGTGCACACCGGCAAGTCGCGCCAGGTCAGGTCCTGCCGTGTTGAGACGCGTGGTGCTGCCGAGCATGCGGGCATAGCCGGCATCATCGAGTGCGCCCTTCTTCAGGGCGGCGGAAAAAATGCCGACGCCGAGCGGCTTGCCGAGGATCAGCACGTCGCCCGGCTCTGCGGCGCTGTTGCGCTTGAGGTGGGCCGGATCGACCAGGCCTATCGCGACGAGACCGTAGATCGGCTCGACCGAATCGATCGTATGCCCGCCGGCCACAGCGATGCCGGCGGCGCGACAGGCCGCCGCCCCGCCATCGAGAATGGCGCCGATCGTCGCCGTCGAAAGCGTGTTTACCGGCATGCCGACAAGCGCCAGCGCAAAGATCGGCGTCCCGCCCATGGCATAAACGTCGCTAATGGCGTTGGTCGCCGCGATCCGGCCGAAATCATGGGGGTCATCGACGATCGGCATGAAGAAATCGGTGGTCGCGACCACCGCCTGATGATCGTTGAGGCGATAGACGGCCGCGTCGTCCGACGTCTCGATGCCGACAAGCAGTTCCGGCGGCACCGGCAACACCGCACGTCCGCGCAGGATCTCCTGCAGGACGCCGGGGGCAATTTTGCAACCGCAACCTCCACCGTGAGCAAGCGAGGTGAGACGTGGTTCGACGGAAGCGGAAAGGCTGCTCACGGCTCAAATCTCCTTGCGAACGGCATGCCGGCCGGCACTGTCGCCAGCGATCATGCCCGAGCGTTGCAACCAAGGCCATGCCTCTTGCGGCAAAAGCCGTTCAATTCGACCTTGACACATGCGGCGCCAGGCTTGACCATCTGCTCAAGACCGATACGCATGGAAGAGGACGTCCAATGAACATCGATCTTTCCCGCCGCAGCTTTCTGAAGCTCGCCGGCGCCGGCGCTGCGGCAACGACCATCGGGGCCCTGGGCTTCGGAGCGGCCGAAGCGGCGACCGCGGCCCATGTGCGCGCCTTCAAGCTGACAAGCATGACCGAGACCCGCAACCTCTGCACCTACTGTTCGGTGGCCTGCGGTATCCTGATGTACTCCAAGGGTGATCTTGCTGCCGGAGAAAAGGCGGAGCTCATCCACATCGAGGGCGATGCCGACCATCCGACCAACCGCGGGACGCTCTGTCCCAAGGGCGCGGCGCTCAAGGACTTCGTGAAGTCCGAGACCCGCGCCACCAAGCCGCGCCACCGCGCACCCGGCGCCGACACCTGGCAGGACATCTCCTGGGAGGATGCCTTCGACAAGATCGCCCGCGCGATCAAGGACGACCGCGACCAGAACTTCATCGAGAAGAACGCGGCCGGCGTCACCGTCAACCGCTGGCTGACGATGGGTTTCCTTGCAGCCTCGGGCGGAACCAACGAGACGGGATGGCTGACCTACAAGGCCGTCCGATCCCTAGGCGTTCTCGGCTTCGACAACCAGGCACGCGTCTGACACGGCCCCACGGTAGCCAGTTTGGCTCCAACATTTGGCCGCGGCGCAATGACGAACGCCTGGACCGACATCAAGAACACCGACCTTGTCATCGTCATGGGTGGCAACGCGGCGGAGGCCCATCCCTGCGGCTTCAAATGGGTAACGGAAGCCAAGCACCATCGCGGCGCCCGTCTGATCGTCGTCGACCCGCGCTTCAACCGCACCGCTTCAGTTGCCGACGTCTATGCCCCGATCCGTCCCGGCTCCGACATCGCCTTCCTGATGGGCGTGATCCGCTACTGCATCGAAAACGACAAGGTGCAGTGGGACTATGTGAAGAACTACACCAACGCCACCTATCTGGTGAACGACGCGTTCGGCTGGGCCGAAGGTCTGTTCACGGGCTACGACGAGGCGAAGCGCGACTACGACCGCACGAGCTGGGAGTACCAGATGAACGAGGACGGGACGGTGAAGACCGACCCGACGCTCACAGATCCTCGCTGCGTCTGGAATCTTTTGAAGGAGCAGGTCGCGACCTATACGCCGGAGTTCGTCGAAAACCTCTGCGGCACACCGAGGGAACGCTACCTGAAGATCTGCGAGATGATCGGCGCGACATCGGCGCGCGACAAGGTCATGACCTCGCTCTATGCGCTCGGCTGGACCCAGCATTCCAAGGGTGCCCAGAACATTCGCGGCATGGCGATGCTCCAGCTCATCCTCGGCAATGTCGGCCTTCCGGGCGGCGGCGTGAATGCATTGCGCGGCCACGCCAACATCCAGGGACTGACCGATATCGGCCTGCTCTCGCACACGCTGCCCGGCTACATGAACCTGCCGACCGAGAAGGAAATCGACTACACCACCTACATGTCGACACGCGGCAACAAGCCGCTGATCCCCGACCAGACCAGCTACTGGCAGAACACCCCGAAATTCATGGTGAGCTTCCTGAAGGCGATGTGGGGCGATGCTGCGACACGCGAAAACGACTGGGGCTTCGACTGGCTGCCGAAGCTGGACGTTGCCTATTACGATATCCTGCGCATGTTCGACATGATGAGCCGTGGCGAGGTGAACCTCTATTTCTGCCAGGGCTTCAACCCGCTTCTGTCCTTCCCCAACAGGGCGAAGCTGACGCAGGCGTTGTCGAAGTTGAAGCTGCTCGTCACCATCGACCCGCTGCAGACGGAAACAGGTCACTTCTGGGAAGACCACGGCATCTACAATGAGGTCGAACCTTCGAAAATCATGACCGAGGTGCTGGAACTGCCTTCGACCTGCTTTGCCGAGGACGAGGGCGCCACGGTCAATTCCGGCCGCTGGCTGCAATGGCACTGGCCGGGCGCGACGCCGCCGGGCGACGCCAAACACGACACCTGGATCATGGCCAACATCTTCCTGCGCGTGCGCGAGCTCTACCGCAAGGAAGGTGGCGTCTGCCCCGAGCCGATCCTCAACCTGGCCTGGGACTACGAGGATCCCTACGAGCCGGAGGCCGCGGAACTGGCCAAGGAGATGAACGGGCGTGCACTGCAGACGCTCTACGACCCGAAGGATCCGGCAAAGGTGCTGGTCGAAGCCGGCAAGCTGCTTCCGAATTTCGGCGTGATGCGCGATGACGGCTCCACCATGTCCGGCTGCTGGATCTATGCCGGCTCCTGGACGGAAGAGGGCAACATGATGGCCCGGCGCGACAACAGCGATCCGGGCGACATCGGCACCTTCCTCAACTGGACCTTCGCCTGGCCGGCAAACCGGCGCATCCTCTACAACCGGGCGTCCTGCGACCTGCAGGGCAAGCCGTGGGACGAGGCGCGCAAGCTGATCGAATGGAACGGCGAGCGCTGGCAGGGCTTCGACGTGCCCGATATCGCGGTGACGGCGAAACCTGAAACCGTCATGCCCTTCATCATGACGGCGGAGGGTACGGCACGGCTGTTTTCGCGCAAGCTTCTGCGCGACGGTCCGTTCCCGACGCATATGGAGCCGTTCGAAAGCCCGGTCGAAAACCCGTTCAACGCGAAGCTGCGCGGCAATCCGGTCGCCCGCATCTTCCCCGATGACCTGGCGCAACTGGGCACCAGCGCAGACTACCCCTTCGTCGGAACGTCTTACCGCCTCACCGAGCACTTCCACTACTGGACCAAGCACAACCGCGTGAACGCCGTGCTGCAGCCGGAATTCTTCGTCGAGATCAGCGAGGAACTGGCAGCGGAACGGGGCATAACGAAAGGCGGGCGCGTGCGGGTGTGGAGCGCACGCGGCGAGATCTGGGCCAAGGCCGTGGTGACGAAGCGCATACGTCCGCTGATCTGCAACGGCAAGCCGGTGCATGTGGTCGGCATCCCCCTGCACTGGGGCTTCATGGGGGCTGCGCGCAAGGGCTTCGGCCCCAACAGCCTCACGCCCTTCGTCGGCGACGCCAACATCGACACGCCGGAGTTCAAGGCCTTCCTGGTCAACATCGAACCGGCGGCGGAAGAAGGAGCCTCGGCATGACGAGCGAACGCGCACCCGAGCCGGTCACGGCGGCGGCCAACCCGCCGCTGCAGCCGCTGGCGTCGAACCTGCTGCCGAGCGACGTCATCAGGGTTTCGGCAACGAGCGATGTGCCAGCACCCGAGCGGCACCTGACCGAGGTCGCCAAGCTGATCGACGTTTCGAAATGCATCGGCTGCAAGGCCTGCCAGTCCGCCTGCATCGAGTGGAACGACACCCATCCCGACATCGAGGAGAATGTCGGGGTCTATGAGAACCCGCACGACCTGACGCCGGATATGTTCACGCTTATGCGGTTCACGGAATACGAGAACCCCGTCACCAACGAGTTCGAATGGCTGATCCGCAAGGATGGTTGCATGCACTGCGCCGATCCCGGCTGCCTCAAGGCTTGCCCGGCTCCGGGCGCCATCGTTCAATATTCCAACGGCATCGTCGATTTCATCTCCGACAACTGCATCGGCTGCGGCTACTGCATCGCCGGGTGTCCCTTCAACATTCCACGCGTTTCAAAGACCGCGCATGTGTCGAAGAAATGCACGCTCTGCTCGGACCGGGTGGCGGTCGGCCAAGGGCCGGCCTGCGCCAAGGCCTGCCCCACCAAGGCCATCTCCTTCGGCACGAAAGAGGCGATGGTCGAGCTTGCCAGCGAGCGGGTCGAGGACCTGAAATCGCGCGGCTACGACCATGCCGGCCTTTACGACCCGCAGGGCGTCGGTGGAACACATGTCATGTATGTGCTGCACCATGCCGATCAGCCCTCGCTCTATGCAGGGCTGCCGGACGACCCGCAGATCTCACCTGTCGTGCGCGGTTGGAAGGGGCCGGCGAAAACCGTGGGCCTCGCCGTTGCCGGCCTTGCGGCCGCCGGCGCGGTCCTGCACGGCATTTTCGCGCGCCCCAACGAGGTGACCGCCCATGAAGAGGGAGAGGCGGAAGATCTCGTCGAGGATCGCGACCAAAGACATGGCGACAGGGAGGCGTGATGACTGAAGAACGCGTCTATTCCGCGCCCGGCGACAAGATCGAGACGAAGCACCCGGTCACCGTCAATCGATACCGCGGCTACACCCGGCTGAACCATTGGGTCACGGCCGCCTGCATGATCGTGCTTCTGATTTCCGGGCTCTCCCTCTTTCACCCCTCGCTGTTCTTTCTGACGGACATCTTCGGCGGCGGCCAGACGACAAGGTGGCTGCACCCGATCGTCGGGCTGGTGCTGGTGGCGAGCTTCCTTCTGCTGTTTGCGCAGATGTGGAAGCTCAACCTGCCCCGACGCGAGGACGTGGAGTGGAGCCGCAAGATTGGCGACCTTCTTCAGGGCAACGAGGAAAACCTGCCCGAACTCGGCAAGTACAATGCCGGCCAGAAAGTGGTTTTCTGGGGCATGTCAGGGCTGATCGTGGTGTTGGTAACGACTGGTGTCATGATCTGGGAGCAATACTTCCCCCACCTCGTCTCCATTCCCGTTCGCCGCATCGCGGTTGCCGTGCATTCGCTCGCGGCGATTTTTACGATCCTGATCTTCATCGTCCATGTCTATGCCGCGATCTGGACGCGCGGCACGATCCGGGCAATGACCCGCGGCACCGTCACCGGCGGGTGGGCCTTCCGCCACCATCGCAAATGGCTGCGCGAACTGGCTGGACGGCAGCGCTCTGACCCGTCAAAATGATCATGTTGGGCGTTCGCGCAAACCCATGACGCGTCATCCCTTCGGGCGCGCAGGGTTGGCGTGGCAATTTGAATGGCTGCCGTTTCATCCCTCGATCGGCGACGGTTGAGAGAAAGCTGCAAGAGCATGACCCGGCTTGTCGCCGGATTGACGGAGATGCGATGGCAGAAGACATACATCCCGATCCCTCCCTCATCGGCGGCGTCCCCACTCCGCCCATCGCCTTCCTGCCCGAACCGATCAAGCTGTTCCAGACGCGCGCCCGCCGCTTCGCGTTCCTGGCTGAAAGCAATGCGCTTGCGCCTTACCTGACCTTTCTCGCGGCGCTCTCCAAACTCCAGGCTCGGCTTGCCGCGACCCTTCCACCCGTTGCGGCGCCGGCCCCGATGCCCATCGCACGGGCGCGCGCGGCCATGCCGCCGATCGACCGGGCCGCACGCGCAGGCGACCCTGAACTTGGCGCGACGCTCGCCGCACTGCTCGAAGGTGCTGTCGAAATCGTGATGCCGGAACCCGCGCGGCTTGCGCTCGATGCGGTACGCGCGGCCAACGACGACGACCGGCAGTGGCTGCTCTCCAATATCCTTTCGGATCAGATCCCGGACGACAGCGCCGCCCCTCATCTCTTCGTTGCGGCAGCGGTGCAGGTGCACATGGCACGGCTCGCAGCCATGCTCGATGCGCAGACGCTCGTACCGGTCGGCTTTGGCCTCTGCCCCGCATGCGGCGGTCGACCGGCGACCTCATCGGTGATGGGCGCGCAGGGCATCGAGAACATCCGCTACGCGGCCTGTGCCTGCTGCGGCACGCAATGGAACGAGGTCAGGGTGAAGTGCCTCTGTTGCGGCTCGACCAAGGGCGTCAGCTATCGCTCGGTCGAGACGACGGAAGCCACGGTGAAGGCCGAGGCGTGCCGGGAATGCCACGCCTGGGTGAAGATCTTCTATCAGGTGAAGAACCCCAGCCTCGACCCGATCGCCGACGACGTCGGAAGCCTCGGCCTCGATATCCTGATGAAGGAAACCGAGTTCCGCCGCGGCGGTTTCAACCCCTATCTTGCGGGCTATTGATGCCGGATTTTCGTGTGCTTCCCTCGGTAGACCAGATGCTGACCTCGCCTGAGGGCCTGGCGCTGATCGAAGTCCATGGCCGCCTTGCCGTCGTCACCGCCGTGCGCGCCGGGCTCGAGATCGCCCGCGAGAAAATCCGCTCCGGAGAGGATGGTGCCGCACTCGCAGCCGAACTGCCGCAGCGCCTATCGGACGCGCTTGCGGCCGCCGCCCGCACAGCCCTGCGGCCACTCCTGAACCTGACGGGCACGGTTTTGCACACCAATCTCGGCCGCGCCATTCTGGCCGAGGAGGCGGTGCGCGCCGCCGCCGCCGCCATGGCCCACCCACTGGCACTGGAGTTCGATCTTGACGGCGGCGGGCGCGGCCAGCGCGACGATCACCTGCGCGGATTGCTGTGCGAGCTGACCGGCGCCGAAGATGCCACCATCGTCAACAACAATGCCGCCGCCGTGCTGATCGCGCTCAACACACTTGCCGACGGCCGCGAGGCCATCGTCTCGCGCGGCGAACTGATCGAAATCGGCGGCGCCTTCCGTATGCCCGACATCATGGCCCGCGCCGGCGCGAAGCTGGTGGAGATCGGCACCACCAACCGCACTCACCCGCGCGACTACGAGGGCGCGATCGGGCCGCAGACCGGCGTCATCCTCAAGGTCCACACTTCCAACTACCGCATCGAAGGTTTTACCGCCGAGGTGCCGGCGCCAAGGCTGGCGGAGATTGCCCGCACGGCCGGCGTGCCGCTTCTCAACGACCTCGGCTCGGGCTCGCTGGTCGATCTCTCGACCTTCGGCCTCAGACGCGAACCGACGGTGGCGGAGGCGGTCGCCGAGGGCGCGGATCTCGTGACATTTTCGGGAGACAAGTTGCTCGGTGGGCCGCAGGCAGGCTTCGTCGTCGGTCGCCGCGACCTGATTGCCGCCATCAACCGCAATCCGCTGAAGCGCGCCATTCGCCTCGACAAGATCCGCATCGCCGCGCTGGAGGCGACGCTGAAACTCTATCGCGATCCTGACCGGGTGAAGGAACGACTGCCGACGCTGCGTTTCCTCACCAGACCGGAAGCCGAAATCGCGGCGCAGGCAGCCCGTCTCGTTCCGACAATCGATGCGATGCTCAAGCCGCATGGCTATTCTGCCTCATCCTGCGCCTGTCACAGCCAGGTCGGCTCCGGCGCCTTGCCGGTCGATACAATCCCGAGCGCCGGCCTTCGATTGACCGGCGCCGGGGGCGACGCTCCGGAACGGCTTTCAGCTTCGCTGCGCGCCCTGCCCGTGCCGGTCGTCGGACATATCCGCGACGGCGCGCTGATCCTCGACCTGCGCTGCCTGGAGAGCGATGCGGCACTGATCGAGGCCCTGGCGGCGCTATGATCGTCGGAACCGCAGGGCATATCGACCACGGCAAGACGGCGCTGGTCAAAGCCCTGACCGGCACCGACGCCGATCGCCTGGCGGAGGAGAAAGCGCGCGGCATCACCATCGACCTTGGCTTTGCCTATGCCGATCTCGGCAGCGGTGCGATCACCGGTTTCGTCGACGTTCCCGGCCACGAACGCCTTATCCACACGATGCTCGCCGGTGCTGGCGGCATCGATCTCGCGCTGCTGGTCGTGGCCGCCGACGACGGCATCATGCCGCAGACGCGCGAACATCTCGCCATCCTAGACCTGCTCGGCATTGAAAGAGGCATCGTTGCGCTGACAAAGGTCGATGTCGCCGGACCAGAGCGACGCGCCGAAGTGGCAGCGGAGATCCGCACGGCGCTTGCCGGCACAGGCCTTTCCGATGCGCCTGTCATCGCCGTCTCGGCACTTACCGGCGAAGGCGTCGAGACCCTCAGCCAAGCACTTACGGCCGCCGAGACGGAAACCGCCAAGCGCAGCGACGCCGGCCTGCTGCGCTTTGCCGTCGACCGCAGCTTCACGCTCTCAGGCGCCGGGACGGTGGTGACAGGCATGGTCCTTGGCGGTCGTGTGGCGCTCGACGACACCGTCGCCGTCAGCCCGTCAGGTCTGACCGCCCGTGTGCGCGGCATCCACGCGCAGAACCGGAAGGCCGTCGAGGGCCACGCCGGCCAGCGCTGCGCGCTGAACCTTGTCGGCGAGCGGGTGAGCAAGGACGCTATCCGGCGGGGGGACATCATTGTCGCGCCTTCGCTGCATGCGCCCACCGACCGGATCGACGCAACGCTTCACATTCTCGTAACGGAGGCAAAGCCCGTCGGCACCTGGTTTCCGGTGCGGCTGCACAGTCACGCGACAGAGGTCGGCGCGCGCATCGTGCCGCTTGCCGGCCCGGTTGAGCCGGGAGCGAAAGGCTTGGTGCAACTGGTTCTCGACCGCCCCATAGCCGCCACCATCGGTGACCGCTTCATCCTGCGCGATACCTCCGCCAGCCGCACCATCGGCGGTGGCCAATTTCTCGACCTGCGCCCACCGGCGCGAAAGCGCGGCACGCCCGAGCGGCTGGCCTTTCTTGCCGCGTCGGACCAGGCGGACCCGGCAACAGCCCTTGCAGGGCTGGCCGCTCTTGCCCCGATCGACCTTTCGGCCTTCCTGCGGGACCGCGGCCTGGGGGAAGACATGCGCCCTCGCCTGCTCCTTGCTGCTGGCGCCGAAATCGTCGCCGACCAGGCGCTCTCCTCTGCAACCCTTATCGCGTTGCGCGCAAGCCTCGTGGAGACGCTCGCCGAATTCCACGCCGAAAACCCCGACCTTGCCGGCATCGGCCGCGAAAAGACGCGTCTCCTGTTGAAACCGCGCCTGCCGAAAATCGCTTTCCTCGCATTCCTGAAGACTGAAGCGGCGGCGGGCCACATCGTGCTTGACGGTGCGTTCCTGCGGCTGCCCGGCCACGAAGTCCGATTGACGCCCGCCGACGAGAGCCTTTGGCAACGCATCGGCCCGCTTCTCATCGACGAGAACCGCTTTCGCCCACCAAGGGTACGCGACCTCGTGCCACTGCTTGGCGCCGAAGAGCGCGACGTGCGACGGGTCTTGAAACTCGCGCAGAAACTCGGACGGGTGCATCAGATCGCGCACGATCATTTCTTCGACCGCGCGGTCGTCGAAGAGATGGCGGCGATCGTGATCGAGGTGGCAGCGGAAACCGACGACGGCTGGTTCGCCGCGCCCGCCTTCCGCGACCGCGTCCACAACGGCCGCAAGGTCGCCATCGAAATCCTCGACTTTTTCGACCGGCTCGGCCTGACCTTGCGCCGGGGCGACTTGCGTCGCATAAATCCCCATCGCAGCGACCTGTTTACGCACTGAGGAAGGGAATCGTCTCCGGTGGGACGGCCGGACTTCAAATCCGGTTGGGGCAGCGAGCCTGTCCCGGGTGGGTTCGACCCCCACTCCCCTCCGCCAAGGCGAGCGGCACGCGACTCGCCCGTCGACCGGGCGGAGAGGATCTGGCCAGTCCCGATCAAACGCATTTCTGCGCTTGTCGGATCGGCGCTCTCACGACCCTCGCATGCCTCCGATCACGTCAGTCTGATACTGCCGGAAATGCGGCCTTCATGCCTCGACGAAGCTGCAACCGAGCCGCTCCAGCTCACGATCGACCCAGGAGCGATCAATTTCACCCTGCAACGTCGCCGCCATCTGCTTCGCTTCGGCGTCGTGTTTGGCCCGCGTTGCCTTCAATACCGCCTCGACATCGGATTTGGGGACGCAGACGACACCATCGATGTCGCCAAGCATCAGGTCACCCGGATTGATGACCATGCCGGCGATCGAGATCTGGAAGCCGATTTCACCCGGACCGCTGCGGTAAGGGCCGCGATGGGTCACGCCAAGCGCATAGAGTGGCAGGTCCTGGGCGCCGATTGCCTCGGCGTCCCGGATCGCGCCGTTAAGCACGAAGCCGGCGACGCCGCGCCTGAAGGCATGCGCCAGCATCAACTCGCCCATCAGCGCATTGGTCGTATCGCCGCCGGCATCGACGACGATCACGTCGCCGGGGGCTGCCATGTCGATCGCCTTGTGCAGCATCAGGTTGTCGCCCGGGCAGGTCTTCACCGTCAGCGCCGGCCCGGCGAGCACGCCGCCGCCATGCATCGGGCGCAGCCTGTCACCGCCGGCGACGAGCCGCGACATGCTGTCGGACACGTTGGCAACGGGCAGGCTCCGGAAGGCCTCGACATAGGAGGCGTCGACGCGTTCCATGCTGTTCTTCACTCTGAAACCGATGGGCATGTGTTTCTTCCTTTTGCAGTTCTGGAGCGGCTTCGTTCCACGCGGTGGCGAAGAAGCGATCTATCTCGTTGTTTTCATGGGCTTCCAGGCAAGAGCAACGCCGCCCTTGCGGGGAACGCTCTAGGCTGTCGCCTTGCGCAGGCCGAGGCTCTGCGGCGTTGCAAGGCTGAAAGCATCAGGCGCGTTGCCATGGAGGACGCTGATGATGTGGCGAGCGGCGATCTCCGCCATGGCCTTCGACGAGCCATGCGTGACGCCGCCGATGTGCGGCGTGGCCAGCACCAGCGGCGACGCCCATAACGGGTTGTCACCGGCCGGCGGTTCGGTGGCAAAGCTGTCGAGGGCCGCGCCTGCGATCCGCTTTTCGCGCAGGGCGTCGGCAAGCGCCGCCTCGTCGATGATGCCGCCACGCGCGGTGTTGACGATGAAGGATGTCGGCTTCATCAGCGCCAGACGACGGGCATCGATCAGGTGGCGCGTCTCCGCCGTCAACGGGCAATGCAGGCTGACGACGTCGGCACGGCTTACAAGCTCGTCGACATCGTCGACGGCGGTGATGTTTTCGTGCGCCAGCGTGGCCGCGGCATGCGGGTCGTAGACAATCACATCCATGCCGAGCGCGCGTGCCATGGCGGCGGTCTCTCGGCCGATCGAGCCATAGCCGATCAACCCCATCAGGGTACCGGCGATGTCGCGGCCCATGAAGGTCGGCTTTGGCCACTGCCCGTGCTTCACCGCTGCGGTCAGCGGTCCTATCTCCTTGATCAGCGACAACGACAGCGCGATCGTGTGTTCGGCGACCGCGCGCGCGTTCGAGCCCATCGAGCGCAAGACCGGTATGCCGCGATCGGCTGCAGCCTGAATGTCGACATTGTCGACGCCCACTCCATGTTTGACGATCACCCGCAGCTTAGGGGAGGCGGCGATGACGGCTTCGTTGATCTGGCCCTGGCGGACCATGATCGCGTCAATGCCGAGATCGGCCGCGCGTGCGGCGACCACGTCCGATGCGTCGTAGGGCGGCGAAAAGAAGACGTCGCAGTCATGGGCGTTGAGCAATTCGACGGCGCTGTCGGCGATCCTGTTATGGGTGACGAGGACGCGCCATTTGCGCTCCGGATGTCTCTCGGCGGTGGGAAAGTCTGACACTTTGTTCTCCAGAGTAGATGCTTGGGGAGCGCTGCGCGGTTCGATCAGCCCGAGGCGCGCGCGATCAATGCGCGGGCGCGCGTGACGATGGGCAGATCGACGAACTTGCCCTCGAAGGTAAAGGCGCCAATCCCGGCTTGCGCGGCATCGTCAGCTGCCGCGATCAGACGCCGGGCAGCGTCAAGCTCTTCGGCGGATGGCGAAAAGCCGTCGTTCAACAGCGGAACCACGCTTGGGTGAATGCAGGTGGCGCCGTCGAAACCGAAATCCTTGGCTTCGCGGATGGCTGCGGCCAAGGCGACCGTGTCGGCATAGTCAGCCGTGCTGCGCAGCAGTCCGAAGGACAGGATGCCGGCGGCCTTGGCGGCATAGTGGATCATCAGCTTTGGCAGGCGCAGCACCTCGGGCGTCGGCTGGGCGCCCATGGAGGTTGCGAGATCCTCGCCGCCGGCTGACAGCGCGAACACCCGCGGTCCAGCGGCAATCGCTGCGGCATTGAGCAGTCCGTGCGGATCTTCGATCAGCGGCGCAAACCGGATCGGTGGCCGGCCGGTAGCCGTTTCCAGCGGCTGCAGGTGCCGGTCGAGCGTATGGAGGATTTCAGGCGAAGACACCTTGGGAATGTAAAGCGCCAGCGCGCCGGCCTCATGGGCAGCGGTGGCGTCGGCCAGCATCGTGGTTTCGTCATGGGTGTTGATCCGCACGATCACCCGAGCGCCGCTCTGGCCGACCATGGGCACGGCCCCCGCAAGAGCTGCCCTTGCCGCGTCCTTTTCGTTGAGGGCGACGGCATCTTCCAGATCGATGATGATGGCATCGGCGCCGCGTTGGTGGGCCTTTTCCAGGAAACGAGGCGAACTGCCAGGGACATAAAGCAGAGAGCGCAGCATCATTCGGTTCGGCCTCCCATGATCAGGTCGATTTCATCGGCCGACAGGCCGGCTTCATTGAGGACATCGCGGGTGTTTTCACCAAGTGCCGGTGCCGGATTGCGCCAGACGCCCGGCGTTGCCGACATCCGCGGCAGGATATTGTGCATCGGTAGCGAGCCGTGCTCGCGATCTTCGACTTCAGTGAAGACCTCACGCTCGATAAAGTGCGCGTCGTTGAAGGCATCGGCGATGTTGTAGACTGGCCCGACCGTCGCGCCGGCCCGGCGCATGATGTCGAGCGCGTCATCGTGCTCGCGCGTGGCAAACCAGGCGCCGACTGCCTCGTCGACCAGCGGCCGGTTGCGCACCCGGTCGGTGTTGGTGGCAAAAAGCGGATCGGTGATCATTTCAGGCCGGCCGATGATCTCGAAGATGCGCTTTGCGACCGCCTGGGTGGAACCGGAGAGCGCGACATACTTGCCGTCGGCGCATCGATAGACATTGCGCGGCGACGTCGTGTTGGAGCCGCTGCCGACCCGTTCCTTGATCTTGCCGGTCGTCCTGTAGATCGCAGCCTCCGGTCCGAGCACCGAGAACATCGGCTCCAGCAGCGACAGGTCGATGACCTGCCCGCGCGCCGTGCCGCGCTGACGCGCCAGAAGCGCCATGCTGACGGCGGAAGAGCCGTAGATGCCAGCGATCATGTCGGCGAGCGCCAGGGGCGGCAACACCGGCTCGCGATCGGGAAATCCGGTGCGCGCCGCAAAGCCGCTCATGGCTTCGACCAGCGTGCCGAAGCCGGGCAGGCTCGCATAGGGACCGGTCTGGCCGAAGCCGGAAATGCGCACGATGATCAGGTCGGGATTGCGCGCAAGCAGCGTTTCGGGCGCCATGCCCATCTCTTCGAGCGTGCCCGGGCGGAAATTCTCGATGAAGACGTCTGCCGTGTCGAGCAGCTTGAGCATGGCACTCATGGCGGCCGGTTCGCGAAGATTGAGCATGACCGAGCGCTTGTTGCGCCCGTAGGTCTTCCAGTAGAGCGAGCTTCCACCATCGCGCCAATCACGCAAGGGGTCGCCGACCGGCGGCTCGACCTTGATCACGTCGGCGCCGAAATCGCCGAGCTGCAGCGACAGCATGTTGCCGGCGACGAGCCGCGACAGGTCGACGACGCGAATACCGTCGAGCGGCCCCTTCGCGTCGGCATCGAAGCTCTTGGGTTTGCTGGTCATGGGACGCTCCGCGCTCAGGCCTGCGGCCGGGATTGCGCGGCAAAAAGCGTCGAGGCTTCCGGCGGCACATAGACGAAGACATGTTTGTCCGCGACCTCGCGTGCGGTCTGGACGCGGAAAGTACTGCCCGCCCCTGTCAGCTCGTACTGGTAGACCGAGCCGAGATAGGAGCCGCCCTGGACGGTTGCCTGCACGACATTCTCGCCGGCGCCGCCGACGATCTGCAGCCGTTCCGGACGCACGGCAATCACCACGTTCTCGTCCGCGCCGTTCCTGCCCGTGTTTGCCTTGATCACCGTGCCGTCGCCGAGGCGAACATTGGCCATGCCCGCCGCGCGATCGACCACGGTGCCCGTCAGGAAATTGGAGGAGCCGATGAAGTCGGCGACGAAAGCATCGGCCGGCGTTTCGTAGATCTCCTTGGGCGTGCCGAGCTGGCGAATGCGCCCGGTATCCATCACCGCGATGCGGTCGGAAACCGCAAGCGCTTCGGCCTGGTCGTGCGTGACGTAGACGGTGGTCACGCCGAGCCGCTCCTGCAATTCGCGCAACCAGACGCGTGCGCGCTCGCGCAGTTTTGCATCGAGGTTGGATAGCGGCTCGTCGAGCAGCAGTAGGCCAGGCCGGTAGACGAGGGCGCGCGCAAGCGCAACACGCTGCTGCTGGCCGCCGGAAAGCTCGAAGGGATACCGCTCGGCAAACTTGGCCATTTCGACCAGTTCGAGCGCTTCCTTGATGCGCTTGTCCTGCTCGGCACGGCCAATCTTGCGCAGCTTCAGCGGAAAGGCGAGGTTTTCTGCCACCGACATATGCGGCCACAGCGCGTAGCTCTGGAAAACGAGGCCGATGTTGCGCTGCTCCGGCGGCACGACGGTTCCGCTTTTCCCGTCGAACAGCACACGGTCGCCCATGCGGATCGAACCCGATGTCGCGTGGTTGAGCCCGGAGATCGCAAAAAGCGTCGTCGACTTGCCGCAGCCGGAAGGCCCGAGCAACGTCAGGAACTCGCCCTTGGGAATGGTCAGCGAGACCTCGCTTACGGCCTTGTAGGAGCCGTAGTTGATGGAGAGATTGTCGAGGATGAGATCAGCCATAGATCTTGGCTCCCAGCAGACGGCGCGCCATGAAGACGAACAAAGCCGTGATGATGACTTGGATGGTTGCGAGGGCGGAGACGGGACCGTTGTCGCCCTGGGCATAGAGCTGCAGCATGGTCGAGCCGATGATTTCGGATCCCGGCTGGTAGAGGAAAACCGCCGTCACGTACTCCTTGAAGAAGTGGATGAAGAGCAGCGCGAAGCTCGAAAACAGCGCCGGCTTCAGAAGCGGCAGGACGATGCGGGTCACCGTCGTCCACCAGTCGGCACCGGAAATACGCGAGGCGCGGTCGAGTTCTTCGCCGATCTGCGACAACGCCGGAGCGATCGCACCGAAACCGATCGGGATATAGCGCACGACGAAGGCGGCGATGAGGATCCAGATGGTTCCGCGGATCATGTCGAGCCCGGGGACCCAGACAACCGCATAGAAGAAACCGAGGCCGGCAATGATGCCGGGCAGCGAGCGCGGGAACAGAGCGACATATTCCAGCGCGCGACGGAAGCGGAACTCCGAGCGCTTGGCGACGAGCGCGATGAGCACGACGCAGGCCGTGCCGATGATGCCACCGAGGAAAGAGATGACCACGGAATTGAGGATAGCCCTGACATAGCCCGGCTGGTTGAAGATCAACTCGAAGTTGGCGAGGGTCAAAAGCTTCCAGAACGGGACCAGTGGCGTCAGGAAGCTGACGCTGGCGCGCATGAAGATGCCGGCAAAGACCGCAATGATGGTGAAGAGCACATAGGCGGCGACTGCGGCGAAGGCGACCCAGCGCCAGGGCCCGAGGTCGACGAGCGAGGGGCGCGAGGCCTTGCCGCGCACCGTGACGAAACGGCCGCTGTCCTTCATCAACCGGCCCTGCAGCCAGACGAGCAGGCCGACGATCACAAGGAGCATGACCGCGCCGGCGCCGACGATACCGTAGTCTGATTGCACAGCAGCATTGATGCCCTGGTCGTAGAGAAAGGTGGTCACGGTATGGATGCCGCTCGGGCCGCCGAACACCAGCGGGATCGCCAGCATCTCGATGCCGATCACGAAATTCAGCACGGCGGAATAGACCATTGCCGGCCGCATCATCGGAACGGTGATGCTGATCAGCGCCCGCATGGGGCTGGCACCGGCCGAACGGGCGGCATCTTCGAGCTGGGCGTCGGCCTTGGTGACTGCGCCGATGCACATGAGATAGGCAAGCGGCGCCTGGCTGAGCCCGGCAACGATGCTCATGCCTGTCAGGCTGTAGAGGTTCCACGGGCTGAGCCCTGTGCCCGCCTTGAAGGCAAGCGTGATATATCCGGATGGGCCGTACATCGTGAACCAGCCGAAGGCCATGACGAGATTGCTGACGAACAGCGGCCAGATCAGGATCTCGCCGATCCATTTGCGCCCGGGCAGATTGGTGCGGCCGACGATGACGGCCATGACCGAACCGAAGAGCTGGGCGACGATCATCGTGACGACCGCGAAGAACAGCGTGTTGAGCACGATCTTGCCCATGCCCGCTTCGGTAAACAGGCGAACGAAATTGCCTGCGGTGACGACAGCGTCGGGTTTGTAGAGCGGCCGGTCGAGAAACGCCTGGAGAATAATGGGCGCAATCGGCCCGACCACCAGAATCGTCGTCAGGATGCTTACGGCCCAGAAGGTGATGGTCGACCGGTCGCGCGTGGCGCCCGGTGCCGACCCTGCTGAAAGCTCGGTCATGGCAATAGTCCTCGAAAGCCGTCCGCTCACGCGACAAGACGGTCGTCAGGCTTCGTAGAGTTGAAAATAGGGGCCTGGGGATCGCCGGACGACTGTGTCGCCGACGATCTCCAAGGCTTGGGCCTGTTAGTTGCCGGCCATCGCGGCGGTCCACTTGGTGGCAAAGCCCGCAGCGTCATCGATGAGCGCCTTGTCGAAGCCGACGGCGATCAGATTTTCCATGCCGACCTTGGCGGCAATCGCCTGATAGGTGTAGCGAACTTCGGCTTCTTCGACGTCCTCGCGGTAAGGCGTCAGTCCGCCCTTGCCGATCTGGGTCTGGCCCTTCTGGCTGAGCAGGTAGTCGATGAAAAGCTTCGCCGAGTTCGGGTTGGCCGCCTCGTTCGGGATGCCGAGACCGCGAAGCATGACGGGGGTGCCGTCATCGGGGAAGGCAAAGCCGAGGATCTCGCCGCCGGGCTGCTCCAGGCGCGGGAAAATGGTGATGCCGGAAACGGCGATGCCGACGAGATATTCGCCGGTGGCGATCTTTTCGTTCATCGGGCCACCGGAGACCTCGCCGCGGATCATCGGGCCGATTTCACGCAGGCCCTTCCAGCCGTCGTCGCCCTTGACCTGCAGCGTCTTCCACCAGGCGGCGAGCCCGAAGGAGTTGCGGGCAGCGTCGTAGGTGGTGATCTTGCCGTCGAACGTCGCCTTGTCGGCCGCAGCCGCTTTGACGAGCGAGGCGAAACCGGTCGGGCGCTGGCCCTCCGGCAGCAGGGCTGCGTTATAGGTAATGACGAGCGGGTCGGCCGACATCACGTAAATGCCGGGATAGGGATTGGCAAAGCCCGGCAGGCGTTCGGTTTCCGGGCTGGAGTAATCGAGCATGCGGCCTTCGCTGCCATAGCGCGCCCAGCGATCGTTCGCCCCCGATACCAGCACGTCGGCGGTGCGGGCACCGCTGCCGGCCTCGGCTTCCCAGCGGGTGTGCACGGTGCCGGAGCCCAGGTCGAGCGTCTCGACCTTGATCCACGGGTAGAGTTCGCTGAAGCCCTTGATCACAGGCTGCCAGTTGTTGTCGGCCATGTTGGAGTAGACGACGAGGCCGCCCTCCTTGCGCGAGGCTTCGACGATCTGGCCATAGTCGCCCGGATAGTAGTCGGGCAGTTTCGGCTCCTGGGCGACAGCACTGGTCGAAAGCATCGCCGATGCGGCAAGCAGCCAGCCGGCAAGCTCTCTCTTCAAATAGGACATCAATTCCTCCCGTGGGTTTTCCCGTTTTTGAACATACGTCGCGAAAGCTCCTCACTTGCGCGGCGTGCGGCCTCGACCGTCGCATCGGTGACGCGATCGAGATTGTTGGCGATCCGCTCGCGCGGACCGGAAATGTTGACGACGGCGACGATGCGGCCATCGGGGTCGCGGATCGGCGCCGCGACCCCGGCAGCCCCTTCGACCCGACCGTAGAGATTGGCGACATAGCCGTCGTTGCGCCCGGCGCTTACGCGCTCTGCGATGCCCTCCGGATCATCCTCGGCGGGAACCGACTGGCCGAGATAGGCTTCAAGATCCCGGTCCTTGAGGCCGGACAGCAGCATCAATCCGCTCGCGACATAATGCGCGACACGCAGCGTGGCGATATCGCGGTCATAACGGATCTCGCGCATGGGCAGGATCTTGTTGAGGTATCGCACCTGCCGGTCGTCGGTCAGCACGGCGATGAAACCGGTTTCCTCGATCGCAGCGACCGTTTCGCGAAGGATCGGCTCCGCCACTCTCAGGATCGTGCCCCAGCCGTTATTTGCCTCCGACGGCTCACCGGGAAGCCGGACGAGCAGGTAGCGTCCGTCCGTCTGGCGCGTGACATACCGGGCCTCGACCAGGGTGCGCAGCAGAAGCAGGGTGCTGCTCTTCGGCAGGGCAAGAGCCTGAACGACCTCGGAGAGCGCCACGGCGTCGCTGCGCGATGCCAGCCACTCGATCAGATCCAGAATTCTTTCCGCGCCGCGGCCGCTCATGCATTTTTTCCTTGTTCAATATATTGAACGTGTGCTATATCGTGAACATACCGAGCGTGACCGCCCCTGTCAAGGCGCGTCCGCGTCTCACGGCATCGCCGCAACAGCCAGTCGATCGACAATCCTGACAGGGGATGTGACCCGGGCGCTCGCCTTCCACCCAATCCTGGCCGTGTCCGTCCCATCAAGGAGACGGGCGCGATGAGGCGTATAGGGTTCACCGACGATCCGGTCGTCGGGACGCGGAAGGACCTTGGACGATGAGAACGCCGGGCTGATAACGCGGCTTTGAAGGGTATCGCCGGAAAAGCTGTACGCCTGCCGTGTCAGGGCAAGGGTTCGCGACATGAGGATCAGTTCCGCAGGCAGATCGAAGGATGTCTGGAACTGTGGCGATGGCCAATGGCAAGGCGGAGAAAAGTTGTCCGCAAAGCTTCTATATCTGAAGCGTCACGAGCGATCGTAGGACATCATCGCGATCAGTGACGCAACAAACATCACGACATCGACGCGCCCATTGCGGCGGCCGCCTGCGGCGCGTCCCCGTTCTTGCCAGCGCCGAAATAGATCGTCTGATGAGGGAACGGCAACTCGATGCCTCTGATGTCGAAGATTCTTTTGACGGCGCCGTTGAGCGCCCTGCCAACCGCCCATTGTTGCCCCGGCATCGTCTTGATGCGCACACGCACGATAACCGCGCTATCGGCCAGTTGCTGCACCCCGAACCACTCCATCTCGCCAAGGATGGCGCAATCCAGGGCCGGATCGGCACGCAATTCGTCAAACGCATCGAAAAGCGCTGCCCGCGCGTCTTCGACATCTTCGTGATAGGCAATGCCGACGTCGCCGACATGGAAGGAGAAGTCGCGCATGTGATTGGTGATCATGTCGACCGACGAGAATGAAATGATGTGATAGGCGCCGTGCACGTCGCGCAGGCTGACGGAGCGGATCGTCAGGCGTTCTACCGTGCCGGTCGTGCCGCCGACCGCGATGACGTCACCGACATTGATGGCGTTCTCCAGCTGAATGAAGACGCCGTTGATGACATCCTGCACCAGTTTCTGCGCGCCGAAACCGATGGCCAGACCCAAAACGCCCGCCGACGCCAGGAGCGGCGCTATATCAAGGCCCAGCTGGGACAGCGAAAACATGAGCGACACAACGACGATCGCAATCGTGACCGCATTCCTGAGAAGCGTAAGAAGCGTCGTTTCGCGCGCGTTCGCGATCGATCCGAAAGCCGGATTCAACCGGTAATCGACCCAGGACGTCAACGCCAGCCAGCAAGCATAGGCAACGAGCATGATGGCGAGCACCGACGTGATCGCGCCCGTAAATGCAAGACCTATCCGGGATTGCAGGATCGCGAAGACGTCGACGAGGCCGACCGCTGCCGCCAACAGCGACAAAACCATGGCCAGCACGACCAGACGAAGCAGCGACAGGAAACGCGGCACCAGACCATTCACGCGCGCCTCGAGGAGAGGAAGGCGGTCATTCACGTTTTGTGGCAGCGTCACCCCCTTTGCGATGGCGCCTGCCAGCCAGTCCGAAATGACAAGGCCCGCGATGATTGCGGCAAGAACCTGGGCACTTGCCGCCAAAACCGAAAACAATCGATCCGATGGCCCGATCAGGACAACGAAGAACAGGAACGCGAAATAGGCGAGGACCGGCCAGTGCCAGCGTGCGGCGATGAAACGGAGTTGACGGTGGCGCACGGAATGCCCGGGCATTGCCAGCAGCCAATCGGTCACGGCCTGTCTGTTGATCACCGTCGCCAAGACGGCGATGACCAGGGCGACGAGAGCGACGAGCGCGGAAGCCGCCTGCCCGGAAGCGATCGAGACTGCCTGCGACAGGATCGGCTGGAGAACAAGCTGGCCGTAGCCGAGAATGCTGATGATCAGGGCAAACAGCCGGCTGGTTCGCTTCGCGGCCGCATTCGACAAACGAAGCAGGCGAAGATCTTCGGCAGAAGCAGAAAGAACCGTTCTGACTGCGACCTTGGCCAGTTGCACCATCAGGAACGCGTTCAGATAAAGCGTTTGCTGGAAATCCATGCGTCCGAGTTCGCCGAACACCGTCAACGCTGCCAGATACCCGGCACCCCAGGCGACAACCACCACCGCAACATCGAGCAGCGCCGAGGCCGCGATCAGGAAAGTCTTTTCGAGCAGGCCCGCCGTTGCCGCACGCCGGCCGAACGAACGATCGATCCGGCGGGCGGCAAGACGCACGATCGCAAAGACCCCATATGTGACGACGATCACCAGGGCCAAATCTCGAAAGGCACGTGCCAGCACCTCCCCTTCCTCTCCGCTCAATTGCGAGAGCGTGGCTGGCGCCGCTGCCAGCTGGGAAGCGAAGACAAGGAGGGAGGAGACAGAGCGTTCGGCAAATTGCCGCGTCACATCCGCAAGTTTCTTGCCAAGCGTTTCATCGGCGGCACCCGGCCCTACGTCATCGCCCGGCGGATTCGATGCGCCTTCGACGGCCTTCTGCAGCGCGCCAAGGAAAGCCTCCCGCGCCTTGTCATCCTCAAGCACGTCGATCAGTTCCTGAAGCGTGGCGACATTGTCCGGCCGGCCCTCGGCCGCGGCGGCGGCAGATTGCTGGGCTGTCGCCGGCCCCGCCCCGGAGGCGGCGAACAGAGCAATCAGAAGCAAGGGTCGCAACAAGGATAAGATCATCAGCTATGCCAGTGTGTTTGCAGGAACGGGAAGGTCGATGAAGCGCTTTGCCGTGGACCGTTGAGGGTGGCTCGCCCGATGCCAACGACGATTGTCGAGTGCACAGCACCGGCGCCGGGCGACCGGGCATTGCCAGAGCGCGACGCCAGCTTGCGCCGCAATCGGACGGTCTGCAAAAAATGCCCGCCACGAGGGCGGGCAAATAACCTGGGCATTCCTAGAATTTCATCTCTGGAACGACCATGCATGCAGTATTTTATTTCGTGCACAGCCATATATTAGACACAAATTTCGCTACGAGCCCACCCCAACCCTCAAGATTTCACGGGATTGTGAACTTTGTTACGCCAGAACGCGGAGCGACTTCGCGCCGGCATACCCTCAGGGACCTACCTGAGCGACCATGCCGCGAGCGCCATCCATGATCGCGTTTCCGATGGCGCGTCGAGCGCGACAATTTGATTTGATCCCGACCAGCAGACGTCATCGGAGCCGGCGGCCATCTTTGCCGCGCCGGAGCGCAGGCAACGCCGATGGCGAGCTCGAAAACGCGTTTCTGCCGGGTACGCACCGGCGGGCTTTTCATGCTGTCCGCCGCGGCCGTCACATCCGGATCGCCGCCGTCTTTGATAAACACCCCAAGCTGCAAGTGCCTTAAGCGAAAATTATTGGTTGCTGCCGCAGGGTCCGCGCGCATTGGCTTTCATGGGGTCTGGAATGTTGAAAACGGGCAAGATCGCTCGATTTGTCGCGGCCTGTCTCACCGCGGCGACTTTAAGCGGCGAGCCGGCGCGAGCTGGTGAGCAGGGTGCCGTTCTTGAACTGGCAAACAAGCCCGAGTTCACGGAACGCTTCGCTGGAAATGCGCAAGTGAGCGGCCAGTTCCTGTCCGGCCTGGCCTATCGATCCGACCTCGGCCAGCTCGATCTCAGCCAGGTCCGGCTTTCTTACACGCGTGATGCCAAGGAGCCGCCGAGTTCTGTCTGCGTTCGGGTCACGTCCGCCGACGGGCGGTACTGGGCATCGAACATGTATCGTTCCGCAGGCGCGTTCAACGCCCCGCCGGCGGTGCCGATCCCGACCGCGTACGGCGAGCAGTTGCAGGCCTACACACCCTCTGGGCTACTGATGCTGGCCACCTTTTCCGAGACCTGCAATGACACGGCCGGAAAGACCTATGTGCCGGGCCTCTTCGGCGACGAAAAAGGGGCAGAACTGGTCGCATACGTCAACGTCAGCCAGAGCAAGGTCAGCGCCACACTGACAGACAGAGACGGCACCGATCTCGAGAAGGTCACGTGCCGCAAACCGGCTGACGGAGCCAAGGTGACCTTCTCCCATCTCTGCAACATCGCCCTCACCAAAATCACCTACAAAGGCAGCTACAGGCTGCGCGTCGAAGTCAAAGGCCTGACACGCACATCCACGGGACAAGATTATGCCGTCCACCTGGAGTGACCGGTTGAGCACTATTTCCTGGGGCAGGGTCGCGACGTCCTTTCTCCTGGCCATGGCGCTCTCCGTTGCAGCCCTCGGAATCCTCAGCCTGGTGCATAAGCCGCAAACGTTTGCCGTGATCGACGCGCGCAGCGAATACATGGAATTCAGCGTTTTCAACCCTGAGCTTTCATTCATCTACGCAGCCGGATTGAGGATCAGCAGCTGGCCAGATGGCAGCAGGGACGAACAATGCGCTTCAGGTACTCTGGTGCCCGACATAATGTCGCGGGTCAGCTATCAGCGCGTCGAAAATCAGGGGTTGGTTATCCTGGTCGATGGGAAGGGCGAGCTTCGTCTCGATGGCGGCACTGCGGCGCCCTTCGATGGGGAAGTGGTGTTGTTTGCCGACGCGAGTTGCGGGTCTTTGCTCTCGAACCGGTTTCCGGTCTGGGGGCCGGGCAAGATCGGCTCCGCGTTCGCGATGCGCAGCGACGGCCCGGGCCCGATTCTCCTGGAAGGCAGTCTCGCAACCTATGGCAGAACGATCGATCTATGGCCGTTTGGACGCGGTGGCGCGATCTATTCCGCGACGGACGAGCCGCTCGCCATTCCTTCCGGAGGATATATCGAGACCAATACGAAGGCGCTGCAGGCCGAGGACCCGGTTGCGGATGAACTCACCGCGCTTTTTGGCTACGTCGCTCTGTCGGACGAGCCCGGGCTTGCCGTACACGTCACGACGGAAACACCGAGACTGCAGATCTCCACGCCCGGCGCCCAACCGAACTCCAGCAGGATCGAGGTCGGACTTTTCGCTCAGGTGCTCAACGATCCGACCATTCTCGCAGCGCAGATTTTGCTCATTCTTCTGGTTCTTCTCTGGCCCATTACAATCGATCTGGTGGGACTTGCTGTTTCAGGTCGGGATGAAGGCGCTGCTGCCAGACCCGATGCAACCAGTCCTGTTGCCTCACAAATACCCGATAACGGCACCGCATTGAGAGACTGCGCATGAGATCGCCTGTAACAGCCGCCCTATTGGCCCTCGCTGGTATCCTCCACGTGGGACCGGCAGGCGTTGCGAATGCCGAAACGGTTCTTCTGGCACGGGGCGACGATACATTCGGACAGGGCTGGCTGTTTCTGGACGCTGCAGGCCAATGCCGGGTCGTGACGCCCCGCCACGTCCTGGAAACAGCCGACGGCGCCTTGTCGCCACCCGACCTTATCGACCGCTATGGTCGAATTCATCCGACGCACTCGCCGGTCGCGGCGACGGACCCGGATCTTGACCTGGCTTTCATCACTGTCGGGGGGCAACTCGCGAAGGGAGGATGCAGTCGCGACAGGGTCAGAGCAACGCCTCTCCAGCCGATCATCGATAGCCTGAAGCAGGCGCAGCTCGACGTTTCGACCCAGACGGAACGGCAGTCGATCGCGGTCGCTGTCCGCGCGGTTTCCAGAGACGACAAGGGCGGTGGCATCATCGCCGTTTCGAGCGTCGACCCCAACGTCAGTTTCCAGAAGGGCATGAGCGGCGGCACCATAACTCACAACGGTCGTCCAATCGCCATGCTGTTCGAGGTCGATAGCGACGAAGGCATCGGCGTTGCGATGCGTTACGACCTCATCGCGGGCGAACTGCAGAAGCTTGTCGCGAAACCGCAAGACAAGCCATCGACGGATCTCACCTCCGTCAACGATCTTGTTCTGGTTCGCGGGCGGATCACAGAGCGTGGCAGCGGGCTCAGCGGCTTTCTTGCCGGTACGTCCTCGTTGAAGGTAGCGCCCGCGCCGGACAGAGTTGTGCTGACGTTTACGAATGAGAGCCAGGCGACCGTTGAAGCCATTCATGTCCGCGGCAAGGGTCTGACGGGAAAAGGCTTCCTCATCGTCGAAACGGAGAAGGATCAAAGCGGCTTCTTGCCAGGAGCCCGTTGCGCGCTGGTCGAAAACACGACGTGCAACATGGCTCCCCGGCGCGCGACGCGCCTGCGCGTCACCATGACGGGGGTGTCGACGGACGCCTATGAGATCGAAGGTCTGGACCTCGTGGAGAGCGGGCGATAAAGCGCGCCGTGGCCTTTCAGATCTGGCCGGCACACTTTAAATTTTTGGTGTGCCGCATGTCGCAATCGTAAAGCCGCTGCGCACTATTGCGCGCCATGCTCTAGTTTCCGGCAGCGCTTGTCTCGTTGTCGAAGAGGTGAAGACGCACGGGAAACTCGAAGCCGTTCTCGAAATTGCAAGTCCCTCGGCCAACCAGGGTGAATGCCTCGTAATCGGTCAATTCGAAACTGCAATTTCTGGTGTCGAAGCCGTTTTTGACATTTGTCACGATGTTGATCAGACCACCACGAATATTGCCCGTGCCGGAATACGACTTCTGATTGTCAGCAGATGGATTCTCGTTGCGGGAGGCCACCTGAAATTCAAGCGCCTCGCTTGAGGGATACTCCGACTGCAGGCTGAATTGAAAGCCCTGGTCTTTCAAGAACCCGTAGAGTCTGTTGCCGGACAGGTCCTTGATTGCCTCCTGGTCCTTGCCATCCAAGACCGCCTGCATCGCTTCCGGCAGTTCGGCAGTGATGATGAACGTTCTGAAGCTTGCGAAGTGCGCGCGTAGCGCAAGCGAACGCACGTTGGGATCGCTAACCTGGAACGCTGTTCGAATGGCGAGCTGGACCTCCGTCGCGTCCCCCTTCTTCAGGATTTCTTCAAGCTGGGCCAGGCGCATCAACGGATCGGGATCATTTATCGCGTCGAGCACCGCCTGCAATTCGCCGTAGCGCGCAGTCACATCCGCGTGTGCGAGCGACGTTGTGCTTGCCATCATGGCCGCCGCCACCGCTGACACTGCCGCGAACCTTGCCAAAATACGTTTCATTGCGCTGTTCCCAACCTCTGATTTCAAAACGACTATCGGCGTTAAATGACCTTTCAGTAAATTTCAGGCGATAATGATGCGAAATTCAGAGGTTAGACGGGGAGTACAGACTGAAATGACGCAAGCCGAAGACGAAGCGCGCCGACTGCGCTCGATGCATATCAGCGTTCCCGACATCATGCGTCAGACGGGTTTGACCATGTTCGAGGTCTACGAGGTCACCGAGAACCGGGAAATGGCGGTCGCCAAAATGGCGCGCCTTCATTTCGTCAGGGGCACCGGATGGCCCTGGGACGAGAGCGTGACCCACCCGGATGACCAACGTCAACCGACACAAGATCCGGTGCTGGACGCAGCACGCGCGATCGTGGACCTCTTCCGGGGTCAGACTTCTGACGACCCGATGCGCGGCCTTCTCGATGCGCTGCCGCTGGAAAGGCGAAAACAGGTTCTGGAGATACTGGTTCGTTTGGTCGGAACTGCCGGCACCACTGCGCCACCGGCAGGTTAGAGCGCCGCGCGCGTGCAAGGCCTCACGCTGGGAATGCACGAATGAGACACCAATGGAAAGGCGGAGTGTGACGGAGGTCCCCGCACCTTCGCGGCTTTCCAGCCGCACCTTGCCGCCATGGGCGGCGGAATAGCACGCAACCTTCGACAAGCCCATACCGGTTTCCTCGACATCCGTCGACCACTTCGACGGTCGACCGCCAGAAGCTTAAGCGAGCGTGTAAGCCGTCTTGACGGTTGTGTAGAATTCGGCGGCGTAACGGCCCTGCTCGCGCGAGCCGTGCGAGGAGCCCTTGCGGCCGCCGAAGGGCACGTGGAAATCGACGCCGGCGGTCGGCAGGTTGACCATCACCATGCCGGCCTCGGCGTTGCGCTTGAAATGCGTCGCATGTTTCAGGCTGGTGGTGGCGATGCCCGACGACAGTCCGAACGGCGTGTCGTTGGCCACGCTGAGCGCCTCGTCATAGTCCTTCACCCGGATCACCGCGGCGACCGGTCCGAAGATCTCTTCTTGGCTGATGCGCATGGCGTTGCTCGCCTCGGTAAACAGCGCCGGCTGCAGGTAGAAGCCGGGCGTGTCGCGCTGCACGCGTTCGCCGCCAAAGGCGAGTTTTGCGCCTTCCTGTCTGCCAATGGCGATGTAGTCGGTGTCCTGGTTGAGCTGGCTCTGGTCGACCACCGGGCCAATGTGAGTACCGGCCTTCAGCGCGTCGTCGATAACAAGACCCTTCATGCGCTCGCCCATCGCGGCAACGAAGCGGTCGTGAATGCCTTCGGTCACGATGATGCGCGACGACGCGGTGCAGCGCTGGCCGGTGGAGAAGAAGGCGGAGTTGACGGCCGCTTCGACGGCGACGGTCAGATCGGCATCGTCGAGCACCACGAACGGGTTCTTGCCGCCCATTTCCAGCTGGTACTTGCGATTGTGCTCGACCGAGGCGAGCGCCACGCGCTTGCCGGTTCCGGTCGAACCGGTGAAGGTGATCGCCTGAATATCGGGGCTGTCGAGCATCGCCTGGCCGACGACCGAACCCTTGCCCATCACCAGGTTCAACACGCCCTTCGGCAACCCGGCGCGATGGAGAATGTCGACGATCGCCCAGGATGAGCCCGGCACCAGTTCGGCCGGCTTGAAGACGACGGTGTTGCCGTAGCACAGCGCCGGCGCGATCTTCCAGGCGGGGATGGCGATCGGGAAATTCCACGGCGTGATGATGCCGACGACACCGACCGGCTCGCGGGTGATCTCGACGCCAATACCAGGGCGCACCGAGGGGATGACCTCGCCGGCCAGCCTGAGCGCCTCGCCGGCGAAGAAATCGAAGATCTGGCCGGCGCGCACGGTCTCGCCGATGCCTTCGGCCAATGTCTTGCCTTCCTCGCGCGACAGAAGCCGCCCGAGCTCGTCCTTGCGCGCCAGGATCTCGTCGGCGGTCTTTCTGAGGATCGCATGGCGCTCGAGAATGCCCGAGCGCGACCAGGCGGGAAAGGCGGCCTTCGCCGCGGCGATCGCAGCCTTGGCATCCTCGGCAGAGGCGCGGGCATACTCCCCGATCACGTCGTTGGTGTCGGACGGGTTGATGTTGGCAACGCCATCACCGCCGACCCATTCGCCGGCAATCAGGTTCTGGTGCAATGTCATGGCCGCGGCCTCCTGGATATCCGTGCTGTCCGGCGTCATCTGCCTGTGCAATGGCAAGGCTGGCGGATCGCCGCCGGCCGGGGCGATCCGCCTACGATCACTCGATGATCTCGAACTGATCGAGATACTTCTCGCTGAGCGTCAGGCCGAGGCCGGGCTTGTGGTCGTCGAGATCGATGCACCCGTCGATGGCATCCGGCTCGCCGTCGAAGATGTACCAGAAGAGCTCGTTACCGATTTCGACCGGATGGATCGGAAAGTATTCGGCGATCGGGCAGTTGGTGTTGGCCATGGTCAGGTGGAAATTGTGCATCTGGCCGGCATGCGGCACCACCGGCACCTGATAGGCCTCGGCAAGCGCGTTGATCTTCTGGGCAGCGGTGATGCCGCCGACACGGTTGGTGTCGTACTGGATGACGCTGACGGCCTTCATGTCCAGGAGCTGCCGGAAACCGAAGAGCGTGAATTCGTGCTCGCCTCCTGAAATCGGAATAGGCCCGGCATTGAGCTCGGCATAACCGTGCATGTCGTCGGCAATGACCGGCTCCTCCAGCCAGCGCGGCTCGAACCGCTCAAGCTTTGGCAGCATGCGCTTGGTGTATTCGAGCGTCCAACCCATGAAACATTCAAGCATCAGGTCGCGGTCGTAGCCGATGACTTCACGCACGGCCTCGACGCGCTTCAGGTTTTCCTTGACGCCGAACGCGCCGTCCTTCGGCCCGTAGCCGAAGCGCATCTTCATCATCGCATAGCCCTGGTCGACGTAGCGCTGGGCCTCTGCCTGCATGTTTTCGATACTGTCGGCATAGAGCTTGGAGGCGTAGACCGGGATCTTCTCCTTCATGCGCCCGCCCAGAAGTTTGAAGACCGGCTGTCCGCTCGCCTTGCCGAGAATGTCCCAGATGGCGATGTCGATCGCCGAGATTGCGGTGATGCCCACGCCCTTGCGGCCCCAGGCAAGCGTCTTTCGGTACATTTTTTCAAAGATGTAGCCGTAGTCCCATGGGCTATCGCCGATGACCAGCGGCGCCAGGTACTGGTCGATCGTCGCCTTCACCAGCCGTGGCGCGAGAGCGGCATTGCCGTAGCCGACAATGCCTGTATCGGTTTCAACCTCGACCACGAGCCATTCCAGAAAGCGGAACGACGCCATCGCATCGCCCTTCTCGTAGAGGATGTCACTGGCATTGGTGCAGAAATTTGCCTGTGGCGGGACGACGTCGCCGGTCCAGCGGTAGATCTTGGCGCGGACGGATTTGATTTTCATGTCACGGTTCTCGTAGCAGAAGGGGGGAAATGGCCGGGCCCGTTGGCGGGCTTTTATGGTCAGAGCGTTCGGATCTTCACGGTGCGCGGCGCAGCGACGCGAACCGGATTGCGCAAGGGATGCCCGAACTGTGGGCAATCGATCTCCATCTCGTCGCCCTCCCGCAGGCGGACGCCATCGGCAAAGCTGATCGTTGCCGTCCCGAAGACATGAACGTGGATATCGCCGGGATTGCAGAACAGCGGATACTTGAAGTGGTGATGTTCCAGGTTCGAGATCGCATGGGTCATGTTGGCCTCGCCCGACAGGAATGGCCGTTCCCAGAGAACCGCTCCGTCGCGATGGATCCGGCTGGTTCCACGGATATCCTCGGGCAAGTCGCCCAGCAAAAGCTCAGGCCCCAGCGCGCACTGCCGCAATTTTGAATGGGCAAGCAGCAGGTAGTTGCTGCGCTCCATCACGTGGTCGGACATTTCGTTGGCAAGGGCAAAGCCCAACCGGAACGGCGTGCCATCGGGTCCGATCAGATAGACACCGGCGATCTCCGGCTCTTCACCCACGTCGAGCGCCCAATCAGGGCTTTCCATCGGTGCGCCCGACGGCTTGAGGATCGAACCGTTGCCTTTCCAGAACCATTCCGGCTGGACGCCGATTTCACCCGCGGGCGGCTTGCCACCCTCGACGCCCATCTTGAAGATCTTCATCGAGTCCGAGAGCTCGGTGCTGCCATCGTTGAGCTTGGCATGCATCGCGTCGCGCGCGTCGGCGCTGCCGAGATGCGTCAGCCCCGTCCCGGTCACGAACACATGGGCGGTGTCGGGATGATCGACCGGCGTCAGCAGCCGTCCGGCGTTGCGCACCGCCGCGTAAGGTTCGATCAGCGTGGTCCTGTGCGCCTCAGCCGCCGCTTCGAGCGAGACGCCCTCGGCGATCGCGTGCGATGCGAGCGCCAGAACGCTCTGTACATCCGCAAGCCTGTGCACGTGGTCCTGTTCGACCGCACCCACATGGCGCGTGCCGTCCTCAGACAGAAACTGTATCAGCCTCATGGCTTATCATCCCGATGTTGAAGTGAAGAAAAGGCGACTAGGCGAGAAGACCGACCTGGAGATCGAGCCCGGCGACCGCATTGCGGCGCTCGGCCATGTTGACGAGCATCGTCACCGCATTGGTCGTCGGCACCACGTTGGCAAGGTTCTTGCCGGCGATATCGAAGGCGGTGCCATGGGCGGGCGTGGTGATCGGGACCGGCAGGCCGGCCAGAACCGAGACGCCTTTCTCGAAACCCATGAGCTTGATCGCGATCTGTCCCTGGTCGTGATACATCGTGACGACGGCGTCGTAATGCCCGTCGCGCACCTTCAGCCAGAGCGTATCGGCCGGCATCGGGCCGGCAACGAGGATCTGCTTTTCGCGGGCGCTCTCCACCGCCGGAGCGATGACGAGAATTTCCTCGTCACCGAGCAGGCCGCCGTCGCCGGCATGCGGATTGTAGGCGGCAACCACGATGCGGGGCCGGTCGTAGCCGGCCATTTTCAGCGTCGCGTCGGTGAGCTCGATCGATTCCAGCACACGCTCGTGGGTCAGAAGCTCCGGGACCTCCTTCATCGGGACATGCGAGGTCACGCGGCCGTTCCACATCCCATTGGCGACATTGAACTCGCTCGGGCGGTTCGGCAGCTTGAAGAAGCTGCGGGCATAGCTCAGTTCGTCGACATGCTCGCTGCCGCCCAGGTACATGGCCTCCTTGTTGAAGGGAAGAAAGCAGATGCCGTCGATCGTTCCATCGGCCGCAAGCTCATAGGCGCGCGTCAGCCAGGCCATACAGGCAGCGCCACACGCAGCAGACGCCTTGCCGAACACGGCGTCGTCGACGCCGTCGCGAGACATGTTCAGGTGATGGATTCGTGCGGACGCGAAGTTGAGCTCGGCGATATCGTCGATGTAGCGGATCTCCGGGAGCTCTTCCCCTGCAACGGTCTCCCCGCTGCGCATCAGGCGCGGGTCGCCGATAACAAGGATGTTTGCCGATTGCCTCAAATGATCCTGGCGCAGCAGCTTGACCATCAGTTCCGGCCCGATGCCGGCGGCGTCCCCCTGGATCAAAGCGATCGTCTTCATGTCATCAAAATCCGTTCAATTGCTATTTTGGCCTATGGTATACCAAAATTGCGGGTGGTCAACCTTCTCGGAAAGGTTTTGGCTGTAAATGGCGGCGGGCATCACATATGTTCGCGCGAGCGAGAACGACAACCGGTGAAAAACTTGAACCTCGAGGCACCCAACAAAATCAAACGCGATCTCTTGGCGGATCAGGCGACCGGCGAACTGCGGCGCATGATCGTGCAGGGCGCCCTGCCCCCGGGGGAGCAGGTGACTGAGCGCGAGCTGTCGTCGCTTCTGGGCGCTTCCCGCACACCGATCAGGGAGGCGGTTCGCGCCCTGGCTCTCGAAGGCCTGATTACGCTGTCGAGCACCGGGCGCTACTTCGTTGCCAATCCGAGCGAGGACGAGCTGCACGACATGCTCAGAGTGATCGGCGTGCTGGAAGGGCTCGCGGGCCGGCTCGCCTGCGCGGTCGCCGCCGCCGAAAGCCTTGCTGCCATTGCAAGACTGCAGGAGGATATGCGCCGCACCGCCAACGGTCAGACCCATCTCGATTATTTCGAAACGAACATCGCGTTTCATCGCGCGATCGTTGCCGCCAGCGGCAACAAGGTTCTGATCGAAACCCACAAGGCCCTGAACGACAGGCTGTATCGGGCGCGCTACGTCTGCTCGACGAAAGCGGCAAACAGGCAACGCGCGCTAGGAGAACACGACGCTGTCGTCGAAGCCCTGCTTGCCCGCGACGGCGATCGGGTCGAACGCGAACTGCGAACCCATATGGCCCAGGCGGAGAAGAACATCACCGACACTCTGTTTCCACGAAGCTGACGCTGCGGGTCGCGATCATCGCGGATGCGGATCCGGCAGCGCACGGCATGCCGTGGCCGCAATGCTTCGTCGTCGGCCAGGCTTTGAGCAGCTGGCACGAACCGATCGACTTCGTGCCAGCTGCCGGTTCTGGCCGATCGTGAAGACGTAAGCCCGGCCTTTTGACCGGGCGATGCAACGCCCGGTCAGGGATCGCCTCGCGGTTCCCGGAACTCTTCACTTACGTTTTGGGTGCGGCGGCTCCGTCAAGCCGCCGCGCTGCCGTCGCCGTGCGATGTCGCATCG
>NZ_DALZXU010000012.1:0-125817 GCF_031989085.1 Ensifer sp.
CCGAACGCGTCCGCGACCAGAGCCGAGGCGTTCGGGCCGATCCGTGACCTTTCAGAGCTGCGTTCTCAAAACACCTCCGGAGCAATCCGGAGGTGTTTTGCGTCACGCGGCCTTGAATTTGACGGCTGAACCGACACATGCAGGCAAATGCCGCCACGATTGGAACCGGCGCCGGCCGGCGGTCGATCAACGCGCATGTGCATGCAGAAAGCTTGGAAAGGCCCATATGAACCGACCGCTCGCATCAACCGGATGGATCCTGGTCACGACACTGATCCTCGTGCTCGCCTTCATCCCGCTCGATCCGTTTCTCTCGACGCGGGCACAGGCCTTGCCGGAAAGCGTCGTCGCCTTCAACCGAATGATCACCGACTTCGGCACCTTCGGCTGGATGATCTATCTCTCCGGCCTTGTGCTCGCCAGTGCCTTCATCCTGCGGCGCGTGGTGCGCCAGGCACCGCTTCAGCGCCGGGCGCGAACGGTGCGCAACCTCGCCGCCTATTTCCTTTTGACGATCGGGACCGCAAGCGCGCTCGTGCATGCGCTAAAATTCCTGACCGGCCGGGCAAGGCCGGAACTGCTGGTCGATCTCGGCGCCTACAGCCTGACGCCGTTCACTGGCGACACCCTGTTTGAAAGTTTTCCCTCCGGCCATTCGACGGCAGCCGGTGCCTTCTTCGGCGTCTTTGCCATGCTCTTGCCGAGGCTCAGGCCAGTCTTCTTCGGCCTGGCGCTGGTGATCGGGATATCGCGCGTCATCGTCGGCGCCCACTACCCGAGCGACGTCGCCGCCGGCCTTCTGCTCGGCCTCTGGACATCCCTCATGGTGGCGTTCCTCTTTGCCAAGCGCGGCTGGCTGTTCCGGGCCGACGAAGGCGGCTGGCCCATCCCGAAGCGCTCGGGCTCCCGGACATGAAAAAGCCGGCGCGGAAGACCGCGCCGGAGTCAGGAGAGCCGTGATGCCTCTCGGGGAAGTCTTCGGAGCGTTTCCAGTCCCCATCGGATCTTGGAAACGCTCCTTCATTCGGTCGTCGCATTCCGGACGAAAAGCGGTTCCGCCCTTCTTCTGGAAATGCGTCAGTCCATAGCGTGGATGTCGCGATCCTTGGTTTCCGGAAGGAACAACATGCCGATGACAAGGGTGATGCCCGCAAACACGATCGGGTACCACAGACCGTAGTAGATATCGCCCTGGGCCGCGCTCATCGCGAAGGCCGTTGCCGGCAGCAGACCGCCGAACCAGCCGTTGCCGATATGGTAGGGCAGGGACATGCCGGTGTAGCGGATGCGGGTCGGGAACATTTCGACCAGCAGGGCTGCGATCGGGCCATAGACCATCGTCACGTAGATGACGAGGACGGTCAGGACGGCGATGATCGTCGTCCAGTTGACGCCGGCCGGATCCGCCACCATCGCATAGGTACCGCCGCCGGCAATCGTGTAGACGGCCATTTCGGTTGCGGCGCCGACTTCGTCCTTCGTCAGAAGCTTGTCGGCGATGAGCTTGTCGGCGGGAACCACTGTCTTTTCGCCACCGCGAACGGCGGTAGCGTCGAGAGCCAGTTCCGGGTTGGCGGCAACGAAGCCGTCCAGCTTGGATTCCGGAACCTTTGCCGCACCACGAACCAGCGGATAGCCGGCATCATGAAGCGCCATGTTGGTCTGCTTTTCGAAGGCACCGTTGGCAGCCTTGGCACCGTCGCCAGCGGCGACCGCGTCGTAGCTGTTGATCGTCGTTTCGCCGATCTTGACCGTTGCCGGCGTACCGGCAGCCGCTGTCATGACCACGTCATACGGAACCGAGTTCTTGGTGAGGAACGCGGTTGCGATGTCGCACGAGGTCGTGAACTTCGCCGTGCCGGTCGGGTTGAACTGGAACTTGCAGTCGCCAGGTGCGGCAGTCACGGTTGCCCTGACCGTTGCCTGTGCCTGAGCGAGTGCCGGGTTACCGGCCCAGGTCAGCGCCTTGAACAGCGGGAAGTAAGTGAGCATCGCCAGCAGCAGGCCGGCCATGATGATCGGCTTGCGGCCGATCTTGTCGGAAAGCCAGCCGAAGAGCACGAAGAAGCCGGTACCGAGCAGCAGCGAAACGGCGACCATGATGTTGGCCGACTGGCCATCCACCTTCAAGACACCAGTCAGGAAGAACAGCGCGTAGAACTGACCGGAGTACCAGACGACGGCCTGGCCGACGACAGCGCCGAACAGGGCCAGAAGCGCGATCTTGGCGTTCTTCCACTGGCCGAAGGCTTCCGACAGCGGTGCCTTGGAGCCCTTGCCCTCTTCCTTCATCTTCTTGAAGGCCGGAGATTCGTTCATCTTCAGGCGGATCCAGACGGAAATGCCGAGCAGAACGCACGACAGCAGGAACGGAATGCGCCATCCCCAGGCAGCAAAGGCTTCCTTGCCCAGCGCGAACTGCACGAGCAGGATCACCACCAGCGACAGGAACAGACCGAGCGTTGCCGTGGTCTGGATCCAGGAGGTGAAGTAGCCGCGACGCCCATGCGGCGCGTGTTCGGCCACGTAGGTCGCGGCGCCGCCGTATTCACCGCCGAGCGCCAGGCCCTGCAGCATGCGCAGGACGATGAGCAGGATCGGGGCAGCGATGCCGATCTGGGCAGCGCCGGGCAGGATGCCGACCAGGAAGGTCGACAGACCCATGATCAGGATCGTCACGAGGAAGGTGTATTTGCGGCCGACAAGGTCACCGAGGCGACCGAAGACCAGAGCGCCGAACGGGCGAACCAGGAAGCCCGCGGCAAACGCCAGAAGCGCGAAGATGTTTCGCGTCGTTTCCGGATAGGAACTGAAGAAGGTCGCGCCGATATAGACGGCGAGCGAACCGTAAAGATAGAAATCGTACCATTCGAACACGGTACCAAGCGACGAAGCGAAGATGACCTTCTTCTCCTCGCCGGTCATCGGACGCGTTTTTGCGTCGTCCGCAGTCGCGACATTTGCCATTTTGTTTATCCTCCACTCCAAAACAGCCCATTGGAGCGCCCATTGGCTGGCTCGGACATTCCTCCCAAGAACGTCCGAACGTGGTGCGCCTGATCACAGGATGTCAGAAAAGAGGCCCCCTAGGCAGGGATGCTTTCGGCTTATGACTTTCGTCTAAGAAACCCTTGGGTTCTCAGGCGCGAAGTGCTGCGGCCGGCGATTGACGGTAGGCGAGAACAGCCGGAAGAACGGCAAGGATGGCGGCAAAAGCCAGGATGAGCGACATGAGCAATCCGTCGCCGGCAGCAAAGACGACCGGCATGGCCACGCCGCTCTCGCCGGAAAGATATCCGGCTATGAATTTCGCAGCGCCGAAGCCGAGCGAAAAACCGATGAGCACGCCCGCGGCGACGAGCGCGAAAAGCTCGCTCCAGACAATGACGAACACCGCCCTGCGCGGCGCACCGAAGGCGCGAAGCGCTCCGATCTGCCGCCGGCGCTGGCCAACATGCAGGATGGTGACGAGCAGGATCGCGGCGGCCACCAGAACCTGGGCGCCCGTGGTGACCGCGACGAGCACCCGCTTGGCATCGCCGAGCGTGACATAGAGGTTCGTCAGCACTTCTCCTGGAAAAACCGCCAGTGTCGCGGTGTCGCGATACTCCTGCCGGAGCTTGTAGGCATCGGCGATCGATTTCGGCTTGACGAGGATGGCCGGCAGGCCGGGCGGGACCTTGCCCCAGTCCTCGCTCAGCGCCGCATCCGCATCGATGGGCGCATGGCCGGCTTTTGCACCGGAGGCAGCCTCGTCATGGCCATGGTCATGGGCGTGATGGCCATCAGCGCCAGGCTCCGCTTCCATTCCGTGCAGCGCCCAGACAGCCTGCATCGGGACCAGAATGGCCCGGTCCCAGGCGGTGCCGGTTGGTTCGAGCCGCCCGACGATGCGATAGGCAAGCTCCGTATGGGCGTGGCCGCCAAGCTCGGCAAGCCCGTGGGTCGGCTTGACCGCATAACCGATCGGCAGATCGACTGCAGATCCGGCGACCGCCTCGCCGAGCGCTGCGAAGACACGGCCCTCGGCCAGCACTTCGAGCTGATGAACCAGCCCGGTGGACGTGCCGACGACCGGATAGCCGCCAAAACTGTCGCCGAAGCCGACGGGGGCTGCGGAAGCGACGCGCGGGTCGGCAAGAAGGCGAGAGAGGACCGTGCCGTCCATCAACGGCAACGGCCAGGGCTGCAGGAAGATCGAGGAAAGAATAAGCTGCGTCTCGCTGCCGGGGGCGCCGATCACCAGATCGAACTTGTCAGCGGCGCGGGCGCTGCCGAGCCGGAGCGCACGCTCCTGCAGGGTAACGGCGACACCGAGCGCTGTTGCCAGCGCCACCAGGAGAACGACGACGAGCGACCCGGCCCACAGACGCCGCAGGTCCGCCAGGATGAAACCGATCATGCTGCTCGCTCCAAGATCGGGCCGTCGTCGACAATGCGCCCGCCGGCAAGCCGGAGGCGGCGGTCCAGGCGTTGCGCCAGCGAGAGGTCGTGCGTCGCGACCAAAAGCGTACAGCCGCTTTCGCGGGAAAGTTCGAGCAGCAGCTCGCCGACGGCGGCGCCCGCCTCGCTGTCGAGGCTGGCGGTCGGCTCGTCGGCGATGACCACGCCCGGTCGGCGCAGCAGTGCCCGGGCAATGGCCACGCGCTGCATCTCGCCGCGCGACATGGTTTCGATCATCTGGGTCGGCCGGATGAGCCCGACGCGAAGCAGCAGATCCCGCGCACGCGCGCCGATGTCACGGGCCATGGCGCCGGAAAGCCTTGCCGGCAACAGAACGTTTTCGAGCGCGCTCAGTCCGGGGAAAAGATGAAAATCCTGCAGGACGAGGCCGATATTGGCGCCGCGCCAGCGATCGCGCCTGCCTTCGGAGAGCGCGCAGATATCGACGTCATCCCAGAGGATGCGACCCTGCCCGACCCGTTCCAGCCCGGTCAGGATGCTGATCAATGTGCTCTTGCCGGATCCGGATGCGCCAATGAGCGCCACGCGGCTGCCCGCTGCAAGTGTCAGACTTTCGATCGCAAGGGCAGGGGCGGCCAGTCCGGGAAAGCGTATGTCGATCCCTTGCAGCTGAAGACCGAGCATCGGCTAGACCGTGTAGAACTGCGAAGAGCGCAGGCGCAACAGGCTGACGAAGCCGGTCTCCGGGTCGGTCCACGAGCCGACCTCCAGCGTGCCGCGCACCTCGATCGCCTGGCCGGGCGGCACGAAGGTCTGTTTCTCGCCGAGATAGACGACGACGATGTTGTCTGGCCAGTCGGAATCCGACGAACAGAACGGGCAGAGCGCCATCGGAATTTCCGTCAGCACGAAGAACGCCGCCTCGGCTTTCAACGGCGGCGCCATGAAGCCGCGCATGCGCACCTCCTGGCCGGCAAGGCTCTTCACCTTCTGTGAAAACTCAAGGCCGAGCACGCTCACCTTGCCATAGAGTTCGTCGAAGGTGAGGCTGGCATCCGCGAGCGCCATGCGTCCCTTGGCGGCAACGGACGCGCCGGCGATGAGGCCAAAGAGTGCACGTCGGCTTATGGAGATGGGGGTGGCTATGGGCATCGTCTCGTCGCCATCGGTGTCCCGGCAACGCAGGAACGCGGGGCCGGAAAAGCGTCATGGGAAGCCTTCTCCCCTGTTGCGGGGAGAAGGCACGTCTCAGGCGATCAGTTGGTCTGTTTCACGCCGAGAGCAAGTGCGTCGACGAGCACGCGGTAGACGTCGCTCTGCTCCATGTAACCCCGGAAGCCCTCGCTGCCAGGACCTTCCGACTGCAGCACGACGTCATCGACCGTGTGCTGGCCGGTGCTCTCGTCCTTCGGCAGGATGCCGACGCGCAGGACTGCGCCCGGCATGTCCTTGTAGGCTTCGTTGGCGACATACTCGTCCTTCTCGTTCTTCACCGCCGGTTCGAACGGACCGTCCAGCTTGGGGCTGAAGGTTTCGTAATAGTCGGGGAAGTTGGAGACGAACATCGCGAGGCGGCGGCGGGCGTCGATCTTGTCGGGGAAGCCGTCCTTGTTCTCGTCGGTGTAGTTCGGGAAGCCCGCCGAAGACCCGGTCTTGACCTTGTCCCGGCCTTCCTTGCCCTCGACCGTGTCGTCGATGATGCCGAGCAGCGAGACGCCGTGGGTATGGTCGCCGGTGACGACGATCAGCGTATCCGGATTGTTCTTCGCAAATTCGCGGGCAACGCCGATCGCCTGGTCGAACTCGATGGTCTCGACCACGGCACGCTCCATGTCGAGCGGGTGGCTCATCTTGTCGATCGAGGCACCTTCCACCATCAGGAAGAAGCCGTTTTCGTTCTTCGAAAGCCGGTCGAGCGCCGTCTTGGTCATTTCGACGAGGCCGGGCTGACCCGGGAATTTTTCGGCGGTACCCTTCTTCAGGAACTCACGGTCGAGCGTCACGTCCATGTTGCCGGTGTGGAACAGGCCGAGAAGCTTGCCGTCGGCGGGCGCCGCGGCCAGCTCGGTCTTGTCGGTGGCCAGCGCGTAGCCGGCGTCCTGGAAGAGCTTGATGTAGTCCTGATTGTCCTTGCGCTTGGAGCCGGGCGTCTCCTTGCCGAGGAAATAGGCCGAGCCGCCGCCGAGAATGACCTCCGGCTTGACGTCGTAGATCATGCCGACGATTTCGGCCTTGTCGTTGCGGTTGCGCGTATGAGAGACGACGGCGGCCGGCGTCGCATCCTCGATTTCCGAGGTGGTGACGAGGCCGATCGACTTCTGCGTCTGGCGGCGCAGCGCCTCGGCGATGGTCTCGACGCGCGGATCGTCGAGGCTGTCGGGGGTGCGGTCGCCATAGACGCCGACGGCATTGATCACGGTCTTGTGGCCGGTCATGTAGGCCGACATCGTGTTGGCGCTGTCGGTGTCGATCGAGTTGGTAGCCGATGTGCCGATGAAGGCCATGCGCTCAAGATCGTCCATGTTGAGGCGGCCATTGGCCTTACCCTCAGTCATGCCCTTCGACATGATGCGGGCGGCGGTGCGATGGGCGACCGAAAGGCCGTCGCCAAGCAGGAAGATAACGTTCTTCGCCTTCGGCTGCTCGGCCGTGGCAAAGACATCCCAGGTCACGGTTTTCGTCTGTTCGCCGGCGGTTACTTCGACCTTGTAGCTGCCGGGCGCGCCGATGACGGCGTTGCGCAAGAGCAGGGCCGAACCGAGTTCCTTGTCTTCTTTGCCCTTTTCCATGGCGACATAGCTGGCCTCGGAGCCGAGCGCGGCCTTGTAGTCTTCGCCATTGACGGTCACCTTGATGTCTTCCGCCGTGACGGCACCCTTGAGCTCGACCTTGAAGTCGAACGGCGATCCGGCAAGAATTGTCGCGCGATCAATGGGATAGACATCCGCGGCCTGGGCCGTGAAGGCCAGAACCGTCGTGGCTAGGAGGGTGGCAAGAAGCGTGCGCATGGCAATCGTCCCTTCGAGGTGTCGGATGGCGCGGTCCTAACGCCCGGCCATGACAGCGACATGACATTGCGATCACGTTTGCGGCGACCCAGGCATCCCGCGCTTGACTCGCCGATAGAAACAATTATGACGAGCCTCGGAAAGGAAGGCATTCCATGCTTCGCCGCGAACATAACTTCGCTGACAGCTGCATCCTGGCAGAAATCGCCGGGCTGGATATGCGTTTCCCAGCTTCCTTCAAAACAACGGCCAAAACGACGACGAAAACCGTCTGACGTCTCTGGCCCTCCGCTCTCTCCCCGGTTTGGCCGGGGACAGGAACCCTCGCGGCGGATCGCGCGGTTTCCCCCTCCACCCGACGAGGAGAGACAGAAAAGAGAGCTTAGATCATGGGTTTCAAGATTGCAGTCGCAGGCGCTACCGGCAATGTCGGCCGGGAGATGCTGAACATCCTTTCGGAGCGCGGCTTTCCGGCCGATGAGGTGGTTGCCCTTGCTTCCGCCCGTTCCCAGGGCACGGAAGTTTCCTTCGGCGACAAGACGCTCAAGGTCAAGAACCTCGAGAACTACGATTTCTCCGACACCGACATCTGCCTGATGTCGGCCGGTGGCGCGGTTTCGCTGAAGTATTCGCCGAAGATCGGCCAGCAGGGTTGCGTCGTCATCGACAACTCCTCGGCCTGGCGCTACGATTCCGAAGTTCCGCTGATCGTTCCGGAAGTGAACCCGGATGCGATCTCGCTCTTCACCAAGAAGAACATCATCGCCAACCCGAATTGCTCGACCGCGCAGCTCGTCGTTGCGCTGAAGCCGTTGCACGACCACGCCAAGATCAAGCGCGTCGTCGTCTCGACCTACCAGTCGGTTTCCGGCGCCGGCAAGGACGGCATGGACGAACTTTTCAACCAGACGCGTGCGGTCTTCGTCGCCGACCCGATCGAATCGAAGAAGTTCACCAAGCGCATCGCCTTCAACGTCATTCCGCACATCGACGTCTTCATGGAAGACGGCTACACGAAGGAAGAGTGGAAGGTTCTGGCCGAGACCAAGAAGATGCTCGACCCGAAGATCAAGGTGACCTGCACGGCCGTGCGCGTCCCGGTCTTCATCGGCCATTCGGAATCGGTCAACATCGAGTTCGAAAACGAGATCACCGCTGACGAGGCGCGCGATATCCTGCGCGAAGCGCCGGGCTGCCTGGTTGTCGACAAGCACGAGAATGGCGGCTACGTCACGCCTTACGAATGCGCCGGCGAAGACGCGACCTACATCTCGCGCATCCGCGAAGACGCAACGGTCGAAAACGGTCTCAACATCTGGGTCGTCTCCGACAACCTGCGCAAGGGTGCTGCACTGAACGCGATCCAGATCGCCGAGCTGCTCGTCAACCGCGGCCTGATCCGCGCCAAGAAGCAGGCCGCCTGAACAAACAGGCGGTAAAACACGAATAAGCACCCCGCCTGGCCGGTTATCGGCCTGCGGGGTTTGCTGTTTCACGGATCCGTGTGAAGAATTGATCGGATTCACGTGAAACCGTTAGGTATTTTCCGCCATTGAGGGGCGGGTGACAGAGCCGGCAAAGGCTGGCATCTTTGTAACGGCACCAGATTCGGGCAATCACGGGGTTTTTCATGCACACGGCAAAGTGCGTAGCGATTGGGCTTGCGGCCCTGATTTCAACGGCGGTGCTTCCGGCAACCGCTTCGGCGGCACAGTGCGGCAACGACGGCAGCGGCTTTGCTGCCTGGATGACGCAGTTCAAGCAGGAGGCGGCCGGCAACGGCATCAGCCCTGCTGTGCTCAACAAGGCGCTCGCAAACGTCTCCTACAACAAGGCAACGATCCGCGCCGACCGCGGCCAGAAGAGCTTCAAGCTCTCGCTTAGCCAGTTCATGCAGAAGCGTGGCGGCCAGACGATCATTTCGCGCGGCAAGAAGATGAAGGCGCAGAACGCCGCACTCTTCAACAGCATCGAGAAGCGCTACGGCGTCCCGGCGGGCCCGCTGATCGCCATCTGGGGCATGGAAACCGGCTTCGGCGGCTTCATGGGCAAGGAGCACACGCTCTCGGCCGTTTCGACGCTCGCCTATGACTGCCGCAGATCTGACTACTTCACCAACCAGCTCTATGCGGCGCTCCAGCTCGTCCAGCGCGGCGACCTGAGCCCGGATGCCCGTGGTGCGGCCCATGGCGAAATCGGCCAAACCCAGTTCCTTCCGGCCAACGTCCTGAAGTACGGCGTCGACGGCGACGGCAACGGCCATGTCGACATGGTCCGATCGAAAGCCGACGCGCTGGCCTCGACCGCAAACTTCCTGCGTGGCCACGGCTGGCAGCCGGGCGCCGGATACCAGCAGGGACAGGCGAATTTCGCCGCGATCCAGGGCTGGAATGCCGCCAGCGTCTACCAGCAGGCGATCGCCATCATCGGCGCCGAAATCGACGGCGACTGATCGCGACCATCAAAAGACTTGCAGATTGGCAAGCCCGGTTCGATAGGACCGGGCTTTTTCACGTTTTCGATCACATGCCCGGACGGGCGAAATCGCCGGTCTTGGCGTCCATCACCCAGAGCTCGCCGGTCGAGATGTCGAACCAGGCGCCGTGCAGGTTGAGCTTGCCCTTTGTTTCGAGGATCTGGACGCAAGGGAAGGTGCGCAGGTTGGCGATCGAGTTGCGGATCGAGACGCGCTCGAGAGCCCGCTGCCGCTCGGCCTGGGTCATCACTTCATTGCTCTGGATCTGTTCGGCAGAAGGCTTCAGAAGGTTCATCCAGCGGCCAATGAAATCGCCGGGCGACAGAGGCTCGGCGTCGAGATCGAGCGCCGCCTTGATGCCGCCGCAGCGGCCATGCCCCATGACGACGATATCGCTGACACGCAGCGACTGCACGGCAAACTCAAGCGCCGCCGAGGTCGAATGATAATGGCCGTCCGGCTCGTAGGGTGGCATCAGATTGGCAACGTTGCGCACGACGAACAGTTCACCGGGACCGCTGTCGAAGATCGTCTCGGGCGCTGCCCGGGAGTCGCAACAGGCAATGACCATGGTCTTGGGCTTCTGCCCGCTATCGGCCAATGTCTTGTATCGTTGCTGCTGTTCGCTGAAGCGACCATTCATGAAATTATGATAGCCGTTCAGTAGGTGGTCTGGAAAACGCTGCATATCCATCGGTTACCCCGCTGTCGTCGAGAGTTCAATCCAACAAGCCATCCGACGGAACGCCGTGAACAGCTTCTTCTATTTGCGGCGCATCTGGCTCGGATGCAGCAGACGCCGCATCTGCACCATCGCCATCGGTGTTGCGAGGCTCGACGCATCCTGTTCGAGCGTCAGCTCGTCGGCGCCACGCTTGACCGTGCGCGCGATGATCTCGAACACGCTGGCCGTCGCCATCTGCAGCGCCCGCTCCTCGGTAAGCCCTTCCAGCAACCGCGCCAGGAACACCGCGGTCAACAGATCGCCCGTGCCGTTCGGCGGGTTCTCGATCAGCCTGTGCTCGGCCAGCAGCGCATGGTTGCCGGAGAGATAGAGGTTTCCGGTGCCGCCGTTCATCATCGGGATCGCCGAAGTCACCAGCATGCGTGACGGGCCGAGCCCGAGCGCCGCGTCGAGGATGGCCGCATTGCTCTCGAGCGCCGCGCCGGCAAGCCAGGCCAGCTCGAAACGGTTTGGCGTCGCAAGGCTTGCAAGCGGCAGCAGCCGATCGCGGATGGCGGTCGCCGTCGTTTCGGGCACATAAAGCCCCTCGGCATCGCCGATGACGGGGTCGCAGGCATAGACGAGATCGGGGTTGCGGGCGCGAAGCGCCGTCACCAGCCGGGCAACGCCGTCAGCCTGGTCGGCGGATCCGAGATAACCCGAGAGGACCGCGCGAACCTCGCCGGCCCAGGGCGCCTGCGCGAGATCGTCAATGACAGACTGGAACTCTGCGTCCGGGATGGTGATTCGCGTCGAACGGCCATGACCCGGATGCCAGGGGAGAATGACTGTCGGCAGCGCCCAGACGGGATGGCCGAGCGTCTCCAGGGCAAAAACCACAGCCCGATTGCCGACGGTACCACGCACCACGTGACTGGAAATAACGATCACGGCACCGGGCAAGGAGGGCATTTCGGGCATCGGCCAGTCCATTCCTTCGATTTGACCTCTGATCAACGACTGTCACCGCCATGTCAACAGGCTATGGCAGAGAGGTTCCGCACAAGCCGCTGGCGTTTTCGTGCTTTTTCATCGGAATTCGAGCAATTTTCGCCAATTTGCCTTCGATTTAAATGGATTTAAGCTGTTTTCACGTGAGATTCTCCGATTTTGGGCTCGTTTTTGCCGAAATCGTCATAAAAAGCGGTCGCCATTAGCCATGGTTCTGATAGGGTCTAGCCTATCATGAATGGGAGAAACTTCATGGGCGTGAAATACAATCCGAAGCGGGACAGACACATCGACGCAGCGAAGGCGGCCGCCATCAAACTGGGCACCGACGCGCTGGCGCCGGAGATCCTCTTCGGGGCAGCCAGCAACGACGACCTCGATCTCTATTCGGCGGAGATGCTGGCACTGACTGCGGCCCATGCGAGAAGCGAACTCGCACGCTGGGACGGCGGAAAACCCCAGGTTTCGGTCGAAACCGTACCCGGCGTCGCGCCCGGCGGCACCGAGGTTTCGATCATTACCGTCACCGAACACAACATGCCGTTCCTCTATGATTCGGTCATGGGCGAGGTGACGAGCACGCACCGCGACATCCATCTCGCCATCCACCCCATTCTGGTCCAGGAGCCGGGCAAGCCCGTCAAGCTGTTCGATGCGGACGAACCGAGCGATCCGGCCCACCGGATCAGCCATATCCAGATCCACCTGGACAAGTTGACGCCGGCCGAAGCCCAGTCGCTGAGCAACCGCATCCGCGACGTGCTCGAGCAGGTTCACCAGGCCGTGCACGACTGGCCGGCAATGACGACGCTGCTCGACCACGCGATGAAGGAACTCGAGGACTACAGCGCCTCGCGCAAGAAGAGCGATCGCGACGAGGCGCTCGCCTTCCTTCGCTGGCTCCGCGACAACAATTTCACCTTCCTCGGCATGCGCGAATACACCTATTCGGGCAAGGGCGGTAAGGCGACGGTCGAACGCGGCAAGGGCAGGGGCCTCGGCATCCTGTCCAACCCCGACGTGCGCGTGCTGCGCCAGGGCAAGGACGCCGTTCTGACGACGCCGGAAATTCTGGCCTTCCTCGAAAGCCCGGATTTCCTGATCGTCACCAAGGCCAATGTGAAGTCGGTCGTGCACCGCCGCGCCTATATGGACTATATCGGCGTCAAGCGCTTCGATGCCGATGGCAATGTTGCCGGCGAGTTGCGCATCGTCGGCCTGTTCACGTCCTCAGCCTACACGCGCCAGGCGGCGGAAATCCCGCTGTTGCGCCACAAGATCGAGAAGATCGTCGACCATTTCGGCTACGATCCGCAGAGCCACTCCGGCAAGATGCTGGACAACACGCTCGAATCCTACCCGCGCGACGATCTCTTCCAGATCGACGTCGGCCTGCTCGCCGCCTTCTGCGAACAGATCAACGAACTGGGCGACCGGCCGCGCATCCGCGTCCTGCCGCGCATCGACCATTTCGACCGTTTCGTCTCCGTCATCGTTTTCGTGCCGCGCGAACAGTACGATTCCGACGTGCGCGAAAAGATCGGCGACTATCTGAAAACCGCCTATGACGGCCGCGTTTCCGCCTACTATCCAGCCTTCCCGGAAGGCGGTCTGGCGCGCGTGCACTTCATCATCGGCCGCACCAGCGGCAAGACCCCGCGCATCCCGCAGGCCAAGCTCGAAGAAGCCGTGCGCGGCATCGTCACGCGCTGGATCGACCGGTTCGACCTGCTCGCCCGCAAGGATGGCATCGAGCTCGACGTCGACGGCGCCTACCAGTCGTTCTTCACGCCGGCGGAAGCCTATGCCGATCTCGCGGACATTGCCGCCTGCAAGGCGGAGGATCCGATCCGGATCTCGTTCTACAACTACAATCGTCCGGTCAATCGGCCGGATACTGCCGAGCTGAAGATCTTCCATGCCGGCGAGCCCGTTTCGCTGTCGCGCCGCGTGCCGCTTTTGGAAAATCTCGGTTTCCGCGTCATCAGCGAACAGACCTACGACCTCAATGTCGGCAGGCATGGCGAGGACAAGCACCGCGTCGTGCTGCACGACATGGAACTGATCCACCGCGACGGCCTTGCGCTCAATCTCGAAAAGTCGGGCGCCGCACTCGAGGAAGCCTTCCTCGCCGCCTGGAACGGCACGATCGAGGACGACAACTTCAACCGGTTGATCCTGCTTTCGGGCCTCAACGCCCGCGAAGTGACGGTGCTGCGCGCTTATGCGCGCTACCTGCGCCAGGCCGGCATCACCTATTCGCAAGGCTATATCGCCGACACTCTGAACAAGTATCCGGCAATTGCCGCCGATATCTTCAGGCTGTTCGTGACCCGCATGGACCCGGCGCTCGAGGAAAAGCCGCGCGCCAAGAAGTGCAATGCGCTGATCGCCTCGATCGAGACCGCGCTGTCGTCGGTTCCAAGCCTCGACGAAGACCGGATCTTGCGCCGCTACGTCAACGCCATCGAGGCGACGCTCCGGACCAACTACTTCCAGAAGGACGCCGACGGAAAGCCGCGCGCCGTACTCGCGCTCAAGCTCGACCCCAAGCAGCTCGAAGGCCTGCCCGAACCGCGTCCGTTCCGCGAAATCTTCGTCTACGGCACCGAGGTCGAGGGCGTGCACCTGCGCTTCGGCAAGGTCGCCCGCGGCGGTCTTCGCTGGTCCGACCGGGCACAGGACTACCGCACGGAAGTGCTGGGCCTGGTCAAGGCGCAGCAGGTCAAGAACGCCGTCATCGTGCCCGTCGGCGCCAAGGGCGGCTTCTACCCGAAACAGCTCCCCGTCGGCGGCAACCGCGACGAGGTGTTCAAGGCCGGCACCGAGGCCTACAAGACCTTCATCCGCACCATGCTGTCGGTCACCGACAACATCGTCGGCCAGGATGTCGTGCCGCCGGCCGACACGCTGCGCCGCGACGGTGACGATCCCTACTTCGTCGTCGCCGCCGACAAGGGCACGGCTACCTTCTCCGACACCGCCAACGGTCTCGCCCAGGAGGCCGGTTTCTGGCTGGACGACGCGTTCGCTTCGGGCGGATCGGCCGGCTACGACCACAAGAAGATGGGCATCACCGCCCGCGGCGCCTGGGAAACCGTCAAGCGCCACTTCCGCGAGATGGACATCGACATCCAGACGACCCCCTTCACTGTTGCCGGCGTCGGCGACATGTCGGGCGACGTCTTCGGCAACGGCATGCTGCTTTCGGAAAAGATCCGTCTTCTCGCGGCCTTCGACCACCGCGACATCTTCATCGATCCCAATCCGGATACGGATGTTTCCTTCGCCGAGCGCAAGCGCATGTTCGCGCTGCCGCGCTCGAGCTGGCAGGACTATGATCGCAAGACGCTGTCTGAAGGCGGCATGATCATTTCGCGCGCCGAAAAGTCGGTAACGCTGACGCCGGAGGCGATGGCGGCGATCGGCATCGACAAGCAGAAGGCGACGCCGCTCGAAATCATGAACGCGATTCTGAAGAGCCAGGTGGATCTGCTGTGGTTCGGCGGCATCGGCACCTATGTGCGCGGCAGCAACGAGACGGACGCCGAAGTCGGCGACCGTGCCAACGATGCGATCCGTGTCGCCGCCGAAGAGATCCGTGCCCGCGTCATCGGCGAGGGCGCCAACCTCGGCGTCACCCAGAAGGGGCGCATCGGCTTCGGCCTCAATGGCGGTCGCTGCAACTCCGACGCCATCGACAACTCGGCCGGCGTGAACTCGTCCGACGTCGAGGTCAACATCAAAATCGCGCTCGCATCTGCCATGCGCGACGGTCGCCTGACCCGGCCGAAGCGCAACACGCTGCTGGCATCGATGACCGAGGAAGTCGGCCATCTGGTGCTGCGCAACAACTACGAGCAGTCCCTGGCGATCTCTTTGACCGCCATGCAGGGCGCCGGCAACCGCACGACGCTCGGCCGGCTGATGACGCGGCTTGAAGTCGACGGTCATCTCAACCGCAAGGTCGAGACACTGCCGACCGACCAGGCGATGACCGAGCGCTACCAGGCGGGCAAGCCATTGACCCGCGCGGAAATCGGCGTGCTGCTCTCCTACTCCAAGCTGGTGCTGTTCGATGAGCTCATCGCCAGCGAGCTTCCCGACGATCCGTATTTCACGGCAACGCTGGAACGCTACTTCCCGGGCAAGATGCGCAAGGCCTATGCCGGCGACATCCACGGCCACCGGCTGCGTCGTGAAATCATCGCGACGGTCTTGGCCAACGAGGTCATCAACCGTGGCGGCCCTGCCTTCGTCTCCACCTTGACGGATGCCACCGGCTTCCTCTCGGCCGACGTCGTCAAGGCGGCCGTGCTGGCGCTCGACGGCTTCGACCTGCCGCGGATCTATGACGAGATCGACGCGCTCGACAACAAGATCGGCGGCGGGCTGCAGAACGTCCTCTACCAGGAGGTCGGCCGCATCTTCGCGCTCGTGACCGAGCGGACGCTGAGGACCCATGCGGCGACCGGTTCTGTCTCCGACGCCGTGGCGCGGCTGCGCGACGGCCTGCAGAAGCTGCGCGGTACGATGCGCACGGCCGTCTCCGGTGAAAGCGCGGACGAGGCACAGCTGAAGACCGCGGCCTTCGTCGAGGGCGGCGTCCCCGCCAAGCTCGCCGAGGAGATCTCGGAACTGGCGCTGATGACGCTCGTGCCGGAAATCATGCAGATTTCCGCCGAGACCGGCGAGACGCTGAGCCGCACCGCACAGGGCTACTTCGCCGTCACCGACACGCTTCGGGTCAACCGGCTCTTGGCCGCCTCCGATCGCGTGCCGGCAACCGAGCAGTTCGAAGCGATGGCCCTGTCGCGGGCCGTCTCCGATATCGCTGCCGCTCGGCGCGATATCACAGCGGCAGCACTGCGCGAGCAGAAGAAGGAACGCAATCCGGTCGCGGCCTGGGAGGAAAACGAGCGCGAGCGCGTCGCCCAGGCAACGAGCCAGCTGCGTCTTCTGACCGAGAAGGGTGAAACCACCCTCGCCAAGATCACCGTTGCTGCGGGCCTTCTGAATGACCTTGCACGCGGGCGGGCGAGGTGAGACAGTCCGCCCCGGACTGATTGGCGTGGATTGGAATTGACCGGTCCGGCGCTATCGGATTTGACAATGCACTGCGCCGCGCGTTCGAAAGGACGCACGGCGCAGTCGTTTCCGGGGAGGGACATGTGCAGCTTTCGGCCGAGAGAATTGACGAACGACCGCGCACGTCGCGCGCGGGCATAGCCGGCTGGATGCTGTTCGACTGGGCAGCACAACCCTTCTTCACGGTCATCACCACCTTCATCTTCGGCCCCTATTTCGTCTCGCGATTGACGGAGGACCATGCGGTCGGTCAGGCGATGTGGGGCTACACGCTCACGGTTTCCGGTATCATCATCGCAATTCTGTCGCCCGTGCTCGGTTCGATCGCCGACGCCACTGGTCCGCGCAAGCCATGGATCGGCTTTTTTGCCGTCATCAAGATCGTATCGCTGGCGATGCTCTGGTTTGCCGCCCCCGGTTCGCCGATCATTTACGCCGCCTTCTTCATCGTGCTTGCCACGGTCGCCGCCGAATTTTCGATCGTCTTCAACGATTCTATGATGACGCGGCTGGTCGACGAGAAGGATGTCGGCCGCATTTCCAACATTGCATGGGGGCTCGGCTATCTCGGCGGCATGATCGTGCTGATCGCCGTGGTCGCGCTCCTTGCCGGCAGCCCGGAAAGCGGCAAGACGGCGCTCGGCATCGATCCCCTGTTCGGCCTCGATCCGGCCAAGGGCGAGGACGCACGCATTACCGGGCCGATATCGGCGCTCTGGTATCTCGTCTTCATCATTCCGATGTTCCTGTTCACCCCCGACGCGACCAGGGCGACGATGTCGCTGCGCAAGGCGACCGCCACGGGCTTGCGAGAGCTGAAAGGGACGCTCGGCGAGCTCAAGGAAAGATCGGGCATTCTCCGCTTCCTGATCGCACGCATGATCTTCCAGGATGGCGTCAACGGGCTGCTGGCGCTCGGCGGCACATTCGCCGCTGCGATGTTCGGCTGGCGAACCCTTGAGCTCGGCATCTACGGCATCATCCTGAACATCGTCGCCATCGGCGGCTGCCTCTATGCGAGCCGGCTCGATGCGCGGCTGGGCTCCAAGACCATCGTCAATGCGAGCCTCGTGTGTCTCATCATCGCCACGATCGGCATCGTCTCGACGGGGCCGGGTTTCACGCTGTTCGGCCTCATGCCACTCTCGACAGAGGATTCCGGCGGCCTGTTCGGCACCGCGGCGGAGAAGGCTTACATCCTCTATGGTCTGCTCGTGGGCATTGCCTTCGGCCCGGTCCAGGCCTCATCGCGTTCCTATCTCGCCCGCAGCGTCAGCCTCGACGAGGCCGGCCGCTATTTTGGGCTCTATGCGCTTTCCGGTCGGGCGACATCCTTTCTTGCGCCCGCGTCCGTCGCCACGATCACGTTGATGACCGGCTCAGCTCGCATCGGCATGATGGCGCTGATCGCCTTCCTGGTCGTCGGCTTCGTAATCCTGCTACGCACGCCCTATCCGGCTGATGACGGGCGCAAAAAAGCCGCCGCATCCTTTGGACGCGACGGCTCCTGATGTTTTCAGACTGACTTTGAAAAACCGGGTTCGGCGTGAAACGCCGGTCCCGGCCAGTGTCAGTGTCAGTGGCGGAAGTGGCGCATGCCGGTGAAGACCATGGCAACGCCATGCGCGTCGGCCGCGGCAATCACCTCTTCGTCACGCATCGAACCACCCGGCTGGATGACGGCGGTGGCACCGGCGGCAATCGCCGAAAGCAGGCCATCGGCAAACGGCAGGAAGGCTTCGGAGGCAACGGCAGAGCCCTTGGTCAGCGGTGTGGCGAGGCCGAGCGCCTTGGCCGCATCTTCCGCCTTGATTGCGGCGATGCGGGCGGAATCGACCCGGCTCATCTGTCCGGCGCCGATACCTGCCGTCTGGCCGTCCTTGGCATAGACGACCGCATTGGACTTCACATGCTTTGCCACCTTGAAGGCAAACTTCATGTCTTCCAGTTCCTGCGCCGTCGGTGCGCGCTTGGTCACGACCTTCAGCTCGAGATCCTCGACCATACCATTGTCGCGGGTCTGGACCAGAAGTCCGCCGGACACGGTCTTGGCGGACAGACCTGGAATGCGCGGATCGGGCAGGGCGCCGGTGGTCAGCAGCCTGAGGTTCGGCTTGCGGGCGATGATCGCCTTGGCTTCGTCGCTGACCTCTGGCGCGATGATGACTTCGGTGAAGAGCTTGACGATCTCTTCGGCTGTCTCGGCGTCGAGCAGCTGGTTGAGCGCGATGATGCCGCCGAAGGCCGACGTGGTATCACAGGCGAGCGCCCGACGATACGCCTCGACAAGGGTCGGGGCCGTGGCGACGCCGCACGGATTGGCGTGCTTGATGATCGCAACCGCCGGCGCCTTTTCCGGCAGGAACTCGGCGACGAGTTCGAAGGCCGCATCGGTGTCGTTGATGTTGTTGTAGGAAAGCTGCTTGCCCTGCAGCAGCTTGGCCGTGGCGACGCCCGGGCGATTCTCGCCGGTGACATAGAAGCCCGCCTTCTGGTGTGGGTTTTCGCCGTAGCGCATCTCTTCCTTCAGGACGCCGCCGAGAACGCGGTGGCGCGGCATCGGCGTGTCGAGCGCCTCGGCAAACCAGTTGGAGATCGCGGCATCATAGGCCGCCGTGCGGGCATAGGCCTTCGCCGCCATCTTCTGGCGGAAAGCGTAGGTCGTCGCGCCCGACGAAAGCTCTTCGATCAGCACCGGGTAGTCGGCGGGATCGGTGACGATCGTCACATAGGCGTGGTTCTTGGCCGATGCGCGGATCATCGCCGGTCCGCCGATATCGATGTTTTCGACGGTCGTCGGGTAGTCGCCGCCCTGCGCGCGCACTTCTTCGAACGGATAGAGATTGATCACCGCCAGATCGATCGCGGTAATGCCATGGGCCGACATCGCCGCCTGGTGCTCGGCATCGTCACGGATCGCCAGCAGGCCGCCGTGCACACCGGGATGCAGCGTCTTCACCCGGCCGTCCATGACTTCGGGGAAGCCCGTGAGTTCCGAAACGTCGCTGACCGGAAGGCCCGCCTCGGCCAGCGCCTTGTGCGTGCCGCCGGTCGAAACCAGGCGCACGCCCTTTTCGTGCAGCGCGCGGGCAAGCGCGACGACGCCGGTCTTGTCGGACACGGACAGAAGGGCGGTGCGGACCGGAACCTCGTTCGGGGCGGGAATTTTCTTGGAGGCGACAGCCATCAACCATGCTCCTTAGGCAGCGCCGGAAGCGCGGGGAGGATGCTCCGGCATTGGGATGGCTGCCCGTTAGCATAGCTTGCCGGCCGAAGGAACCTCGGCAGGCCCACATCCTGAAATTAGCTCAGTTGGTGCGCGAGAAGGTCCACTGGATCTCGGGCTGGCGGGCGACCGCAAACGTGACCGTCAGCTGAGAGGAGGCCCGGATGCCCGAGGGATCGGCAAAGAAGATGTCTTCCTCGACGGCCAGTTCGCCGTCCTGGCACGCGAACAGCCAGATCTCGCCGTCTGGAGCCGTCAGGTAGATTTCGCGGCCATTGTTCTGGCGAATGGTGACGGCGGGATGGATATGGAAACGGGCGACCGCAACGGCCGGATTTGTTTCCTCCGGGTCGCTGCCGTCGGCCCGCGACAGTCGGTCACGACCGCGGATCACCCGGCCGCCGTTGAGCACACCGATATCGCGCTCGTGCAACAGCCCGAACGACGCGATGTAGCCGTCGTGGCTTGCCGTGACGGATTCAAGCCGGCCCGGCTCGTCCTTGCGCTCGACCAACACCCGCGAGACGCCGCTGGTGATAATCGGGCCAAGAAAGCGCGACTGGGAGAAGCGAGAAGACGAGGTGTCGTTGACGGTCACGGTAGAGTGGGCAGCCGTCATCCGCGCCATCTGGCGGAACCGGTCGCCGGCAAACTTCGGTGCACCCGAATTGATCACAAACCGTGTCTTGCCGGAGGACATTTCGAACGAAAGGCAGCCGGCATGAGCGCTGCGCGACAGATCGACGGAATGCGGCCGCCCGGTATCGACGATTACAACAGTGTTTTCGATCGAAAGGCGCTCGTAGTGCGCATGCGGCAGCGACCGGAACGGCTCTCCGGCGGTCTCGTCATAGCGCAGCACCGAGGCGAGTTCGTGTGCCAGCACCGAGGTGGCGCCGTTGAACAGCGCCAATTCCCCGCCCTGGTGGCGGAAGAAACGCAGGGCCGGATACATCCGGTCGATGCAGGGGATAAGGCGCGACGGCACGTCGTGCCCGAGATTGACATAGGTCTGGCGCAGCGGCAGCAGGTCAAGCAGCAACTCCAGCCCGGCACGGGGACTGCGCGAAAAATGGCTGCCATCGGCAAGGATCTGCCGGTCCAGCTCGTAATCGAGGTGGCGCGACGCCTTGCGGATGGCCGACGGTGTCGACGGCATCGATACCGATGCCATGGCGAGCGCCATCCGCACGCGCAGGCGTGCCTCGCCGTCGCTGACCGTTTCGGCGATATGGCGCAGATAGCGAACCTGGAAGGCGAGGCTTTTCAGGAAGCGACGATAGAACCCGTGTTCGGCATTGCGCAGCACCACCGGCGAGTGCGACAGCCACGCGATGATGCGCTGGGCAATGACATCGGCCTCCCAGGCGATGCCGCCGAAGTGGCGGCCATGGGTGGCGAGCCAGTCATCGATGATCTGCCGCAGGCGCACAAAGCCCGCATCCTCGCGGATGGAGCGCAAATGCCGGAGCCAGCCGAAGGAATGCAGGCGGACAGCGAACTCCAGCGACGGCAGATCGATCTCGAAGGGCGATTCGCCCTCGGTGTCGAGCACGCGACCGGCGAGCGGAAATCGCCCCGCAAGTATCTCCTCGGCAACGAAGGGATCGACAGCCCTCAGGTCCGTCGGCGCAACGATCAGGCGACTGGGCGTCGAACCGGTAAAGCGCAGCGACGAGACACGGCCAACCGAAAGCCGGCGCGACACGCGCCGCCAGCTTTCGCGCGCATAGAGATAGGAAAGCTTTCGCCTGCCGGAAAACACCATCAACGCCTGCCGGTCCCTCTTTCCTGAAGCAAACAGCCCGAGACGTCCGAATGGAGACGTCGGCTTCGCGCCAGTGCCGCTTGCGCAGGGTTGCCCGAAAATCCCTTGCGATTTTCAGGACACACGATGCGCCGTTTCATTGTGTCAGAGCGTTGTTGTCGGTCCTAACGGACGCACGACGCTCCGCGTGACTCCGGATGGTGCCGGATAGATCATTAAACTTTTATCAATTTTATCGTCTTTGATAGGCTTGTGGCCTTAAAGCGTCAATTGACGCGACAAAACAGCCCGCGACCGGACCTTTCCGCGGGCCGTTTCAACTTTTCCAGGCGTATTTGCGACGAATCACCGCCGCGTAGAAGCCATCGAGGCCGCCGGCAAAGGGCGGATCGAGCGGGAACATCGAGGGCGTGGTGCGCACTTCGCCGAGCGGCGTGATCGCATCTTCGAGACCTTGCCAATCCCTGGCCAGGACCGGCACACGTTCATAAGCCTCGCCAGCGCCGATCACCCGGTCAACCACCTCTTCGCCCTCGCGCGGATCGAGCGAGCAGTTGGAAAAGACGACGATACCGCCAGGCTTGACCACCGTCAGCGCGTGGCGCAGCAGACGCTCCTGCAGCAGCGCGAGCTTCTCGATGTCCTCCGGACCCTTGGTAAAGAGCACATCCGGGTGGCGGCGGGTCGTACCGGTCGACGAACAGGGAGCATCGAGCAGGGCGGCATCGAAGAGTTCTTCCGGCTGGAAATCGGCCATGTTGATTTCCTTGGTCGTCGCTTCAAGGCCAAGGCGCTCGAGATTGCCCTTGAGGCGACGCAGACGGCTCGCGGATTGGTCAAGCGCCGTCACCTCGGCGCCTGCAAGGATCAGCTGCGCCGTCTTGCCGCCAGGTGCGGCGCAGAGATCAACGACGCTCTTGCCGGCAAGCGGCCCGAAAAGCCGCGCGGGGATCGACGCGGCCGCGTCCTGCACCCACCATTCGCCATCGGAGAATCCGGCTAAGGAAGGTATCGAGCCGGAGAATTCGGCAAGCCGCACCGAACCGGTCGGCAGCACCGTTCCGCTGAGCTTTTCCGCCCATCCTTGCGGATCGGATTTGACGGTGACGTCGATCGCCGCCGGCGTCAGTTGCGCCTCGGCGATCTGGTTGGCCTGTTCGCGGCCGTAGCGCTTCACCAACCGGTCGAAAAACCAGTCCGGCATGGCGGGAACGGTGCGCACGCTTTCAAGGATCGCATCCTTCTCGCGCGAGAGGCGGCGAAGCACCGCATTGATCAGATTGGCAAAACGACGGTTGCGGGGGTCTGCCTGCGCCTGCTCGACGGCAAGATCGACGGCGGAATGGTCGGGAACGTCGAGATAGAGAATCTGTGCCGCGGCCACCACCAGAACGTGGTCGAGCGCGCGCGCACCTTCCGGAAGCGGGGTCTGCAACATCGAGCCGATTGCCGTCTGGATACGCGGCAGATGGCGCAGGGCCGAATTGAGAATGGCGCGCACCAGCGCCCGGTCGGCATCGCTCAACTCACGATATGCGGGATTCCCGTGCTCGTGATCGAGCATACCGTCGAGCGACGTCTTGCGATCGATGACCGCGCCGAGGATCTTTGCGGCTGCCTGACGCGTGCGCAGTCCGGGCTTTTCAGGACCGCGTTGCTGCTGCGCAGGCCTCTGCGACCCGCCCGGCTGCTTGTGCGGGCGGTTTTGTTTCGGACGTGAATCGTTGTTGTTTTCGGCAGACATCAGGACCAGGGACCTTTCGGCGGTTCGGAACCACCGCGACCCCAACCGGTAGAGGGAACAGAGCGCGATTTGCGCACGGGATTATCAGCCCGAACCGGCGGCGTCGACCCCATGGACATATCCTGCGCCATCTGTTGCAGCGCGGCGATCCGGTTTTCTGTGTTCGGGTGGGTCGAAAACAGGTTGTCCATGCGCTCGCCGGACAGCGGATTGATGATGAACATGTGTGCGGTTGCCGGGTTGCGCTCGGCATCGTCATTGTGGATGAGATGGGCGGCGCCGGCGATCTTCTGCAGCGCAGAGGCAAGCGCCAGCGGCTTGCCGCAGATCTCGGCGCCACGACGGTCGGCGGAATACTCGCGCGTGCGGCTGATCGCCATCTGCACCAGCATGGCCGCAATCGGTGCGACGATCATCGCAATGAGAACGCCGACGAAGCCAAGCGGATTGTTGTTGTTTTCGCGATTGCCGCTGAAAAGGAAGGCGAAATTGCCGAGCATCGAGATCGCACCGGCAAGCGTCGCCGTCAGCGTCATCGTCAGGGTGTCGCGGTTCTGCACATGCGCCAGCTCATGCGCCATGACGCCGGCGACTTCGTCATAATTGAGCGCCTGCAGCAGGCCGGTGGAGGCGGCAACGGCTGCGTTCTCAGGGTTTCGCCCGGTGGCGAAGGCATTCGGCTGCGGGCTGTCGATGACATAGACCCGCGGCATCGGCAGGCCGGCATTGGCGGCCAGATCGCGCACGATGCCGTAGTACTCGGGCGCGCTGCGCTCATCGACCTCCTGGGCGCGGTACATGCGCAGCACCATGCGGTCGGAATTCCAGTAGGAGAAGAAATTCATGCCCGCGGCCACGACGAAAGCAATCATCATGCCGCCACGCCCGCCAATGGCAAAACCCACGGCCATGAACAGGGCGGTCATCACTGCGAGCAGCATGGCGGTGCGAACGAGGTTCATGAGGAGGCTCCGGGTCGTCGACGTTTCACGTGAATCAGGGTTTCCGTTCGGAAAACCGCGCCTTATATGATGGGTGCAAACGCCCCGTTCTTCAATACAGATGCACGAATCCGGATCCTGAAGCGATGCAGAACGACAACGACAATGCCCCCGATCGCCCGAAGAAGCCGCTCCCGGCCGCAGCCCTGCGCGCCTTGAAGGAGGCGGAAGAACGCCGGCAGGCGGAAGCGGACAAGGAATTGCCTCCGGAAATCGGCGGCCGCGGCGGCGCGGACCCGGCGCGGTTCGGCGATTGGGAGATCAAGGGCCGCGCGATCGACTTCTGAGAGGGCTCGCATTGCGCACGCCCTGCCACGACGGGATATTTTTCCTGATTCGATGGCGTGTGCTGGCAGCCCCGGAGGCAAACGCTAGGATTACACCAGATCTGCGATTGGAATCCGGCTCACGATCTCCGCCGGCAACTGCGCCCGAAGTCTCGGTTGATTGCGAATGTCCAGCAGCAAAAACATGCGGCAGTAACAAAAAGGGCGGCTCACGGCCGCCCTTTTTGCTGTCTCTCGTTCGTCAGGCCTTGTTCTGTCGATTGGCGATCAGGTCTTCCACGACAGCCGGATCGGCGAGAGTCGAGGTGTCGCCGAGTGCGCCGAAATCGTCCTCGGCGATCTTGCGCAGGATGCGGCGCATGATCTTGCCCGAGCGCGTCTTTGGCAGGCCGGGGGCAAACTGGATCTTGTCCGGCGTGGCGATCGGTCCGATTTCCGAGCGCACATGTTTCACGAGCGCCTGACGCAGTTCGTCGTTGCCGACTTCGCCCGCCATCAGCGACACGTAGCAATAGATGCCCTGGCCCTTGATCGGATGCGGATAGCCGACGACGGCGGCTTCGGACACCAGATGGTGCGAGACCAGCGCGGACTCGACTTCGGCCGTGCCAAGACGGTGGCCGGAGACATTGAGCACGTCGTCAACGCGACCGGTGATCCAGTAATAGCCGTCCTCGTCGCGGCGGCAGCCATCACCGGTAAAGTACTTGCCCTTGTAGGTGGCGAAGTAGGTCTGGCCGAAGCGCGCATGGTCTCCGTAGATCGTGCGCATCTGGCCCGGCCAGCTGTCGACGATGCAGAGGTTGCCGTCAGCCGCGCCCTCGAGCACGTTGCCTTCGTTGTCGACCAGTTGCGGCTGGACGCCGAAGAAGGGGCGGGTGGCCGAACCGGGCTTCAGGTCGGTCGCGCCGGGCAGCGGGGTGATGAGGATGCCGCCGGTCTCCGTCTGCCACCAGGTATCGACGATCGGCGATTTCTGATCGCCGACGACGTTGTAATACCATTCCCAGGCTTCCGGATTGATCGGCTCGCCGACCGAGCCGAGCAGCCTCAGCGAGGAGCGCGAGGCGCGCTTGACGAAATCGTCGCCGGCGCCCATCAGCGAGCGGATCGCCGTCGGCGCCGTGTAGAAAACGTTGACCTTGTGCTTGTCGATCACTTCCCAGAAGCGACCGGCGTCGGGGAAGTTCGGAACGCCCTCGAACATCACGGTGGTCGCCGCGTTGGCGAGCGGACCGTAGACGATGTAGGAATGCCCGGTTACCCAGCCGACATCGGCCGTGCACCAGTAGATATCGCCGTCACGATAGTCGAAGACGTATTCATGCGTCATCGAGGCATAGACGAGATAGCCGCCGGTGGTGTGCAAAACGCCCTTCGGCTTGCCGGTCGAGCCCGAGGTGTAAAGGATGAACAGCGGATCCTCCGCCTTCATCTTCACTGGTTCGCAATGCGGCTTCACGGTGGCGATTTCCTGGTGATACCAGAGGTCGCGGCCCGGCGCCCAGGCGGTCTTGCCGCCGGTACGGCGCACGACCAGGACCTTATTGACGATCACGTGCTGCTTGGCGGCGATATCGATGGCGGTATCTGTGTTTTCCTTCAGTGGCACCGGCTTGCCGCCACGCACACCCTCGTCACAGGTGATGACGAAGGTGCTTTCGCAATCGACGATACGGCCAGCGAGCGCGTCCGGCGAGAAGCCGCCGAAGACGACCGAATGGATGGCGCCGATACGGGCGCAGGCAAGCATCGCATAGGATGCTTCCGGGATCATCGGCATGTAGATGGTGACGCGATCGCCCTTCTTGACGCCGTGCTTCTTCAAGACATTGGCGAGGCGACACACCTGCTCGTAAAGCTGGTTGTAGGTGATCTTCTTGTCGATATAGGGATTGTCGCCTTCCCAGATGATCGCCGTCTTTTCGCCGTGCGTCTTCAGGTGGCGGTCGATGCAGTTGTAGGAGACGTTGGTGAGCCCGTCCTCATACCATTTGATCGAGACCTTGCCCTTGAAGGAGGTGTTCTTGACCTTGGTATAGGGCTTGAACCAATCGATCCGCTTGCCGTGCTTGCCCCAGAACTTGGCAGGGTCGGAGATGCTTTCTTCGTACCACTTCAGATAGGTCGTGTTGTCGAGCAGCGTCCGGCTCTTGGCAGACTTCAACACCGGATAGATCTTGGCGGACATTCTTTCCTCCCTGCGCATTCCTGTCTGGGGTTCTCACTCCCGGAGACCCCGCCTCGGCGACGATACATAGCAGGTCAAATCCAAGCCGCAATTAGACAAAAGGACATTTGGAAGTGGAGAATTGCAATTTTGAGACAACGACGCTATAGAGGCGCTCAATTCCCGGAAATCAGTGGTAGACTCCACGGCCCGCGACACCGGCGCGGCGGACAAAAGGACTATATCCATGGCTCAGCAACTGCTTATGCCCAAGGCAACAGCCGTCTGGCTCGTTGACAATACCGCGCTGTCGTTCGAACAGATTGCCACATTCTGCAAGCTGCATCCGCTCGAAGTGAAGGCGATCGCCGACGGTGAATCAGCACAGGGCATCAAGGGTCTGGATCCGATTGCAACCGGCCAGCTGTCGCGCGACGAAATCGCCCGCGCCGAGGGAAATCCGAACCACAAGCTGAAGCTTTCCGAGCCGAAAGTTCGCGTTCCCGACAGCAAGCGCAAGGGTCCGCGCTATACGCCGGTCTCCAAGCGCCAGGATCGCCCGAACGCCATTCTCTGGCTCGTTCGCAACCATCCCGAGCTGAAGGATGCCCAGATTTCCCGCCTCGTCGGCACCACCAAGTCGACGATCGAGCAGATCCGCGAGCGCACCCATTGGAACTCGACGAACCTGACGCCGATGGACCCGGTAACGCTTGGTCTTTGCTCGCAGATCGATCTCGACCTCGAGGTCGAACGCGCCGCCAAGGGCCGTCCGCTGCCGACCGCTGCCGAACTCGGTGCGACGCTTGAAGCCGCGCAGGAAACCGAAAAGCTCAACTTCAGCTATGAGCGCGAAGAAGAGAAGGAAATCGATGCGGATGCCGTCTTCGCCAAGCTCAAGTCGCTGAAGTCGGATCGCAAGGATGAGGACGAAGACGATCAGTACTGATCGGCTTCTCCCGACATGACAAAAAGCCCGGATCGCTCGATCCGGGCTTTTTTTGTTTGCTCCACGGTCGCTCTGCCGCCGAACCGCAGGTAGGCGGAGATCAGATACCGATACCCTTGGCGTGCAGTACGGCGGCGATCTCGTCGAGGATCAAGGGATCGTCGATGGTCGCCGGCATCTTCCACGGTTGGCGATCGGCGATCTTCTGGATCGTCGCCCGCAGGATCTTGCCCGATCTGGTTTTCGGCAGTCGCTTGACGCACATGGCGGTGCGGAAGGCGGCGACCGGACCGATACGGTCGCGCACGAGGCTGATGACCTCGCGTTCGATCTCCGATGTTTCACGGGAAACATTTGAATTGATGACCAGAAAGCCTGCCGGGATCTGACCCTTCAGTTCGTCGGCGATGCCGATGACGGCGCATTCGGCGACATCGGGATGGCTGGCGCAGACTTCCTCCATCGCGCCTGTCGACAGCCGATGGCCGGCGACATTGATGATGTCGTCGGTGCGCGCCATGATGAACACGTAGCCGTCTTCATCGATGTAGCCGGCGTCGGCGGTTTTGTAATAGCCGGGAAATTCATCGAGATAGGCGGCGCGAAACCGTTGATCCGCATACCACAGCGTCGGCAGGCAGCCAGGCGGCAACGGCAGCTTGACCACGACATTGCCCAGCGTCCCCGCTTCGACCGCGTGGCCGGCATCGTCGAGAATCTGAACATCATAGCCGGGTAGCGGCACGGCGGGCGACCCGTACTTGACTGGCAGCAGCCCGAGCCCGAGCGGGTTTCCGGCGACCGGCCAGCCCGTTTCCGTTTGCCACCAATGGTCGATGACAGGCACACCCAGCGCGCGCTCGGCCCACCGGATCGTATCGGGATCGGCCCGTTCGCCGGCCAGGAACAGCGCTCGGAAGCCGGAAAGGTCGTATTTCGCCACCAGCGCCGCCTCCGGATCCTCCTTGCGGATGGCACGCAGCGCCGTCGGCGCCGTGAACATTACGGCGACGCGGTGCTCCGCGAGGATGCGCCAGTAGGTTCCGGGATCCGGCGTGCCAACGGGCTTGCCCTCGAACAGGATGGAGGTGTTGCCGTTGAGAAGCGGGCCATAGACGATGAACGAATGTCCGACGACCCAGCCGATATCGGACGCCGCCCAGAAGACCTCTCCCGGCTCGACGCCAAAGAAATTCTGCATCGACCACTTCAACGCGACCATATGGCCGCCATTGTCGCGCACAACGCCCTTCGGCTGGCCGGTCGTCCCGGAGGTGTAGAGAACATAGAGCGGGTCGGTGGAGGAAACCGGCGTGCAGCCAACCTCGTCGCCCGCATCCTTTGCCGCCGCGAGCGCGTGCCCATAGTCGATATCGCGCACCGGCACCATGTCGGCCTTGAGCATGTCGCGCTGGTAAACGAGGCAATGGGCCGGCTTGTGCTCGGCAATCGCCATGGCCGCATCTAGCAGCGGCTTATAGGCGACGGTTCGGCCAGGCTCGATGCCGCAGCTGGCTGAGACGACGAGCTTCGCCCGGCAGTCGTCGATGCGAACCGCGAGTTCGTTGGCGGCAAAGCCCCCGAACACCACCGAATGCACGGCGCCGATGCGCGCAGCCGCAAGCATGGCCACAGCCGCCTGCGGGATCATCGGCATATAGATGATGATGCGGTCGCCCTTGTCGACGCCGAGCTTGCGATAAACGGAAGCAAGCGCCCTGACGTCGTCAAGCAGCGCACCGTAGGTAATCCGCTCGATCGTGGATGTGACCGGGCTGTCATAGATGAAGGCGATCTGCTCGCCGCGACCGGCCTCCACATGCCGGTCGAGGCAATTGTAGCAGCTGTTGGTCAGCCCGCCGGGAAACCAGTGGCCGTAGATGCCGCCTCCGGCGTCAAAGGCGCGCTCCGGTCTCTCGAACCAGTCGATCGCCGCTGCGGCCTCAGACCAGAACCCCTCCGGATCCTTTTTCCACGCGCCATATACTTCGGAATAGCGGCTCGCCATATCCGTTCTCCTCCCAATGCATGCCGGACAGTGCCCGGCCTCCTCGTGCACAAGGATAAGCTTATGAGAACGAAGGTGAACCCCGACGAAAGCGTAATGCGGCGTTTTCGCCTCAGCGCGCGCCGAAAATCGCCGACCCGACACGCACGCTGGTCGCACCGAACTGGACGGCCGTTTCGAAATCGCCGGACATGCCCATCGAAAGGCGGTCGAGCTGGCATTGACCGGCCAGTTTCGCCAACAGCGCGAAGTGCGGGCCGGGATTTTCATCAACCGGCGGAATGCACATCAGCCCTTCGATTTCCATGTCGAGTTCCTGACGACATAAGGTCACGAAGGCGACGGTTTCCTTCGGCGCGATGCCGGCCTTCTGTGGTTCGAGACCCGTGTTGACCTGCACGTAGAGACGAAGCTTTCGGCCCTGGGCCTTCATTTCGGCGGCGATCGCCCGGGCGATCTTCTCGCGGTCGACAGTCTCGATGACGTCGAAAAGTGCCACGGCTTCCGCAGCCTTGTTGGATTGCAGCGGGCCGATCAGGTGCAGCGTCAGATCCGAGGTCTCGGACTTCAGCTGCGGCCACTTGCCCTGGGCTTCCTGCACGCGATTTTCGCCGAACACCCGCTGGCCAGCGCCTATCACCGGGCGGATCGCATCTGCATCGAACGTCTTGGAGACGGCAACGAGGCTGACGACGTTCTTCGCGCGCCCTGCAGCCTTCTCCGCTGCGTGAATCCGGCTCACGACATCCTGCAAACGCTCTTGAACTTCCATGGACCCATTCTCCGACGTGACGACCTTGCGGACGGTGAATTAGCGGATTAGGCAAACTTGCGCGCCTTGCCAAGGCCATCGCCACGCAAGCCGACCCAAATCCGCCAAAGTGTCGCGCCAAACCCTTCGAAAACTTGACCATCAGGCGGTTTCATGATGAAGGTCACCCCAACTATCATGAGGGCGCTCCCTTGCCCCGCAGAACTTCCGGAACACCAAAAAGACATGTCTACCGAACGATATAATCCGCGTGATGCCGAGCCGCGTTGGCAGCAGGAATGGGAAAACGGCCAGGTCTTCCAGACCGAGAACGATGACCCGCGCGAAAAATATTACGTGCTCGAGATGTTCCCCTATCCGTCCGGGCGCATCCATATGGGCCATGTGCGCAACTACACGATGGGCGACGTCGTCGCCCGCTACAAGCGCGCCCGCGGTTTCAACGTGCTTCACCCCATGGGTTGGGACGCGTTTGGCATGCCGGCGGAAAACGCCGCCATGGAGCGTGGCGTGCATCCGGCAAGCTGGACCTATCAGAACATCGCTTCGATGAAGGCGCAGCTGAAGGTAATGGGCCTGTCTCTCGACTGGAACCGCGAGTTTGCGACCTGCGACCCTGCATACTACCAGCGCCAGCAGCACCTGTTCGTCGACTTCCTCGAGAAGGGCCTGGTCTACCGCAAGCAATCCAAGGTCAACTGGGACCCGGTCGACAACACCGTTCTCGCCAACGAGCAGGTCATCGACGGCCGCGGCTGGCGCTCCGGCGCGCTCGTCGAGCAGCGCGAGCTGACGCAGTGGTTCTTCCGCATTACCGATTTCAGCCAGGAACTGCTGGACGCTCTGGACACGCTGGACCAGTGGCCGGAAAAAGTGCGGCTGATGCAGAAAAACTGGATCGGCCGCTCGGAGGGCCTGTCCATTCGCTGGCAGATCGTCGATGGCACGGCAGACGCCGACACGACCGAATTGACGGTTTACACCACCCGTCCTGACACGCTGTTCGGCGCGTCGTTCCTGGCGATCTCGGCCGATCACCCGCTCGCAAGGCAGGCGGCAGCCAAGGACCCGGCAATCGAGGCATTCTGCGAGGAATGCCGGCGTGCCGGCACGTCGCTGGCAGCGCTCGAGACCGCCGAGAAGAAGGGCATGGACACCGGCATCCGCGCCAGGCATCCGCTCGACGAGAGCTGGGAGCTGCCGGTTTACGTCGCCAACTTCGTGTTGATGGATTACGGCACGGGCGCGATCTTCGGCTGCCCGTCCGGCGACCAGCGCGACCTGGATTTCGCCCGCAAGTATGATCTGCCGGTCGTCCCGGTGGTCATGCCTAGGGATGGCGATGCCGCGAGCTTTGCGATCGGCGACGAGGCCTATTTCGGCGACGGCGTGATGATCAATTCGCGCTTCCTCGACGGCCTGTCGACGGAAGACGCGTTCGAAAAGGTGGCGTCGAAGCTGGAAGAAGAACAGCTCGCCGGTTCGCCGCGCGCGGAGCGTAAGGTCAACTTCCGCCTGCGCGACTGGGGTATTTCGCGTCAGCGCTACTGGGGCTGCCCGATCCCGGTCATCCATTGCGATGACTGCGGCGTCGTTCCCGTGCCCAAGGCAGATCTTCCGGTCATCCTGCCGCCGGATGTCACCTTCGACAAGCCGGGCAACCCGCTCGATCGCCATCCGACCTGGCGGCACGTCGCCTGCCCCCATTGCGGCAAGGATGCGCGCCGCGAGACCGATACGATGGACACCTTTGTCGACTCGTCGTGGTATTTCACGCGCTTCACAGCACCTTGGGAAGACAACCCGACCGATCCGAAGGCGGCCAATCACTGGCTGCCGGTCGACCAGTATATCGGCGGTATCGAGCACGCGATCCTGCACCTGCTCTATTCGCGCTTCTTCACCCGCGCCATGAAGGCGACCGGCCACGTCGCGATCGACGAACCCTTCAAGGGTCTGTTCACCCAGGGCATGGTCGTGCATGAGACCTACAGCCGCGGCGAGGGCGCCCAGCGCGAGTGGATCACACCGGCGGAAATCCGGATCGACGAAGTCGACGGACAGCGTCGCGCCGTGCTGCTCGAGACCGGGGAAGACATCACCATCGGCTCGATCGAAAAGATGTCGAAGTCGAAGAAGAACGTCGTCGACCCTGATGATATCATCGCCTCATACGGCGCCGATACCGCACGCTTCTTCGTGCTGTCGGACTCGCCGCCAGACCGCGACGTCATCTGGTCCGAGGCTGGCGTCGAAGGCGCCCATCGCTTCGTCCAGCGCGTCTGGCGCCTGATCGGTGAAGCGGCGGAAATGCTTCGCGGCATCGAGGCTGCACCAGCCCATGACGGCGCCGGCCTGGCGATCTCGCAGGCGGCCCACAGGACGTTGCGCGCGGTGGAAGCCGATTACGACAAGCTCGCCTTCAACAAGGCCGTGGCGCGCATCTATGAGCTCGTCAACGTGCTTGCAGCCCCGCTGACCCAGGTCGCCGCCGGAAAGGCCGACTCCGCGCTGATGGCCGCTGCCAAGGATGCGACATCGATCCTGATCAACCTGATCGCACCGATGATGCCGCATCTCGCAGAGGAATGCTGGAAAGCGATCGGCGGCAACGGTCTGATCGCCGAAAGCGGCTGGCCGAAATTCGATGCCGCCCTGGTCGTCGAAAACGAAGTCACGTTGCCGGTCCAGGTCAACGGCAAGAAGCGCGCCGATTTGACAATCGCGCGTGATGCAGATCAGACTGCAATCGAGAGTGCAGTTCTCGCTCTCGATGCCGTCAAGGCCATATTGAACGGCAACAGCCCCAAGAAAATCATCGTCGTGCCCCAGAGGATCGTCAATGTCGTTGTCTGATAGAGCTGGCTCCCGCATCCGGTCACTTCCGATGCTCGCTGGTGTTGTCATGTTGACCGCGCTCGCCGGCTGCCAGGTCAGGCCGCTTTATTCGGACGCCGCCGGCACCTCGGCGGCGCTTGCGTCCATCGAGATCTCCGATGCCGACGAACGCGTCGAGCAGGAAGTGCGCAATGCGTTGATCTTCCTCGTCGCAGGCGGCCAGGGCGAACCGGCGAACCCGCAGTATCACCTGGCACTGAACGTGACGACGCGCGGAATGGGCGTGCTCTACGACCAGGCGAGAGACAGGGCAGGGGCAGGGCGTATCGTCGTCAAGGCCGACTACAACCTGTCACGGGCGGGTACTGGCGAAACGATCAAATCGGGCAACCGCACCGCTGTGGCACTCGTCGACTTTCCGGTTCAGGAGTTCGCCAAGGTGCGCGCCGTGCGAGACGGCGAGAACCGCGCGGCCAAGGAACTGGCAGAGTTGATCCGCGCCGACATTGCCGCTGCTCTCAGCCGCTAGGAGCATTTCCGGGAAAATCCGACGCGCTTTTCCCGCGGGACATGCGCGGAACCACGAAGACCGAGCGGCTGCGTGGTTCCGTTGAAATCTGAAAGGCCTTAGGTCGGTGACGGGATGAGCGAAATCAAGTCGCACGAGTTCGACGCGTTCCTTCAGAAGTCGGGGGCGCTCTATCGCCTGTTCGTCCTCTACGGCCCGGACCGTGGCCTGGTTTCGGAGCGGGCAACGGCAATCGCGTCGCGCAGTGGCGTCCCGCTCGATGATCCTTTCGCCATCACCAAACTCGACGCCGGGGACCTGCAACAGAGCCCAGGCCGTCTTCTAGACGAAGTCAACGCGATCGGCCTCTTCGGCGGAGAAAAGCTCGTCTGGGTTCGAGGCGCTGCCAACGAAAAGGCACTCGTCGACGCTCTGCAGATCCTCGCGTCAGAACCGCCCACCGGCAGCTACGTCATCGTTGAGGCGGGTGACCTGAAAAAGGGGTCGGCGCTGCGCAAGGTCGCGGAGACGGCGCGCTCTATCGCCACCATTGCCTGCTACATCGACGATGCCCGTAGTCTGCAGGCCTTGATCGACAGGGAACTCGGCGAAGAAAAGCTCGGCATCACACCCGCTGCGCGAGAACGCCTGATGGAAGCGCTGGGCGGCGATCGCCTGGCATCGCGCAACGAAGTTCGCAAGCTTGCGCTCTATTGCCGTGGAAAGTCGACTGTCGAAGAAACGGATGTGACCGATATCGTCGGAGACGCCAGCGCCATTTCCGTGGATGATGCGGTCGATGCAGTTTTAAAGGGAGATCTTGACGGACTTCTGCACGCTATGCAGAAGATTACCACGTCGAAAACGCCTGCGTTCCTTGTATTGCAAGGCTGCCTTAGGCAGTTTCAGCAGCTTGATTTGATGCGTGCCGAGATGGATTCCAGTCGGCAGCAGGCCGGCCAGGTCATTGCTAGCATGGGTCGGCATCTGCATTTCCGCCGCAAGCCGATTATCGAAGCAGCCCTTCGCCATTGGTCCTCGCCCGCGATCCGCCGCGAACTGACCCGATTGCAGAATACGATCTTCCAGAGCCGCAGTCGCCAGAGCCTCGAAGAGAGCCTGGTGCTCCAGAACCTGATGGCCATTGCGGTGCAGTCAGCGCGACGCTGAATGCCCGCTTTTCGCGGGCTCTGTTCAATTCCATCGATACGGATGAGTGAGGACGGCGGAAGCCGAACGTCTAGCGACGCTCTAGCAGACGGCAGATCTCTTCGAGCTGGTCGAGCGTCTTGTAGGAAATCCTGAGATGGCCGCCTGAAGCCTTGTGGCTGACCGAGACCTCAAGCCCGAGGCTGTCGGACAACGTGCGCTCCAGCGCCAAAGTGTCGGCATCCTTCTCGTCACGACGCGCGGCCTTGGCATAATTGGGGTCGTTCTGGGCGCGAATGTCGTTCTGTGCCAGCCGTTCCGCGTCACGGACCGAGAGGCCCTTGGCAACGATGTTGCGCGCCAGGGTCGCTGGATCGGAAGTCGGGATCAGCGCGCGCGCATGGCCGGCCGACAGGCTTCCTTCCGAGAGCATGTCGCGAACCGGCTCGGGAAGCTTCAACAGTCGCAAGCTATTGGCGACATGGCTGCGGCTCTTGCCGATGATCTCGCCGAGGTCATTCTGCGTGTAACCATGCTCGGCAATCAGCTGCTCGTAGCCGAGCGCTTCGTCAAGCGGGTTCAGGTCCGATCTCTGGACGTTTTCGACGATGGCGATTTCGAGCGCCGTGCGGTCGTCGACATCACGGATGATGACCGGAATTTCGGTAAAGCCGGCGAGCTGGGCTGCGCGCCAACGCCGCTCGCCCGCGATGATCTCGTAACGCTCGCTACCGATCGTCCGCGCGACGACCGGCTGGACGATGCCGTGCTGACGGATGGAACTCGCCAGATCCTGCAATTCGCCCTCGTCGAACTGGCGGCGGGGGTTGCGCGGGTTGCGCGACACGAACTCGATGGGCACGCGCCGGTCCGGGTTGACCGGGGCAGGGGCGGCGCCCGCCTGGATCGGTTGGTCCATCTCACCGATCAATGCAGCCAGTCCGCGACCAAGCCTTCTCTTCGAGCTATCGTCGTTCATCTTATCACCCGATTTTAATTCCGGTACCGAAATAATTAGGCGGCCTTACGCTGCCGCTCGCGCTGAATCACTTCTGAAGCCAGCTGAAGGTAAGCCTGGCTGCCGGCGCATTTCAGATCATATAGGATCGCAGGCTTGCCATAGGAAGGTGCCTCAGACACGCGTACATTGCGGGGGATGAGCGTGTGGTACACCTTGTCACCAAGATGCGTGCGGACATCGCTGACCACCTGCTGCGCCAGATTGTTGCGCGAATCGAACATGGTCAAAACGATGCCCTGAATATCAAGGCTCGGATTGACCGTGCGCCGCACCTGGTCGACTGTCTCAAGCAACTGGCTCAACCCCTCGAGCGCGAAGAACTCGCACTGCAGCGGCACAAGCACGGAATGCGCCGCCGCCATGGCATTCATCGTCAGCAAGTTGAACGACGGCGGGCAATCGACGAGGACGTAGGAATAGGCCAGTGCTTCAGGGCTCGCCAGAGCCTTGCGCAAGCGATACGCCCGATCCGCCTCTTTCGAGATCTCCATCTCGACGCCCAGCAGATCCATAGTCGAGGGCACGACATCCAGATTCGGAACGGCAGTCGGCTGGACGATTTCAGCGATAGAGTGCGAGCCAACCATCAGTTCGTATGAAGAAAGATGGCGATCGCGTCGCTGAATGCCAAGACCGGTGCTGGCGTTGCCCTGCGGGTCGAGGTCGACAATCAGAACTTTCTCGCCGATGGCGGCCAATGCGGTTGCCAGATTGATCGCAGTCGTCGTCTTGCCGACGCCACCCTTCTGGTTTGCTATCGTTATGATCCGGTTCTTTGTGCCAAACATGTTCCGCTCGCCAATCACTGAGTTCTTCGCGAAAGATTTGCGATCTCGAGCACGACAGAATCTGGCTCGACGATGCTTGGATGTTTTACCAGATCAAAGTCATAGCGGCCAACGGCTTTGTCGATCTCCCGCTGGTAATCCCGCCCTTTATGGAAATAGGCCACCGTTTTACCACCCTCGGCGGTCATCCACGGCGCAGAATAGTCCAGCAACAGGCTGAGATCGGCAAGAGCGCGGGCAGAGATCGCATCGCATTTCGGCGCGACGGTGCCCGCATCTTCGATTCGGATCGGGTGAACCGAGCCCCGGGCGCCCGTTTCCTGCAAGGCGACGCGCAGAAAGGCGGCCTTCTTGTTGTTGCTCTCCACCAGATGCACCCAACCATCAGCAAATTCCTGGAGGTAGATCGCCGTGATGACGCCTGGAAAGCCGCCGCCACTGCCGAGATCGACCCACGTCTTCGGGCCAGGCGCCAGCTGCGCCAGCTGCAAACTGTCGACGATGTGCCGCCGCCAAAGATCGTCGAGCGTGGACGGAGCAATCAGGTTTATCGACTTTGCCCATTTCTGAAACAGCGCGGCGAAATGCTCAAGGCGTTCATTCGTTTCACGTGAAACACGCAGCCCGTTCGGTCCGGCGAAAGGACTCGTCTTCATTGCACACTCACCTTGTCTTGCCCCTCCGTCGAGCGGTTTACACGCTTCAGCCAAGCCAGAATCAACGACGCCGCAGCCGGAGTCATGCCGTCGACCGTCAACGCCTGCGCCAGATTGCGTGGCGCCCGGCGGGTCAACTTCTGCTTCAGTTCGTTCGACAGGCCCGCCAGTGACGAGAAATCGAAGTCTTCGGGAATGACCAGGTTTTCTTCCCGGCGCACACCGGCAATATCGGACGCCTGACGATCCATGTAGACGGCATAGGCAGCGTCGATCTCAAGCGCTTCGACAACGGTCTGCGGGATATCCCTCAACTCCGGCCATAGCGGCAACAGCGCATCGATCGTCTGATCGGGATAGGATAGGAGTTCGAATGCGGTGCGACGCTGTCCATCCTGGTTCAACTTCAGACCATGGCGATTGCCCTCGGAGGGCGTTATCGACAGTTGCTTCAACAACGTCCGACCGGCATCGAATTGTCCTCGCCATTGCTCGAACCGCGCCTGGCGTGCATCGGAGACACAGCCGATGCTGATGCCCGTTGGCGTCAGGCGCATATCGGCATTGTCGGCACGCAACGACAGCCGATACTCGGCCCGTGATGTGAACATGCGGTAGGGCTCGGTTATGCCTCGAGACGTCAGGTCGTCGACCATCACGCCGATATAGGAATCGGTCCGGCTGAAGATCACAGCGTCCCGGCCCATTGCGGCCTTCGCCGCATTCAAGCCGGCGACAAGGCCTTGGGCTCCCGCCTCTTCATAACCGGTCGTGCCATTGATCTGGCCGGCGAGGTACAGCCCCGGCATCTTGCGCACCGCCAAGCTCGCATCCAGTTCACGCGGATCCACATGGTCATACTCGATGGCATAGCCCGGCTGGACGATGGCTACGGCCTCGAGCCCGGGGATCGTTCGGATAAACGCGTCCTGGACATCCGCGGGCAGGGACGTCGAGATGCCATTGGGATAGACGGTATCGTCATCGAGGCCTTCCGGCTCCAGGAAGATCTGATGGCCGTCGCGTTCGCCGAAGCGAACGATCTTGTCCTCGATGGACGGGCAATAACGGGGACCGACGCCTTCGATCTGGCCGGAATACATCGCCGACTTGCCGATGTTGTCAGCAATGATCTTGTGCGTCGCTTCCGTCGTTCGCGTCACGCCGCAATCGATCTGCGGGTTGACGATCCGATCGGTCATGAAGGAGAAAGGCACTGGCTGCTCGTCGGGCCCCTGCCGGCCGACCCGATCCCAATCGATGGTCTTGCCGTCCAGGCGTGCAGGCGTCCCGGTCTTCAGCCGTCCGAGGCGAAGCCCGTAACGGGTGAGCGTTGCCGACAGTCCGAGCGACGGTTCTTCACCAACTCGGCCAGCCGGAATCGTCTGGTCGCCAATATGGATCAAGCCCTTCAGGAACGTGCCCGTCGTGAGCACGACTGCCGTCGCGCCAAAGGACCTGCCGTCCTTCATAACCACGCCGGTGATCTTGCCATCCCGCTCGATCAGGTCGAAAGCGTCGCCTTCGATGACCGTCAGATTGCTGGTGGCAGCGATCTCTCTTTGCATTGCCTCACGATAGAGTTTGCGATCGGCCTGCGTTCGAGGGCCACGCACCGCGGGGCCCTTGCGGCGATTGAGCAAGCGGAACTGAATGCCCGCCGCGTCGGCAACGCGACCCATCAGTCCGTCAAGCGCATCGATCTCGCGAACCAGGTGACCCTTTCCAAGACCGCCGATTGCTGGGTTACAAGACATGACACCGATGGTCGAAGCCTTATGGGTCAACAGCGCGGTTCGCGCACCGAGGCGCGCCGAAGCCGCGGCCGCTTCACAGCCGGCGTGACCACCGCCAATGACAATGACATCAAAACTGACCATCGTTGTTCTCTCCGATCAAGCGCATTCCGCTCTCGAATCGTTTCACGTGAAACACTTCGCGGGACTCGCTTGCGTTGTATTGCTTTAGTCGAACGTCATTTACCGATACAGAATTCCGAAAATATCACATCCAGCAGGTTTTCGACATCCACCCGCCCGGTGATACGCCCGATCGCGTCGCCGGCAAGGCGAAGCAATTCCGCGCGAATGTCCAGCCCGTATGTCTCGTGCTCCAGGCACTGTGAAATGGCATTGCTGGCTTGCCGCAACGCATCCACATGCCTTTGTCGCGAGGGGATAGAGAGCGCCGTAACGTTTTTTAAATCAGGGAGATAGCTAGATATCGCCGTCAGCAGCTGATCCATGCCCGCGCCGGTTCTGGTCGAGATCGACAGGTCGGCGACAGCACCGACGGCGCGACCCTCTCGATCCGATTTTGTCGCCACCCTCAAAACGGGTACACCTTTAAGATCGAGGCCGTGCAACGTGCCAAAGCCATCCTCGCTTTCGGACAGCAGCAGGACGAGATCCGCATCGGCAATAACGCCGCGGGCGCGGCGAATGCCTTCGCGCTCCACAACCTCATCCGTTTCGCGCAATCCGGCTGTGTCGAACAATTTCACAGAGAATCCGGCTAAGGAAAGGTCAACCGAGAGCACATCACGTGTCGTCCCGGCAATCTCGGTGACAATCGCAATATCCCGCTTCGCCAAAGCATTGAGTAGGCTCGACTTCCCGGCATTCGGTTCACCGGCAATGACGATCTTGAGGCCATCCCGAATGATCTCCCCGATCGGCGCCTGGGCGATGTGTGCGTCAATCTCGTGCCGCAGCAAATCCATATCCTGCCAGATCCGCTCACTGACGGATCCGGGAACATCATCCTCGTCGGCAAAATCAAGCTCGGCTTCGATCATCGCGCGGGCGTGCGTCAGCCGTCTGGCCCAACCGTCATAGATCTTCGATTGGCCGCCGGCCGAATGTTCAAGCGCCAGACGGCGCTGCATTTCCGTCTCGGCAACGATGAGGTCCGAGAGGCCCTCGATTTCAACGAGATCCAACTTTCCGTTCTGAAACGCCCGTCGCGAAAACTCGCCTGCATCGGCGTGGCGCAGGCCGGAAAAGCCGGAAAGCTCCGCAAGCAGGGCCTGAACGACGGCGCGACCGCCGTGGACCTGCAGTTCGGCGCAGTCTTCCCCGGTAAATGAGGCGGGCCCCTGAAAATAGAGGATCAGGCCGCTATCGATCGGGGAACCGTTGCGAGACCGAATCGTTTTGAGTGACGCCAGACGCGGCTCTGGGACCGTGCCGCACAGGGCGAGCAAAACGGATTGCGTCTCGTTGCCGCTGATGCGGATGACGGCAACACCCGATGGTAACGCCCCGCTAGACAGCGCATATATCGTCTCCACCGCTGGCATCGATTTCACCCGGTCCCTTTAAGATTTTCGCTCGACGGCACATGACCCGTGGCCCATGAGGCCATCCAGTCGTTTCGTCCCGCCGGCGGATGAAAGGCCTCTATCGTCGGAACCGATTATCGCGGGCGTATCGGGCGGTCGCGCGCTTATGCCGAAAATGACGGAAAAGATCAAGTCTGCAGACCATCTTCGCGGCAACGTGTTTCACGTGAATCACCGGCGGATCTTGGCCGATCCGCCCGACATGCGATCACTGTTCGTTGCATAGCCGAATCGAAAACTTCAACGAAAAACAAGTTGGAACAGAATCCGGCTAATGAACGAAGGCACAGAAACGAAAAGACCGGGCAACTAAGTTGCCCGGTCGCTGAGACATCGGTCGAACCAAACTCGATCAGGTGTTCATCGAGTCGAAGAAGTCGCCGTTGTTCTTGGTCTGCTTCAGCTTGTCGATCAGGAACTCGATCGCGTCGGTCGTACCCATCGGTGCCAGAATCCGGCGAAGGACGAAGATCTTCTGCAGATCCTGTCGCGGAACAAGCAGGTCTTCCTTGCGCGTGCCGGACTTGAGAATGTCCATCGCCGGGAAGATGCGCTTGTCGGCGACCTTGCGGTCGAGAACGATTTCCGAGTTGCCGGTGCCCTTGAACTCTTCGAAGATGACTTCGTCCATGCGGCTGCCGGTATCGATCAGCGCCGTCGCGATGATCGTCAGAGAGCCGCCTTCTTCGATATTGCGCGCGGCACCGAAGAAACGCTTCGGACGCTGCAGGGCGTTGGCGTCGACACCACCGGTCAACACCTTGCCCGATGAGGGGACAACGGTGTTGTAGGCGCGGCCGAGGCGGGTGATGCTGTCGAGCAGAATGACGACGTCGCGGCCATGTTCGACAAGCCGCTTGGCTTTTTCGATTACCATTTCGGCGACCTGGACGTGGCGCGTTGCCGGTTCGTCGAAGGTGGAGGAAACGACTTCGCCCTTCACCGAACGCTGCATGTCGGTCACTTCTTCCGGCCGTTCGTCGATCAGGAGGACGATCAGATAACATTCCGGATGATTGGCGGTGATCGAGTGTGCGATGTTCTGCAGGAGGACCGTCTTACCGGTGCGCGGCGGAGCGACGATCAGGCCGCGCTGGCCCTTGCCGAGCGGGGCGACCAGGTCGATTACCCGGGCGGAGAGATCCTTCGACGTCGGGACGTCGAGTTCCATCTTGAAGCGTTCGTTCGGATAAAGCGGCGTCAGGTTGTCGAAGTGGACCTTGTGACGGATCTTTTCCGGATCGTCGAAATTGATCGTGTTGACCTTGAGTAGCGCGAAATAGCGCTCGCCTTCCTTCGGTCCGCGGATCGGGCCCTCTACCGTGTCGCCGGTCTTGAGCGAGAAACGGCGGATCTGCGACGGCGAAATGTAGATGTCGTCGGGACCCGGGAGATAGTTGGCATTGGCAGAACGCAGAAAGCCGAAACCGTCCTGCAGAACCTCGACGACGCCTTCACCGATGATTTCGATGTCCTGGGCGGCGAGCATCTTGAGAATGGCGAACATCAGTTCCTGCTTGCGCATGGTGCTGGCGTTTTCCACCTCGAGCTCTTCGGCAAAGGCCAGAAGATCGGTCGGCGTCTTGTTCTTAAGTTCTTGTAGCTTCATTTCAGCCATGAAGGATCCATGTTTCGTAACGGAATGGGAAGACGGCGTGTTTTCTGAAGGGAGCTGCAGCAGGGGGGCAGGCTCTGGTCTTTGTCACAAGCCATGAAGAGGAGATGGCAGAAAATAGCGATTCACGTGAAACGCCGCAAGGGGTTGTCGAAAATTAGCCGCAACTCCGACAATTAGCAATCTATAAAATTCAGAACGGCTTCACGACCACCATGATCACGATCAGGATCATCAGCAGCGTCGGCGCCTCGTTCATCAGGCGCCAGTAGCGCGCGGTGCGGCGGTTTTCATCCCGCGCAAACGACCGTACAGCCCGACCAAAGCCCACATGCACCACAGTCAGCAACACAACGAACAGCAATTTCGCGTGCAGCCAGCCACCCTGAAAACCGTAAACGCTCCAGGCGAGATAAAGTCCGAGCACCCAGGAGATCATCATTGCCGGGTTCATGATGACCTTCAGCAAGCGCTGTTCCATCATCTTGAAGGTCTCGGACTGCTCCGAGCCGGGTGCCGCGTCGGTGTGGTAGATGAACAGGCGCGGCATGTAAAGCAGCGCCGCCATCCACGACATCACCGCGATCACGTGCAATGCCTTGATCCAGAGATAGAGGCTCTCCGGCTGCCAGACGAAGAGCCCGATCAGAAGGGCGGCAAAAGCGCCAAGCGCGATCATGGCCCTCAGCCGCGCCTTGTTTCCCGGGCCACTATCGGTCTGGCGCTCGCTCATCACCGTTCTCCGCGAACCCGCGACACGAGCGCCGAGACATGGGCAGGATCGGCCTGAGGTGTGATCCCGTGGCCGAGGTTGAAAATCAAAGGGCCATTTCCGAGCGCATCGAGAATGCGGTCGATGCCCTCTTCCAGCGCGACACCACCGGCAACGACCCGCATCGGATCGAGATTTCCCTGCACCGGGCCTTCCTTCTGCAAATCGACGGCAAAGGCCAATGGCACGGTCCAATCGAGCCCGATGGCATCGGCACCGGTTTTCTGCCGATATTGCTTCAGGAGGAGCCCTGCGCCCTTGGCAAAGGCTATGATCCTGGCCCGTGGACGTCGCGCCCTGACAGAAGCGATCATACGGGCGACCGGCTTCACGGCGAAACGCTCGAATTCTTCTTCGCCGAGAACGCCGGCCCAGGAGTCGAAAATCTGCACGGCGTCGGCGCCCGCGTCGATCTGCTCGACCAGATAGTCGGCCGAGACGTCAGCCAGAAATGTCAAAAGCCGTTCGAACGCCTCCGGATGTCTGTAGGCGAACAGTCGGGCAGGGGCCTGATCCGGCGTACCATGGCCGGCGATCATGTAGGTCGCCACCGTCCAGGGCGCCCCGCAAAAACCGAGCAGCGTGGTCTCGGTCGGCAGCTCGGCACGAAGACGCGACACGGTTTCAAAGACAGGTCTCAGATGGTTCGAAATGCCTTCCGGCTTCAGCGCCAGGATCCCGTCGACGTCGATAGGATCCATTTTCGGTCCATGACCTTCCTCGAAGCGAACATTGCGCTCCAGCGCATCCGGAATGACGAGGATGTCGGAAAAGAGGATGGCTGCGTCAAAAGCATATCGGCGGATCGGCTGTAGCGTGACCTCTACGGCGAGATCGGGCGTGTAACAGAGATCGAGGAAGCTTCCGGCGACAGCACGCGTCGCTCGATATTCCGGAAGGTATCGACCTGCCTGGCGCATGAGCCAGACGGGAGGGGGACTGACCGTCTTCCCGCCCAGAACCTCCAGAACTTTCCTGCGTGTCTCGGCCACGAATGGTCTCTCCCAATAAATAAACAAAGGTATTTAGACTCTTTCTATTTCTTAGAGTCGGTGGGTATCAAGGATTAAAAGCTGACCACACTTCATCCACGACCGCCCGATCCGACGGAGCCGCGCGGGAGGCAGATTGGCGCTTGGCCCCGCGCTTCGTGGATAAGTCCGAAAAATCGATGGAAATCATATGATTGCGGTGATCGAAAAAGCGCGCATATCTGTGGACAACCGGTCTAAACACGTGACACTTTGTCATCTCCATGAGTCTTGTCCACAAGCTCCGCGAAGCATTCTTCGGCGTTGGGCAAATTGTGAATAAGTCGGGAGTTTTCCCGTCCACCGAGCCTGCCTGGCGTCGCCGGGCGTTTTTATCCCGGTTTATCAACAGCACCCGGAGAATAGCGTGGAGAACAAGAAAAACTACTTCCACCTGCATCTGATCTCCGATTCGACGGGGGAGACCTTGATCGCCGCCGGGCGGGCTGCAGCGGCTCAATTCCAGGCGTCGCATGCGCTGGAGCATGTCTATCCGCTGATCCGCAATCGCCGTCAGTTGCTGCAGGTTCTCGATGCCATCGATGGCGCGCCGGGGATCGTGCTCTATACGATCGTCGATCGTGAGCTTGCCGGCATCATCGACCAGCGCTGCCGCGAAATGGGCGTGCCCTGCGTTTCCGTCCTGGATCCCATCATCGAGCTCTTCCAGTCTTATCTCGGTTCGCCATCCAGACGCCGTTCGGGTGCGCAACACGTGATGGATGCCGACTACTTCGCTCGGATCGACGCCTTGAATTTCACCATGGATCACGACGACGGGCAGTTGCCGGTCGATTTCGATGACGCCGACGTGGTGTTGATCGGCATCAGCCGAACATCAAAAACGCCGACATCCATCTATCTCGCCAACCGCGGCATCAAGACCGCCAACATTCCGATCGTTCCCGGCGTGCCGCTTCCCGAGCGGTTGATGGCGGCGACAAAACCCCTGGTCGTCGGCTTGATCGCGACCGCCGATCGGATTTCCCAGGTGCGCCAGCACCGGGTGCTCGGAACCACGCAAGGCTTTCACGGCGATCAATATACCGATCGCGCCGCCATCGCCGAAGAGCTCAAATATGCCCGCGCGCTCTGCGCGCGCAACAATTGGCCGCTGATCGACGTCACCCGCCGTTCGATCGAGGAAACCGCAGCGGCCATTGTTGCCCTGCGTCCGAGGCTGCGATAGAGCGAATCCGAACAATTCGGGAACTTAGATGATGACAGCTTCACTCGTCCTGGCTTCGGCAAGCCCGTTCCGTCGCGCTCTTCTCGAAAATGCAGGGCTGGTGTTTGCCGCCCGCGCTGCCGAGATCGACGAGCGGGCGCTGGAAAAGCCGCTCGAGGAGCGGGGCGCTTCTCCCGAAGACGTCGCGCTCAGCCTCGCCGAAGCCAAGGCACGGGATGTGGCCATGCACGTTCCCGATGCGCTTGTAATCGGTTCGGACCAGACGATGTCGCTCGGTCAGCGCGTCTATCACAAACCGAAAGACATGGCGCAAGCCGCACAACATCTCCTGTCCTTGTCCGGCAAGACGCATAGCCTCAACAGCGCGATCGTTCTCGTGCGGGGTGGCGAGGTGCTCTGGCGCCATGTCTCGTCGGCACAGATGTCGGTGCGCCCGTTGACGCAGGATTTCGTCGATCGCCATCTGCAGCGCGTCGGAGAGAAGGCACTGTCGAGCGTCGGCGCCTACCAGCTGGAGGGCGAGGGCATCCAGCTGTTCGAAAAGATCGAGGGCGACTACTTCACCATTCTCGGTCTTCCGATGCTGCCGCTGCTCGCAAAACTTCGGGAATTGGAAACGATCGATGCGTGATTCACGTGAAACATTTGTTAACCACGCCTTTGTCACTGGCTATCCGGTCAGGCATTCGAGGTCGCCGCTGATCCATGGCTACTGGCTGAAACAGCTCGGCATAGAGGGCAGCTACCGCGCGCATGAGGTCAAGCCGGAAGACTTTTCAGCCTTCGTCGCCGCGCTGAAGCAGGGCACATCGGGCTTCTGCGGCGGCAATGTCACCATCCCGCACAAGGAAGTGGCCCACCGTCTGGCGGATCGTCCGGATGAGCTCTGTCTGGAGCTCGGCGCTGCCAACACGCTATGGCTCGAGGGCGGAGAAGTTCACGCCACCAACACGGACGGCCAAGGGTTCGTCGCCAATCTCGACGAGCGCGCCGATGGTTGGGACCAGTGTTCGACCGCGGTCGTCCTTGGTGCCGGCGGCGCCAGCCGTGCCGTCATCCAGGCCGTGCGCGATCGTGGCATCAAGACGATCCATGTGGTCAATCGCACGGTGGCAAGAGCTGAGGAATTGTCCGACCGCTTCGGATCGGCCGTGCACGCCCATCCGATGGAGGCACTGGCTGACGTCATGGCGGGCGCCGGCCTGTTCATCAACACTACGTCTCTCGGCATGGATGGCCAGGATGCGCCGCAGATCGATTTCAGCGTGATGGCCGGAAATGCCGTCGTGACCGATATCGTCTATGTCCCGCTGAAGACGCCGATGCTTCGCCAGGCGGAAGAACAGGGCTTCGCCATCGTCGATGGGCTCGGCATGTTGCTGCATCAGGCAGCGCCCGGTTTCGAGCTGTGGTTCGGCCGCCGGCCCGTCGTCGACGAACATCTCCGGCAACTCGTCATCGACGACATGGGAGCGCACGCATGATGATCGTCGGCCTGACCGGATCCATCGCCATGGGCAAGTCGACCGCGGCACAGATGTTCCGCGACCTCGGCGTTCCGGTCAACGACGCCGATGAAGTCGTGCACGCGCTTTATCGCGGCGAAGCGGCCGCCCCCGTCGAGGCGGCCTTTCCGGGCACGGCCCGGGACGGCATCATCGATCGGGCCGAGTTGTCCCGACAGTTGCTGGCGACACCGGAAAGGTTGCGCGAACTGGAGGCGATCGTGCATCCGCTCGTTCGGCAGAAGGAGCGCGCGTTCCTCGACGGCAATATTGCCGCCGGCGCGCCTTTCGTGGTTCTCGATATTCCGCTCCTGTTCGAAACGGGAGCCGAGGCGCGCGTCGACCGGGTAGTCGTCGTCAGCTGCGCACCGGACATTCAAAGGGAACGGGCGATGAAACGCCCGGGCATGACCGAAGAGAAATTTGCTATGATCCTGGCGCGTCAGGTGCCGGACAGTCAGAAGCGTGAACGCGCCGACTACGTAATCGATACCAGCGACAGCTTCGACAACACACGCCAACAGGTGAGGGCGATCGTCGACGATCTCACCGTCAATGGAGCGCCCGATGCGTGAGATCATCTTCGATACGGAAACCACCGGCCTCGACAATCGCGAGGACAGGGTGATTGAAATCGGTGGCGTCGAGCTGGAAAATCAGTTTCCGACTGGCCGCACGCTGCATATTTTCGTCAATCCGGGCAATCGCAAGGTCCATCCTGATGCGCTTGCCATTCACGGCATCACCGACGAGTTCCTGAAAGACAAGCCGCCTTTCGCCGACGTCGCCCAGCAGATCCTCGATTTCTTCGGCGACGCCCGCTGGGTGGCACACAATGCCACCTTCGACATGGGCTTCATCAATGCCGAGTTTGCCCGCATCGGATTGCCGGCCATTGCGGGCGAAAGGGTGACGGACACGCTGGCTCTGGCCCGGCGCAAAAATCCGATGGGCCCGAACTCGCTCGATGCGCTCTGCCGTCGCTACGGTATCGACAACTCACATCGCGCCAAGCACGGCGCGCTTCTAGACTCCGAGCTTCTTGCCGAAGTCTATATCGAGATGCTCGGGGGGCGTCAGGCCGCGCTCGGTCTGGTGTCGAATAACAGCGCGCAAGGGCAGGTCGTCGAACACGACGATGCGCCGATCGCCATCGCGCAACGCCCGCGGCCCTTGCCGAACCGGCTGTCGGAAGCCGACGAGGCGGCGCACGCTGCGCTGGTGGCCAAGATGGGTGCCAAGGCGATCTGGGCCAAGTACGATCTGCAGAAATGAAAAAAGCCCGGTTCAACCGGGCTTTTTCCTGATTGCGATCCCAACTGGATGGAGATCAGTTGGCGGTCTCGTTGGTCACCTGCGAGCGGACCTTTTCTTCGGCCATGCGCTGGGCGAACATCTGGGCGAAATCGATCGGGTCGATCATCAGCGGCGGGAAGCCGCCGTTGCGGGTCGCGTCGGCAACGATCTGGCGCGCGAACGGGAACAGCAGGCGCGGGCACTCGATGAAGAGCAGCGGCAGCATGTGTTCCTGCGGGAAGCCGGCAACACGGAAAACGCCGCCATAGGAGAGCTCGACGTTGAACAGAACGCGCTCGCCGTCCTTGGCTTCCGCGTTCAGCGACAGGAGAACGTCGAAGTCGTTCTCGGCCAGCGGGTTGGCGTTGACATTGACGTTGATGTTGATCGAAGGCGCATTGTCACGAGCCTGCAGCGAACGCGGTGCGCCCGGGTTCTCGAAGGAGAGATCCTTGACATACTGGGCGAGGATGTTGAGCGACGGGCTCTGCTGCGCGCTGCCGTTGCCGTTGGATGCGGTATCAGTCGTCATAAGGGTTTCCTCGACTTCGAATTGGGTGAGGCCATCTAGCATTTCGTCATAGGGCTTACAACCCTGCGCCACAGGCGCTTGCTATTGCCGACGGCGCTCTTCGGGCGGGTTGGCTTCGTCGTCGTCGGTCCTCGAGAACTCGCCTTCGCCAAGGTCGATGACCTGTGGTCGGGCGCGCTCTTCGGGCCGGTGGCTCGGTCCGCGCCAGGCCTGGCCCGATGCGGCGGTCACGACCGTCATCTTCGACCTGAGGTAGCCGGCAACTGCCAGACGGACGGGTGGCAAGAATAGAAGCAGGCCGAAGAGGTCGCTGATGAAGCCGGGCACGATCAGCAGCAGCGCCGCGACGAACATCAAGGCGCCGCCGAGCAACTCGCGACCGGGGTCGCTGCCCGTGCGCGTTGCTTCCTGCACGCGCCTGATGACGGCGAAACCCTGGACGCGAAGCAGGACGACCCCGGCGATAGCGCTGAGCAAAACGAGCAGCAGTGTCATGCCCAGGCCAATTTCGCGACCGACGATGACGAAGCCGGCAATCTCGGCGAGGGGCAGTCCCAGAATGACCAGGGGTATGAACAATGAACGCATTGGCGGTGCCTGAAAGGGTCTTTGCGTCGTCGCCACCGATCTAAGGGTGCGACAACGCGATTTGAATGATCTATCCTTGCGGACTATATGGAATAGCTACGAGAAATTCTAACAGCGGTTTCAGGTGGAAATGGGCTCTTTCGACTTCATCACGTTTTTTTTCTTGATCGCCGCAGTGGTCATTTTTCTGCAGTTGCGCAGCGTTCTCGGACGCCGGACCGGCAGCGAGCGGCCACCGTTTGATCCCTATTCGCCGCGCGACATGAGCCAGGGGCCCGAAAAGGCCGACAATGGCAAGGTCGTGCAATTGCCGCGCCGGGACAATGTCGAAGACGATTCGGCGCGTTACGCCGCGATCGATGCCTTCGCCAAGGTGGGCACGCCGCTGAACGATCAACTCCGTTCGCTGACCGATGCCGACACCGGCTTCGATCCGAAGGAGTTCGTCAACGGCGCCAAGATGGCCTACGAGATGATCGTCATGGCTTTTGCCGACGGTGATCGCAAGACGCTGAAGAACCTGCTGTCGCGTGAAGTCTACGAGGGCTTCGATGCGGCGATCGCCGAGCGCGAGCGCAAGGGCGAAGTGGTGAAGTCCACGTTCGTCGGCATCGAGAAGGCCGACATCGTCCACGCCGAAGTCAAGGACAGCGAAGAAAACATCACGGTGCGGATCGTCAGCCAGTTGATCTCGGCGACCTACGACAAGCAGGGTGCCGTGATCGATGGCGACGCGGAGTCGGTGGCGGAAGTTAACGATCTCTGGACTTTCTCGCGCGACATTCGCTCGCGTGATCCGAACTGGAAGCTGATCGCGACCGAATCCGAAAACTGATCGGAAAGAGCGACCATGACGCTTCGACTAGAGCCTGTCACCTTTTCCGAGTTGCCGGGGTGGCAGGACGATGATCCGACCGCGGTGATCGAGGCGCTGCGTCGCTGTCATCACCACGTCTCGACCGCAAAGCCCTATCGCACCGGTTCGCTCGGCGTTTCGGTCGACGATTTGATGCCCGCGCTTGCGGCGGCCGGTGCGCCGGTGGCTGGTGCCGATGCGGCGCGAGCCTTCTTCGAACAGCACTTCGTTGCCTTCAGGATCCGGCCGGAAACGGGTGGGACCGGTTTCGTCACCGCGTTCTACGAGCCCGAGATCGAAGTGCAGTCGGTTGCCGATGAGATCTTCCGCTATCCGATCTACCGGCGCCCGATCGATCTCGTTGATATCGACGACACCAATCGGCCGCCGGATATGGATCCCTATTTCGCCTTCGGCCGGATGCATGACGGCGTGGTCGGCGAGTATCCCGACCGGCCGGCGATTGAAAAGGGCTTCCTGGCCGGGCGCGGTCTGGAGATCGCCTATGCGAAATCCAAGGTCGACGTTTTCTTCGTTCACGTCCAGGGAGCCGCGCGGCTCGTCTATCCCGACGGTTCTCGCCGGCGCATCACCTATGCCGCCAAGACCGGGCATTACTTCTCGCCGATCGGCAAGCTCTTGATCGATCGCGGCGAGATTGATGCCGGCACCGTCTCCATGATGAGCATTCGCGCCTGGCTCGCCGCAAATCCGGATCGGGTCGACGAGGTGCTCTGGCACAATCGATCCTTCATCTTCTTCCGCGAAGCCGACGTGCAGGACGAACGGCTGGGACCGGTCGCAGCCGCCAAGGTTTCGCTGGAGCCGGGACGCTCTCTTGCCGTCGACCGGCTGATCCATACCTTCGGCGTGCCATTTTTTATCTCAAGCGACAGCCTGACGCGCCTCGATGCCGGCGAGCCGTTTCGCCGCCTGATGCTGGCGCTCGATACCGGATCGGCGATCGTCGGCCCGGCGCGCGGCGATATCTTCACCGGATCGGGTGAGCTGGCCGGCGAGCTTGCCGGTGCGGTTCGCAACGAAGCCGATTTCTACATCTTCATTCCCAGCGCTGCCGCGGCAAGATACGGCAATGGCTAGGGGCAAGAAGCTATCGCCGGAAGAGCGGATCCTGTGGGGAAAAGTTGCCCGCACGGCAAGGCCCATGCCCGGCCGGCTCGACGAATTGCGGGAGTTCCTCGGCGAGGATGTTCCTGTCGTGGCCAAGGAAGAGCCGCAAAGGAAGCAGGCAACGCCCACCGCTGGCACTGCTGAAGAACAACAGGGAATTGCGCTCAGCAACACCTCGAACGGCCGACACCACTACCCCTTGGAAAAGCCCGTCAAGCGCAAGCTGTCCAAGGGGCACCTGGCGCTCGAAGCGCGCATCGACCTGCACGGAATGATCCAGAGCCAGGCCCATGGCTTCCTCTTGCATTTTCTCCTGAGAGCGCATGAACGCGGGCTGCGCCATGTTCTCGTCATCACCGGCAAGGGAACATCGATCGGTAGCGACGGGGCCCTCAAGCGCGCCGTGCCGCTCTGGTTTTCGCTGCCGGAGTTCCGGCCGTTGATCTCGAGCTATGAGCCGGCGGCGCGCAATCACGGCGGAGAGGGCGCGCTTTATGTCCGCCTTGCCCGCAAGGGAAGCGCGCCGTGACCCCCTTTGGTGCGGTGGTCCGGGATCTGCGTCGCAAGAAGGGCGTGTCGCAGAAGCAGATGGCCGCGGCGATCGGCGTGTCGGCCGCCTATCTCTCGGCGCTGGAGCATGGAAAACGCGGCGCGCCGAGCTTCGATTTCCTGCAACGCGTGGCCGGCTATTTCAATGTCATCTGGGACGAAGCCGAGCAATTGTTCCGCATCGCCCATGTGTCGGCTCCGAAAGTGACGCTGGACACATCGGGGCTGGCGCCGGAATATACCGCCTTTGCCAACCGCCTGAGCGGGCAAATCCGCGATTTATCCATCGACACCATCCGCGCCCTGGAAGATGTTTTGGAAAAAGCCACATTTCCTGCTAATGACAGGGGATGAGCAGCTGTTTTCCGGCCGCGGCAAGCGGTCCGGGATTTGGAACCGTGGACAAATTTTCTATAGTCCGCGAGGCGTCCGAGACGTGATTCGCAACGAATCACCACGTCCGAAGAACCTGGAAAGACCCGAAGCCGAATGACCGATATTCCTGAAACCGATACCGGCGCCGCCGCCGAATATGGTGCCGACTCCATCAAGGTGTTGAAGGGCCTGGATGCCGTGCGCAAGCGGCCGGGCATGTATATCGGCGACACCGACGACGGCTCCGGTCTGCACCACATGGTCTATGAGGTGGTCGACAACGCGATCGACGAGGCGCTTGCCGGCCATGCCGACATCGTCACGGTGACGCTCAATGCCGACGGCTCGGTGACGGTCACGGACAACGGCCGCGGCATCCCGACCGACATCCACAAGGAAGAGGGCGTCTCGGCGGCCGAGGTCATCATGACCCAGCTCCATGCCGGCGGCAAGTTCGACCAGAATTCCTATAAGGTCTCGGGCGGTCTGCACGGCGTCGGCGTTTCGGTAGTCAACGCGCTGTCCGTCATGCTGCGTCTGAAGATCCGCCGCTCGGGCAAGATCCACGAGATGAGCTTCACCCATGGCGTGGCCGATGGTCCGCTGAAGGTGATCGGTGATGCCGGCAGCGATACGGGCACGGAAGTGACGTTCCTGCCGAGCACGGAGACGTTCACCAAGACGGAGTTCGACTACGGCACGCTCGAACACCGCCTGCGCGAACTCGCCTTCCTGAATTCCGGCGTGCGCATCGTCCTCACCGACAAGCGCCATTCCGATGTGCGCCAGGACGAGATGATGTATGACGGCGGCCTCGAAGCCTTCGTCTCCTATCTCGACCGCGCCAAGAAGCCGCTGGTTCAGAAGCCGGTCTCGATCCGTGGCGAAAAAGACGGCATCACCGTCGAAGTCGCGATGTGGTGGAACGACAGCTATCACGAGAACGTGCTCTGCTTCACCAACAACATCCCGCAGCGCGACGGCGGCACGCATATGGCCGGCTTCCGTGGTGCGCTTACCCGGCAGGTCACTTCCTATGCCGATACGTCAGGGATCACCAAAAGGGAAAAGGTCACCCTTCAGGGCGAGGACTGCCGCGAGGGCCTCACGGCCGTTCTCTCGGTCAAGGTTCCCGATCCGAAGTTCTCGTCGCAGACCAAGGACAAGCTGGTGTCCTCGGAAGTCCGTCCCGTGGTCGAAAGCCTCGTCAACGAAGCGCTGAGCACCTGGTTCGAGGAGCATCCGAGCGAAGCCAAGATCCTCGTCGGCAAGGTCGTCGAGGCGGCTGCTGCCCGTGAGGCGGCGCGCAAGGCACGCGAACTGACGCGCCGCAAGGGCGCGCTCGATATTTCCTCGCTGCCGGGCAAGCTGGCGGACTGCTCCGAACGCGATCCGGCAAAGTCCGAAGTCTTTCTGGTGGAAGGGGATTCGGCCGGCGGTTCGGCCAAGCAGGGGCGCTCGCGCGAAAACCAGGCGATCCTGCCGCTGCGCGGCAAGATCCTCAACGTCGAACGCGCCCGCTTCGACAAGATGCTTTCCAGCCAGGAAATCGGCACGCTGATCACCGCGCTCGGCACGTCGATCGGCAAGGATGAGTTCAACGCCGACAAGCTGCGCTACCACAAGATCATCATCATGACGGACGCCGACGTCGACGGCGCCCATATCCGCACCCTGCTGCTCACCTTCTTCTTCCGCCAGATGCCGGAACTGATTGAGCGCGGTCATCTCTATATCGCCCAGCCGCCGCTCTATAAGGTGACGCGCGGCAAGTCCGCCCAGTACCTGAAGAACGAGCAGGCGCTGGAAGACTACCTGATCTCCATGGGTCTTGAGGAAGCGACGCTTCAGCTCGCGTCCGGCGAGGTTCGCGCTGGACAGGACCTGCGCGAAGTCATCAACGATGCGCTTCGCCTGCGCAATCTGATGGATGGCCTGCATTCGCGCTACAGCCGTTCGATCGTCGAACAGGCAGCGATCGCCGGCGCCTTGAATGTCGAGCTGAACGGCCAGCGTGAACAGTACGAGCAGGTCGCCGTCGAAGTGGCGCGCCGGCTCGACGTGATCGCCGAGGAGACCGAACGCGGCTGGACCGGCACGGTGACGGCCGAGGGCGGCCTCAAGCTCGAGCGCATGGTCCGCGGCGTCAAGGAAGTGGCCGTTCTCGATATCGCGCTGATCGGCTCGTCCGACGCCCGCCATATCGACCAGCTGACGTCGAAGCTCAAGGAAATCTACTCCGCGCCGCCCGTGCTGCGTCGCCGCGATGGCGCCCAGGATATCAGCGGCCCGCGCGCGCTTCTCGATGCGATCTTCGCCGCAGGGCGCAAGGGTCTTTCGATGCAGCGTTACAAGGGGCTGGGTGAAATGAACGCCGAGCAGCTCTGGGAGACGACGCTCGATCCGAACGTGCGCTCGCTGCTGCAGGTCCGCGTCAATGATGCGACCGACGCCGACGGCCTGTTCTCGCGCCTGATGGGCGACGAGGTTGAACCGCGCCGCGACTTCATCCAGGAAAACGCGCTGAGCGTCGCCAACCTCGACATCTGACCGCGATCAGTTCTGGCTTTTTGAGATCCCGGTGCCGCAAGACACCGGGATCTTTTTTGTCTATTCCGCCTTGAAGCGACCTTCGAAGGCGAGTTCGGAGAGCGGCTTGCGCTGGCTCGGCTTCTCACGCTCGCGCAGGTCGTCGGGAAGCGTCGAGGGATCGGCGAGCCGGCCGATCGCCACGGCCGCCTCGACCCGGTGGTACTCTGGAACGCCAAGCGTGCTCATTGCCTTGTCGCGGTCGATGCCGGCCATGGCGTGCGCGTGCCAGCCGGCAGCCGTCGTCTGCAGCGCCAGGCTGAGCCAGGCGGCGCCTGTGTCGAACGCATGGGTGTAGGCTGGCCGCATCTCGCCGGAAGCCGCCTGGTTGTGTGTCTTGGAGATGACGATCACCAGTGCCGCGGCATGTTTCGCCCAACGCTGGTTGCTCTCGTGCAGGATATCAAGCAGGCGTGCGAAATGCTCGGTGCCGCGACGGGCGTAGACGAACCGCCAGGGCTGGTTGTTGCTCGCAGAAGGCGCCCAGCGCGCGGCTTCGAGCAGCGACAGCAGCTCCTGCTCGCCCATCTCCTCGTCGGTGAACGCACGCGGCGACCAGCGTTTCAGGAACATCGTGTCGATCGGATGGTCGGCGGTTCGGTGATTGCTTTGCGTCATGAACGTACCTCTTCTATCGTACCTTGAAATTCGTCGGGAGAGCGGTGCCATCGATGGTGGGGCCGGCAAGGAGCAAACCTTGTGGCGAGATCCGCAGCGGACGCTACATGGGATCTGGGAGCGATGAAACCACTTCGTATCCAGCCCGCCCATCGTTTCGCCAGCCCTCTTCGGCCGCCGGCCGGAATATTCAGAAACGGTCTTTCGGGTGATTGTCGAGTTCGATAAAAAAGTTGTATAAGTTCTGTAGATTTTTTGGAGAGAGGACGCGCGATGACTTTTAAGGACCCGTCACTGTTTCGCCAGGCTGCCCTGATCGGCGGCGAATGGATCGAAGCGAGTGCCGCCAATGCGATCGATGTGGTGAACCCGGCAACGGGCGAAGTGATCGGGCGCGTGCCGAAACTTGGCGCCAAGGAGACGAAGGCTGCGATCGAAGCGGCGCGCCTGGCGCAGAAGGGCTGGGCTGCCCGCACCGCCAAGGATCGCGCCGGCGTGCTTCGCAGCTGGTTCGAGCTGATGATCGAGCACAAGGACGATCTCGGCCGCATCCTGACGCTGGAACAGGGCAAGCCACTGGCCGAGGCGACGGGCGAGATCGTCTATGGTGCCAGCTTCGTCGAATGGTTCGCCGAAGAGGCTCGTCGCATCTATGGCGACCTGATCCCCGGCCATCAGCCGGACAAGCGCATCATGGTGATGAAGCAGCCGATCGGCGTCGTCGCGGCGATCACGCCCTGGAACTTCCCCAATGCGATGATCACACGCAAGGCCGGCCCGGCCTTTGCCGCCGGCTGCGCCATGGTGCTGAAGCCGGCATCGCAGACACCATTCTCGGCAATCGCGATTGCGGTTCTCGCCGAGCGCGCCGGCCTGCCCAAGGGCCTGTTCAGCGTCGTTACCGGCTCGGCCCACGAGATCGGCGCCGAGATGACTGCCAACCCGGTGGTACGCAAGCTCACCTTTACCGGCTCGACCGAGGTCGGCGCCGAGCTTTATCGCCAGAGTGCGGCCACCATCAAGAAGCTCGGGCTGGAACTCGGCGGCAATGCCCCCTTCATCGTCTTCGACGATGCCGATCTCGATGCCGCCGTCGAAGGCGCGTTGATTGCCAAGTTCCGCAACAATGGCCAGACCTGCGTCTGTGCCAACCGCATCTATGTGCAGGACAAGGTCTATGACGCCTTCTCGGAAAAACTGGCAGCCGCGGTTGCCAAGCTGAAGATCGGCAACGGTCTTGACCAGGGCGTTATTCTCGGACCGCTGATCGACACGGCGGCTCTTGAAAAGGTCGAGGAACATATCGCCGACGCCACCGCCAAGGGCGCGCGCGTGATCCAGGGCGGCAAGCGCCACGCGCTTGGCGGCACCTTCTTCGAGGCGACGGTTCTGGCCGATGTCACCCAGGCGATGGCAGTCGCCCGCGAAGAGACCTTCGGGCCGGTGGCGCCGCTGTTCCGCTTCAAGGACGAGGCCGATGTCGTCGAGCAGGCCAATGATACCGAGTTCGGTCTTGCCTCCTATTTCTATGCCAAGGACCTGGCGCGGGTGTTCCGCGTGGCCGAGGCACTGGAATACGGCATGGTCGGGGTCAACACCGGCCTGATCTCGACGGCGGAAGCACCATTCGGGGGCGTCAAGCTCTCCGGTCTCGGCCGCGAAGGCTCGAAATACGGCATCGAGGAGTTCTGCGAGATCAAGTATGTCTGCCTCGGTGGCATAGCCTGAGATTGTCTCACGTCTGATCCGATCTGATCGCGAAACCGGCCGGAAAACTCTGGCCGGTTTTTTCGTTTGTGGGTACAGAGATTGCATTCGTGAAAAGAGGAGATGACGCGATGCCGGCACCGATCAACCCCTTCAAGGCAGCCCTTCGCGGGCAGCGCTTTCAGCTCGGGCTGTGGGTCGCGCTGGCAAGCCCCTATGCGGCCGAGGTCGTCTCGGGCAGCGGCTATGACTGGCTGTTGATCGACGGCGAGCACGCGCCCAACGACCTGCCGCTTCTCTCCGCCCAGTTTCGGGCCGTCGCGGGATCGTCGAGCCACCCGATCGTGCGCCTTCCTGTCGGCGACACCGCGCTCATCAAGCAGGCGCTGGATGTCGGCGTACAGACCTTGCTGATCCCGATGGTCGAGAGCGTCGAGCAGGCAAGGGAGCTGGTCCGTGCCACGCGGTATCCTCCGCACGGCATCCGCGGCGTCGGCGCGGCACTGGCGCGCGCATCGCAGTTCGGCCGGATTGCCGACTATCTCCACACTGCCAACGACCAGATCTGCCTGCTCCTGCAGATCGAGAGCCGTGCGGGTCTTGCAGCGATCGACGAGATTGCCGCGCTCGAAGGTGTCGACGGCCTGTTCATCGGTCCATCGGATCTGGCGGCCGACATGGGCTATCTCGGCAGTCCGGGCCACCCGGAGGTCAGGGCGGCGATCATCGACGCCTTTGCCCGCATCGAAAAGGCCGGCAAGGCGCGGGGTATCATGACACTCGATCTGGCGCAGGCGCGCGACTACCGCGAACTCGGCGCCGATTTCATGGCAATCGGCACTGATGTGACGTCGCTGGTACGGGCGACCCAGGCTCTGCGGCAGGAATTTACAGGCGAGGAAGGCCAGGCGGGAAACAAGCTCGAATCCGGCTACTGATCGCTGATCGCCCGCAGCATTGGCATGGCGACACCAGGGCACCAGCGGCGGAGCTCGACAATCCGCCGTGCAATCTTTTCGGCGTGATGGCTGGCGATATCGGCGAGCCGGTGATCGAGGAATGGATTGCGGAAGCGGTCGAGTGTCGTTTCGACATAGGCGCTCGCCTGCGGCCCGAGGCCCTTGACGGCAAAGGCCGGAACGACCTCCTGGCCGTAGATGTGGTCCAGCCGTTCGGCGACGTCGGCATCGGCAAGGATTTGCCGAACCGTTTCCCAAGGACGGCGACCCTGTCGGATCCAGATGTCCGCGAGCACCGTATGTCCGAGGTTGAGGATATGAAGCTTCAGCTTTTCGTATGGCGTGAGATCGTCGACCATCAATACGCATTCGTGCGCAATGGGTGCCCTTAGCCCGGATTGTCTTTCGATCGCCCAAAGCGCGTAAGGTTCGGCGACAGCGCCGGCCGGTTCTATCGGTTCGGAAACGATGCGGTCGACTAGCGTATTGGCCCAGATGACCTCGCTTTCCAGCCAGCCGGAAAAACCCGGGTCGTCCAGTCTCTCGTAAGCAAGCTTCAGTACGATCGCTTTCAGTACATCGCCATTGCGTGAAACCAGTTCGCAGGGAAGCACGGTCAGCGGCTTGCCGCCGGCATCGAAGCGGGCTTTCAGAAGCATGAGAAGCTTGCCGGGAAAGGAACGTGGCACCCGCGCCGAGAGGTCGTCGCCAGCGATGTCGTAGCCGGTATCGCCGGTATTTGAGATCAGGAAGTCTGCTTCGTCCGCGACGATGCCACGGATGGCGTCCCAGTCGCCATTGGTCGACAAGGCGCGGGTGACGCTGGTCACCCGCTCCACTCTATCGACCGACTTTCCGTCGACAAGGCCACGGATCGCAACCGGAAAGCCGCCAGACTGCGTCAACGCCGCCAGGCGTCCGGAGCGTTCGGGCGACCCGGTCGTTTGTACGACGGTGATGGGGCCCGGCGCCGCCTGCCGTTCGAGCGCCTCGCTGATGAAGAGATCGACATGCGCCTGAAGAAAGCGGCTCGTTCCAAACTGCACAAACGGGGTCTTCATCATGGGGTTCCGGTCGCTTGCTATGGAATGGATTGCAGCAGGGTCTCGCGTGCCGAGCGCAGATGCCGGCGGCAGGCTTCCTCGGCGCGTTTCGGATCGTGCGAGCGGAGCGCCTCGATATAGGCGAGGTGCTCCTCCAGCGCCCGGGCGTTGCGCTGCCGCGCATTGGTCTTGTTCCACTGGTAGTGATAGTGGAACACGATCGAGATGATGTCGTAGAAATCGACGATGAAGCGGTTGCTCGAGGACTTGTGCACCAGGAGGTGAAAGCGCTCGTCGAGTTCGGAAAATTCCGTGTAGCGGTTGTCGATGTCGGCAAGGATCTCGTGGTGCACCGCTTCGATCCTGCTGAGTTCCTGCCAGGCGGAATGATTGTCGGGCAGCGCCACGAAGCTTGCCGCCGAGCGCAGCTCGAACATCTCGCGCACTTCCGTCAGCTCCAGCGCAAATTCCCGGGTGAAGCCCTTGAGGATCCAGTGGCTGTTCGGCCTCTTCTCGATCAGCCCGAAGCGGCTGAAGCGGATCAGGAATTCGCGCACGCTGGTGGTGCCGGTGCCGATCTCGCGGGCCAGTTCCAGCTCGTTGATCTGCATGCCCGGCTCGGCGCCGCCGGCCAGAATCCGGCGCATGAAGCTACGCTCGATGATCTCGGCAAGCGAATCCGTTTCCTCCGTCGGGAAATAGTCGTCCGGCTGCGGCTGGCGCAGCACGATCTTCTTGCGCTTGTCCCAGGTGATGAGCTTTTCTTCTTCGAAGCGGCCGAGAATGGCGCGCACCGTTGTCCGGCTGACGCCGAGCACCTGTCCCAGCTCCGGCTCGGAGGGCAGGGAGGATGTTTCCGCCAGCACCTTCAGGCAGCGGTTATAGGCATCCTTGAAGACGGTGTTCTGCTTTGCCATTGCCAATATCCGGGCGGTTGAGGTTGCACGGGCGAGAAAACGCTGATGCGATCAGCCTTCGTCGGCCGCCGATCTAGCCTGCCGGAGCGTACTTGTCTTCGTCTCTGCCACGAAAATCATGAGGTTTCTCCCGTGTTGCGGTTTTGATCGCGTGCGCACTTCGCTCTGCCGTGTTCGTCCTTCGCGCATAATACCCATTGACGGCGATCTGTCTATTGTGGATAAAAGACAAATAGACCTATCTCGAAATCGCAGCAGTTTTCACGGAGAACTTCGCAGTGTCAGTGCCGTCTTCGATCCTTCTGGCGCCTGAGGACAATGTGGTGGTCGCAACGCTGGCGATCGACGCTGGCGAGGCGCTGCCGGGCGGCGTTCGCGCGGCGACGAAGATCGATGCCGGACACAAGGTGGCGATCCGGCCGATCCATGCCGGCGAGCCGGTGGTCAAATATGCCCAGGCGATCGGTCGGGCGACCAGAGACATAAAAGCCGGCGAACATGTGCATTCCCACAATCTCTCCTTCGACCAGGATCGGTTGGCGATCAGCCCGCAAGGGACGCCGGAAGAGGCGAGTGCCGCCGACCGGGCGCGCACCTTTCTCGGCTATCGGCGCGGCGACGGAAGGGCAGCGACCCGCAACTATATAGGCATCATTGCCAGCGTGAACTGTTCCACCACGGTGTGTCGTGCGATCGCCGAGGAGGCCAACACGCGCATCCTGCCGAAATACGAAGGCATTGACGGCTTCGTGCCGATTGTCCACGACCAGGGCTGCGGGATGTCGTCGACCGGGGACGGCATGATGAACCTGCACCGGACGCTCGCCGGCTATGCAAGGCACGTCAATTTCGGCGGCGCGCTGATGGTGGGGCTCGGCTGCGAGGTCAACCAGCTGACCCTCTACGGGCAAAGCGGTGCGGGACAGGAAAAGCGCCATTTCAACATCCAGGAGGCGGGCGGATCCCGGCGGTCGGTCGAGCGGGCGCTCGGCATGCTCGAGGAAATAGCAGTGGAAGTCGGGCGCCAGCGCCGTGTCGCCATTCCGGTCAGCGAAATCATCGTCGGCCTGCAATGCGGCGGGTCCGACGGCCTGTCCGGCATCACCGCCAACCCGGCGCTCGGCGCGGCGGTCGATATCCTGGCGGCCGTTGGCGGCACCGCGATCCTATCGGAAACCTCGGAGATCTACGGTGCCGAACATCTGCTGCGCAGCAGGGCTGTCAGCGATGCGGTTGCGGAGAAACTCGACGGGTTGATCGCCTGGTGGGAGACCTATGTGGCGCTACACGGCGCGTCACTCGATAATAATCCTTCGCCGGGTAATAAACGTGGCGGCCTCACCACCATATTGGAGAAGTCACTGGGGGCCGTGGCCAAGGGCGGGCGTTCGCCGCTCAATGCGGTCTACGGCTATGCCGAGCGCGTCACCGAACATGGGCTCGTCTTTATGGATACGCCTGGCTACGATCCGGTATCGGCAACGGGCCAGGTGGCGGGCGGCGCCAACGTCATCGCCTTTACCACCGGTCGCGGCAGCTGCTTCGGCTGTCGGCCGGCGCCGTCGATCAAGCTGACCAGCAACACCGCGTTGTTCCGGGCGATGGAAGAGGACATGGACATCGATTGCGGCGTGATCGCCTCGGGGGAGGCGACGATCGCCGGGCTCGGTCGCGAGATCTTCGATCTCATCATCGACACTGCGTCGGGAAAGAAGACCAAGAGCGAACTCTTCGGTTATGGCGACAATGAATTCGTGCCCTGGCATCTGGGGGCGACACTCTGACGATGTGATTTCGCGCATCCTTGGAGGGGAGGAGACAAGGGAATGCAGACGAGAAAGATCGGTCGGACCGACCTGTCGGTGACCGAATACAGTTTCGGCGCAGCCGGCCTTGGCGGGCTCTACCGCGAATGCACGCGCGATGCGGCGATGGCGACGCTTGATGCTGCCTGGGCGGCGGGCCTTCGCTACTTCGACGTTGCGCCTTACTACGGCCTCGGGCTGGCCGAGCGCCGGGTCGGCGACTTCCTGCGCGAAAAGCCGCGCGACGATTTCGTGCTGTCGACCAAGGTCGGGCGGCTGCTGCATCCCGTGCCCGAAGGCGAAGTGCCGGACTATTCCTACGTCAAGCCGCTGAACTTCGACGTGGCGTACGACTACAGCTACGATGCCATCATGCGCTCGGTCGAGTTCAGCTATGCGCGTCTCGGCCTCAATCGCATTGACATCCTGTACGTGCACGATATCGGCGTCTACACTCATGGCGCTGCCCGCAACGCCGCCTATCTGAAGCAATTGCTCGATTCCGGCCTGAAGGCGCTGGAGGAACTGAAGGCTGGCGGGGTCATTGCCGCCTATGGGCTGGGGGTCAACGAGGTCCCGGTCTGCCTTGATGTGATGCGCCACGCCGAGATCGACTGCATCCTGCTTGCGGGCCGCTACACGCTGCTCGACCGATCTGCCGTCGCCGAACTTCTCCCCCTTTGCGAAAGGAAGAAGACGTCCCTCATCGTCGGCGGCGTGTTCAATTCGGGCATCCTTGCCACCGGCCCGGTCGAGGGCGCCCATTTCGACTACATGCCGGCGAGCGCTGAGATTCGCGACAAGGTCAAAGCCATGGAACGCATCGCCCGGGAGCGTGGCGTGCCGCTCGCCGCCGCCGCCATGCAGTTTCCGCTCGACAATCCCGTGGTTGCCTCGGTGCTTCTCGGCACGGCGAAACCGGAAAGCCTGAGGCGCAACATGGACGCGTTGCGGCACCCGATGACAAAGGCCGATTTCTCAGAATTCGAGCCCTATACGCTCGTCGCTCCTGCGCTTGGATTGGAGGCTGTCCGGGCCTGATGCCGCGGGGTGCCGGGCAGGCGGCAGACGCAGGCACGGCTCCGGAATTCTCGATATCGGAAGGCACATCGGAGGAGACGGTGCCATCACGCAAATCGCAGCAACGACTGCTTGCAAAGCGGAGAGTGTTGTATTAGCGTTTCGATATGTTTTTTATCTATAAAAGATCGATCTGCGCGCACCCGGCTAATCGATCTCCATAAGATGGAACGAGGTGCACTGAGAGGAGAAACCCAATGAGCATAGCCAAGCACATTCTTTCCCGCCGTGCCTTCACCGCTCTTGCCGGCGCGGCGATGATCGCCACGATGGCTCCGGTCGCGTCCTTCGCGCAGGATGTCACGATTCCGATTATCGTCAAGGACACCACGTCCTTCTACTGGCAGATCGTGCTGGCCGGCGCGCGTGCCGCCGGCAAGGATCTCGGCGTCAACGTTCCTGAACTCGGCGCGCAGTCTGAATCCGATATCAACGGCCAGATCAGCATTCTTGAAAACGCCGTTGCTGGCGCACCGGCTGCCGTCGTCATCTCGCCGACCGAATTCAAGGCTCTGGGCAAGCCGATCGACGAGGCTGCCAAGGCGGTTCCGATCATCGGCATCGACTCCGGCGCCGATTCCAAGGCCTTCTCCTCGTTCCTGACGACCGACAACGTTCAAGGGGGCAGGATTGCCGCCGACGGTCTGGCGGCTGCGATCAAGGAAATGTCGGGCAAGGAAGAGGGTGATATCGCCATCATCACCAGCCTGCCGGGCGTCGGTTCGCTCGATCAGCGCCGTGAAGGCTTCCTCGATCAGGTCAAGACGAAGTATCCGGGCTTCAAGGTCGTTGCCGACAAATATGCCGATGGCCAGGCGACCACCGGCCTCAACATGATGACCGACCTGATCACCGCCAATCCGAACCTCGTCGGCGTCTTTGCCTCCAACCTGATCATGGCGCAGGGCGTGGGCCAGGCGATTGCCGAAAACAAGCTCGGCGACAAGATCAAGGTGATCGGCTTCGACAGCGATGAGAAGACGGTCGGCTTCCTCAAGGAAGGCGTGCTCGCCGGCCTCGTCGTCCAGGATCCCTACCGCATGGGCTACGACGGCGTGAAGACGGCGCTCGCCGTCTCGAAGAAGGAAAAAGTCGAGGCCAATGTCGATACCGGCGCCAACCTGGTGACCAAGGCCAACATGGCCGAGCCGAAGATCGACGCTCTGCTCAACCCGAAGGTCAAATAACGGCAATCGGCGGCAGGTGACGCAGGGTTCGCCTGCCGCCGAGAATACGGGTGCCAGCGGTCGGGGACGAGGGCCGATCGCTGGCAGTCCGCATAATGGGGAGGAGTGCTGCGATGCCAGGTCTCGACGAGGTCAGCGAAATCAAGAGCGACGGTTTGCGAACGGCTGCCCGCCACCCGGTGCCGAGGGGCGAACCGATCCTGGAAATGCGCGCGCTGCAGAAGAAGTATGGCGCCGTCGAAGCGTTGAAGCCCGCTTCCATCACATTTCTTTCCGGTGAAATTCACGCCATCGTCGGCGAAAACGGCGCCGGCAAGTCGACGCTGATCAAGCTTCTGACCGGAGTGATCCGCCGGACCTCCGGTGAGATCTTCTGGTGTGGCAAGCCGGTGCAACTCGACAATCCGCAAGAAGCGATCGCGCGCGGCATCAATGCCGTGCACCAGGAGGTGGTGCTGTGCCCGCATTTGAGCGTGGCCGCCAACATGTTCCTCGGCGACGAGATCAATAGCGCCGGCCTGATGCGCAAGCGCGCAATGACCGAAGCGGCCCAGGGCGTGCTCGACGATCTCGGCTTCAACCTGCCGGCGGCCGCGACGCTCGGCAGCCTGACGATCGGCCAGCAGCAGCTGGTCGCAACCGCCCGTGCGGCGATGCGCGGCACCCAGTTCCTGATCTTCGACGAGCCGACCGCCTACCTCACCCGCCAGGAGTCCGCCCAGCTGTTCCGGCTCATTCGCCGGCTACAGGGCGAGGGGGTGACGATCGTCTATATCAGCCATCGCATGGAGGAAGTCTTCGAGCTCGCCGATCGTGTCTCGGTGCTGCGCGACGGCACCCATGTCGGCACGCGAAAGATCGGCGAGACAAACGACGCCGAACTGATCACGCTGATGATCAACCGCACGATCGAGCAGATCTACCACAAGGAACATTTTCAGGCCGGGGAGACGATCCTCGAAACACGGGGGTTGAGTGGTCCGGGCTTCGAGGATGTGTCGCTGACCGTTCGCGCCGGCGAGATCGTCGGCCTCTATGGACTGATCGGTGCCGGCCGCAGCGAGTTTGCCCTTGGGCTTTATGGTCGCCATGCCACGACATCTGGCGAAGTCTACTGGCAGGGGCGCAAGGTCGATATCGCCAATGAGCGCAAGGCGATGGACCTCGGCATCGCGCTGGCGCCGGAAAGCCGGCGCGACCAGGGTCTCTGCCTCAACCTGCCGATCGGCCTCAACATCAACCTGCCGATCTTCAACCGGCTGACGCGCGGGTTGACGATCAACCGCCAGCAGGAAATCGAGAATGCCGACCGGCAGATCAAGGACCTGAAGATCAAGACGCCGTCTCGCCGCGTGCTGGCGTCCGCGATGTCGGGCGGCAACCAGCAGAAGATCGTCATCGGAAAATGGCTAAGCCACGGGGCAAAGCTGTTCATCTTCGACGAACCGACCGTCGGCGTCGATGTCGGCACCAAGGCAGAAATCTACCGGCTGTTTGCCCGGCTTCTGGAAAACGGGGCGGGCATCATCCTGATCTCGTCCTATCTGCCGGAGGTCTATGAGCTGTCGGATCGTCTGCATGTGTTTCGCCGGGGCCGGCTGGTCGCCAGCCACGACTACCGGGCCGCAAGCCATGAGGAAGTGCTGACGCAGGCGATCGGCGTTTGATCGCGACAATGACAATCAAGGGTAAGCAGGGAGAACGACGATGAGTGCTGAATCGGTCGAAAGCGGAACGGGCCCGGCGCCGCGCAAAGGCGTGAGCATCCTGTTCGGCCTGACGCTCCTCGGGCTCCTGCTCTTCCTCTGGCTGCTGCTGGGGCTTGCCACCAACAGTTTCTGGACGCCCAACAATATCAGCAACCTGTTGCGCCAGGGGGCGATGACGGCGATCCTGGCTGTCGGCCAGACCTTTGTCATCATCACCGCCGGCATTGATTTGTCCGTCGGTGCCGTGGTCGGTTTTACCAGCGTGATCGTCGCCTGGCTGCTCGCTGCCGGCGTACCGCTCTGGATCGCCATCATCCTGACACTCGCCTTCGGCGTGTTGATCGGTGCCTTCCATGCCTTCGGCATCGTTCGCATGGGGCTGCCGCCGTTCATCATCACGCTCGCAACCCTGACGTCGCTGCGGGGCATCGGTCTCCTGATCACCAACGGCTCGACGATCTCCATCACCAACGAGGCTTTCACCAACTTCTCCCGCGCCGATTTCCTCGGCGTGCCCAGCCTGTTCTGGATGGTGATCGTGGTGGCGATCCCGGCCTACATCTTCCTGCATCTGAGCCGCTTCGGCCGCTATCTCTTTGCCGTCGGCTCCAACAGCGAGGCGGCGCGGCTTTCCGGGGTCAACGTCCACCGCACCATCTACCTTGCCTACATCCTGTCTTCGACTTGTGCTGCCTTCGTCGGCCTGCTGCTCGCCTCCCGCATCGGCATCGGCAACGCCACCCAGGCTGAGGGCTGGGAGCTGCAGGCGATCGCGTCGTCGGTCATCGGCGGCACCAGCCTTTTCGGTGCGGTCGGCTCTGTGCACGGCCCTCTGCTTGGCGCCTTCATTCTCGCGACGATCAACAACGGCGCCAACCTGCTCAACGTCAATTCGTTCTGGCAGCGCATCATCACCGGCGTGCTGATCATCGTCATCGTCTATTTTGACCAGCTCAGGCGGCGTGGCGCGCGTTAGACGCCAGGCTCGCAGCACAACATACGGAAAATGCCATGAAAGCCGTCCTCTGCCCGCAACCCGGTCGCCTGGAGATCGTCGACCGTGCGCCGTTGCCGGCCCCGCCTGCGGGTTGGGTCAGCGTCGCCGTCAGTCATGTCGGCATTTGCGGCACCGATTATCACATCTTTGCCGGCAAACATCCGTTCCTGGAATATCCGCGCGTCATGGGACACGAGATCTCCGCGACCGTCATTGCCAATGGATCGGGAACTGTAATCGCGCCGGGCACACCTGTCGTGGTCAACCCCTATCTCTCCTGCGGAACCTGCATCGCCTGCCGCCGGGGCAAGCCGAACTGCTGCACGGCGATCAAGGTGCTCGGGGTCCACACCGACGGTGCCTTCTGCGAGGAGATTCTCGTTCCCGAAAGCAATCTTTATCCGGCACCCGATCTCACGCCGGAGGCGGCGGCAACTGTCGAGTTCCTGGCGATCGGCGCCCATGCGGTGCGTCGGTCAACAGCTGCGGCAGGCAGTCGTGCTCTCATCATCGGCGCCGGCCCGATCGGGTTGGGAACGGCGATCTTTTCACGTATCGCCGGTCATGCCGTGACGCTGATGGATACCAGTCGCGAGAGGCTGGAATTCGCCACCGACCGGCTTGGTTTCGGTCCGGGCATCGTTGCCGATCAGAACGCGCGCCAGCATGTCGCCGAGCGCACGGATGGCGATGGCTTCGACGTCGTCTTCGACGCCACCGGCTACGGTGGCTCCATGGAAGCTGCCTTCGGCCATGTGGCGCATGGGGGAACCCTGGTCTTTGTCAGCGTCGTCAAGGACGACATCCGCTTTTCCGATCCGGAATTTCACAAGCGGGAAATGACGCTTGTCGGCAGCCGCAATGCCACCCGCGAGGATTTCGACCATGTCGTGAGCTCGATCCGTAGCGGTCAGGTGCCGGTCGGGACATTGATCACGCATCGAACGACGATTGACGCCGTCGTCGAGGATTTGCCGCGTTGGGCAAGCGAGAAGTCTGGCCTGGTCAAGGCGATCGTTCGCATTGCCGCGGCGTGATCTCTGCTGCACCGCAAGAGTATGGGGCGGGTACAGACGCCCGGGATCGCCCCGAAAATGGCACCCGCTTTCGCCAAAAGGCGCTAATTCCCGGAAGAAATACTCTTTTTCGGCCAGCTACGAGCAAGTCCGTTCGTTAAATATCAGCAATCAAGGCGCAGTCTCGCAGAAGGCGCTTTGTCCGGAGCCGAAACAGGTATAGTTTTTGCAGTGCACAAGAAACAGGGTCGTCTGGCCGGAATTGCCGACACCAAGACAAACAATTGCAAGCTTGCGTCCGACTGGGAGCGGCGTTGTCGTTGATTGAACCAAGGGGTACGCTTCCTATGTTCTACCAGCTCTACGAACTGAATCACGCCATGATGGCGCCGTGGCGCACGGCTGCCGACGCCATGCGGCTCGCCTTCAGCAACCCGATGAACCCGATGTCGCACACCTATCTCGGCCGCGCGACCGCCGCCGGCCTCGAGGTCTTCGAGCGCACGACGCGCCGCTACGGCAAGCCGGAATTTGGTCTGCCCGAGACGATGATCGACGGCCAGCCCGTCGGCGTTCACGAGCGCATCGTCTGGCGCGAACCGTTCTGCAACCTCATTCATTTCGAGCGGGCACTGCCCAAGGGTCGGGCAGCCGATCCGAAGGTGCTGATCGTGGCGCCGATGTCCGGCCACTATGCAACGCTTCTGCGCGGGACGGTCGAGGCCCTGCTTCCGCATTCCGATATCTACATCACCGACTGGATCGACGCTCGCATGGTTCCCTTGAGCGAGGGCACCTTCGATCTCGATGATTACATCGACTACGTCATCCAGATGCTGCACTTCCTCGGGCCGGACACCCATGTCATCGGCGTCTGTCAGCCGGCCGTGCCCGTGCTTGCCGCTGCGGCCCTGATGGAGGCGGCCGACGATCCGCTGTCGCCGGCGTCGATGACGCTGATGGGCGGGCCGATCGATACCCGCATCAACCCGACGGCCGTCAATCTGCTCGCCAAGGAGCGGCCGATCGAGTGGTTCCGCGACAACGTCGTCATGCCGGTGCCGTGGCCGCAGCCGGGCTTCATGCGCATGGTTTACCCAGGCTTCCTGCAGCTCTCCGGCTTCATGTCGATGAACCTCGACCGGCACCTGATCGCCCACAAGGAGTTCTTCGCGCATCTGGTCAAGAACGACGGCGATGCTGCCGAGAAGCACCGCGATTTCTACGACGAATATCTGGCGGTGATGGACCTGACGGCAGAGTTCTACCTGCAGACGGTGCAGGTGGTCTTCATGCAGCACGCGCTCCCCAAGGGCGAGATGGTGCATCGCGGCCGGCGCGTCGACACCTCGGCGATCCGGAAGGTGGCGCTCTTGACCGTCGAGGGCGAGAACGACGACATTTCCGGCGTCGGCCAGACGAAGGCCGCGCAGACGATCTGCACCAACATCCCCGATCATATGCGCATGCACTACATGCAGCCCGACGTCGGACATTACGGCGTCTTCAATGGTTCGCGTTTCCGCCGCGAGATCGCGCCGCGCATCGTCGCCTTCCAGCGCGAGCATGCGCGTCATGCAAAGCCGGTGAAGCAGCTGATCAAGGGTGGGAAGACTGCCTGAGGCCGCTGAAACGCGGGCTTTTGCCCGCGTAGAGTCAAGGGGTTGTCCGATTCCGGGCAAGCGCGTCTTGTAGTCGAAAGCGCGCCTTCCCACATCGTTTTCACCGGGCCGCGATGGGTGGCCCGGGTGATTGCGAGGAATACTGACGATGAACCAATCTGCATTGATCCGTCCGGATTGGACGCCCGCGACCATTGCATTGATGGTGCTCGGTTTCGTGGTTTTCTGGCCGCTCGGCCTGGCCATGCTCGCCTATATTCTCTTCGGCGAGAAACTGAAAACGTTCAAGAAAGACGCCAACGGCACGGTCGACAGCATGTGCTCCGCCTTCAAGCGCGGCAAGCGCTCCAACTGGTCGCAGCCGCATCGCACCGGTAACGTCGCCTTTGACGACTGGCGCGAAGCCGAACTTGGCCGCCTCGACGAAGAGCGTCGCAAGCTCGACGAGATGCGCGAGGAATTCGATTCCTACGTGCGCGAGCTTCGCCGTGCCAAGGACCAGGACGAGTTCGACCGCTTCATGCGCGAACGCCGCAACGGCGGTTCCGGCCCGGTTGCCCCGTTTGAGGCAAGCTGAGTGATGAAAAGGACATCCGGTGTTTCACATGAAACGCCGGATGTTACGATCGGTGCCGGCATCCGGTACTGCCTTCGGTCTAGCGGTGTCGATCATCGGCACGATCGTGGATAAACGCCGCAATTCCCTGGAGCGCGGCATGTCCCGGGGAATTATGCATTGGCCGGAAAGGCCGCGAATCGGTTAGAAAGCCGTCATGTTCCCTTCTTTCACGCGGCGGCGCACTCCTCCGGTTCCAGTTGACACGACCCGAGAAATCGAGGTCGCGGGCAAGATGCTCCCATTGACGATCCGCCAGAATTCACGCGCCACGCGCATGACTCTGCGCATCGAGCCTGGCGGCCGGGCTTTGAAGCTGACGATCCCGCAGGGGCTCGCCGAGCGCGAGGTAAACGCCTTCCTCAACCGCCACCAGGGCTGGCTCATGACCAAGCTGGCGCGCTTCTCGGGCGAGAGCCAGCTGGAGGAGGGCGGCTCTATCCTCATTCGCGGCGTTTCCCATCGCATCGAAAGATCGGGAAAAATCAGAGGCTTGACTGAGGCTGTGGTTGTCGGCGACGACGCAATACTGCGCGTCAGCGGCGGTGAGGAGCATCTGCGCCGCCGCATCGTCGACTTCCTGAAGAAGGAAGCACGCCACGATCTCGACCGGCTGGTCGCGGTCTATGCCGGTCGGATCGGCCGACGGCCGAAATCGCTGAGCCTCAAGGACACGCGCAGTCGCTGGGGTTCCTGTTCTGCTGATGGTGCGCTGAGCTTCTCATGGCGCATCGTCATGGCGCCGCCGAAGGTGATTGCCTATCTCGCGGCGCACGAAGTGGCGCACCTACAGGAGATGAACCACGGGCCGGACTTCTGGGCGCTGTGCGAGAAGCTCTGCCCCGACACCAACGATGCGAAGCGCTGGCTGAGGCGCAACGGCACGATGCTGCACGCCATCGATTTCCAATAGGGCGTTTTCGGGGCTAGCCGCGACTGCGGCCGGCAAGTGCCGCCTGGATCTTTTCGTCCGTCTTGTATTGGCTGAGCGCATAGACCGACCAGATCGCCGCAGGCACCCAGCCGATCAACGTGATCTGCAGGATAAGGCAGATGATGCCGGCGAAGGGGCGGCCGATGGTGAAGAACTGAAGCCAGGGCAGAATGAGGGCAAGCAGCAGACGCATTCGTCTCTCCGTTGTGATAGAATGCATATGGTGAGCACATGCCGGAACCGCAATGCCGCACCCTCTCGACGACGGTGTGCGGGGTGGTTTTTGGCTCGACTCCTGCGACGTTTCATGCAAGGTCGCTTCTCATGAAAACCGAAGTGAAGATATGCGGGCTGAAGACCGCGGAAGCGGTGGATCGCGCGGTTGCGCTCGGCGCAACGCATACGGGCTTCATCTTTTTCGCCAAGAGCCCGCGCAACCTCGAACCCGATGACGCCGGTCGTCTGGCCGACAGGATCCGCGGCAAGGCAAAGATCGTCGCTGTCACCGTCGATGCGGACAATGATGATCTCGACGAGATCGTCGCCGCGCTCAATCCGGACATTCTGCAGCTGCATGGCAGCGAGACGCCCGACAGGGTGCTGACCGTGAAGGCCGTCTATGGCCTGCCCGTGATCAAGGCGCTGTCGATCCGCGAGGCCGATGATCTGAAAAAGGTCGAGGCCTATATCGGTATCGCCGACCGCTTTCTCTTCGACGCGAAGGCCCCGGCGGGATCGGAATTGCCCGGCGGCAACGGCGTTTCCTTCGACTGGACGCTGCTCGATGCGCTTGACGGCAGCGTCGATTACATGCTTTCCGGTGGATTGAACGTGAACAACATCGGTGAAGCCCTGGCGCAGACGCGCGCTCGCGCCATCGATACCTCCTCCGGCGTCGAGAGCGCGCCGGGCGTCAAGGATCTGAAGCTCATGGAATCGTTTTTCGATGCCGTTCGCCAGGCGGAGGCGGTTACGGCACGGTCAGGGAGCAAGACGTGAACGAGGCGCCAAAACTGAATTCCTTCCGGGCAGGCCCTGACGAAGACGGCCGTTTCGGCATTTTCGGTGGCCGCTTCGTGGCCGAGACCCTGATGCCCCTGATCCTCGATCTGCAGGCCGAGTGGGACAAGGCCAAGAACGATCCGGCCTTCAAGGCCGAGCTCGACAATCTCGGCGCCCATTACATCGGCCGCCCGAGCCCGCTCTATTTCGCCGAGCGGCTGACGGAAGAACTCGGCGGCGCCAAGATCTATTTCAAGCGCGAAGAGCTGAACCACACCGGCTCGCACAAGATCAACAATTGCATCGGCCAGATCCTGCTTGCCAAGCGGATGGGCAAGACGCGCATCATCGCCGAGACCGGCGCCGGCCAGCACGGCGTGGCCTCTGCCACCGTCGCTGCCCGCTTCGGTCTGCCCTGCGTCGTCTACATGGGCGCGACCGACGTCGAGCGCCAGGCGCCCAACGTCTTCCGCATGAAGCTGCTTGGCGCCGAGGTGAAGCCTGTCACCGCCGGCAACGGCACGCTCAAGGACGCCATGAACGAGGCGCTGCGCGACTGGGTCACCAATGTCGACAACACCTATTATCTGATCGGCACGGCTGCCGGCCCGCATCCCTATCCGGAGATGGTCCGCGATTTCCAGGCCGTCATCGGCCAGGAGGCGAAGGCTCAGATGCTCGAAGCCGAAGGCCGGCTTCCCGATCTCGTCGTCGCTGCCGTCGGCGGCGGTTCCAATGCGATCGGCATCTTCCATTCGTTCCTCGACGATGAGGGCGTGAAGATCGTTGGCGTCGAGGCTGGCGGCAAGGGGCTGGATGGCGACGAGCATTGCGCCTCGATCACCGCCGGTTCGCCGGGCGTGCTGCATGGCAACCGGACGTACCTGCTGCAGGACGGCGACGGTCAGATCAAGGAAGGCCACTCGATTTCGGCCGGCCTCGATTACCCCGGCATCGGCCCGGAACATTCCTGGCTCAACGATGTCGGTCGTGTCGAGTATGTGCCGATCATGGACCATGAGGCGCTGGAGGCGTTCCAGATGTTGACTCGCCTCGAGGGCATCATCCCGGCGCTCGAGCCTTCGCACGCGCTCGCCGAAGTCATCAAGCGCGCGCCGACGATGGGCAAGGACGAGATCATCCTGATGAACCTCTCCGGTCGCGGCGACAAGGACATCTTCACCGTCGGCAAGATTCTGGGTATGGGGCTGTAACGATCATGACCGCACGCATGGACAGAAAGTTCGCCGATGTGGCGTCGGAAGGACGTCCGGTCCTCGTCACCTACTTCATGGGTGGCGACCCCGATTTCGAAACGTCGCTTTCGATCATGAAGGCGCTGCCGAAGGCTGGTTCCGACGTTATCGAACTCGGCATGCCGTTTTCCGATCCGATGGCCGATGGCCCGGCGATCCAGCTTGCCGGCCAGCGTTCGCTGAAGGCCGGCCAGACACTGGCGACGACGCTCGAGATCGCTCGCCGGTTTCGCGAGGAAGACCAGCGCACGCCGATCGTGCTGATGGGCTACTACAACCCGATCTATATCTACGGCGTCGATCGTTTCCTGACCGATGCGCTGGAAGCCGGCATCGACGGGTTGATCGTCGTCGACCTGCCGCCCGAGATGGACGACGAGCTGTGCATCCCGGCGCTTCAGAAGGGCATCAACTTCATTCGTCTGGCGACACCGACGACGGATGACCGCCGACTGCCGAAGGTGCTCGAAAATACTTCGGGCTTCGTGTACTACGTCTCGATGAACGGCATCACCGGTTCGGCCCTGCCGGATCCGTCCCTGATCGCCGGCGCCGTGGAGCGCATCAAGGCCCATACGAAACTGCCCGTTTGCGTCGGCTTCGGCGTCAAGACGGCAGAACATGCAAGAGCCATCGGTGCATCCGCCGATGGCGTCGTCGTTGGTACGGCGATTGTCAATCAGATCGCGTCGAGCCTGACCGAAGAGGGCAAGGCAACGGACGCGACAGTACCGGGTGTCGAAGCGCTGGTAAGGGGACTTTCGGCTGGCGTGCGGTCCGCACGGCTCGCAGCAGCCGAATAATTGCCTATATTAGCGCGCACAACCCGAAGAAAATCTTCAGGAGTCTATAAGTGAACTGGATCACAAACTACGTTCGGCCGAAAATCAATTCGATGCTGGGCCGCAGGGAAGTTCCGGAAAATCTCTGGATCAAGTGCCCGGAAACCGGCGAGATGGTGTATCACCGCGATCTCGAGGAAAACAAATGGGTCATCCCGCAATCCGGCTTCCACATGAAGATGCCGGCCAAGGCGCGACTGAAGGATCTGTTCGACGGCGGCATCTACGAAGCCCTGCCGCAGCCCAAGGTGGCGCAGGATCCGCTGAAGTTCCGCGATTCCAAGAAATACGCCGACCGTCTTCGCGACAGCCGTGCCAAGACCGAACTGGAAGACACGATCGTCGCCGGTCTCGGCCGTGTTGAGGGCGTCAAGCTCGTCGGCGTGGTGCATGAGTTCAACTTCATCGGCGGTTCGCTCGGCATGGCCGCAGGCGAAGCCATCGTGAAGGCCTTCGAAAAGGCGATCGCGGAGAAGTGCCCGCTGGTCATCTTCCCGGCCTCCGGTGGCGCCCGCATGCAGGAGGGCATCCTGTCGCTGATGCAGCTGCCGCGCACGACCGTAGCCGTCAACATGCTCAAGGAAGCCGGTCTTCCCTATATCGTCGTCCTGACCAATCCGACCACGGGTGGCGTCACGGCTTCTTACGCAATGCTCGGTGATATCCAGATGGCCGAACCCGGCGCCGAAATCGGCTTTGCCGGCAAGCGCGTGATCGAGCAGACCCTGCGCGAAAAGCTGCCGGAAGGCTTCCAGACGGCTGAATATCTCCTGGAGCACGGCATGGTCGACATGGTCGTCAAGCGTCATGACATCCCCTCGACGCTCGCCCGTGTGCTGAAGATCCTGATGAAGAAGCCGGCCGACGCGATCAAGCTCAACGGCGGTGGTGCAGACCCAGTGGCCTTGCCGGTTGCGGCAAGCGCATAGCATACGATCCTATCGGGGCAGGGCGAGATGACAGCGGTGGAAGCCAGCGAAGCAGGCTACGAGATCGAAAAACTCCTTGCCTTGCATCCGAAAGGTTTCGATCTGTCGTTGGACAGAATAACGCGGCTTCTGGCCGCGCTCGGCAACCCGCAGGATCGCCTGCCGCCGATCATCCACGTCGCCGGCACCAACGGCAAGGGTTCTGTCACGGCCTTTTCGCGGGCTCTGCTCGAGGCCGCGGGCCTGAGCGTTCACGTCCATACTTCGCCGCATCTGGTCAACTGGCACGAGCGCTATCGCCTCGGCGTCAAGGGCGGCAAGGGTAAGCTCGTCAGCGATCCGGTTCTGGCCGACGCCGTTCGTCGCGTGGCGGAAGCCAATGGCGGCGAGAAGATCACCGTTTTTGAAATCTTGACGGCCGTCACCTTCGTGCTTTTTGCCGAACATCCGGCCGACGTTGCCATCATCGAGGTTGGTCTCGGTGGCCGCTTCGACGCGACCAATGTCATCAGCAACCCGGCCGTCTCGGTGATCATGCCGATCTCGCTCGATCACCAGGCCTATCTCGGCGACCGGGTCGAGCTGATCGCGGCTGAAAAAGCCGGCATCATGAAGCGCGGCTGCCCCGTCGTCATCGGCCAGCAGGAAGAGGAAGGCGTTCGCGACGTCCTGACCTCGACCGCCGAGCGTCTCGGCTGCCCGATGTCGGTCTATGGTCAGGATTTCCTGGCCCATGAGGAGTTCGGCCGCCTGGTCTACCAGGACGAACGCGGCCTGTGCGACCTGCCGCTGCCGAAGCTGCCCGGCCGGCACCAATATGCCAATGCCGCCGCCGCCATTCGGGCTGTCAGGGCCGCCGGCTTCGACGTGCCGGATGCGGCGATCGAGCGTGGCGTCACCGGGGTCGAATGGCCCGGGCGTCTGCAGCGGCTGGGCGGTGGAAAGCTCGGCCATTATGGCCCGCAGGATGCCGAGATCTGGGTCGATGGCGGCCACAATCCCGGCGCCGGCCAGGTGATCGCCGAAGCGATGGCCAATTTCGAGGAGCGCGAATCGCGCCCGCTGTTTCTGATCATCGGCATGATCAACACCAAGGATCCGCTCGGTTACTTCCGTGCCTTCCTCGATCTGGCCGAACAGGTCTTCACCGTTCCGATCCGGGCGTCCGATGCCGGGCTCGATCCTGTCGCCTTGGCGCAGGATGCGGCCTCGGTCGGCTTCGAGGCGTCCGCTGTGTCATCGGTGGCCGAGGCGCTGACCATGATCGCCAATCTGGTCGATGAAGATCCGACGCCGCCACGCATCCTGATCGGCGGTTCGCTCTATCTCGTTGGCGACGTGCTCGCCGACAACGGTACGCCGCCGAAGTGACCGTCGGACCGCCAGAGGATCATGCGGGCGTCGCAGCGCCGCGCGATCCTGCAGGCAAGAAAAAAGCCCGGCAAGCCGGGCTTTGAGATCGGTTCGAGATGGTGGCCTTATGCGGCCGCAGTCGAAATCCAGGACGTCAGGGCCGTCTTCGGCGCAGCGCCAACCTTGATGTCGGCAACTTCACCGGCCTTGAACATCGCAAGCGTCGGGATCGAGCGTACGCCGTACTGCGCGGCCAGCTCCGGGTTCTCGTCGATGTTCAGCTTCACCACCTTGACCTTGCCGGCGAGCTCGTTGGAGATTTCCTCAAGGCTGGGCGCGATCATCTTGCACGGGCCGCACCATTCAGCCCAGAAATCGACAACCACCGGCTCGGCGGCGTTCAGCACTTCCTGCTGAAAATTGGATGTATCGACTTTTACAGTAGCCATCGGCTGCTCCTTGCGTTCGAAATGTCGGTGTCCAGATGTTGTGTCTCATGTGAGACTGCCCGGCTGGATTTTCAATATCGGGTATCTCACTTTGTCGCGAGGTCTTCAAGGCTCCTGTCCAGTAGCGCATCCTCAAGCAGGTGGATGACCGGGCCTTCCGTGAAGATCAGCGCGCACTGGAAGCGGTGTGCTGGGTAGAGCGGCCGCAGCAGTTCGCGATAGATCGCGAGCTGGGTCCTGTAGGTGATGGGCACATCATCCGGCGTTGCCGGCACGCTGCGGTTGGTCTTGAAGTCGGCGATGGTGACGACCCCATCCGCCACCGACAGCCGGTCGATCCGGCCGGAGACGGCAAATTCGCGTTTCCCAAGCTTCAGCGTGCCCATGACCGAGACTTCTGCACGACTTGCTTCGGAAAAAAGCGATTGCAGCTCGGCATGGTCGAGCACCTGCAGCACGGCGTCGCGCAGCCGCGCCCGCTCACCCTCGGGCCAGCGCGGCACCGAGCGGGAGAGGTAGCGGTCCGCCGCGGCCAGCCTATCCGAAAGGGGGATCGATGGCAGCACCTGCAGCAGCCGGTGCAGGATTGCCCCCCTCAACATGGAGAGATTGCCAGGCGATTTCTGCGAAAACAGCGCCGAGCCGACGATCAGGTCGCCTTCGTCCTCGTCGACGGCGATACCGACGCCCGATGGGCTGAGCGGTCGTGGCAAGCGCGGCGGCGGCGGCAACGGCGTGGAAAGCGCGATCGGCAGGCCGGTCTTTTCGGCCGTTGCGTGCTCGGCGGTTTCTCCGCCTGTCGGAACCTCGCGCGGCACATGCGTCTCGCGCCAGGCGTGCCCCGTCCATTCCTCATCACCGGCCTTGAACAGGACAGGCGTGCTGCGGCCGCTGTCGTCGACAGACAGGCTCGCCTGCACCATCGCGTGCCAGGTATCGGTGCTTGCCCGCTGCCCGCGATAGCCGCACACGATCAGCCGGTCGGCGGCCCGGGTCATGCCGACATAGAGCAGGCGTCGGTATTCTTCCTCGGCCAAGGTCTTCAGCCGCTCGCTGTCGGCGGCAACAAACGAGTTCGGTGCCGAGCCGGGTGCCCGCCAGACGGGCAGGGGATAGCTCGACCCGTCCGAAAGCGCCATTTCCAGGAAACGAAGATCGGGCACGTGCTGGGAGTTGAACGGCTTACCGCCGCCGTCGACCAGGAACACCACAGGCGCTTCCAGGCCTTTGGCCGCGTGCACCGTCATGATGCGGACTTCATCGCGTTCCTTGTCCTGCTCGCGCTTGACGGTCGGCGCCTCGATTTCGAGCGTCGACACGAAAGCCTGCAGGCCGGGCAGGCCGCTCCTTTCGTGCTCGAGCGCAAACGTCAGGAACTCGTCGAGGATATCGCTCACCTCGCTGCCGAGGCGGGCGAGAAACGCCGCGCGGCCGCCGTGGACCCCGAGCACGCGCGCGTAAAAATCATGCGGCGCCAGTTGCTGGGAAAGGGCGGCATAGCGAACAAGCGTCTTGACGGTTTCTTCGTGGACAGAGCTTTCCTCAGTGCCCGATTGCTGCAACCTCTGCCAGAGGCTGACGCCTTCGTCGCGCCTGGCCGCGAGTTCGAACAGTGCATCCTCGTCGAGGTTGAAGAGCGGGCTCTTCAACAGCGCCGCGAGCGACAGGTCGTCTTCCGGCAAGAGCATGAAGCGCCCGAGCGCCAGAAGGTCCTGGATGGCGATATGGCTTGTGAGAACCAGCCGGTCGGCGCCGGCGACGGGAATGTCGCTGCGGCGCTTCAGGGCGCGCGTCAGCGCATTGACGAAGGCGTCGCGCTTGCGCACGAGCACGATGACGTCGCCGGGGCGCATCGCGCGGCGCACGCCCTTCTCGATGATCGTCTCGTGCCCGATCCAGCTGTCGAGCACGGCCGCAATGCGCCGGGCGAGAATGTTGACCGGCGCCGTTTCCGGCGTCGCGTCGAAGGGGGCCGTCCATTCGTCGTCGGTTGCCGTCGGCTCGGCGGCGATCACGTCCCAGATGTCGACGGCACCGGGATGGCCGATCCGATTGGAGGCGTGCACGACGGCTTCGTTGCGGGCACTCAGCCCGCGCGCATGCACCGGGTTGGCAAAGACGGTATCGACGGCCGACAGCACGTCGACGGTGGAGCGGAAGGAAAGCTGCAGCCGGATCGGGCTGAACGCCTTGCCGCCGTCGCGCACTCGCCGCTCGGTCTCGATGCTTTCGCGCGAGAAGCGCTCGGGCCGCGCGCCCTGGAAGGAATAGATCGACTGCTTCTCGTCGCCGACGGCAAACATCGTTCGGTCGGTGCCGCGGGCGCTTTCGCCGGAGAAGAAATCCGTGGCCAGCGCCTGAATGATGGTCCATTGCGTCGGGCTGGTATCCTGTGCCTCGTCGACAAGAATGTGATCGATACCCTGGTCAAGCTTGTAGTGAACCCAGGCGCTGACATCGCCGCGCGCAAACAGGCTGGCGGTGCGATTGATCAGGTCCTCGAAATCGAGCTGGCTGCGGGTGCGCTTGAGCGCCTCATAGTCGCTGCTGAGCCGATCGGCGAGGGTCAGCGCCGACAGTGTCGCCTCGTACATCTGGACGATGCTCAACCGATCGGCGCACGCGATCACACGGTCACGGGCGGCTTCGACGAGCGCGAGCAGGTCTGGTGCGGCCTGAAGCATGGCCTTGTTGACGAAGGCTGAATCGGCGCGCGGCTTGCCGGTGCCGGTGAAAAACAGCTCCCGCAGGCCCTCGTAGCGCGCCATCGGGTCGGCAAGCTTGGCGGTTGACCGTAGCCCCTCGGCGAAGTCGAGCACCTTGGCGCCGCCGGCGCTGGCGGCAAGCGAGAGGTAGCGTTCGAGCGCCGGCCCGTTGAGCCCGGCAAGCGGCCAGGCGCTTTGAAGGATGCGCTCGACACTGTCCTCCGGTTCGAGCCTGAGGGCTGCGCGCAGCTGCACGGCGATGCCGCCATGGGCGTCTGCATGGTCGAGGAAGGCCTGGATCGCCGTGCGGTTGGAAACGATCGCGGCCAGCAGCTTTTCCAGCCCGGTGTCGTCGGCTAGCTCGAGCACGGTTGCGAACGCGTCGGCAAGCGGCCGATCGCCGTCCGCCGTCGTTGCCGTCAGCAGGGCACGGCGTGCATCCGCCAAGAGCACGGCCGCCGCCCGGTCGTCGAGCACCGAGAAGTGCCCGGCAACGTTTGCCTCCAGCGGAAACTGATGCAGCAGCGCCTCGCAAAACGCGTGGATGGTCTGGATCTTCAGGCCACCCGGGGTTTCGAGCGCGCGCGCAAACAGCCGTCGTGCTTCCTGCAGCTTCAGCCGCGAGGGCCGCTCGCCCTCGATGGCCTCGATGCGCCTTTCCAAGGCGTCGTCGTCGAGCGTCACCCATTCTGCAAGGCGCTCGAACACGCGGTTGGACATCTCCGACGCCGCCGCCTTGGTGTAGGTGAGGCAGAGAATGGCGGACGGCCTGCAGCCCGCAAGCAGCAGGCGGATGACGCGCTGCGTCAGCACATGGGTCTTGCCCGAGCCGGCATTGGCCGACACCCAGGCCGAGCGCGCCGGATCGGAGGCGAGCGACTGGCGCCGCGATGTCCAGTCGAGCCAGGCTTCCGGTGTCCCGTCGTCAGGGCCGGTGCTTTCATCCCTCATCGCTGTCATCCTCGCTGTCGGCGGTCGACCACTCGGCGACGCGGGCCAGATGGTCGTATTCGCCGCCGTAGTCGCGCTCCTTCTGGACGATGAGCCGCGAGGCAAAGCCGTGCCTACCCGACATCAATGCGGTCAGCAGCTTCCTCAGTTCGATGAGCGCATCGTCGGCCAGCTGATCGGCCGTTTTCGTTTCCTTCGCCCGGCTGTTCTCGTTGTTGACCGCTTCCGCATCGAAGCGGGAGCCGGGTTTCAGCCTGACATAAAGCAGCGATTGCGGGTGGGCCGGCCCCATGCTCTTGAACGCGCCCGCCTTCAGCGCCGCAGCTTCCAGCGCCAGCTGCGGATCGAGCAAGACCCGCGCTTCCCTGGCCGAAGGGCTGGAGCCGGTCTTGTAGTCGATGATCTCGACCGTCCCGTCGGTCAGCGTATCCAGCCGGTCGGCGATGCCGGTCAGGCGGATGTCGGCCACGCCAACATCCATCGATGCCGCAGCCTCGGTGAAGGACTTTCGCACAAATCGCGCGCGCTCCCGCTCCCACTTCAGGAAAGCCTTGCCGACGGCGGTAAAGCGCGGTCGCCAGATGGTGTCGATATGGGCGGGCAGGCGCTCTTCGTCGAAGGCTTCGTTGAGCAGGCGGACCATCGCCTCGTCGGCTGCCGGGGACTGGATGTCGAAACCGCCGCGCACGAAGCGGTCGACGATGCGGTGGTAGAGCGTGCCGCGCTCGGCCGCACCGGGATCGCTGTTGAATGGATCGAGCGGATGCAGCCGCAGGATCCGCCGGGCATAGATCGCATAGGGGTCGCGCCGGAGCCGCGAGACTTCGCTGAACGAATATTTGCGCGGCTGCAGGTCGGCAGGCGGCTTGGGGGCCGGACGTTCTGCCAGGGCCTGGCGACCACCCTTGTCGAGCATCCGCGCCCAAAGGAGGTAGTCGCTGCCGTTCGACCGGAGCGTATCTGCCAGTCGTTTGCCGCCGAGCGCCAGAAGGCGCTGCAGCCATCGCGATGCAACGGTTGGCGCCGACCCCTGCCGCATCGAGCGGGAAAAGATCAGCTTGCGTGTGCCGCAGGCCATCTGGAAGTCGTGCGCGAGCTGGCCGATGCGACGCTCCGGCGGTTCAAGCCCGATCCCGGTCTTCATCGTCCGCGACAGGAAGGGGTCGTTGGCGGTCTGTCCGGGCCAGTTGCCCTCGTTCATGCCGCCGAGCACCACCAGATCCATGCTCTGAAGGCGCGATTCCAGCGCGCCGAAGATGAAGACGCGGGGGTGGCGCATCGAGCGCGGCTTGACCGCTTCGCTGGCCGCAAGCGCTTCCATGATGTCGCACCATTGCGGCCCGTCGGCATCCATCTGGCCTTCGGTCTCGATGATGCCGCGCAAAAGCGTCGCCAAGGCCTCGCCCGCCTCGCCGGACCAGAGGCCGCTGAGGTCGGCCCGTTCATCGCCGCAAACCGATTCCAGCGCCTGGCCCGTTCGTGTCGCCCACTCGGCAAAGGTGAATGTCTCGGAAAAGGGGCGGCGTCCGTCGCTGCGCCGAACGAGGGCGCCGGCGAGTGGGTCGGTTGCCGCCTTTACCCGGTTCGCGAGATCCTTTGCCGCAAGGATGTCGTCCTCGGTGATGCCGATGCGCCATTCCGGCGGATGGCGATCGACCCTGTGATTGGCGACCGCCTTCTCAAGCAACGGCTCCAGCAGCGCGATGTCGGCGATTTCGGTGCCGCTGCGCAGCGCCAGCCGCTCCAGCACATCGCCGCTGCGGCGCATGTCCGTTTTCGACAGGCCGAAGCGCGCCAACGGATGTTTGAACAGCGCCACCAGCGGCACGGGATCGCCAGGACGCAGGCTCGCCTCCAGCAGAAGCCGCATCAGCGTGCCGGCTGACGTCGAGGCGAGTGGTGTGCCGGCCGAATCGTCGGCCTCGATGTCGAAGCGCGCCAGTTCCGCGCCGACGCGGCGCGCCAGATTGCGATCCGGGGTGATCAACGCTGCCTGGCTGTCGTCACTGCCATGGAGCGCCAGCCTGAGCGCAATCGCAATCGCGGTTGCCTCCTCGCGCTCGTTGGCGGTCTCGATCAGGGCAACGTCGCCAAAGGCTCGCAGCAGGGTCTCGGGCTCAAGCGCGTTGCGGGTCTCGGTCCAGCCATTGGTCGCCTTGGCGGGCAGAAGTGCGTGCGACAGGATCTCGCTGCGATCGGTCAATCCGGCATCGGCCTCGCCGAGGATCGAAACCTCGCGGCGCTCGACCTGCATGCGCTGCAGCAGGCGGTGGAAGCCATATTGCGGATGACTGCGGCTTGCAGGATCTGGACGGCCGGCGGCGACCGTCTCGCCGATGATCATGCCCCATTCCGCATCGCTCATCGTCCGGTCGAGCCCAGGCAACACGATCGTGCCGTTGGGCAGCTTCTGGACTGCTGCAATCAGGGCCGCCGTCGCCGGGATCGAGCCGGTCGATCCGGCGATGACGATCGGCCCCTTCAGCGCGCCGGCAGCGATGCGCTGCGTCTCCGCCTGCAGGATGGCGTTGCGATGCCGGGCCGGCGAGGATTGCTTCAGCTCTTCCAGCCGTTCCGGCCAGTAGACCCGGGCGATCTTCAGGAATTCGAGCGTCAGCTGCCACCAGAGCGCATGTTCGCCGGCATCGAGATTGTCGAGTTCGTCCCAGTCGAGCTCCTCGGTCTCCATCGCGTCGACGAGTTCGGCGAGGTTGCGCGCCAGCCAGATCGCGTCTGCCGGGCTTGCCGGGGCGATCAGCGGGCTCTCGGCGTGAATGTCCAGCACCACCTTCGGCAGGCGGTTTCGCCAGGCGAGAATCAGTCGGCCGAGTTCGATCAGGCGCGCGGTGCCGGGCAGCGGCGGCGCCAGGTCGAGGATCGCCGGCACTTCGGCATCGAAGAAGCCGCTGTCGTCGTCGGTTTCACCGAGTGCGCGGATCGTCGGCAGGATCGCCGAACCGCCGCCGAGCAGGTCGACGAATTCCGAACGCAGCACGCGGGCGGACCGGCGCGTCGGAACGAAAATCGTTACGCCGGCCAGCGGCAGCGGATCGGCGGGGTCGTAGCGGAAATCTGGCGTCAGCGTGCCGTCGCAGAGCGTGCGCGCGAGCGTCTTCAGGAAGGGCAGGCCCGGCGGGATGGTGAAGACGTTTGGTGCGCGCAAGGACACGATCATCCCCCCGGCTGATAGCGGCGGATTGCGGCTTCGGCGTCCTCGATTGCTTCCGGCGTCCCGACGGTCATCCAGTGGCCGTCAAGCACGATGCCGAATAGCCGGCCGGATGCGATCGCCCGGTCAAAATAGATGTTGAGGTTGAATGCGTCATCCGGTGCATCGGCAAACAGCGTCTTGTCGAGCGCAATCGCGCCGGCATAGACGACGGGATTGTCCATGCCTTCGGCATAGCGCACCAGCCGCCCGTCCGCGCCGAGCGAAAAATCCTTCTTACCATTGTGTCCGGTCGTATCCTCGTCGCGCACGCAAAGCAGCGCCATGTCCATCCGGGCCGGATCGAAGAAACTGGCAAGCCGTGCGAGATTGCTGGGGCCATCGGCGTTCTCGCCGATCCAGAATAGATCGGCATTCATCACCAGGACTGGCCCATCGGCCAGCAGCTTCAGACCCTTGGCCAGCCCGCCGCCGGAATTCATCAGCCCGTCGCGCTCGTCGGAAATGACGATCTCGGGTGCCGAGCGCTGCGCCAGATGCGTCTCCATCTGGTCGGCGAAATGGTGCACGTTGACGGCGGCCGTGGTGACGCCGGCGTCGACAAGCAGATCGAGCACGTAGTCGATCATCGGCTTGCCGGCGATCTTCACCAGTGGCTTGGGGATGGTGTTGGTGATCGGGCGCAGACGGGTACCGAGGCCCGCGGCGAGCACCATCGCATTGCTGATCGACATTGCTTCTCTGTCAGTTCGCTGATTCGGGACCGATTAGTCCCGTCTTCATACACCAGTCGCGCAAGGGTTTCAGCGCCTCGTGGCGGAGGGCGACTTCAAGATAGGCGAAAGTGCGCGGCATGTGCTTCATGTAGACGGGTTTGCCGTCCCTCTGCATCAGCCGGACCCATATGCCGACGAGCTTGCAGTTGCGCTGCGCCGACATCAGGTGCCAGTCGCGCAGGAACAGTGCCTCGTCGAACGGGCCGGCGGCACGGCGATCGGCGAGATAGGCATCCATCATCTGGTGCGCCAGCGCCGGCTCGATCGTCACCCGGGCGTCCTGCACCAGCGATGCCACGTCATAGGCGGTCGGCCCGATCATCGAGTCCTGGAAATCGATCAGTCCGATCCGCTGGATACCGTCCTGCTCCGCACGCCAGATGATGTTCGGCGAATGAAAATCCCGCAGCAGCAGGTTCTTTTCGGACGTCTCGACGAGGTCGATCAGCCCATCCCAGATCGCAGCGTATTCCTGCTTTTCCGGTTCCGTCGCCGGCGTGCCACGCTTCCACGGCAGATACCAGTCGATGAGAAGCCGCGTCTCGATCTTCATCGCCGTGCGGTCGAAGTCCGGGATATGGTGTTCGACACCGCCGGCAAGCACGATCTCGCGCCTGGCCGGTGCAGCGTGAAGCCGGGCGAGCAGGCGCGCGCTTTCGACATAGCGCGCCTCGATCGGCGCGCCGTCTTCATCGAGTATGCCGTCCGAGCCGAGGTCCTCGATCAGCAGGATGCCCTGGTCGAGATCGCGCGCGTAGATCGCCGGTGCTGCGAAGTCGCGCTCGCGGAGCAGCTCGTCGATGGCGACGAAGGGGATCACGTCCTCGGCGATATGCGCAAGTTGCTGGTAGTATTTGCCGTCCTGAAGGATCGGACCTGGCTTGTGCCGCGCCGCATCCATCAGGATCCTGACCGGATGCCCGTCCCGGCCGTCGACGCGCTCATAGGCCCGGACCGACGCGTCGCCGCTCAGATGTCGGCGTCGTGCGTCTCGAAATCCGTTTTCCGTCAGGAAGTCGCGGATCGCCAGCGTGCGGGCAATGCGCTCAAGGGCATTGTCTGGACCGGAGATACTGACCGATCGTCCGGTCGCCTCATGGCTAATCGACAAAACGATGCGGTTCGCCGGCAAAGCCTCTTCGGCTCTCTCGGGCCATTCCACGAGACAGACGCCGAGGGACAGCGCCTCGTCGAAACCGAGTTCGTCGAGTTCGCTGGCATGGCCGAGGCGATAGAGGTCGAAATGGGCGACGGGAATGCGCAGTTCGTAACTCTGCACCAGGGTAAAGGTCGGGCTCGGAACTTCGAGGGTGTCATCGTCGGCAATGGCGCGCAGGAAGGCGCGCGCGAGCGTCGATTTGCCGGCTCCGAGATCGCCCGACAGCGCCAGGCAGTCGCCCGGCTTCAGCGCCAGGGCGAGGTCTTCGCCCAACTGGATCGTGGCGGCCTCGTCCTCCAGAAAGCGGGTGATCGGCTGCATTATTCCGCCGCGACGATCTTCGGGATCTCTGCCGAAGGAATGCGGCAGCTGACTTCGGTGCCTTCGCCCTCGCGGCTGCGGATCGATACGGTGCCGTGGTGAAGGCTGACAAAGCTCTCGACGATCGACAGGCCGAGGCCGGCGCCGCCGCGCTGACCATGGCTTTCGAAGCGATTGAACACGGTATCGAGCACATCCTGCGGAATGCCGGGGCCAGTGTCGGAAACGGAAAAGACGAAGTCTCCGCCCTCGCGCCGGCAGGCAAGTTCGATGACGCTGCCGTCAGGCGCAAAGTTGGCGGCGTTGGTCAATAGCTTGATGAAGATCTGCTTCAGTCGCTGCTGGTCGGCGACCATGCGGCCAAGATTGTCCGGCGCCGCGATGCGCAGGGTCACGCCGCCTTCGACCAGCCGGTCTGCCATCTGGTGGGCGATGTCGTCGAGGAAATCGGTGAGGTTGATCTCGGACATGTCGAGTTCGACGATGCCGGCGTCAACGGTCGCGAGATCGAGAATATCGTTGACGATGGTCAGGAGCAGCGACGAGGAGGTGGCGATATGGTCGACATACTCCGCCTGTCTATCGTTGAGATCGCCGAAGGCCGGCGTCTTCAACAGATCCGCAAAGCCGATGATGTTGGTCAGCGGCGAGCGCAACTCGTAGGAGACGTGGTGGACGAAATCGTTCTTCAGCGCGTCGGCCTTGCGCAGCGCGTCATTCTTCTCGGTGAGCGCCCGCTCGACCCGCACACTGTCGGTGATGTTGACGAAGGTCAGCATCGTCTGGGCGTTCGGCAGCGGAATGACGGCGAAATCGAGGATCAGGCCGGTGCGCAGTTCGAGAATGCCGCGGCTCGAAGGCCTTTCGTCATCGAAACTGGTGATGATGTGGGAGAACCGCTTCCAACCATCAGGCTGGTCATAGGACATCAGGCAGGCCTGCTCGATCGCGCGGATATGGGTGCCGGGTTTCGCCTCGGTCTCGTTGATGCCCCAGATCGCCCGGAAGGCCGGGTTGGAAAGCCGGATGCGGCCGTCGGGACCGAACACCGCCACGCCTTCGGCAAGATGGTCGATGGTCTCGCCCTGCACCTGCACCAGCGTGTTGTAGCGAGTTTCCAGATCGACCTTCTCGGTCAGGTTCTCGAACACCCAGGTTACACCGCCCTGCGGCCGTGCCGTGGCAAACACCCGCAAGGTCTGGCCGTTCGGCAGGTGCCAGAGGTCGGATTGGGTATCGAGCGCCTGGTAGACGGACAGCGCGGTCGCCTTCCACTGTTTCCAGTTGAGCTGTTCCGGCAACTGGCCGCCCGAGCGCAGGCGGTCGAGCACTTCGCCATTGTCCGGCTTGCGCTCGAGGAAGCCCATGTCCAGGTTCCAGAGGCGCTGGAAAGCCTGGTTGTAGAACTGCAGACGCTGATTGCCGTCGAAGATGGCGACGGGAGTCGCCAGATGGTCGAGCGTTTCCGCGTGGCTCTTGAGGGTGCGTGTGAGTTCTTCGCGCACGGCTTCGACGCCGGAGACATCGATGGCGATGCCGGTCGTTCCGGCCGGGCTGCGCGCGTCGACGACGTCGAAGAAGGTTCGGTTGCCCTTGACCACTGTCGATAGCTTGTCGCGGAAAGGCGCGTCGAAGGTCGAAACGGCGCGGATCTTTTCGCGCGCGATCGTCGCCAGCAGTTCGCGACCTTCGGCGATGGCCGCTGCGACATTCGGCGCCTCCACGGCGTCGGCATAGGCTTCGTTGACCCAGCTGAGCGCGCCGTCGGTGCCGCGTTGCCAGACCGGCAGGTCGATGGCGTCGAGCAGCGTGCGGAAGGACATCAGCGAATTGTTGAGGCGATCGCGCTCGAGCTTCAGCTCGGCGAGTTCCGCCCGCATGTTGTTGAGCGCAATGAAACGCACGAATGCGCGTCCACCGGAAACACGGCCCTGGGCCTCCAGGATCTCGTTGCGCTGCGTTTCCAGCACCAGATCGAAGCTGCGCGCATCGGTGCGCAGGGCATCGATGGCCTTTTCCAGTTCGCTGGCGGAGTTGCCCTTGACCCAGCGTCCGAACGCCAGAAATTCGCGATCGTCCGCCGGCGCGCCGGTTTCTGCCGGCAGCTGGCCCAGCAGTTCGGGCCGCTCGGCAAGGCCGTCCCAGATGACGATGCGGCGGTTCTTGTCGGCAATGAGCGCCTGGAAGCGCGAAAGACGTTGGTTGGCGTCGGAGAGGTCGGAGCGAAGCTCGCGGTTTTCCGCTTCGATGTTGCCGCGTTGCCGGATCAGCCAGATGGCCGAGATCATTGCCGCGGAAATGACGCCTATGAGAACGGAAAAGGTGACGACTTCCGAGGAGCCGAAGATATTCGCCTTCTGTACGGTGACCTGGGCGACCGCGTCCGTTGCGGCAAACAGTGCCGTGCAGGCCATCAGACGGCGCAGGATGACCGGGGCTCTGCGGCGTACGCCCGATGTGGTTTCGTGTGCTTTTGTCATGGCGCTGCCGTCCCCGTCTGTCCGAAGGGTGCTGCCGGCCCTGTCGTGCCATGCGCCGTCCCGGCGATCCCCTGAAGGGTTCGCGTCAGTTCTGGTTGCATCCCCGGTCTGTCTCCGTCTGTTTGCCGCTTGCCGACAAGACATCCCACTCGCAATGCCCGAAGGTCCGCACCGGCATCACGAATCAATGGGTTAGAGCATACTTCTTAGTCGAATCGCCGGGAAGGGAGCCGCCCAAAAAAGAGGCCGCGTTCTCTTGTCAAGAACGCGGCCACAACATGTTGTGGATTGCCCGGGTAAGGACTAGTACCGGTAGTGTTCGGCCTTGAACGGGCCCTGCTGGCCAACGCCGATATAGTCAGCCTGTTCCTTCGACAGCTCGGACAGCTTGGCGCCGAGCTTGTTCAGGTGCAGGCGAGCGACCTTCTCGTCGAGTGCCTTCGGCAGAACGTAGACTTCGTTCTTGTAGTTCTCGCCCTTGGTGAAGAGCTCGATCTGGGCCAGCGTCTGGTTGGTGAACGAGGCGGACATCACGAAGGACGGGTGACCGGTGGCGTTGCCGAGGTTGAGCAGGCGGCCTTCCGACAGAAGGATCATGCGGTTGCCCTTCGGGAACTCGATCATGTCGACCTGCGGCTTGATGTTCGTCCACTTCAGGTTCCGCAGCGCGGAAACTTGAATTTCGTTGTCGAAGTGGCCGATATTGCCGACGATCGCCATGTCCTTCATCTCGCGCATGTGGTCCATGCGGATGACGTCCTTGTTGCCGGTCGTCGTGATGAAGATGTCGGCAGACGAAACGACGTCTTCCAGCTGGACGACTTCGAAACCGTCCATGGCGGCCTGAAGCGCGCAGATCGGGTCGACTTCCGTGACCTTGACGCGGGCGCCTGCGCCCGAGAGCGAAGCGGCCGAACCCTTGCCGACGTCGCCATAACCGCAGACGACGGCAACCTTGCCGGCCATCATCACGTCGGTTCCGCGGCGGATGCCGTCGACCAGCGATTCCTTGCAGCCGTACTTGTTGTCGAACTTCGACTTGGTGACGCTGTCGTTGACGTTGATCGCCGGGAAGGGCAGCAGGCCCTTGGCCTGGAGCTGGTACAGGCGGTTGACACCGGTCGTGGTTTCTTCGGTCACGCCCTTGATGGCGTCGCGCTGCTTGGTGAACCAGCCCGGCGAAGCGGCAAGGCGCTTCTTGATCTGCGCGACGAGGATCTCTTCTTCTTCCGAACCCGGGTTGGAGAGAACATCTTCGCCGGCTTCGGCGCGGGCGCCGAGCAGGATGTACATGGTGGCGTCGCCGCCGTCGTCCAGGATCATGTTGGAGACGCCGCCGTCAGCCCACTGGAAGATCTGGTCGGTGTAGGTCCAGTATTCCTCGAGCGATTCGCCCTTGACCGCGAAGACCGGGATGCCGCTGGCAGCAATCGCCGCCGCTGCGTGATCCTGGGTCGAGAAGATGTTGCACGAAGCCCAGCGGATGTCGGCGCCGAGAGCAGCGAGCGTCTCGATCAGCACGGCGGTCTGGATCGTCATGTGCAGCGAACCGGTGATCCGGGCGCCCTTGAGCGGCTTGGATGCGCCGAACTCTTCGCGGCAGGCCATCAGGCCCGGCATTTCAGTTTCGGCGATCGTGATTTCCTTGCGGCCGAAATCGGCAAGACCGATGTCGGCGACGATGTAATCCTGAGTGGTGGTCATGAAATTCTCCAGGCTGATCTTTTCAAGCCGCTCTGGCCCTCTGGCCATCCGGCGGCACGACTATGCCTCCCGCGCATTGCATCGCGGTGAGAGTGCCATGGATCTATCAGGAATCCCGGGGGAGGGCAACCTCGATATAAAGAAGTCTTTATATCTTTATATTGTCGGTCACATCTCTTCGCCGAACTTGTCGCGCACCAGCGCGTCGAGCGCATTCAGCGCCTCTTCGGCCTGCGCGCCGCTTGCGGTGACGCAGACGCTGGAGCCGGTGCTGGCGGCCAGCATCATCAGGCCCATGATCGATGTGCCCCCGACCGTGCTGCCGTCCTTCGATACGGTGATCTCGGCATCGAAGGCCTCGACCGTCTGCACGAACTTTGCCGAAGCGCGGGCATGGAGCCCCCGTTTGTTGACGATGAGGAGGTCGCGGGTCAGCGACATGCCGGGGCGATGGTCCATCATTTTCCGCTCAGGACCCGGCTGGCGACGTTGATATACTTGCGGCCTGCCTCCGAGGCTTCCGCGAGCGCCTTGTCCATGTCGCTTTCGCCACGCACGCCGGCGAGCTTGATCAGCATCGGCAGGTTGACGCCGGCGATGACTTCCACGGTGCCGCTGCGCATGACGGAGATGGCGAGGTTCGAAGGCGTACCGCCGAACATGTCGGTAAGAATGATGACGCCATGGCCCTCGTCGACGGTGGTGACGGCGTCGAGGATATCCTGCCGACGCTGATCCATGTCGTCCTCGGGGCCGATGCAAACGGTCTCGATAGCTTTTTGCGGACCGACGACATGCTCGAGCGCATGCCGGAATTCCTCAGCCAGCTTGCCATGGGTGACAAGCACAAGTCCGATCATGGGTATCTTTTCTCCGACTGCACGCGCAATTCACTGATGGTCAGATATCGCAATGCAGCAATTTCGTCCACCTGTTGGGGCGGTCATCTTGGCAAGGAAAAGGCGAAGTGCAAGCCAAAAATGCCGAAAAACCAGCCCGGTTGCCTGCAACTATAGCTAAAATCCTAATTTTTCGGGTAGCAGCGCTCTCAGAACGGCAAGCATATGCACGCCACTTTCAATGGGGACGCGAACAATCGGCAGGCTGCCACCCACAGGCAGGGGAAACGTCTCGTTCTCAGGCGGCATGCGCGGGTCGAAAGGCGGGCTTACGGGCAGAATTGCCCAGTTCATCACCGCGGCAGCGACCGTCTCGACCCTGGCAATGCCGGCGCCTCGGACCTCGATCAGCCCTTCGATCGACGCCGGGCAACGGGCGACGATCCTGCCATGTTCCATCGACAGGTCGACACGGTCGTCGGCAACCAGTGCGGCAAAATGGCCCATCTGCCTGGCGGCCGAGATGCAGGAAAGCGCCAGCCTCGATTTTCCGGTGCCGGAAGGGCCGATGATCAGGAAACCGGTCGTTCCAAGCACGATCGCGGTGCCGTGAACGTTGCGACCGGTCGCTGTCACGCGTGCGGCTCGGCGGGAAGGGAAAGCACGAAGCGGGCGCCGACGATCTGTCCGTCGGGCCCCATGATGTTTTCGGCCTTCAGCGTGCCGCCGTGCGCTTCGGCGATCTGCCTGGAGATCGACAGGCCGAGGCCGGAGTTCTGGCCGAAGTCTTCGCCATCAGGGCGGTCAGTGTAGAAACGCTCGAAGATCCGGTCGATGTCTTCCGCCTGGATGCCGGGACCATTGTCCTCGACATAGACCAGGCAGCGAGACCGCGAACGGGTGAGGCGCACGACGATGCGGCCGCCCTGTTCGGGCACGAAGGAGCGGGCGTTTTCGATCAGGTTGGTGATGATCTGGCCGATGCGCAGTTCGTAACCGTTGATAGCGAAGCGCGCCTTGGGACTGTCCTTGCGGTCGATGACGAAGTCGAGCAGCACCGGCTTCTTCTTGCTGCGGATCTGTCGGGAAATATCGACAAGATCGCCGAGCAGCTTTTCCAGGTCGACCACCTTGGCATCGCTGCGCGCCAGTTCGGCGTCGAGCCGCGATGCGTCGGAGATGTCGCTGATCAGGCGATCGAGGCGGCGCACGTCATGCTGGATGACGTCGGTCAACCGCTTCTTCGATTCCTCGGTGCGCGCAAGCGGCAAGGTCTCGACGGCGCTGCGCAGCGAGGTCAGCGGGTTCTTCAGCTCGTGGCTGACGTCGGCGGCGAAATTCTCGATCGCGGCGATCCGGTCGTAAAGCGCCGTCGTCATTTCGCGCAGCGCGATCGAGAGATTGCCGATTTCGTCCTGTCGCGACGAGAAATCCGGGATTTCCTCGCGCTCCTTGGCGCCGCCGCGGCGCACCCGGATGGCGGCCGCTGCCAGGCGCCGCAGCGGATTGGCGATGGTTGACGACAGAAGCAGCGAAAGAATCACGTTGACGAGGGCAGCCACCCCGAACACCCGGATGATGGCGAGGCGCTCGGCATGGACGAACTTGTCGATATCGCCCGGCTGGGTGGAGAGCAGCAGCACGCCGAGAACGGCGCGGGACCGTTGCACCGGCACGGCAACCGAGACGATGACCTCGCCCTTTTCCGTGACTCGGCGAACGGCGCCGCGCACGCCGGTCAAAGCGTTCATGACCTCGGGATAGATCGACCCGTTGCCGCCGGGCGGCTCCTTGTAAAGCGTCAGGTCGCCCGGCAGCAGCAGCCTGTTGAGCCAGCTCCCGAATTTTTCTTCAAGCCCTGTGGTTTCGGGATCGATGGGCGGCAGGTCGAAGCGCAGCACCTGGCCGCCGCTATAGAGATGGCGCGAATCGAGCAGCAGGTCGGCGTCCGCGTCGAACAGGCGCGCGCGTGTGCGGGTCGGAGAGATCAGCCGCCGCAGAACTGGCGCGACCCGCTCCTGGATGATCGGAAAATCCAGGTCCTCGTCACTCGGCAACGGCGTGATGCTCTGGCCGGCCTGCAGTTCGAGCAGCTTTTCGGGGTCGATGGTGATCGAGTTGGTGTCGACCGAGGCGGAGGCAGAGATCGCGCCCGCAATGATTTCGCCCTGCGTCAGCAGGCTTTCGACGCGGGCGTCGGTCAGCCCCTCTCGGAACTGGTTGAGATACATGATCCCGCCGACCAGGACCACCAGCGCGACGAGGTTGAAGAAGACGATGCGTCGCGTCAGGCTGGAAAAGACGGCGTTGCCGAACAGGCGGCGAATAAGCGTGAAGGAATAGGCCCAGCGCCGGCCGTTGCGGGCCGTTGCCCGTCCGTCAAGCTCGTCGATATCGCCTTGCAAGACTTCCACCAAGTCTTCCGCTCCCGTAGCGGATCATTCCCGCCGTATTTTCCGGTTGCGACCAAGCGTTGCCGGTATGCCCGGTCTCGCAGGTCTGTTGATGTTCTTTTCTGGTCTTCGGTCTCGTGGCTCCGATGCCACCGGCCGAGCCAAGCGGCGGGTCGAAGCCTGCCCGCCGTCGCATCGGTTCTGAATGCTCCACAAACGACGCGATGGCAAGTCCCGCAACGCCGCGGGTCATACATGGTCGCGCGAAGGACGCTGTGGCCGGGAGGGACCGCTGCAGGTCTTTCTCCTCGAACCGGTGTCGGTTCAAGCAGTCACCCGGCAGCGGCTTAGAGGCGGTTTAAGCCATCTCGCGGAAGCGGTAGCCGACGCCATACAGCGTCTCGATCATGTCGAAATCGTTGTCGACCATCTTGAACTTCTTGCGCAGCCGCTTGATGTGGCTGTCGATGGTGCGGTCGTCGACATAGACCTGCTCGTCATAGGCCGCATCCATCAGCGCGTCGCGGCTCTTGACCACGCCCGGGCGCTGGGCAAGCGAGTGAAGAATGAGAAACTCGGTGACCGTCAGGGTGACCGGCTCGTTTTTCCAGGTGCAGGTATGGCGCTCCTGGTCCATGGCCAGCTGTCCGCGCTCCAACGAGCGGGTCGGCGTGTCGGAGGACTTCGGTGCGCCGGTGGCGCCGCCGGCTGCCGCCGCTTCGCGGTTGGCCGCCCGTCGCAGGATCGCCTTGACGCGCTCGACCAGCAGGCGCTGCGAGAACGGCTTGGTGATGAAATCGTCGGCACCCATCTTCAGGCCGAAGAGCTCGTCGATCTCCTCGTCCTTCGACGTCAGGAAGATCACCGGCAGATCCGACTTCTGGCGCAGGCGCCGCAGCAGTTCCATGCCGTCCATGCGCGGCATCTTGATGTCGAAGATCGCGAGCTGCGGCGGCCGGGCCAGGAGGCCTTCAAGCGCGGAGGCGCCGTCCGTGTAGGTCTCGACCTTGTAGCCTTCAGCTTCAAGCGCGATGGATACGGACGTCAGGATATTCCGGTCATCATCGACAAGCGCGATGGTCTGCATCGTGTTCAACTCCGTCATTTGAGGCCGATCGCCGGTTTCGTCTTCGAATCCGCGGCAACCGCGAGTCACGGGTGCGTTACTTGAGTATAAAGGTGGAACAAATTGTGGCGAAGCCCAAAAAGCCCGCAAGCGTACACTCCGTTGCCTGAGGGCAGATAAGGCGCAGGGAACGCGGTTTCAACCGATTAAAAAAACGATAATTTTCTTTAAATCGATTAATATACTGAAATCATTATTCTTTTTTTGACGTCGCCTTGTTTTTGAGCGAGCATGCAAGTAATGTCCGGCCAAATTCAACGCCAATGGCCAAACACGAAGGAAGCTTGACCATGGAGCAACTCGGCACTCGCAACGCAGCGAACGGCTTGGAAAAACTCGGCTTTACGGATCTCGACGTGGTCCGCTACAACCTCGAAGCCGCAGACCTTTATGAAGAAGCCCTTCGCCGCGGCGAAGCTCAGTTGACCGCACATGGCGCGATCGTTGCCCGCACCGGCCAGCACACCGGCCGCTCGCCGAAGGACAAGTTCGTCGTTCGCGACGCTTCCACCGACGATCAGATCTGGTGGGACAACAACAAGCCGCTGTCGCCGGAACATTTCGCCATTCTGCGCCAGGATATGCTCGACCATGCCAAGGGCATGTCGCTCTATGTCCAGGACCTGGTCGGCGGTGCCGACAAGGACAATGCCCTGCCGACGCGTGTTGTCACCGAATATGCCTGGCATTCGCTGTTCATCCGCAACCTCTTGATCCGTCCGGACCTTGCGGCACTTCCTTCCTTCCTGCCGAAGCTGACGATCATCGACCTGCCGAGCTTCAAGGCTGATCCGGAGCGGCACGGTTGCCGCACCGAAACGGTCATCGCCTGCGATCTCACCAACGGCCTCATCCTCATCGCCGGCACGTCCTATGCCGGCGAGATGAAGAAGTCGGTGTTCACCGTTCTCAACTATCTTCTGCCGAAGAAGGGCGTCATGCCGATGCACTGCTCGGCCAATGTCGGCCCGGAAGGCGATACCGCCATCTTCTTCGGCCTGTCGGGCACCGGCAAGACCACGCTTTCGGCCGATCCCACCCGCACTCTGATCGGCGATGACGAGCATGGCTGGAGCGACGAGGGCGTCTTCAACTTCGAAGGCGGCTGCTACGCCAAGGCCATCCGTCTTTCGGAAGCCGCCGAGCCGGAAATTTTCGCCACGACCCGCCGCTTCGGCACCGTGATGGAAAACGTCGTTCTCGACGAACGCCGGGTTCCCGATTTCGACGACGGTTCGCTGACGGAAAACACCCGCTGCGCCTATCCGCTGGATTTCATCCCCAATGCCAGCGAAACGGGCACCGCGCCGCAGCCGCGCACGATCATCATGCTCACCGCCGATGCCTTCGGCGTGATGCCGCCGATCGCCAAGCTGACGCCGGAACAGGCGATGTACCACTTCCTGTCCGGCTACACCGCCAAGGTTGCCGGCACGGAGAAGGGCGTTACCGAGCCGGAAGCGACGTTCTCGACCTGCTTCGGCGCGCCGTTCATGCCGCGTCATCCGTCCGAATACGGCAACCTTTTGAAGGATCTGATCGCCAAGAACGGCGTCACCTGCTGGCTGGTCAGCACCGGCTGGACCGGTGGTGCCTATGGAACCGGCAACCGCATGCCGATCAAGGCGACACGCGCCTTGCTTGCTGCAGCGCTTGACGGCTCGCTGAACGCGGCCGAACTGCGCACCGACCCCAACTTCGGCTTCGCCGTACCGGTTTCGGTGCCGGGCGTCGACGACGGCATCCTCGATCCGCGCTCGACCTGGGCCGACGGCGATGCCTATGACGCCCAGGCGCGCCGCCTCGTCGACATGTTCATCGCCAACTTCGCCAAGTTCGAAGATCACGTCGATGGCAGCGTTCGCGATGCGGCTCCTGGAACGAAAATCGCCGCCGAGTAAACATTGCCGGCTATGATTCACGTGAAACCCGGCCCCTAGCGGCCGGGTTTTTCGTTTTCGTGGCGAATGTTTTCAAGAGGTTCGCGCTGTGCCATAGATCGGGGCGAGGTGAATCATGGCCAGCGACCCGCTTTACATTAACGACACGATCGTCATTGCCGGATGGGAATTGACGGAGCAATTCGTGCTGGCCGGCGGGCCGGGCGGGCAGAACGTCAACAAGGTGTCGACGGCGGTCCAGTTGTTTTTCAACGTCGTGGCATCTCCGGCGCTTTCCGAGCGTATCAAGGCCAACACGCTCAAGCTTGCCGGACGCCGCGTCTCGAAGGATGGCGTGCTGATGATCGAGGCCAGCCGGTTTCGCAGCCAGGAGCGCAACCGCGAGGATGCCCGCGAACGGCTGAAGGAGATGATCCTCAAGGCGGCCGAGCCGCCACCGCCGCCGCGCAGGAAGACCAAGCCGACGCGCGGATCGATCGAGCGCCGACTGAAGGAAAAGTCCGGCCGTGGCGAGACCAAGAAACTGCGCGGCCGCCCGAGCGGCGACTGATCTGCGGTTGCGAAATCTTTTCGCCCGTCTCTTGTCTTTTGCCGCCATGCGCCCTCTCTTATCCCCGAGCGCTTTTTGCAGAAGGAGGGATCCATGGGCCTTTTCAGTTTTATCAAGAACGCCGGCAAGAAGTTGGGCATCGGCGGTGACGACGATGCGCCGGACACCGAAAGCGTCCAGAAGGAGCTCGCCTCCCACGATCTCGGCACCAAGGATGTCCAGGTCGAAGTCGTCAATGACAAGGTGGTGCTGAAGGGTGTCGTCAAGGACCAGACGGCCTTCGAGAAGGCTGTCGTTGCCGTCGGCAATACGCTCGGCGTTTCCCAGGTCGAGGCCTCGGAGCTCAAGGTCGCCGATGCCGGCGCAGCGCCGGCAGCCGCGAAGGCTCCGGTCTTCTACACCGTGAAAAAGGGCGATAACCTCTGGAAGATCGCAGAAGCGCAGTACGGCAAGGGCAAGGGCGCCAAGCACACGGTGATCTTCGAGGCCAATAAGCCGATGCTGACCCATCCCGACAAGATCTATCCCGGCCAGGTGCTGCGTATTCCGGATCTCGATGCCGCGTGACGGCGTTGTCGATGCGGGTATTTTCAAGCGCCGTTCTGGTGATGGCAAGTCTGGGACTTGCCTCTTCCGGTGCGGCGCAAACCTTGCGTGAGCCGGCTAAGGGCAGTTCGGAGCGCGCAGCGATCCTCGATGCCTTGCGGCCCGCCGTCGAGGCGGAAATGCGCGGCTCGGTGGAGTTCGTCGTCACGACGATGCGGGCGACGCCAAACTGGGCCTTCGTCCAGGTCGAGCCGCAGCGGCCCGGCGGCGGCGCGATTGACCTCGCGCAGACCGGCTTTCGCGACGATGCGGACATGATGGACGGCTCGACGGTGTTCGCGCTCGTCAGCTTCCAGGGCGGCCGATGGAACCTCGTCGACCACGTCGTCGGCCCCACGGATGTTGCCTATGCCGGTTGGTCCGAGCGCTACGGCGTCCCGGCCAGATTACTCGGGCTGGAGTGAGGGTAACCTCATGCAGGTTCTCCCCAAGGGCATAAAACACATTCCGGGCTTTCTCGACCGCGCCCGGCAGGAAGCGATCGTGGAAGCCATCCGCGGCGTGGTTTCCGCGGCGCCGCTCTTCGTGCCGGAGATGCCGAAGACCGGCAAGCCGATGTCGGTGCGCATGACCAATTGCGGTGCGCTCGGCTGGGTGACCGATCGCGACAAGGGCTATCGCTATCAGCCGCAGCACCCCGCAACGGGACGGCCGTGGCCACCGATGCCCGACATTCTGCTTGAGATTTGGGATGCGGTTGCGGCCACCAACAAGCGGCCGGAAGCCTGCCTGGTGAATTTCTATTCCGCAGAGGCGCGCATGGGCCTGCACCAGGACCGGGACGAGCGCGATCTGGAAACGTCTGTCGTCTCGATTTCGCTTGGCGACAGCTGCCTGTTTCGGGTCGGCGGCAATCAGCGCGGCGGGCAGACCATGTCCTTCCGGCTCGAAAGCGGCGATATCGTCGTGCTCGGCGGCGAGGGACGCCTGGCCTTTCACGGCGTCGACCGGATCTATCCGGATACGTCGACATTGCTGAAGAATGGCGGCCGGCTCAATCTGACGCTGCGTCGGGTCAATCCCTGACACCTGTCAGGCGGAATGGCACTGCGTTTGGCGGAGCAGCGCTTTGCGATGCCACTGTCATACGCGCGGGCGAGGGCGCCCTAGAGCTTGCGCAGCGCCACCTTCTCGGTGAGGTGGTTGGGGCCCTTTTGCAGGATCAGGTCGGCGCGCGGCCGCGTCGGCAAGATGTTCTGGTGCAGGTTCTTCAGGTTGATGTTGTGCCAGAGCCCTTCGGCAATTGCTCGCGCCGCATCCTCGCTGATCGTCGCGTAGCGGTGGAAGTAGGATTCCGGGTTCTTGAAGGCCGTTTCCCTGAGCCGCATGAAGCGGTTGACGTACCAGCTGTGGATCAGGCTTTCCTCGGCGTCGATATAGATCGAGAAGTCGAAGAAGTCCGACACCATCGGCACAATCTTGCCATCGGCCGGCAGATTGCGTGACTGCAGGACGTTGATGCCCTCGAAGATCAGGATGTCCGGGCGGTCGATGACCGTGTACTGATCCGGCAGCACGTCATAGGTCATGTGCGAGTAGCTCGGCGCCCTGACATTCGGCTGGCCAGCCTTGATCGCCGACAGGAAGCGCAGCAGCGCGCCGACATCGTAGCTCTCCGGAAAGCCCTTGCGGTCCATCATGTTCTCGCGCTGGAGAACGGCGTTCGGATAGAGGAAGCCGTCGGTCGTCACGAGATCGACCTTCGGGCTCGAGGGCCAGCGCGACAGAAGCTGCGCGAGGATACGAGCCGTCGTCGACTTGCCGACCGCAACCGACCCGGCAATGCCGATCACGAAGGGCGTCTTTGTCTCGGACATGCTGAGGAAGCGCTTGCGCTGCTCGAACAGCATCTGCGACGATTCCACGTGGGTCGACAAGAGGCGCGACAGCGACAGATAGATCTGCCGGACTTCGCCCAGATCGACCGGGTCGTTCAGGGAGCGAAGCCGCTGGACTTCGTCCGCCGTCAGCGTCATCGGCGTGTCGGCGCGAAACCGCGACCATTCCTCAGCGGTGAAGAAATGATAGGGCGATGTGTCCCGCTTCTGTGGATCGTCGGGGAGGTCGGCCGCTTCGATGTCGTGCGCAGCTAGGGTCATGAATCCTGCCGATTAGCCTTTTCCTGCAGACCGGATTGGCTTGTCCGCCGTGCAAGTTCGTCGAGAACATCCTGCAACGGAATGTCTGCAATTTTCAATACGACCATCAGATGATAGATGAGATCGGCGCTTTCAGCGACGAGATTTTGGCGGTCGTTGCCGATCGCCGCGATCACGGTTTCGACCGCTTCCTCGCCCAGCTTCTTGGCCGCCTTCTGCTGGCCGTGTGCCACCAGCTTCGCCGTCCAGGATTCGTCCGGAGAGGCCTTGGCGCGTTCGGCGACGATGGTCTCGAGGTCGGAAAGGGAAAAATCACTCATAACGAAACCCTGAAAACTCAATCGAGACGCATGGCGATGCCATGTTCGGCCATATAGCGCTTGGTTTCGCCAATGCTATAGGTGCCGAAGTGGAAGATCGAGGCGGCCAGAACCGCCGTCGCATGGCCGTCACGGATGCCGGCGACCATGTGGTCGAGCGTGCCAACGCCGCCGGACGCGATAACGGGGGCGCGCACCGCATCGGCAACCGCCCGGGTGAGCGCGATGTCGTAGCCACTCTTGGTTCCGTCGCGGTCCATCGAGGTCAGGAGGATTTCGCCGGCGCCGAGATCGACGACGCGGCGGGCAAAATCGACCGCGTCGATCCCGGTGGTCTGGCGGCCGCCATGGGTGAAGATCTCCCAGCGGTTCTCTTCGCCGTCCTTCGAAACCTTCTTGGCATCGATCGCAACGACGATGCACTGGTTGCCGAACTTGTCGGCGGCTTCGGCGACGAAATCAGGGTTTTTCACCGCGGCCGTGTTGATCGAGACCTTGTCGGCGCCCGCGAGCAGCAGCTTGCGGATATCCGCCACCTGGCGAACGCCGCCGCCGACGGTGAGCGGCATGAAACATTGTTCGGCCGTGCGGGCGATGACGTCGAAAATCGTCTCGCGATTGTCGGAGGATGCGGTGATGTCGAGGAAGCAGAGCTCGTCGGCGCCGGCCGCGTCATAGGCGCGGGCGGCTTCCACCGGGTCGCCGGCGTCGATCAGGTCGACGAAGTTGACGCCCTTGACCACGCGGCCGTCCTTGACGTCGAGGCAGGGAATAACACGGGCTTTGAGGGTCATCGGCTCATGCCTTTCTCGTAGCGCGGATCAGCGCCAGGGCTTCCTGCGGGTCGATGCGGCCGTCATAGAGCGCGCGGCCGGAGATCGCGCCTTCGAGTTTGGCCGCATCCGGCGCGATCATGCGCCGGATATCGTCCATCGAGGCGAGGCCGCCGGACGCGATCACCGGGATGGATACGGCATCGGCGAGTTCGAGCGTCGACGGCCAGTTGATCCCAGTCAAGATGCCGTCGCGATCGATGTCGGTGTAGATGATCGCCGAGACGCCGGCGCCCTCGAACTTCTTGGCAAGCTCGATCACGCCGAGTTCCGAGGCTTCCGCCCAGCCCTCGACGGCAACCTTGCCGCCCTTGGCGTCGATGCCGACCGCGACCTTGCCCGGAAATTTCCGGCACGCCTCGATCACCAGTGCGGGATCACGGACCGCGACGGTGCCGAGGATTACGCGCGCAAGCCCGCGCGACAGCCAGTTCTCGATGTGATCGAGCGTGCGGATGCCGCCGCCGAGCTGCACCGGGTTTTTGGTCGACTTCAGGATCGCGTCGACAGCGGCACCGTTGACGGTCTCGCCGGCAAAGGCGCCGTTGAGATCGACCACGTGCAGCCACTCGAAACCCTGCTCCTCGAAGGCGCGCGCCTGGGCGCCGGGATCCGGGTTGTAGACCGTCGCCTGCTCCATGTCGCCGAGCTTCAGGCGCACGCATTGCCCGTCTTTCAGGTCGATAGCGGGAAAAAGGATCATGTATCTGTCCGATCAGAGATCGCCGTTGCCGTTACGGCTTCCAGCGCAGGAAATTCGAGATGAGGGTAAGGCCGAGCGCCTGGCTCTTTTCCGGATGGAACTGCGAGCCGGCCGTGTTGCCATTGGCGACGAAGGCGGTGACTGCACCGCCATAGTCCGCCTCGGCGACGACATCGCCGGCATTTTCCGCGGCCAGATGGTAGGAGTGCACGAAATAGGCGTGCAGGCCGTCCTCGCCGGTGCGGATGCCGTCAAACAGTGGATGTGCGCGGTTTAGCCTGAGTGTATTCCAGCCGATCTGGGGGATCTTCAGCGACGGATCGACCGGCTTCATCTCGACGACATCGCCGGGGATCCAGCCGAAGCCATGGGTCGTGGTCTTTTCGAGCCCGCGCGACGACATCAGCTGCATGCCAACGCAGATGCCGAGAAAGGGACGACCGGCCGCTTCGACGACTTCGGTCAGCGCCTGCTCCATGCCATCGACCGCGGCAAGGCCGCGGCGACAATCGGCGTAGGCGCCGACGCCCGGCAGCACGACGCGATCGGCGGTCGCCACCCGTTCGGGCCTGTCGGTCAGGTCGATCTCGGCGTCGATGCCGGCTTCCCGCGCCGCGCGTTCGAAGGCCTTCGTTGCCGAGCGCAGGTTGCCCGATCCATAATCGATAATGGCGACGCGCATCAGCGTTCTCCGTAGGGTTCAAAAAGCCCAAGGCCTGGGCCGGAATTTGTCGCCGTCTGCCTCGGCCAGTCGACAACCGGCCGGACAACGGCCGTCCGGTCGGTTGAGGGCACGTTCGCGAAATAGATTTCCTCGGCAGTCTCGAGATCACGCGCCGGCACGATGGCGTGCAGCGTCCAGTCGCGGGCAATGAGCCGGCGAACGATGAACATGGGGCCTTCGAGTGCAACCAAAAGGGCAAGCGCCAGATGCAAAAGAAGCGCCGGTAGCAGGCCGCCTGACATCGTCGACGCAGAGATTAACAGGATTTGCAAAACAGCAACTGCGATTCCGAAGAGCCACCTACGTCTGGCAAGAAGCCAGAGCGCAGGGAACAGAAAGGCGCCCCAGGAAAAGCTGTCAGCGACAAAGCGTGCCCGTTCGTCGTCGGCGCGGCCGCCCGGCGGGGTCAGGATCATGTAAGAGGCCATGGTGATCAGCCAGATAATGACCGCTCAGGCAAGCGTACCCTTGGTCGAGGGGACGCGGCCGGCCTGGCGCGGATCGATTTCGGTTGCCGTGCGAAGAACGCGGGCGACGGACTTGAAGCAGGTCTCGGCGATATGATGGTTATTGGCGCCGTAGATGTTCTGGATGTGCAACGTGATGCCGGCGTTCTGGGCGAGCGCCTGGAAGAATTCGCGCACCAGTTCGGTATCGAAGGTGCCGATCTTCGGAGAGGTGAAGGCGACGTTCCAGACGAGGAACGGGCGGCCGGACACGTCGACTGCCGCGCGCGTCATCGTTTCGTCCATGGCAAGGTCGAGCGAGGCGTAGCGGGTAATGCCGCGCCGGTCGCCAAGCGCCTTGGCAATGGCCTGGCCGATGGCGATGCCCGTGTCTTCGACCGTGTGGTGATCGTCGACGTGAAGGTCGCCGTCGGTCTTGATCTCCATGTCGATCAGCGAATGTCGGGAAAGCTGGTCCAGCATATGGTCGAAGAAGCCGACACCCGTCGCGATCTTCGAGGTTCCGGTTCCATCGATGTTGACGGATACGGACACGGCCGTTTCATTCGTCTTTCGCGAAACTTGGGCGGTGCGGCTGGACGTGGCTTCTGCCATCAGGCTCTCCTCAATGCGCTGGAGCCGCTCCTTATCAGGGGAGAGCGAAAATATCCAGAACCGCGGCGGAGATTCGGCGGATTCGACGATGGGCCTGATTTACCGCCAACTGCATGGCCCACCGGGATTTGCAATCGCGCAAGAGGCACTTACATAGGCTTCAAGCAACCAGGCTCGTTCGAGCCCCCAACGCCCCTGGTTCTGGGGCCGACAGGTATCTTCAATGAGTGAACATAATCCCTACGGAACGATGCACGCGACGACCATCATCACGGTGCGCAAGGACGGCAAGGTGGTAATGGCCGGCGACGGCCAGGTCAGCCTTGGCCAGACGGTGATGAAGAGCAATGCCCGCAAGGTGAGGCGTCTCGCCAAGGGCGACGTCATTGCCGGCTTTGCCGGCGCGACGGCCGATGCTTTCACGCTTCTGGAGCGGCTCGAAGCCAAGCTCGAGCAGTACCCCGATCAGCTGATGCGCGCAGCCGTGGAGCTCGCCAAGGACTGGCGCACCAACAAGTATCTGCGCAATCTCGAGGCGATGATGCTGGTCGCCGACAAGTCGATCACGCTGGCGATCACCGGCAACGGTGACGTGCTGGAGCCGGAACATGGAACGATCGCCATCGGCTCGGGCGGCAACTATGCCTTTGCCGCGGCCCGCGCCCTGATGGACAGCGACAAGTCGGCCGAGGAAGTCGCCCGCCGGGCGCTCGAAATTGCCGGCGACATCTGCGTCTATACCAACCACAATATCGTGGTGGAGACGCTGGATGCCCAATGATCAGGCCCATGTCAGCTTCGAACGGGTGGCCGATGGCCACCTGCCGATGCTGCGTGCCTGGTTGAGCGAGCCGCATGTGCGGCAATGGTGGGGTGATCCGGACAAGGAAGTCGCGTTGATCCGCGATGGCTGCGCCACGGGCGAGGTGGATGGCTTTATCTTCCACGTGGCCGGCGAGCCGGCGGGCTACATCCAGTCCTGGACACCATCGGACTATGACGAAGAGCCATGGGCGAAGGATCTGCCCGGCGACGTCCCCGGCGTCGATATCTTCATCGGCCCGCCGGAGATGACCGGCAAGGGTGTCGCGACGCTGGCGCTCAGGGCCTTTGCGGACACGCTTTTTTCCGCTGGCGCGCCGCGGATCGTGATCGACCCCGATGCCGGCAACAGACGGGCCGTCCGGGCCTATGCGAAAGCGGGCTTCGTGCCCTTTGGCGAATGGATAGATGCATCCGGCCGCACGCTCTTGATGGAGCTGACGCGGACCGAGTTTGAGAGGACTAGATGAGTACTTTTTCTCCCCGGGAAATCGTGTCGGAACTCGACCGTTTCATCATCGGCCAGAACGACGCCAAGCGTGCGGTCGCTATCGCGCTGCGCAACCGCTGGCGGCGTCAGCAGCTCGGCGACGAACTGCGCGACGAGGTCATGCCGAAGAACATCCTGATGATCGGGCCGACAGGTGTCGGCAAGACGGAAATCTCCCGCCGGCTGGCCAAGCTCGCCGGCGCCCCCTTCGTCAAGGTCGAGGCGACCAAGTTCACCGAAGTCGGCTATGTCGGTCGCGACGTCGAGCAGATCATCCGTGACCTGGTCGAGGTCGGCATTGGGCTGGTGCGCGAAAAGCGCCGGGCCGAGGTCAAGGCCAAGGCGCATCAGAATGCCGAAGAGCGCGTGCTCGACGCGCTGGTTGGCGCAACGGCCTCGCCGGCCACGCGCGACAGTTTCCGCAAGAAGCTGCGCGCCAATGAGCTCGACGACAAGGAGATCGAGGTCGACGTCGCCGAGACCGGCGCGCCGGGCGGCTTCGAAATTCCCGGCATGCCGGGCGCCAATATTGGCGTGCTCAACCTGTCGGAAATGTTCGGCAAGGCAATGGGCGCGCGCACCAAGAAGGTCAAGACCACGGTCAAGGCTTCCTATGACGTGCTCGTCAACGACGAGTCCGACAAGCTGCTCGACAATGAGCAGATCCAGCGCGAGGCGGTGAGGGCGGTCGAGGACGACGGCATCGTCTTCCTCGACGAGATCGACAAGATCGCGTCGCGCGAAGGCGGCATGGGTGCCGGCGTGTCGCGCGAAGGCGTGCAGCGGGACCTGTTGCCGCTGGTTGAAGGCACGACGGTTGCGACGAAGTATGGCCCGGTCAAGACCGACCACATTCTCTTCATCGCCTCGGGCGCGTTCCACGTGTCGAAGCCATCGGATCTTCTGCCCGAGCTTCAGGGTCGCCTGCCGATCCGCGTCGAGCTGCGCGCACTGACCAAGGAAGACTTCCGCCGCATCCTGACGGAGACCGAGGCGAGCCTCATCCGCCAGTACAAGGCGCTGCTCGAAACCGAGGAGGTGAAGCTCGATTTCACCGACGATGCGATCGATGCGCTTGCCGATGTTGCCGTGCAGCTCAACTCCAGCGTCGAGAACATCGGCGCCCGGCGCCTGCAGACGGTGATGGAGCGGGTGCTGGACGAGATCTCGTTCACTGCGCCCGACAGTGCCGGCCAGGCCGTCACGATCGATGCCGAGTATGTGCGCAAGCATGTCGGCGATCTCGCCGCCAATACGGATCTGTCGCGCTACATTCTTTGACGTGCGGACGGGGCTTCAGCTCCTCGCCGCCAAGCAACGCCGAAGAAGAAAGGCGCCTGTCTCTCGACAGGCGCCTTCATTTTTTCTAACACGGTCGGGCAATCGATTGTGGCGGGAGGCATTATTCCGACATGATCTTGTCGTAGGAGCCGCGCCGCCGGATAGGCGTCTCCACCGTTCACAGGAAGAAGAGATCGTGCGATTTACCGCCTGCATGCTCGCTATTGCCACGTTTTGCCTGACTGCAGGACAGACCGTGGCGGCCAATGTTGTTCCGCCGGGCAACCGGAATGTCGAACAACCCGGCATCCCGGGCGCATCCGTCCGCCGCACCAAGGCCGGCCGCACCTCTTTCGACGCCAAATTCGAAAAGGTCCGCGACCTGCTTGCCAATGACAAGCAACTGATGAGCAAGATCAAGTCGACGTCGCGCGCCTATGGCATTGCGCCGATCCACATGATCGGTGCAATCGTCGGCGAGCACACCTATAATGTCGACGCCTATGACCGGCTGCAGTCCTATTACGTGAAGGCCGCCGCCTATGCCGGCAACAGTTTCCAGTTCGGCTATGACGGCGAGACCGTGGCCGAGTTCGTCGCCCGTCCGCAATTTGCCGACTGCACCGGCAAGAAGAGTTCCTATTCGCTCTGGAGCTGCCGCGAACAGGTCTGGGACAGTGAGTTCCGCGGCAGGTCCGTCGGCGGCAAGTCTTTCCCGAACAATCGCTTCAGCGCCGTCTTCTTCCAGCCGTTCTTTGCCGGCCAGACCTTCGGACTTGGCCAGATCAATCCGCTGACCGCCCTGATGCTGACCGACATTGTCGCCAAGACCTCGGGCTACGAGCGTCTCGACGAGACCAACGCCGCCGGCGTCTATGAGGCGATCATGGATCCGGACGTGTCGCTCGCCTATATGGCCGCCTCGATCCGCCATTCGATCGATGTCTACAAGTCGATCGCCGGCGTCGACATTTCCGGCAATCCGGGCGTCACCGCCACGCTCTACAACATCGGCAATCCCGATCGTCGCGCCGCAGCCCTTGCCGCGCGTAACCAGGGCGGTGAGACCCAGTGGCCGGAGGAAAATTATTACGGCTGGCTGGTCAACGACAAGCTTGCGGAACTCGAAGGCCTGTTGTGATTCACGTGAAGCACTTTCCTTGATTGCGCCGTAAAAACCTGAAATCCTGGCGTAATCGAGAAAGGCAATCACCATGGACATGCGTCCGGAGCCGTTCGAACCGCCGGCTCCCACACCTCGGGTCGGCCTGCCGTCCTACCTGAAAATCATCACCACCGTTCTGCGCAATCCGCTCGAACTGTGGGGCGAGCCGTCCTACACCTTGCCCTGGATCGAGACCAAGTTCATCAATCAGCGCACGCTGATCGTCAACGACCCCGGCCTCATCCGCTACATCCTCGTCGACAATGTCAGCAATTACGAGATGTCGCAGGTTCGCCGGCTTATCCTCAGGCCCATACTGCGTGACGGCTTGCTGACGGCTGAAGGCGAGGTATGGAAACGGTCGCGCAAGGCGATGGCGCCCGTGTTTACGCCGCGCCACGCCAAGGGCTTTGCGGGCCAGATGCTGGCAACGACCGAGGCATTTATCGAGCGCTATGCGCCCGCCGCTGAGGCACCGTTTACCAGCAATGTTGCCGTCGACATGACGGAGTTGACGTTCGACATTCTCGCCGAGACGCTGTTTTCCGGCGAGATTGCCGTCGAGAAGGAAGGCTTTGTCCAGAGCGTCGAGGAGCTGCTGCATCGCATGGGCCGCGTCGATCCGCTGGATATGTTGCTGGCGCCGGAATGGATGCCGCGGCTGACCCGCATCGGCGGCAAGAAGGTGCTGGACCGCTTCCGGGCGATCGTTTCAGAGACGATGGCACTGCGGCGGCGCAAGATTGCGGCCGATCCTGCGGCGGCGCCGAACGATTTCCTCACCCTGCTTCTGGAAATCGAGGGCAACCAGGGTCTTTCGACCGCCGAGATCGAGGACAACATTCTCACCTTCATCGGGGCGGGCCACGAGACGACGGCCCGGGCGCTCGCCTGGACGCTCTATTGCGTCGCCAATACGCCGGCCTTCCGTGAAAAGATGGAGGCGGAAATCGATGCGGTGATGGCCAGTGGCGCCGAACCGGTCGAATGGTTGACCCTGATGCCGCATGTGCTGGCAGCTTTCGAGGAGGCGATGCGGCTCTATCCGCCGGCGCCGTCGATCAATCGCGCCGCCATCGAGGAAGACGAATGGACGTCGCCGAGCGGCGAGCGCGTCCGAATCCCCAAGGGCATCGCCGTCCTGGTGATGCCGTGGACCTTGCACCGCCACGTGCTCTATTGGGATCGGCCGCGCGCCTTCATGCCCGAGCGTTTCCTGCCGGAAAGCCGCGAGAAGCTGCATCGGTTCCAGTATCTGCCCTTCGGCGCCGGACCGCGTGTCTGCATCGGCGCGACCTTCGCGCTGCAGGAGGCTGTCATCGCCCTTGCCGTGCTGATGCACCGGTTCCGTTTCGACATGACCGACGAGACCAGGCCCTGGCCGGTGCAGCGGCTGACTACTCAACCGCGGGGCGGCTTGCCGATGCGGGTTTCGGCTCGCTGAACGTCTTGCCGGGCGTGGGCGATTGCACGCTGCGCACCGGCGAATCCGCCGGCATCGGCTGCGGCAGCACTTTCGATGGCTTCTTGATCGTCTTGATCGCGGCGCAGGTCGCGTCCCCGACATTGTCGCACGGCTTGTAGACGACGATCTCGCTGCCGGCGCCATCGTCCCAGACCGCCTGGATGGTCAGTGTCTTCGCTTCGTTGGCGGCAAGCGAGATGTAGACATATTCAGCGGTTTCGTCGGCGGGCAGGTTGAAGGGGATCTGCGGATTGCATTTGGCGAGCGGAAAGCGCTTGTCGAGCGCGTCGGAATTGATCGAGTAGCGAATTTCCGATAGCCGGCAATGCATCGTCTGCAATGCGGTAAAGTAGATCAGCTGCCGGTCGTCGTAGTTGCGAAACTGGATCCAGCCGGTCTGCTTGTTGGCGTCGAGCATCGCCTTGTAGATCGCCACATCGGGGAGCTGCGGCTTGTACTCTTCTTCCTCGGCGTCCTGTGCGCCGCCTGGCCGGGCAAAGAGCAATGCTGCGGCCCAGATGCCGGCGACGGCGAAACCCTTTGAAAATCCCATGCCGCTCTCCCGTTTTCGCCGTGTCGCAGGGATGACCGTGAATGTCCTCGACGCGATGGCCTTCTCTCACAATATGTCATATCACCGGATCGATCCCCAATGAACCCGGGGCTGCCCCCGGCCGAAACACTGGACTGGCTCGAATTGACGTCCCATCTTCTTCTCGGCATCGACACCGGCGGAACCTATACCGACGCTGTTCTCTTCTCGGAAACGGCGGGCGTGGTCGCCAAGGCAAAGTCGCTGACCACCCGTCATGACCTCGCCGTCGGCATCTCCGGCGCCGTCGAACAGGTTTTGCAGAAGGCGGCGGTGCCGGCTTCCGCCATCAGCCTTGTGTCGCTCTCGACGACGCTTGCCACCAACGCGCTGGTCGAGGGCCAGGGCGGCCGTGCCGGCCTTGTCATGATCGGCTTCGGCCCCGAGGACCTGAAACGCGACGGCCTGCAGGATGCACTGGGCACAGACCCGGTAATCTTTCTTCCTGGCGGCCACAACGTTCATGGCGGCGAAACGCCGCTCGACATGACGGCGCTCGACGAAGCCCTGCCGATCCTCGCTGAGCAGGTGTCCTCCTTTGCGATTGCCGGATACTTCGCCGTGCGCAATCCCGCCCATGAGCAGCGGGTGCGCGACCGGATCCGCGAAGTCTCGCATCTGCCGGTCACGTGCAGCCACGAACTCTCCTCCAAGCTCGGCGGTCCGCGTCGGGCGCTGACGACGCTTTTGAATGCCCGGCTGGTCTCGATGATCGACCGGTTGATCGGCGCCTGCGAGGGCTTCCTGAAATCGCGCGGTATCGACGTGCCCATGATGGTGGTGCGCGGCGACGGCGCCCTGATCTCGGCCGAGGAGGCGAGGCTCCGGCCGATCGAGACCATTCTCTCGGGCCCAGCCGCAAGCCTCGTCGGCGCGCGCCATCTCACCGGCCTCGACAATGCTGTCGTCTCGGATATCGGCGGTACCACGACCGACGTCGCGGTGCTCGACCGCGGCCGGCCGCGGCTCGACGCCGAAGGTGCCGTCGTCGGCGGCTTCCGCACCATGGTCGAGGCGGTGGCGATGCGCACCTATGGCCTTGGTGGCGATTCGGAGGTTCGCATCAATGATCGCGGGTTGAAGGCGAAGATCGATCTTGGCCCAAGGCGGCTGATGCCGCTCAGTCTGGCAGCCGCACTTCATGGCGATGCGGTGCTCGCCGTTCTGGAAAAGCAGATGCGCGCGCAGCATATCGGCCGGCACAACGGCCGGCTCGCCGTCCGCACCGGCCTGCCCGATCATCTGGCAAGCGGCCTGCAGCCACAGGAGCAGGCGCTCTACGAGCGCATTGGCGCTTCGCCGATCTCGCTTGAAAACCTTCTGACGTCGACGCCGCAACGGGCAACGCTGGACCGGCTGGTAGCGCGCGGCCTGGTGCATATTTGCGGGCTGACGCCCTCCGACGCCATGCATGTGCTCGGCCGGCAGTCGCAATGGAGCGCTGATGCTGCGCGTCTCGGCATCGAGCTTGCAGCGCGGACCCGCGACGGCTCCGGCCAGCCGATTGCCCCCTCTGCCGAGGCGATGGCCCAGATGATCGTCGACCGCGTCACGCGGCAATCGTCGGAAGTCATCCTGCAGGCCTGTCTCGGCGAAGACGGGGCTGGCGCCATCGACCCGGCCGTTTCGCAGGCGGTCGATCGGGCGCTGAAGCGCGCGCCGGGCATCGTGCGGTTTTCGCTCGGCCTCGATCGCCCGCTTGTCGGTCTGGGGGCTTCGGCTCCGGTCTATTATCCCGCTATTGCCGACATGCTCGGCACGGACGCGTCGATCCCCGATGAGGCCGACGTCGCCAATGCGGTCGGGGCGGTCGTCGGCCAGGTCCGGGCGTCCGTCACAGTGTTCGTCACGACGCCGGAAGAAGGTATCTTCATCGTCAACGGGGCAGGGACAAGCGAACGTTTCCTCGATCAGGACCGGGCCTTCTCAGCCGCCCGCCGTCGCGCCGAGACGATGGCGCTCGAGGCCGCCCGCACCAACGGCGCCGACGAGCCGGTCTCGATGCTGCGCGAGGAAATCGATGCGCCCGAAGTCGAAGGAAGCCCAAAGCTGATTGAGGCGCGCTTCATCGCCCAGGCGAGCGGCCGGCCCCGCATCGCGCATGGATGATCTTTTCCATTTTGGAAACAATTCTTCGCATCCTTGCTGAATTGACAGGGAATGAATTGATGAGAAACTGCCGGCCTTTCACGCGCGCGAGTGGCCTGTTTCAAGGAGTAAGATGATGGACCGCATTGAGAAGTTTGGATTGAAGATCGATGCAGGTCTGCATGACTTTCTGGTGAACGAGGCGATGCCCGGAACCGGCGTCGATGCCGAGCGGTTTTTCGCCGAGCTGTCGAAGATCGTCCATGACCTCGCACCGAAGAACCGCGCCTTGCTTGCCAAGCGCGACGACCTGCAGGCCAAGATCGACGCCTGGTATCGCGACAATGGCGCCCCGAACGATCTTGAAGCCTACCAGGGTTTCCTGAAGGAGATCGGCTATCTGCTGCCGGAAGGCCCGGCGTTTGCCGTTTCGACCGACAATGTCGATCCGGAGATCGCGACGATCGCCGGCCCGCAGCTCGTCGTTCCCGTCATGAACGCCCGCTATGCCCTCAACGCTGCCAATGCGCGCTGGGGCTCGCTCTATGATGCGCTCTACGGCACCGACGCCATTTCCGACGAGGACGGCGCGGAAAAGGGGCGGGGCTACAATCCCAAGCGCGGCGCCAAGGTTATCGCCTGGGCGCGCGATTTCCTCGATGCGAGCGCGCCGCTGGAAAGCGGCAGCTGGAAGGATGTCGCATCGCTGACAGTCGCTTCGGGCAGCCTCTCGGTTGCGCTTTCGAGCGGCGCCAGGACCACGCTTCGTAGTCCTGCTCAGTTTGCCGGCTATTCCGGCGCGCCGGACGCGCCGTCGCAGGTCGTTCTCCGGCACAACAATCTGCATGCCGTCGTCGTGCTCGATGCGACGACGCCGATCGGCAAGGACGATCCCGCCCACATCTCGGACGTCATTCTCGAATCGGCGATCACCACGATCATGGATTGCGAAGATTCCGTCGCCGCCGTCGATGCGCAAGACAAGGTCGTCGTCTACCGCAACTGGCTCGGCCTGATGAAGGGCGATCTCGAGGAAGAGGTCGTCAAGGGCGGCAAGAGCTTCACCCGTCGCCTCAATGCCGATCGCGTTTACACGGCGCCGGGTGGCGGCACGCTATCGCTGCCGGGCCGCTCGTTGATGCTGGTGCGCAATGTCGGCCACCTCATGACGAATCCGGCTATTCTTGATCGCGACGGCGCGGAAGTGCCCGAAGGCATCATGGATGCGATGGCAACCGCGCTGATCGCGCTGCACGACATCGGTGAGGGCGGCCGCCGCATGAACTCCCGCGAAGGGTCCATGTATGTCGTCAAGCCGAAGATGCACGGCCCGGAAGAGGTCGCTTTCGCCTGCGAGATCTTCTCGCGCGTCGAGGCAGCGCTCGGCATGCCAGCCAACACCATGAAGGTGGGCATCATGGACGAGGAGCGTCGCACGACGGTCAACCTCAAGGAGTGCATTCGCGCCGCCCGCGAACGCGTCGTCTTCATCAACACCGGCTTCCTCGATCGCACCGGCGACGAGATCCACACCTCGATGGAAGCAGGCCCGATGATCCGCAAGGGCGACATGAAGCAGGCCGCCTGGATCGCCGCTTACGAAAACTGGAATGTCGACATCGGTCTGGAATGCGGCCTTTCCGGGCACGCGCAGATCGGCAAGGGCATGTGGGCCATGCCCGACCTGATGGCAGCGATGCTGGAGCAGAAGATCGCTCACCCGAAGGCCGGCGCCAACACCGCCTGGGTACCGTCGCCGACCGCCGCCACCCTGCATGCCACCCACTATCACCGGGTCAACGTCGCCGACGTCCAGGCCGGCCTCAAGAGCCGGTCGCGTGCCAAGCTCAGCGATATCCTGTCGGTGCCGGTCGCCAGCCGTCCCAACTGGACGCCGGAGGAGATCCAGCGCGAGCTCGACAACAACGCACAAGGCATTCTCGGCTATGTCGTTCGCTGGGTCGACCAGGGCGTCGGATGCTCCAAGGTGCCCGACATCAATAATGTCGGCCTGATGGAAGACCGCGCGACGCTGCGCATCTCGGCGCAGCACATGGCCAACTGGCTGCACCACGGCGTGGTCAGTGAAGCGCAGGTCGTCGAAACGATGAAGCGCATGGCCGCCGTCGTCGATGGTCAGAACGCAGACGATCCGCAGTATGTCGCCATGGCCGGCAATTTTGACGGTTCTATCGCGTTCCAGGCGGCGCTCGAGCTGGTCCTCAAGGGCCGCGAGCAGCCGAACGGTTACACCGAACCGGTCCTGCACCGTCGCCGTCGCGAGCTGAAGGCCGAGCTGGCCGCCTGATCAGGCTGCCGATCGCCTTGACCGCGATCTGACCTTCCCGCAACCGCTGTTGCGGGAGGGTAAAACGCAACGGCAGGGCGCTTACGCCACTTGCCCGAGCTCTTCGCGCTCATGCCGCCGAAATCGCAAGCAAACTTGCTCTGAAAACGCGCGCGACTAGAACTCGGCCCAACCGTCGATGGACAGGGCGGCGTTGCCCCGTGCCTGCGGCATGGCCGGTGGTCGAACGGCTGGGCGAGGGCTGTTGTTCACATGCTGGTTAGAAATCACGGCGCGCGGCGCGGTTCTCCGTGCCGCCGGTTGCGCCGACGCGCCGGTCTCGCCGGAAAGCTGGAACCTGTCGATCAGGGCGCGAAGGTTGCTGCCCTCCTGGGCAAGCGTCGCTGATGCGGCGTTCGCCTCCTCGACCATGGCGGCGTTGCGCTGCGTCACCTGGTCCATCTGGTTGACGGCGGTGTTGACCTCGGCCAGCCCGACGGATTGTTCGCGGGCCGACGTGGCGATGGCCGCCATATGCTCGTTGATGGTGATGACATGCGCCTCGATCGTCTTCAGCGCCTCGCCGGTATCGCGCACCAGCCGCACGCCGCTTTCGACTTCCGAACTGGAGCTGCGAATCAGTTCCTTGATTTCCTTGGCAGCCTTTGCCGAGCGCTGTGCCAGCTCGCGCACTTCCTGCGCCACGACGGCAAAACCCTTGCCCGCATCACCTGCTCTTGCCGCCTCGACGCCGGCGTTCAGGGCGAGGAGATTGGTCTGGAAGGCGATTTCGTCGATCACGCCGATGATGCTGGAGATCTGGCTCGACGATTCCTCGATCCGCCGCATCGCGTCGACGGCATTGGCCACGACCACGGCCGATTGTGCAGCGCTGGTCTTGGCTTCACCGGCCACGTCGCGGGCTTCCTCCGTTCGGCGCGAGGAATTGCTGACATTGGCGGTGATCTGGTCGAGAGCGGCCGCCGTCTCCTCGAGTGATGCTGCCTGCTGTTCGGTGCGCTTCGACAGGTCGTCCGCGCTCTGGCTGATTTCCCTCGTGCCGAGGCCGATGTTTCCGGCGCTGTCGGCAACGGCGAGCATCGCATCGTTGAGCTGCGCAGCGGTCTTGTTGAGGTCGTGACGCAGTTGTTCGAATTCGGCCGAGAAGGGTTCGTCGAGCCGCACTGCGAGATCGCCGTCGGCAAGCCGCTGCAAGCCGGTCGCCAGGCCTGATGTGGCCTGAATAAGCCGTTGCTGTGCGGCGCGCTCCGCCTCGGCCTGCATGCGGACGCGTTCGGATTCGCCATTGCGGCGGCTCTCCTCGGCTTCAGCCTGCAGGCGCAGGTTGGACCGGGCCGCTTGCCGGAACGACTGGATGGCGCGCGCCATCTCTGCGATCTCGTCCTTGCCGGCGATGTCTGATCCGTCATCGTCGAGATGGCCGTCGATCAGCCGGCGCATCGCAGCGATCTGGCGGCTGAGCGGGCCGATCACCCCGCGAGAGACGACGAGGAAGGTTGCGCCGGCCAGCACCAGCACCAGCACGATGATGCCTACGCTGAGCACGCGCACCGTCTCGAATTTGCTGTGCTGCTCCTGGAACACCCGATCCGACAAGTGGACCTGAAGGTCGGAAATTTCAGAAATGCTCTCGGTCAGGGGATCGATGGTTTCGTAGAGTGCCGTGCGAACGAAGCTGTCGAGTGCCGCGGAATCGCGTGCCGAAAGGATCTTCGTCAGCGTCGCGATCGAATCAATCGCCACCACCATCTGCTGCTTGGCGCCTTCGACAAGCTTATGCTCTTCCGGCGTCATCGCGGTTGCGACATAGGCGTCCCAGTTGGCGGTGATCACCTGGCGCGCGTCGTTGACGGAAGCAAGGCCGGTTTCCATCGTCGCATTGCCGTTTCGCACCTTGTGCGCCGCATCGACGATCGAGACGGCAAAGGCATCGGAGGTCGCCTTCAGGTTCTTCAGCGGCACGATCCGATCGGCGTAGACCGCATCCATCGTCGCGCTGTTTTCTGCCAGCGCATGCTGGTTGTAGACGGCGATGCCGACCGCGATGAGTGACAACAGTGCAATCGCACTCAGGAGCTTGGTCTTGATCAGCATGGCGGTCCCTTTGGCTTGGTATTTCGCCGCCACCATTTGGGTTAATTAGATAACCATCACTTAATAACCCGCTGAATTTTCGATCTTTTTGCGTAACATTTGAACAAAAGTGCCAAAGGGAATCGCGCGCTACCCACCCTGGTTTGAAGCGCTCGAAGCGGGGCAACCCTGCGTATGGTGTACGACGTAAAGCCGGTAAAGTCATGCGGCCAACAAAAAAGCCGCCGGGGAACCCGGCGGCTTCGGACTGGATCATTCCTGTCGCGTCTTACTGCTGGACGACGACGCGCGCATTCTTGCCCGGACGGACGCGCGAATAGAGATCGATGATGTCCTGGTTCATCAGGCGGATGCAGCCCGACGAAGCGGCCGTGCCGATCGACGACCATTCCGGCGTGCCGTGCAGACGGAACAGCGTGTCCTTGCCCTGGTCGTTGAAGAGATAGAGCGCGCGCGCGCCGAGCGGGTTCTTCAGGCCCGGGCCCATGCCGGCCTCGACGTACTTTGCCACTTCCGGCTTGCGTTCCGCCATTTCCTTCGGCGGATGCCACATCGGCCATTCCTGCTTCCAGGCGATATAGGCTTCGCCTTCCCATGCAAAGCCGGCCTTGCCGACGCCGATGCCGTAGCGAACGGCCTTGCCGCCGGGCAGCACGTAGTAGAGGAAGCGGTTCGGCGTGTTGACGACGATTGTGCCGGGACGTTCGCTCGTCGCATAATCGACGATCTGGCGGTGGAAGCGGCCGTCGACCTTGTTGATCGGGATGGCGGGGAGCGCATAACCGTGATCCTCAACTGCGCCATAATCGCCCGAGAAGATCTGATTGGAAGCGACCTGCACGGCCACGGGCGCAGGCTCGCCGCTTGCCGTCTCGGGCTTGGTCGAAGTCGTCGAGCAGCCGGCCACGGCGAGTGTCGCCGCCAGGCTGCACAGGAGGAAGGCATTGCGGAAGCGCATAGGAGTCTCTTAAAATGAGAAGCGAAGAAAAACTGGGTCGGCCCCGACCACCAGTGCCTACGGTTATTTTCGATTAGTTGCTGCTATGCAAGGGATTGCGCGGCGACAAGGCGGCGGGAAAGTGTAAATTCCGTGACGCTGGCTTTTTTGCAACAAATGCGGCAGCACAAGGCAGTTGAGGCCAATGACAATTCTCTCGATCCATGGCGACAACCCCCTCGTCGACGGTCGGCAATCGAACCGCGCCCTCATGGTACGCCGCGGCGTCCAGCGGCTTTTCGCCGAACTGCGCCATTCGGTGCTCCCGGAATTGACGCTCGCCAGCGGCCGCCGCGCGGATCTCATCTCACTGTCGGCGAAGGGCGAGATCTGGATCGTGGAGATCAAGACGTCGATCGAGGATTTTCGGGTGGATCGAAAATGGCCGGACTACCGCCAGCACTGCGACCGGCTGTTCTTCGCCACCCATGGCGACGTTCCGCTCGACATCTTTCCGCAGGATTGCGGCCTGCTGCTGTCGGATGGCTATGACGGGCACATCATCCGCGAGGCACCGGAACATCGGCTGGCACCGGCCACCCGCAAATCGGTGCTGCAGCTCTTTGCCCGCACCGCCGCGCAGCGGCTGATGCTGGCGGAGTGGGCAGCCGAGCGCAACGGCGAACTCGGCAACTCCATTCGCGATATCGTTTCCGGCTCCCGCGACGGGTCTGCCGAAGGCTGATTACTTCGGCGCGCGTTTGGCCAGGATGCGCTGCAGGGTGCGGCGGTGCATGTTGAGCCGGCGCGCCGTCTCCGACACGTTGCGCTCGCACATTTCATAGACGCGCTGAATATGCTCCCACCGCACCCGGTCGGCCGACATCGGGTTTTCCGGCGGCTCGACCCGCTCGCCCTGACGCTGCACCAAGGCTGCGAAGATGTCGTCGGCGTCGGCAGGCTTGGCGAGATAATCGACCGCGCCGAGTTTGACCGCGTTGACGGCCGTTGCGATGTTGCCGTAGCCGGTCAGCATGATCATGCGGGTGTCGTCGCGCCGGCTGCGGATCGCCTCGATCACGTCGAGACCGCTGCCGTCGCCAAGTCTGAGGTCGATGACCGCGTATTTCGGCGGGTTGCCCTTCGCCTTGGCGATGCCTTCGGCAACGGACTCGGCGATATCGACGGTAAATCCGCGCGCTTCCATGGCGCGGGCAAGGCGTCGAAGGAACGGCGCGTCATCGTCGACGAGCAGCAGCGTTCTGTCCGGCCCGATCAGTTCGGCGTCCTGGGCATGCGTGCTGGGCGAAGCTGTCGATTTTTCGGTCATTCTCGCAATCCTTGGGCGAAAATCGGAAGTTTTCGCCGAGATTATAGGTTTTCTGTCGTGCCGTTCAATAAACTGCCAAACGTCATTTCGCCAGTTTCGTATCCATTAGCGCACGCGGCCATTCGACGCTGACCTTGGCGCCCGGACGATCGGGCCCGCCGTTCTCGAAGCGCAGCCGCGCGCCCGAGCGCTCCAGCAGCGTCTTGGCGATGAAAAGCCCGAGCCCGAGGCCGCCGGCGCTGTCGTCCTTCTGCCGACGCGTGACATAGGGCTCGCCGATGCGCAGCAGAATGTCGGGAGCAAATCCGTCGCCGTCGTCGGCGATCGTCACCTTCACATGCTCGGCCGAGTGCTCGACGGTGACGGTCACCTGCTTCTTGGCATAGTCGACCGCGTTTTCGAGCAGATTGCCGAGACCATAGAGAATGCCGGCATTGCGGTTGCCGACCGGCTCCGAGGCCTTGTCGCCCTTTTCGACCAGATTGATATGAATGCCGAACTCGCGGTGCGGCGCCATCACCTCCTCGATCAGCGAGGAGAGCGGCAAGACCCGCATATGCTCCTCGCTTTCGGACGACAGCGTCGTCAACCGCTTGAGGATGTCGCGGCATCGCTCGCTCTGGCTGCGCAACAGGTGCACATCCTCGCCGAAGCGCGGGTCGTCGCCGAGTTCGCGCTCCATCTCCTTGGCAACGACGCTGATGGTCGCCAGCGGCGTTCCCAGTTCATGGGCGGCGGCGGCAGCAAGGCCGTCGAGCTGCGAAAGGTGCTTTTCGCGCTGCAGCACCAGTTCGGTCGCCGTCAGCGCTTCCGACAGTTCGCTCGCCTCGAGCGAGACGCGGTAGGTGTAGAAGGCGGCAAAGGCAGTCATCGACACGATCGCAAACCAGATGCCGGCCGTCAGCACTTTCGGCATGAGCAGCAGCGTGCCCGGATACCAGGGAAGCGGGAAGGGCGAAAAGGCAAGGACGGTAACGCCGATCACTGCGAGGCCGGCAAGCACGATACTGTGCGGCTTTGGCTGTGAGGCGGAGGAAATGATGACGGGCACGCAGAGAAGCGGCGCAAACGGGTTGGCAAGCCCGCCGGTGATGAACAGCAGGCCGGTCAGCTGCGCCAGATCGAGCCCCAGAAGGGCGAAAGCGGCCGGGGGCCGCAACCGGTGCGTCGGTGGGAAGCGCAGCGTCAGGTAGGTATTGACCAGCGCCAGCGTGGCGATCAGTACCAGGCAAGACAACAGCGGCAGTGGAAACTGCAGCCACAAGGTGGTGATCACCACGGCGATCGACTGTCCGCCGACCGCAAGCCAGCGCAGGCGGATGAGCGTCTGCAGCCGCAGGCTTCTGTTCGAGGTCGGGTCGTTGTGTTCCAGTGCCACTGCCGTCATGCCTGCTCGTGTTCCCATTGCCGCGCCGCGCGTCAAATCTGAGACGCAAGGGACGCCGGCTCTCAATCCGCCGCATCAGTTTTTTCCGGATCGCTTCCGATCCAGGGAAGTATCGAGCGGTCCCTTCCAGGGGGCCGCCTCATGTACCACGTGGTTTCGCCCGTGTCGTCGGCGCTGCCTCCGCCGGGTTTTCCGGCCACGGGTGCTTGGGATAGCGCCCGCGCATGTCGGCCCGCACATCCCGCCAGGAGCCAGCCCAGAAGCCTGGCAGATCGCGCGTTGTCTGGATCGGCTGCCGGCCGGGCGAGATCAGCTCGAGCAGCAGTGGCAACCGTCCGTCGCCGATGGCCGGATGTTTTTTGAGGCCGAAGAGTTCCTGCACCCGGATGGAAAGAAGCGGCTCGTCGCCGTCGTAATGGATGGGATGCCGCTGTCCCGTCGGCGCCTCGAAATGGGTTGGCGCCAGTTTTGCAAGCTCCCGCTGGCGGTCGTGCGCAATCAGCGACAGCAATCCCTCGGACAAGGCGCCCGCCTTGATATCGGCGATAGCCGTAACGCCGCTTTGGAATGGCACGAACCAGTCTTCCAGCCTCGCGAGCAGGGCGTCGTCGGAAACATCAGGCCACGGCTCGCCGATCGAGCGATGGAGGAAGCCGATGCGATCGCGCAGCTGCAACGCCTCCTTGGAAAATGGCAGCACGGCCAGCCCGAGCTGACGCACGCCATCGGCAAGCGCCCGTGCCGCACTTTCGCCGGTCGGCCTTGGCAGCGGCGCCTCCTCGAAGATGATCGCGCCGAGCCGCGTGACGCGGCGCGCCCGCACCTGGCGGCTTGCCCGGTCGAAGACGCTTTGCGCCTCCCGCACGATCGCGTCTGGCATATGCGCTTCGACGTCGGCGCGGGAAAGCTCGGCCGCCGCCAGCACGCGCTGGCCGCCGGCACGCCCCGTCAGGTCTGCGATGACAAGCATGTTGGCTGCGGCGAGCCGCTCGGTCTCGGCGATCTCGGCGCCACGACCGTTGGCCATCACGAACCGCCCGCGTCCTCCGCGCTGCAGCGCGATGCGATCCGGAAAGGCGTGCATCAGCAAGGCGCCGGGTTGGATCGGTTCGCTCGAACGTGGTCCGCCCTTGAGCTCGGCTGCCATGCGGCGGGCAAGGTTGCGCGAGGCCTCGGCCCTCTCGCCGCGCTCCTGGCGAAAGCGCCGCAGCCGGTCCTCGAGGTCGATGGCGTTGCCGCCCAGCCCTTGTTCGGTCAGCATGACCGCGAGCAGGCAGGCGGCTTCGCCCTGACCTTCGTCGGCGGCCGAAACGGCCATCGCCGCAAGGCGCGGAGGCAGGGCCAGATCGCGGATCTTGCGCCCCCTTGGGGTCAGCGCACCGGAACCGTCGAGCGCGCCGAGCTCGGTGAGCAGCTTTCGCGCTTCCTGAAGCGTGGTTTCCGGCGGCGGGTCGATGAAGGCAAGGGCCGCGGGATCGCTGACGCCCCAATGCGCCATGTCGAGCAGCAAGCCGGAGAGGTCGCTGGCCAGAATCTGTGGCGGCGTGAAGGCGGCCAGCGCTGCGGTCTGACCGGTATGCCAGAGACGGATGGCTATCCCCGGCTCGGTCCGCCCGGCACGGCCGGCGCGCTGGTCAGCCGAAGCGCGCGAGACGCGCACGGTCTCGAGCCTGGTGATGCCGGTCGAGGCTTCGAACACCGGCAGCCGCTGCAGGCCGCTGTCGATGACGATCCGCACGCCGTCGATGGTGATCGACGTTTCGGCGATCGAGGTGGCGAGCACGATCTTGCGCGTGCCCTTCGGCGCCGGCCGGATCGCTGCGTCCTGTTCCCTCTGCGTCAGGTTCCCGTAGAGCGGAACGACCGTCGTATCCGCCCCGAACCGGTCGGCAAGCCGGGATGCGGTCCGGGTGATTTCGGCCTGCCCGGGCAGGAAGGCGAGGATCGAGCCCTCCTCACTGCGATGTGCCTCGACGATGGCGCGCACGACGGCGTCTTCGACGCTCTCGCCGCCGCGGTCTTGGTTGCGGATCTCGATCGGAAAGCTGCGGCCCTGGCTTTCGACCACCGCTGCGTCGCCGAGCAATCTCGACACGCGCGCGACATCGAGCGTTGCCGACATGACGACGAGCCTGAGATCGTCGCGCAGGGCAGACTGAACGTCGAGCGCCAGCGCCAGGCCGAAATCGGCATCGAGCGAGCGCTCGTGGAATTCGTCGAACAGAACCGCGGCAACGCCGGCGAGCTCCGGATCGTCGAGGATCATGCGGGCAAAGACGCCTTCCGTCACCACCTCGATCCGGGTCCTGGCCGAGACCCGGTTGTCGAGGCGCATCCGGTAGCCGACGGTTTCGCCGACTTTCTCGCCGAGCAGCTCCGCCATGCGGCCGGCGGCCGCGCGGGCGGCGAGCCGCCGTGGCTCGAGCAGGATGATCTTGCCGCCGTTCAGCCAGGGCTGGTCGAGCAGGAACAGCGGCACCAGCGTCGTCTTGCCGGCGCCGGGCGGTGCCGAAAGCACCACGGAGCGGCCCCGGTCGAGGGCAGCGCCGATCTCCGGCAGGACCGCGCGAACCGGCAGGGCGGGCAGGGTAAGCGTCACGATTGCGTCTCCGCTCCGATATGGATGAGTTGACCACCGGCAGCCTCGGCGTCCGCCCGGTCGTGGGTGACCAGGATTGTCGGCAGGCCCGCGATCCGCGCCTTGGCGAAGATCAGTTCGCGCGTCTGCTGCCGCAGGGTCATGTCGAGCTTTGAAAAAGGTTCGTCGAGCAGCAGCAGGCGGGGTTGCGACAGAAGCACGCGCTGCAGTGCGACACGCGCCTTTTGCCCGCCCGACAAGGTCTCGGGATCGCGGTCGAAGAAGCCGCCGAGCCCGACTTCATCGAGCGCGTCTTCTGCCAGCCGGCGTCTGGCATCTCGCCCCCTGATTGTCTCGGGGATGGCAAAGACGATATTGCCGCCGACGGAAAGGTGCGGGAACAACAAGGGATCCTGGAAAAGAATGCCGGCATGGCGCCGTTGCGGCGGCAGGCCGATCAGCTCCTCCTCACCGAGCCGAACCGCGCCTTTGGCGGAAAATTCGGGCTCCAGGAAGCCGCCGATATAGGCAAGAAGCGTCGACTTTCCGGAGCCGGATGGGCCCATCACCGTCAGCACGTCGCCGGGCATCACCGTCGCCGAAACGCAAAGCAGCATCCGTCCGTCGATCGCGATCGTCACATCGCACAACGTCAGAGGCTTGGTCTTGCCCGGTGTCTGCATTCAAATCCTCATGGCCCGTCGCTGGCGGAATAGCAATTGCGGCACCAGCGATGCAACGAGAAAACCGGAGAACGGCAGCAGCGCCTGCACCAGGGCGTAGACGCCGATGATGCGTCGATCGCCGCCTGACGAAAGGGCGACGGCTTCGGTGGTGATCGTCGTCACCCGCCCTGCGCCGATCACCACCGTCGGCAGATAGAGGCTGACGGAGACAGCAAAGCCGACGGCAAGCGCCGTCAGGCAGGCACGAAGCAGCATTGGCAGCCGGATGGTCATGAGGGTCCTGAGCGACGACTTGCCCAGTCCCGATGCGATCTGTTCGTAGCGCCGGTCGAGCGCCCGCCAGGGCGGCCCGAGCGAGAGGAGCACATAGGGCAGAACGAAGACGAGGTGCATGGCGGCAACGGTGGCGATCGACGGTGAAAATCCCACCCCGGTCGCCAGTACCTGCAAGCCGAACACGAAGGCGATTTCGGGAACGAGCAAAGGCAGGAACACGGGAAGCCAGCGGTCGGCCTTGCCGTGCCCGCCAAGCGACAGCAGGAGGATGGCGATCGCAAGCGCTGCGAGCGACGACAAAAGTGCGATGGCGATGGTGGCCGCCAACGGGTCGACCAACCCCGCAAGCGCCCGCCTCCAGGCCGCGATGGTGAGGCTGGTCGGCAGGCGATCGGGGAAAGGCCATAGTCCCGCGATCGACCACAGCGCCAGAAGAGCGAGACCGGTAAAGATCAGCGCCGCCGATAACGCCGCGATCGAGGCTGCCGTCCGGCACAGAAGTCGGTCGGCGGCAAGGCGCCTGCCCGAGGAGCATAGCCGTCTATGGCAAAGGCGGCCGATCCGCTCGATGCCGATCCAGATGCCGATCGCCACCAGACCGAGCGCAAGCTGCACGACGGCGCCGGCCGAGGCCAGAAACCGGGCGCCGACGTCGTCATCGGCAAGCCAGGCTGCGATGCGCACCGGCAGGGTCGGCGGCAGCTGCGGGCCGAGGATCATGGCGACGTCGACCACCGAGGTCGAGTAGACCAGCACCGCAAGCACCGGCAGCCTGATCTGGCGGTAGAGCGCCGGCCACATCGCGATGGCAAAGCCCGTCACACGGCCATAGCCGAGTGCCGACATCAGCCGTCGGGAATTCGCCAATGGCAGCTGCGGCAGTGCCGCCAGCATCACCAGCAACAGAAACGGCATTTCCTTGGCGGCAAGGCCTGCCACCATAGACAGTCCGAGCGGATCGTTGGGGATCAGCCAGTCCGGCGGACGAAGAAAGCCGGTCAGTTCGGGGGAGACAAGTCGAACCAGAAAGCCCGACGGTGCGATCAGAAAGGCGATCGCGAATGCCGATGCGGCGTGAGGAACAGCCAGCAGCGGCGACAGCAGGTGCTGGATGAAGGCGAATGGCCGTGTTCCGGCATAGCCGGCGACGAAGATCGCGACCACGACGAGCGCAATGAAGGTACTGGTCAGTCCCGCGGCCAGGCTGACGAACGCCGAGCGCAGGATATGCGGTTGGGCGGCAAGCGCCTCGAAATGTCCTGGCGTAAACTGCGTGCCACCGAGGGCGGGCAGGTAGCCGAAGGCCGGAAGCACCGTGCCGGCAAGGCCAGCCAGCACCGGCAGGCAGAGCAGCACGGCAAGGCCGGTGCCGATAGGGCGCCGTATTCTCTCCCTCACCGGGATGTCCATCGCGCGTATCGGCGCCAGCCGTCAGTTGCCGGCGCCATAGCGGCGGATCCATTCGGTTTCGATCCGCGTCATCCAGTCCGGATGCGGTTCGGAAAGGGCCGGGCCGAGCTCATCGGGCGGCAGTGTCGCAACGCCGAGATCAAGGGCAGCAAAGGCCGATCGCTCAGCTTCCGGCAGCTTTGCCATCGCCAGTACCGTCGGGTCACCCCAATATTGCGCATCCTGCTTGCGCAGCTGCGCCTCGGGCGAGAGCAGGAAATCCGCCAGCAGCAGCGCGCCGGCCTTGGCATTCGCGTTATAGGGAATGGCAACGAAATGGGTGTTGCCGAGCGTACCGCCGGGAAAGACGAAGGAACGCACGCTTGCCGGCAGCTCGCCGTTTTCGATGGCGGCGGAAGCCTCGGCCGGATTGAAGGCGAAGATGATGTCGAGCTCGCCGTCCGCCAGCTTCTGCTTCATGTCGGGATAGTTCTGCGGATAGGCCTTGCCCTTGCGCCAAAGGTAGGGGGTCAACTGGTCGAGATAGGCAAAGAGCGGTGCCGTGTCCTCCATGAACGTCGCATCGTCGACGGGCTTCTGTAATTTGCCTTTGTCGGCGACGAGTTCGACCAGCACCTGCTTCAGGAACGACGAGCCGATGAAGTCCGGCGGCTGCGGATAGGAGAAGCGGCCGGGATGGGTCCTTGCCCAGTCGAGCAGGCCCCTTGCAGATGTCGGCAGCTCGGCCGCCGGCGTGCGGGCGCTGTCGTGGAAGAACACCAGTTTGGCGCCACCCCATGGGCTTTCGAGCCCTTCCGTCGGCACGGTGAAATCGGTCAGGATCGTCGGCTTCGTCTCGTGGTCGACATAGGCCCAGTTCGGAAGCCGGGTCGCCCAGCCGGGGCCGAGGAGCAGGCCCTGGCGCTTCATCGCGGCGAAGTTCTCGCCGTTGATCCAGATGAGATCGACGCTGCCGCCGGCATCCTTGCCGGCCGATTTCTCCGCCAGCACGCTGGCAACGGCCTTGGCCGTGTCGTCGAGCTTCACGTGAACGACGTCGACACCGTAGCGCGCCTTCATCTGTTCGCCCGCCCAGGCGATATAGGCATTGATGTTGGCAGCGCCCCCCCAGGCGTTGAAGTAGACGGTCTCTCCCTTGGCTTCCGAAACGACGGAAGACCAATCGTCGATGTCGAAGGCGGCCGCAGGGACGGTCAGGCAAAGCGTCGCGATAGCCGCAAGCCCCCATCGTCTTGCCCATTTGATCATGTCCGCGCACTCCCTCGATTGTTTCGGCGCGAAGGTAAGCCAAGTGCCCCGGGCGTCAATGCGCGGCATCGACCGGAACCGTCACGTTTCGGTGAGACGCCCACCAGCATGTTGGGAGCCAGCCAGCCCCGCTCTGGCGCGGATTTGCGGTGCAGGGCGTGCTTCTTCTAGAGCGGCCCGGCACGGGGGCGGGGGATTTTGGGCCGCCAGCGTGATTTTTGACCAACTGGACAAGGATCCAGGCCCGGAACCCGACTGCTTTTGGGCTGTGTTTGCCCTGTTGAAAACCCTC
>NZ_DALZXU010000013.1:0-107610 GCF_031989085.1 Ensifer sp.
GCCGCAAGCTCATGCCCGGCATGCCGGTCGAGGTCTTCGTCCAGACCGACGAGAGGACCGCAATCTCCTACCTCACCAAACCCTTCACCGACCAGATGCTCAGGGCGTTCCGCGAGGAGTAGGGGGAGGCGCTGCCAACAAGGGCGGCGAACGCCGCATGTGATGCTCTCTGGAAAAGGTGCGTGGTGCCAACAGCGCATGCCGATTGCGCGCATCGGCGCGCAGCTTGCGCAAATGTCCGTCGTCAGCAGGCGGCTCGGGCGATGCGACCGATTGATGAACGGCATGGCGCAATGCCCGGCTGTTCATCACGTTATCGACGACGACGAAGACGTTCCCTTCCCGCGGATGATTTTTGATCGGTCCGCCGGATTTCGCCCATTGCCGCGTGTGAGTTACGTGACACCGCGGCGGGCGTATCTAGATGCCGGATCCGTCGAGTTCCCGCTCATCGTCGCCCTGCCAGGGTGACGGCATGGCGGTGCGATTGAGATTGGCCGAGGGCATAGGCATCCAGCACTTCAGTTCCGGCTCGGCATATTCGATGATGCGACCAGGCGAGGAATCGGATGCGCGCCAGCCTTCCGGGCCGAACCGATCGCCATGCGACCAATAGGCGAGGTCGACCTCTGCCGGTCCCTGTTCGGACGGACGGATCGTCACGAGGATCCGACTGCCGTTTTTCGGCGCGCTTGCCATGTGGCGCCAGGGGTCCGGTTCCGCCATCATTCTTCCTCCTGTCTTGCTACCGGTCGCAAGTGTCGCCTCGCCGTCTCGAACGGTCAACTCCACTCTTTGCCCTTCTGGCCATTTCACGATTGGGTTGGGGGTCACAGGCAGGAAACGGCATCGGCATGGTGCTGATCACTCATGATTACGCGCGCCGTTTCCTGGCCTGGATGCATGCGTGCCATCCTGGTCAACCGGAGGATTGCAGGCGTCGTGGTAATCATCGCACCCGACGGTGTCGCCGGGCGGGCTTTCGGCTGGCAGCGGGCCGGATGCCCTGGCCCGCCGATCCGTCGTTTGGCGCCTGGATCAGGCCGCCGTCTGTCTGCGAAGGCCGGAAAGGACCGCAGCGCTATCATGCTCTGCAACGTCTCCGATCTCGGCCATCTTGCGATCGAGCTTGGCGAGCATGCCGGCGAAGATGTCGGAATAGGCCGGGTCATGGGCGCGATTGTGCAGTTCGAACGGGTCTTCCACACAGTCGAAAAGCTCCCATTCGGGTGGTTCGTCGCCGCGGTGCGCGCCGAGCTGGTCGAGCGGATCGTTGTACCAGTAGATCAGTTTGTAGCGGCCGTCGCGCACGCCGTAATGGGCAAAGGCGTTGTGGAATTCGTCCTTGTGCATCCAGTAGCGGTGGTAGGCCACACTCTGCGGGTCGGTTTCGCCGGCCTGCTCCAGGAGCGCCCGCATGCTTTCGCCTTGCATGTAGCTCGGGATCGTCAGCCCGGCATAGTCCAGGAATGTCGGGGCAAAGTCGACATTGGTGGCGATCGTGCTGGACGTCGAACCCGCGGCAATGCCGGCCGGGTATCGCACCAGGAACGGCATCTGCAGCGATTCCTCGTACATGAACCGCTTGTCGAACCACCCGTGCTCGCCGAGGAAGAACCCCTGGTCGGAGGTGTAGATGACGATCGTGTCGTCCGTCAGCCCTTCGGCGTCGAGATAGTCGAGAAGCCGGCCGACATTCTCGTCCACGGCCGCGATCGTCTGCAGATACCGCATCATGTAGCGCTGGTACTTGAACAGGGCCAGCTGATCCGGATCGGTGAATTCATAGGCCTCACCGGTGTTCACGTCGATCAGGCGCAGCGCCTCGCCGTCGATCGTGTCGGGGACCTTGCGATGCGTCCAGCCGGGCAGGAGAAGGTCGCCGACCTCTTCGCCGCCTTCCGGCTGCACCAGTCCTAGATCCTTGTAGGTCATATCAGACTTGATGCGCATCTTCGCAGCCGCTGCTGCGGACGCGCGGTTGGCGTAGTCGTCGTCGAACGTGTCGGGAACCGGCAGCTGGCCGTCGGCATAGAGATGGCGGTGGCGCGGGTGCGGCTCGAAACTGCGATGCGGCGCCTTGTGATGGCACATGAGGAAGAACGGACGCGTGGCGTCGCGTGCGCCCAGGAAGTCGAGGCATTTGTCGGTGATGATATCCGTCGCGTAGCCTTGCTCCGCGCGTGGCCCGTCCCGGTCGATCATGACGGGATCGAAGTACTCGCCCTGGCCCGGCAACACGGACCAGGCGTCGAAGCCGCTCGGTTCATGGGCCTTTCCTTCTCCCAGATGCCACTTGCCGAAAATGGCGGTCTGGTAGCCGGCGGCGCGCAGATGCTTGGCGACGTTTGGCAGTCGATTGTCGATATGGGTGTCGAGCGTCGTGACCAGGTTGACGTGGTTGTACGTGCCCGTGAGGATCGCCGCCCGACTGGGCGTGCAGATCGAGTTGGTCACGTAGCAATTGTCGAGGCGCATCCCGCCATCGGCGATCCGGTCAAGGTTTGGCGTGCTGTTCAGACCCGAACCATAGGCGGAAATCGCCCTGGCCGCATGGTCGTCCGACATGATGAACAGGATGTTGGGCTGCTTGGTCATTGGAGGCTCACTGGATCGTGCGCCCGCCGGTCACTTTGTGACACGGCGGGCCATGTTTTACTCATTTGCCGGCGTAAAGATCCGCCAGGTAGTAGTCTTTCGGGTCGAGCGGGTTCTGCAGCTTGCCGAAGGCGACGAACTGTTCGTTCAGGCCTTTCAGCCAGTTGATGACCGTTCCATCCTTCGATGCGGCAACCAGCTCGGCCGATGTCAGGAACTGGCCGTTCTGGCTTTCCGTCACCAGCGGTTCCGCCGGCACGCCAAGGAACTTGGCGGTGATGGCGACCGATCGTGGCACGTCGGCGGCGCGATAGTCGTTGGCATCCTTCATCACGGCGATGAACTTGCGCACCGTATCCGGATCCTGGTCGGCGAATTCGTTGCGCGCGACAAAGGCCGACGGGAAGGAGTTGGCGGGATAGAAGTCGGCGCTCTTTGCAACCTCGACGAGATCGGGGACCGTCTTCTTGATGATGCCGACAAGCGGGTACCAGATGCCGGCTGCGTCGATCTGCTTCGATGCAAATGCCGAAACCACGGTCGGCGGATCCATCTTGATCACTTCGACATCGGCGATCGTCATGCCGGCCTTGGCCAGTGCCAGCCGCAACAGCATGTCGCCAGAGGTCCCCTCGGGAACGCCGATCTTCTTGCCCTTCAGGTCCGCCATCGAGCCGAAGCCGGCCTGCGCGATGACGCGGTCGGACAGGCCGAGTGCATTCATCGCAACGAGCTTGGCCTTGCCGGTGGCCGGCAGCCACAAGGCGCCGGGGCCGACATAGCCGAAATCGAGGCTGCCCGCACCGAGCGCCTGGATCTGGATCGGGCCGTTCGTGAAGACCTTGAGTTCCGGCTCGAGGCCATGTTTTGCCCAGAGATCCTGGTCATTGGCGATGGCGGTGAGGCTCGTGCCGAAATAGTCGGCGATGTAGCCGACCCGCACCGGAGTTGCCTGGGCGAATGCGCTGCGCGTCGTCAGTCCGATCGCCGGGGCGGCGAGGGCGCTGGCTGCGGTTGCAGCCAGGAAATGGCGTCTGGTAATCCTCATGTCGAAGTTCCTCCTCATTATATATTTGATTCTATTTGCGGCTTCTGGTGGTAGACTGCGTGCCAGACCCGGTTGCGGACTTCGGCGAATTCCGGCGACAGACGCATCGCTTCGGTGCGCGGGTAAGGCAGGTCGACGGGGATGATCTCCTGCAGGCGGCCAGGGCGGGCGGCCATGACGATGACGCGATTGGCGAGATAGACGGCTTCGTCGACGTCATGGGTGATGAAGACCACCGTGCGCCGCTCCTGCGTCCATGTGTCGAGAAGCTGATCCTGCATGCCGACGCGGGTCAGGGCATCGAGTGCGCCGAAAGGCTCGTCCATCAGCAGAATGGTCGGATTGACCGCATAGGCGCGCGCGATGGCGCAGCGTTGCTTCATGCCGCCTGACAGCGTCTTGGGCAAAGCGTCGGCGAAATCGGCCAGCCCGACCAGGTTGATGAAATGGTCCGAGATACGTCGGCGTTCGGTCGCCGGCATGCCCTTGATGCGAAGCCCGAACTCGACGTTCTGGCGAACGGTCAGCCAGGGAAACAGCGCGTATTGCTGGAAGATGACGCCCCGTTCCGGTCCCGGGCCATGCACGTCCTTTCCGTCGACGAGCACCCGTCCATCCGAGACCTCGGTGAGGCCGGCCGCGATGTTCATCGCTGTCGACTTGCCGCAACCGGACGGGCCGACCACGGTGACGAACTCGCCATCGGCAATGTCGAGCGACAGGCGATCCAGGGCGAGGAAGCTGCCGGCGCCGTCTCCGAAGCGCCGGCTGACGTTCTGGAAGGAAATTTTCGGCACGTCTGCCGTTGAAGAGGTCATCGCGCGCGCTCCTGCCATTGCGTCAACCGGCGCTCGGCCGCCTGAACCAGCCGGTCCATGACAAGCCCGAGAATGCCGATGGTGATCAGGCTCACGAAGATTGTCGGCAGGTCGTAATAGAGCTGTGCCTGCTGCATCCGAAAGCCGAGGCCCGACTGCGCCGCGATCAATTCGGCGGCGACGACCGTCGCCCAGGCCGAGCCGAGGCCGATGCGCACCCCCACGAGAATGAAGGGGGTGGAGGCCGGGATGATCACCCGCGGGAAGATGATGCGATCAGTGGCGCCCAGCACACGGGCTGCATTGATCAGCGTGCGGTCGACGCTGATCACACCCTGATAGGTGGCAACGACGCAGGACAGGAAGGAGGCGAGGAAGATCACGAAGACCTTCGGTGCCTCATCGATGCCCATGGTGACGATAGCCAGCGGGATCACGGCCAGTGGCGGGATCATCCGGAAGAACTGGACGTAGGGTTCGATCAGCGCGCGCGCCACCCGGTACCAGCCCATCAGAAAACCCACCGGTATGGCAAGGGCGACCCCCAGGAAAAAGCCGGTGAGGACGCGGCGCAGGCTGGAGACGATGTCGAGCGGCAACTGGCCGTTTGCAATCAGCTCGATGCCGCGTGTGAAAACTTCCACCGGTCCGGGTAGAACGACCAGCTGGGCAGCGGTGATCGCCCACCACAGCCCGACACCGCAGGCAAAGGCCAGCAGGTTGAGGAGGATCGGCGACCAATCGATGAATGCCTTGTTCCGTGCGCTTTGCGTCACACCTGCTGCCCCCGTCATGGCCGGATCCCCGAATAGAAAAAGTGATCGAGCGCCACGGCCGCCCCGCCGATCGCTCCCGAGAGCGCGCCGAAATGCGTGCGCTCGATGCGCAGGACATCGCGCATGTGCGGCATGACCCGCGGCGGCAGGTTCTTGAGCAAGTGGCTGAACAGACTGTCCGGCGCTTCGCCGAGGTGGCCGCCGAGAATGATCAGATCGGGCGTGAGCAGATTGACGGCGATGGCGAGCGAATCCGTCAGCCGGTTCACTGTCGGTCCCCAGGCATCCGTCGATTCGAGGCGTTGCATCAGATCGTTCGGCGCACTTCCCTCAAGGCCTACGGCGCGCATCAGCACGCTTTCGTTGACATAACTTTCCAGGCACCCGTGGTTGCCGCAGCTGCAGAGCGGACCGTGGTGCGAGATCTGGATGTGGCCCAGTTCGACGGCGCCGTGGCCGCCCGGCCGGAACGGCAGGCCGTCGACGACGAGCCCGGCGCCGAGGCCGGTGCGCAGATAGACGTAAAGCACCGCCGGAACACGTCGCCCGATGCCATAGCGCACCTCGGCAAGCGCCATGGCGCTGACATTGTGCTCGAGCACGACCGGCAGCCCCGTCTTCGCTTCGAACGCATCCGCCAGGGGCAGATTGCGCCAGCCGGTGTTGATCGACGTCAGGATGGAGCGCTGGTCGGCGTTGACAGGTCCGGGAACGCCGACGCCGACCCCGAGCAGGCGAGGATGTCCCGCCTCGTCCAGCAACCTGGCAAGCGCCTCGGCGGCGCGCGCGACGACCTCGTCGGGCGGCGTGTCGCGCACGGAGTAATCGAAGGAGGCGGTAGCCCTGGCGCTCGCGGTCAGATCCGTGATCGCGATCTGAACCAGCCCGGCGCCAAGGTGAATTCCAGCGACATGAAAGGCATCGGGGATCAGCTTGATCGCCTGGCCGGGGCGTCCGATGCCCGACGTCTCGGCAATTTCCGATTCCAGCACGGCGCCGTCCTGCAACAGCGCGGCCGTTACGTGTGTCAGGGTGGTGGCCGACAGCTTGCTACGCCGCGCCAGTGACGCGCGAGACTGCGGCCCCTCATCCCGCAGGATGCACAATATGTCCCCACGATGGTTGCCCACCCAGCGCTCCTCCCTTTATTTTCTAAAGCGTAGAAAGTAATTGCCGTGCTTGTCAAGCGCACAAGCCGCGCAAGCCGATCCAGCAAGGATTTTTCATGCCGGCGAATACGGCTGCGCACGCACATCTGTCTGCGCAAGACGCCTTCACGAATGCACATGACCGCTCCGAAGAGGCCGGTCGGCCGGAAATGTCCAGTTTTCGGGGCCAATTCCGACGATGCTCCGCCCATGACGGGCGCCCCTTTCGTCGACGCCATGAGGTGGAAATTGGTCTCACCAGTGGCATGTATTGCCGGGCGCCCACGTGCTTGCCGGGTGCTCGCGACAATCGATAGGCTTGCTCCGTTTTTCCCACCTCTGCATCGCTACGAGGGTCATCGTCCGGTCGGAAGCGATGGCCGCTGAGACGACAGATGCGAACCCTGTCAGCTTCCGCTATAGGTCTGGGCAACACGCGTTGGCGCCGTAGCGACGAATGACGCTTCACCATGTCTCGAAATGCCGTGGCGCGGCCTTGAATTTTGTCCAAAATCGGACATCTAACGTGACTTCTCGCTGGTGCCGGCCCATTGGGCCCAAACATTGGCTTTATGCTTCGGTGCAAACTCCAAACTGCCTGCAGACCCGGTCGCGGCGCTATGAAATGAACCATGGACACCACGCTCACGCCGCCGCTCGTTTTCGTCAATTCCGACAATGTGATCTCCGGATGGAGCGATGGGGCCCAGCGCCTGCTCGGCTGGTCCGGGGATGAGGTGGTCGGGCGGCCGCTATCGACGATTTTTGACGAACGCGGCTTCTTCATCGGTTCGACCGGCCCACAGGATCTCGATGCCGAGGCAGTCCCGTCTCCGGACGGAGGTTCGGTGCTGGCGCTGAGGGGCAACGGCCGGCAATTGCTGGAGGAGCAGCTGGAACTGACCTTTGCCAATGCGGACGTCATCGGCGCCTGGGACTGGGACATCGCGGCCGACCGCGTCGTTGCCGATGCGCGCTTTGCAAAGGTATTCGGGATCGACCCTGACAGCGCCCGCCAAGGACTGCCGCTTGCCGACTTTGCCGCCGGCGTCCATCCGGACGATCGAGCCCGGGTGACGGCGGAAATCAAGGATGCGATCGACGCCGGCTCAGCGTTCAACAGCGAGTACCGCATCCTGCGCTCGGATGGATCCTTGTCGCACGTGCTGGCGAGGGGCCGCCTTGTGCAGGGCAAGGGGCATCGGCCGACCCGCTTTCCCGGCGTGCTGTTCGACATCACCGCCAGGAGGTTGGCTGAAAGCGATGCGGTGACCAATCGCCTGCGCTATCGATCGCTGTTCGAAACCCTTCCCGACGGATTTTGCGTCATCAAGATGATCTGGGACGCGGACGGTGCGCCTGTCGACTACGAGTTCCTGGAGGTCAATTCCGCCTTCGTGAGGCACACCGGCATCGCCGACGCGGTCGGCAAGCGCATGCGTCGCGACGTGGCTGCCGGGCATGAACAGCACTGGTTCGACATCTATGGCCGGGTGGCAAGGACAGGCGAGCCCATCAGCTTCGAAAATCCGGCCGAGGCGCTGCAGGACCGCTGGTATCAGGTGCAGGCGTTTCCGATCGACGAAGCGCGATCGGATCATGTCGCCGTTCTGTTCAGCGACATTTCCGACCGCCGGCGAACCGAGGTGGCACTGAAGGCAAGCGAGGCCGAATTCAGGACGCTCTCGCAGTCGATGCTCAATCACGTCTGGACGGCAAAACCGGACGGTGAACTCGACTGGTTCAACGACCGCGTGCTGGCGTTCAGCGGCAGGAGTGCGCAGGAGCTCGCGGGCAGCGGTTGGGCTTCGATCGTCCATCCCGACGATCTCGAGACGGTGGCTGCAAGCTGGTCGGCGGCACTGGCGGCAAAGAAGGTGTACCAGACCGAGTTTCGCATTCGCAGGGCCGACGGCCGCTATCGCTGGCACCTTGTGCGAGCAGTTCCCGTGCGTGGCGACGGCGGCGAGATGCGCCGCTGGGTCGGCACCAACACCGATATCGATCACGCCAAGAAGAACGAGGCGGCGCTGGCCGACCTCAACGCGACGCTTGAGGAGCGGATCGCCGAGCGCAGCGAAGAGCTTCTCCAGTCGCAAAAGGCACTGCAGCAATCGCAGAAGATGGAAACCATCGGCAAGCTGACGGGCGGCGTGGCGCACGACTTCAACAACCTGCTCCAGGTCGTGGCCGGAAATCTGCAGCTTCTTTCGCGGGACGTGGCAGGCAACGAGCGCGCGGCGAGCCGGGTGGACAACGCTCTGGCCGGTGTCGCCCGCGGGGCAAAGCTTGCAAGCCAGCTCCTCGCGTTCGGCAGGCGGCAGGCGCTGGAGCCAAAGGTCATCAATGTCGGTCGCTTCGTCAAGGGCATGGACGATCTCCTGCGCCGCTCGATCGGCGAGGGCGTCGACATCGAGGTGATCGTTGCCGGTGGTCTCTGGAACACGCTTGCCGATCCGACCCAGGTGGAAAACGCGCTGCTCAATCTGGCAATCAATGCGCGCGACGCCATGGATGGCGCCGGCAAGCTGACGATCGAGGTCGGCAACGCGTTCCTCGACGATCACTACGCGACGATGCATGCCGATGTCAGCGCCGGCCAATACGTCATTCTGGCGGTATCGGACACCGGCTCCGGGATGTCGGACGATATTCTGGAGCAGGTCTTCGAGCCGTTTTTCTCCACCAAGCCGGAAGGCAAGGGCACCGGCCTCGGGCTCTCCATGGTTTATGGCTTTGCCAAGCAGTCCAACGGGCATGTGAAGATCTACAGCGAAGAGGGACACGGAACGACCGTCAAGCTGTACCTGCCGCGAGAGATCGCGGAGGAGGCGCGCGAAACGGCGGTCCATGTCGCCGGTCCAGCCGTCGGTGGAACCGAAACCATTCTGGTGGTGGAGGACGACGACGAAGTCCGCACCACCGTGGTCGAGACGCTTGCCGATCTCGGCTACCGGGTGCTGACCGCGCGCGACGCGCAGAGCGGCCTGGCCGTGGTGGAAAGCGGCGCCGCCATCGACGTGCTCTTTACCGACGTGGTGATGCCGGGAACACTGAAAAGCCCTGACATGGCAAAGCTCGCCAAGGCGCGCCTGCCCGATCTCGTGGTGCTGTTCACCTCAGGCTATACCGAGAATTCGATCGTGCATGGCGGCAAGCTCGATCACGGTGTCGAGCTCCTGTCGAAGCCCTATACGCGCGAAGCGCTCGATCGTCGCATCCGCCATCTGCTGGCCAACCGTCGGCAGGTCGCGCAACGCGGCCAAGGTGGCCAGGGCGGCGCTGTCGCCGCTGCCGCCGAACGCATGCCGCTGACGCTGCTCCTCGTTGAAGACGATTTCCTCATTCGCATGAACACCGCCGACATTTTGCGCGAGCATGGTCATGAGGTGATCGAGGCGGGTACGGCGGCACAGGCGATTTCGGCAGCGCAGGCCGGGCGCATCGACCTGATCCTGACCGATCTCGGCTTGCCGGACATGCAGGGTGGCGATCTGGCCGTTGCCGTTCGCGCCATCCGGCCCGAAGTCGGCGTTGTCTTTGCCACCGGCGAGACGTCGATGCCGCCGGGGGCATGTCCGGGCGCGGTGCTCCTGGTCAAGCCATACACCGAACGCAGCCTGCAACAGGCCATCGAGAAGGCGAGCGTACAGAAGCCGGGTCACAGACCGTCCTGATCCTGTCGCTGAACGCAGTACCGTAGGGAACAAGGATCCATGCACGGCTTGCAGGGGTGGGCTGAGGTCTTGGCGCTACTGCCGGAGCGGGTGTTGGCCTATATTCCTCTCATCGAAGCGAACGAAGCGCCAAGGACTGGCAGCTGAGCTTCGAAAGCCCAAGGAAAGGGGATCATCATGAACGTAGCACGCTCTTTCAACAACTGGCGCAAGTACCGGCAGACGGTCTCCGAACTCGGCCGCATGTCTTCGCGCGAACTGCGCGACCTGGGCATCGAGCGCGCCGACATCCCGGCGATCGCCCGGGCCGCCTTTGGTCGCTAACCGCGGCTGAGACGACTAAGTTTCATAAAACGCCCGCTCGGAAACGAGCGGGCGTTTTCGTTCGTACCTTGAGCGTGAACGCCCAGGCGGCATTGGTATTTCTGGCGGCTCAAGGGCCTTGCGACAGTCGGCAAGCCCCTGCGACGCTTGGCGCCTCGACGCTGCAAAATCGATCGGCTAGATCGACGCGGAATGTACCGGGGCGGCGAGGGTGTCCAAATCAAGCTGCGGCAATCGTAAGATCGCTTGATCCGGGTCGCAGGCGCACCGTGCGCCCGACATCGCCGTTCGCCGTCGCGACAGCAAAGGATGATCATGACCGCGTTCAGCCAGGACGATGCAGCCCGCGCATTGTTTCGCGATTATTCGCTGGAAATTACCGGCAAGGATATCGGGCACGTCGGGGCGTCGAGGGCAGCGATACCCGCGGGCACGCCGATCAACATTGCCTTCCTTGGAAACGAGACCCATGCGCAACGCATCGAGGCGGCTTCCCGCATCCGGGAATGGGGGTTCGAACCCGTTCCAATCATTTCGTCCCGGCGTTTGAAATCGGTCGAGGACCGGGACGATCTGCTGAGCGGCCTGGTCAGCTCCGCCCGGCCCGTCCGCTTCATGCTCGTGGGCGGCGATCCCTCCACGCCGGCTGGACCCTACCGGGATTCTCTCGACCTGATTGCCAGCGGCATTCTTGCGGACCACGGCATCACCCGTGTCGGGATTGCCGGTTACCCCGAGGGCCATCCGAAGATCGAGCAGGCCCGTCTTTGGGATGCTCTTCAACGGAAGGTGCAGTTGCTAGAGGACCAGGGCTGCTCGGTGGAGATCACTACGCAGTTCGGCTTTGATGCCGGTGCCGTCATCGACTGGATCGTGCAGTTGAGGGCGCGCGGGATCGCTTCTCCAGTGCGCATCGGCGTCCCGGGGCCCGCGGACGTTAAGCGCCTGCTCCGCTTTGCCGCGCAATTCGGCGTGGCATCCTCCGCGGCCGTCGTCGGCAAATATGGGTTTTCACTGGCAAACCTCGTCAACAGGGTCGGGCCGGATCGCTTCATGCTTGGGCTCGCGCAAGGCACGGCCGGCCGCGAGCTGGGGCCGGTCCTGCTGCATCTCTACCCCTTTGGCGGTCTCGCCGAGACGGTTGCCTGGGCGGCCCGGGCTGCTCAGGGGCGGACCGTCGACGACAGGGCCGGCCTCGAGGCCTGACGGGCCGGCGGTCGCATCAAGGGCGCGATGAAAGCGGCGCGAACGCTGTCGCCTTGATCTCCACGAGGCCGCCTTCCGGATTGAGCTCGGCGACGGCAAGTTCGATCGCGGCCGGATAGGGGGCGGCAAAGTACTCGTCGCGCACGGCGGCGATCGCCGCCAGCTGCCCGTCCTTGTCCAATGCCAGGCGGTCGCTTCCAAACACATGGAACATCTGCAGCTCGACAACGTCGTCGAGCCGCGCGTCACAGGCCTGCAGCAACCGCCCGATCAGGGTGAACACCCGGCGCAATTCGCGGCGAAACCCTTCGGCGTCCATCGGTTCGGGCGCGCTGTTGACGGCAACGACGCCCGATAGATGGACGAAATCGCCGGCGCGGCGCGCCGGAGCATAGTGAAATTGCGCCACGTCCTCACGGAGTTCGGCCGGTATTGCGACCATTCCTGTCCGCGTGGGAACGAAATGCACGGTGGCGTCGATGGACTTCATCACATTATCCTTCGGTTTTCTGGGTGGACGTCGCAAGCTGTGGCCGGGTTAACCCGACTTCATCGCAAGGCGGCGAGGGATGGCTGGACGAGGGCTTCGAGGTCCCGTCTGCTGGCGCCGTCTCGGGCCTGCATCGAGATGGCCTGCATGATGGCGCCGTAGTACCTGGCGAGGGTCGCGGCGTCGGCGGTTTTTGGCAGGTCGCCCTCCGCCACGCCGCGCTCCAGTCTCGCGCGCACGCGCTCCATGGTTTCTCTGCGCAGGTCCTTCAAAAGGTCATAGAGCGGCCCGGTTTCGGGCTGGCAGTTCATCACGCCGAGGATCAGCAGGCAGCCGTTCGATTGCGGAGCGCCGAGCGCGACGTCGATGCTGGCGAGCAGCATTGCCTGTATCGCCTGTCGTACCGTTTCGCCCGTCTCGAGCGCGCGCATCGGTCCTGATCCGTCGTTGGCGACATAGATGTTGACCGCCTCGCGAAAGGCCTGCTCCTTGGAGCCGAAGGCTGCGTAAAAGCTCGGTGGCGTGATGCCGACAGCCGCCGTCAGGTCGTTGAGCTGGGCGGCCTCGTACCCCTTTGCCCAAAACACATCCATGATCTTTTCAAGAGCATTATCGCGGTCGAAACCACGCGGCCGTCCTCGGGTCGCCATCGGCATTCCTTTCTGTAGTCGGAATTATATAAATAGGCGGAAGGCGGTCTGCAAGTGCGACGCGAGAGCCGCGATGGTGTCCTTGCCTTGAGCGCGTAGGGAAATTTGTTCAGCTATGGACAATCCAGGGCGCTTGATTACAGTCGTGCGGATCAGAGGTTGCAGATCGGCGGTGGCGGCCGCGATCGGACAAGTGCGACGGACACGGTCCGAAAAAAGAAAACGAGGGGCAGGCATGGGGCAGGTGGGCAGTTTGGGCGCGCGAAACAACGCATGGATCTATGCGCTGTTTGTGGTTTGTGCGGTTCTCGCGATCGTCGGCAGTGTCATGGCCGGCGGCGATCCGTCCGGCTGGCGGTGGCTGCATTACCTGACGAAACCCACAGCGACCGTGCTTCTGCTCGTTGCGGTGCTGCGCAACATCGGACCGTCGTCGCGAAGCTTCGGCACGGCGATCGTCGTCGGCCTGGCGTTTGCTGCGGCCGGCGATTTCTTTCTGATGCTGCCCGGCGACTATTTCCTCGCCGGCCTCGTCTGCTTTCTTTTGACCCACTGCGCCTATATCTGGGCACTCACCCGCGACAGCCGCTTTGCCGCCGACAAGGGCATCTTCATCCTCTTTGCCATCATCGGCCTTGTCGTCATTGCCGGCTTGTGGACGTCCTTGCCATCCGCCTTGCGCATTCCCGTCGTCATCTATGCGCTGGCGCTGGCGGCAATGGCAGCGCAGGCGATTTCCCGAGACCGGCAAGTTGGCTCGGGAGCGCCACAGAAGTCGGCCGCCCGATCGGCTGCGCTCGGCGGTCTGTTCTTCATGGTCAGCGACACGTTGCTTGCCTATGGACGGTTCCGCTGGAACATTCCCTATAATGCGGTCTGGGTTCTGGGCACCTACTATGCTGCGCAATGGCTTTTTGCGCGCTCGACCGAAGGCAACACCCATGTCCGATAATCATACGTCCGGGATGGAGCTTGCTTTCGAGCGGTTGCGCGCCGCCTGGCACGATCAGCGTCCGTCCTACGAGCAGCGCCGGGACGATCTGAAGCGCTTGCGCCGTCTCTTTCGCGAGCGCATGGATGAAATGGCCACGGCGATCAGCGCCGATTTCGGCCATCGCTCGGTCCACGAAACGCTGCTCGGCGAAGGCAGCGTGGTTCTTTCGGAGATCGACCACACGCTTGCACGGCTGAAGGGCTGGATGAAACCGGAGCGACGGGCGGCCGGATGGAAGCTCTGGCCGGCAAAGGCGGAGGTGCGCTTCGTCCCTCTGGGTGTTGTCGGCATCATTTCGCCGTGGAACTATCCGGTCAATCTGGCGTTGGCACCGCTGGTCGCGGCCATCGGTGCCGGCAACCATGTCCTCGTCAAGCCATCGGAGCATACGCCGCTGACGTCGGCGTTCCTGCGCAGGCTGATCGCGGATGTCTTCCCCGATACGCGCGCAACCGTGGTGGTCGGCGGTGCCGACCTCTCTGCCGCCTTTTCCGCCCTGCCGTTCGACCATCTGTTTTTCACCGGTTCCACCGCCGTCGGCCGGAAAGTGATGGCGGCTGCCGCCCAGAACCTGACGCCGGTGACGCTGGAGCTCGGCGGCAAGTCGCCGGCCATCGTCGGGGAGACGGCCGATCTTCGCCGTGCGGCGAACCGCATCGCGACGGGAAAATTCTTCAATGCCGGCCAGACCTGCATTGCGCCGGATTATGTGCTTGTTCACGAGAGCAGGCGCGACGCCTTCGTCACCCTTTTGAAGGAAGAGACGGCCAGGCGCTATGGTGACGGCAAGGGCCAACGGGACTACACGTCGATCATCAACGACGGCCAGCATGCTCGCCTTGCCAATTTGCTCAGGGATGCGCAGGCGCGCGGGCACAGGCTGGTCACCCTTGCCGACATGCAGCCGCCACCTGCAGCGCGGGTGAGAATGCTGGAGCCGACGGTCGTCCTCGATCCCGCCCCGGACAGCGCCGTCATGCGCGAGGAGATCTTCGGGCCGATTCTGCCGGTGATCGGCTATCGCACGACGGAAGAGGCGATCAGCTATGTCGCCGGCCGCGACCGGCCGCTGGCGCTCTATTGCTTCAGTGCGGACAAGGCCGAAATCGAAACGATCCTTGCCGGTATTGTTGCCGGCGGCGTCTGCATCAATGACACGCTCTACCAGTTTGCCTGCAACGACATGCCCTTCGGCGGCGTCGGCGCAAGCGGCATGGGTCATTATCATGGCCGGGAAGGGTTTCTCACCTTCTCCAAGTCGATGCCGGTGCTGAGGAAATACGATCCGGCCCCGAGCGACCTGATCGCGCCGCCATACCAGGGCCTGACCGACAGGCTTGTCCGGTTGATTACCTGGCTTCCCGGCCGCTGAAATGCTTTTTCTGCCCGGATTGCGCCGGGCAGGTCTCCCATGTCGCGGTCGATCTAGAATTTTGCCGTGAGCGTTGCCCGCACCGTTCGCCCCGGCGACGGCATCAGCCCAAGGGTCAGCGCGTCCATGTAGTAGACATCGGTCACGTTATCGATCGACAGGTCGAAGCTTGCGGTTTCGCTGATCTTGTAGGTCGCGAAGAGGTCGAGGAGCGTATAGGGCTCCCAGGCGATCGAGGCGGTGTAGCCGCCGCTGCTGGTGCTCTTGGAATCGACCGCGCGTTCGCCCTGGTAGGTGACGCGACCACCAAGGGTCAGCTTCTCCTCGTAGAGCCGTGTTCCGAGTGTCAGGGTGCCGCTCATCTTCGGCGGAACATGCAATTGCGCGTAACCGTTGGGAACGCCGCCATCGAAGCATCGCTCTCGGCCGAAGAGCTGGTCCTCATTGGTGCAGAACTCGGTGTCGGTGTAGTAGATGCCGCCCACTTCTGTGAAGAACCAGCCGACATCGTAGCGCGCTGAAGCCTCGAAACCCTTGAATGCCGCGTAGCGTAGGTTGCGTAAGGTGGTGCTCGGCACCTTGTCGATGTCCGCGGTTTCGATCGTGCGCGTCAGGTAATTGTCGGTGCGGTTGTTGAAATAGGCGGCCTTGAACCGCACTTCGTCGTCGCTGTCGAACACGCCGTCGAAGAGCACGTTCATGCCGAACTCCCAGTTCCTGGTGTGCTCGGGCTTCAGCGCCAGCGTCGGCGCGGAATCGAACGACCACCCGGACGTGGATTCAAACAGGCTCGGCGAGCGGATTGCCTCCGCATAGCGCCCGTAGAATTGCAGGCCGTCGATCGGTTCGACCGTTGCGGCGATGATCGGCGCGAAGCCGGAGCTCTCTTCCTCGTTGTTGAGATAGAGGCCGGTCGCCACCCGCGTCGGGGTGTTGTCATAGCTGTGCGTCCAGGTGTAGCGCATCGTGCCGTCGAGCTTCAGCCAGTCGAAGGGTTTCCATTCGGAGGAGACGAAGCCGCTGGCTTCCCGGCGCCATCCGTTGCGGGCCTCGAGCGTGTTGTTGACGGCACCCGACAGCGAGGCGATGTTGTCAGGCGGCGCCAATGTCTCGTAGGTGTAGGATCCGCCATAGACGAGCGTCAGTTCGCCCCATTGCGTGTCGAGCAGGGATTCGTTGGAGATATCGACCCCCGTTCGCTTGGCGATGTCCCAATAGCCCTGGCTGTAATCGAGGCCGAAGAATTCGTAGGGCGTGCGGATCTGTGTCTCGACATTGGTGTGCCACAGATTGGCCTTGAGGTTGATCAGGTCGTTGTCGTCGGGCTGAAAATTGTAGCGGGCCGTATAGGTGTTGGACTCCACTTCGCTCAATGGTGCTTGCACGGCACCCTCGCCGCGGATGATGACAGAGGGCATCAACTCGCCGAATTCGCTCCGGTAGTTGATGTAGCCGAGATCGATGGTGTGGCCGCCATCGAGGGTGATCTTGCCTTTCAGCAGATACGAGCTGTTGTCCTGCGAGGTGTTGAGCACTTCTTCGCCGGCGCGATAGCGGTTGAGGCCGTCAAGGCTGAACGAGGTGATCTCGGTCCAGGTTTCCGGCCGCCCCGGTCGGCCCGGTCGCACGACCCTGTTGACGGACTTCTTGATGGTCGGGGTGTTGCCGTTGGTGCCGGCGAAGTAATTGCCGGTCTTGCGGCGCGAATAGGCCGCGACCACGTCGAGGTTTTCCCATCGCTTGGCAAAGGCGACGCTGCCGGAGCCAGACGATGGCTCGAACATGGCCGGCCGGTCGAAGCCCGTCGTGCCGCCGAAATTGGCAAGGTCGAGATGATCGGGCGCCGGCGTGATCGTGCAGCTGGTGTTGCAGCCGGTGGTGTAGGATTTGCTGACCCCGTAGACCCCGCCCGTCGTGCCGGCGGGCGGCGGGCTCGCCGTGTTCGACATCATGCCACCGCGCAGGCGAATGCCGATGTCCTTGCCGTCCGTCAAAATGTCGTCGGCGTTGATCGTCCGCATATGGGCGATGCCGCCCGTCGCGCCGACGCCGTAGACGCCACCGGATGGTCCCTTGATGATCTCGACGCCACCAATCAGGTCCGGATCGAGGTAGTTGCGCGAGGCGACGCCGGAATAGCCGCGATAGACGGTGTTCTGCTGCTGGGCGCCGTCGACGACGACCGGTACGCGCCCGAAGCCCTGCATGCCGCGAATGTTGATGTCGACGGCGCCGCTGTTGCGGTTGTCGCCGGTCATCACGCCCGGAATGCCCTTCAGGAAGTCGCCTGTCGACGTGCCCCTGAACAGCTCGATTTCCTCTTGCGAGATATAGGCGGAGGATGCGGCGGTCTGGTAGGTCGCATCCTCGGGGCGGCCGCCGGAGACCGCGATCGTTTCCAGCGCCGTCGCACCGTCCGCGCCCACTGTCGCCTGCCCAAGCGCCGCGCCATCGGCTGTCAGCACCACCGTCCGCTCGCCGGAGAAGCTGTAGCGAACGCCGGTTCCGGTCAGGATCTCACCCAGCGCGGCCTGCGGCGACTTTCTGCCGTTGACGCCGGGAGACCGCAGACCCCTTGCAATCGAGGCGTCGTAGATCAGCTGCAAACGCGAGACGTCGGCGAAGCGGTTGAGCGTTTCTGCAAGCGGCCCGGCCGGGATCGAGTAGTCGATGCTAGCGTCTTGCTGCGCCTGCGCTGTGCCTGCCAGAGATGGCAGGGTGGCGGCAAGCATCGTCGTGCTCATGAGCACGGACGTCATGATTGCCAGGGGGTGGAGTCTAGATCTCGTGCCGGTCGTCATTATGCCCTCGCATGCGAAATTCCCATGAGCAACCGTCACGCCCCAGGGCGTTTCGGTTTGCTCTCGAAGGGGAAGACGCTCGAGGGAAGAAAAACCGGACAATAAAAGTCAAGTTTATCGATGCAATACGATCACGGAGCTGCCGAGGCGGGTCGAGCGGATGCCGAGCGAGGTCTCAAGCGTATCGACGACCGCGGCGATATCGCCGAGTTCGAAGACGCCGTTGACATGCCGGTTGCGCAGATCGTCGCCGACGATGCGGATGAAACCGTGATGATAGCGATTGAGTTCCGCGACGACGTCGCCAAGCGGGCGCTCGGTGAAGATCAGTTTGCCGCGTCGCCACGCGGTCGCGGCCGCGGCGTCGACATGCGCAATGGTGCCGATGCCCGCGGCGTCGTAACGGACCTGTTCGCCGGCAGACACGGTTACCGGGGAGAAGGCGTCGTGCGTCGAGCGGACACTCACCCGGCTTTCGAGCACCGTGACGGTCGATGCGTCCGCACCCTCGCGCACGCCGTAGACCGTTCCAAGTGCCGTGGCGTCGCCGCTGCCGCTGGCGACGGTAAACGGACGGGCCGCGTCCGGTGCGACACTGAAGACGGCCTCGCCCTTCAGCAATCGGATGCTGCGCGCCGCATCCGTATAGTCGACGGCGATGGCCGAGGACGAATTGAGCTCGACCGTGCTGCCATCCGAAAGGGTCAGGCTGCGGATCTCGCTTGTCGCGGTGTAGGCGTCCGCCTGAAGACGGATCGGGAGATCGAAGCCCCAGGCGGCGACCAGCAGCAAGGCGGCCATTATCCCCGCGCTGGCGATCGCGCCCGCAAACGAGCGCCGCGCTTTGACCGGCCCTGCCGGTCGGGCGCGCGGTGGAGCCGCGATCCGGGAGAGCTCGTCCCATGTCCGCGAGACCTCGTCATAGGCCGCCCGGTTTTCGGGTGATGCCGAAAGCCAAGCGTCGAAACGCCGCTGGTCGGCGGGCGCAAGCGGACAGTCGCCCTGCCGAAAGAACCATTCGGCGGCCTGGTCCAAGGCGTCTTCCTGCCTTTCAGCGCTCATGGTTTTCCCTCGGCCCTTGGCCAAAATTCTAAAGACGGCGGGAGGTCACAGGCCAACGCCTGCCACCCCAGCGCCGACGGATGGGACTTCCGGTCAATCCTTCGCACGCAGCCTCCTTGCGCAATGGGCGGTGGCTGTTGCCAGATGCTTCTCGACCGCGCTTTTGGTGATGCCCATGCGTTCGGCGATCTCGGCGTGTGAGAGATTGTCGAACCGCCGCAGGATAAAACATTCGCGACATCTTGGCGGCAAGTCAGCAATGGCCTCCTCAAGGATTTTCAACCGCTGCCGCGCGATCACGCCGCGCTCGATGTCCTCGCGTTCGTCGGCAACGTCATCGTTCTCGAGCGGCCTGAAGCGAAGCTTCATGCGTCGTTGCCGGCGAAGATGGTCGATCGATAGATTGTTCAAGACCCGATAGAGGAAAGCACGCGGATTGCGCAGCGCCGACACATCGGAGTTGACGAGACGAAGATAGGCTTCCTGGACGAGGTCCTCCGCAGCTGCTGCGTCGCCCGCTTTCGCACGCGCATAGTTGCGCAGCTCGGCATAGTGGCTGCGTAACAACGGCGAAAGGGCGTCAGGATCTCTGTTGGTATCGTCGCTCACGGAAACGTCGGCTATTCCTGCGTCTGGATAACGGCTGTTGTCCGGTCGGAGGCCCCCCAGCGAAGAGGCATGCAGCCCTTCGCCTCCGCGCTCGGTGAGCATGGAAGGGCGGTGTCGCATGCGAGGCGCGGGTTCCCCAGAATGCCGAAGTCTCCTTGATTTAAACAGGAGTATAATACTCATGTTATTGCCTGAACTAGTCGCCTGGGCCTGACAATGCAAGGTGAAATTGCCGTTGTACGGCCGATCTCGGCCAGCCAAGCCAGATCTCCTGGGCTCTCCGGCGGACTGAGTGCCGCAACGTCAACGGCACCGCACCTGCCTTGATCTTGCGTTGCTAACGTGGATGCGTTTGAATTGATGGCAATGGGGGCGAGGCGATGGAAAAATTCGGCGACCGTATACCCGAAATGCGCATGAAGCATCTCGAGCTGATCCAGAGCGCGCTTTCCCGGATGAGCGACAACAGCGCGAGATTGAAAGGGCACTGCCTCAGCTTGATCGGCGCGATCGTGGGCCTTGCTGCCGCTCTCTCAAAGGACCAGATTGTCATCTACACCGTGCCGGTCGTGGTGGGATTTGCCATTCTCGACGCCTATTACCTGGCCCTCGAGCGAGGCTTCCGCTCCCAATACGACAAGGTGCGCAACGAAAAGCTCGAGGCATTGCCCGATTTTGCCATCGCGCCCGCGCGGCGCCAGTCGACGCTCAAGGCCTTCTTCAGCCTGTCTGTCGTGGGGTTCTACGGAGCCGTGACGATCGTAACGATCCTGATCTTCATCTTCATGCCGGATCGCGTCGCGCCGCCCGCCGCGTCAAACCCGCCACCGGTTGAGCAGCAATGACCGTTTTCGTCTCCTATTCGCACGCCGACCTGGAGACGATCGACAAAGTTCTTGCCGCCATGCCGCCCAAACTTGCGTTCTGGCTCGACAGGAACAGGCTGGAAGTAGGCGAACAGGTTACGGAGCGGATCAGGCACCAGATCAAGCATGAATCGGATCTCTACCTGATATTCGTCAGTCGCAACTCGTTGCAATCGAAATGGGTCAGGGACGAGTTCGCCATAGCCCTTGAGCTCGAACAACGCCAGCACCGCAAATTCATCATTCCCGCCGTCCTCGACGCGAGCGCCCTTGAAACGCAGGCAGATACGCTGACAGACTACGTGCGCAGCGTCCTTTACGTGAAGTACGACGGGGCTTCGACCATCAAGGTGCTGGCAAAGCAATTGTCGGACGCAATCTTCGCGCGCTACGTGCTGGAGTTCAAAGGCTTGCGGACAAACCTCTATACGACCGAGGCGAATGAGCGGGTGCGCGTGTTCACCGACCGCAACAAGTTGCCGCCTTTCCATGACGTCCTGCGTCGCTCCGCGACCCTCGATTTGCTGGCGTTTTCGGCGCGCGTCCTGAAAGACAACTGGACCGAGGTCGAGGTGGCGGTAAGGCGTGGGCTCAAGCTCAGGGTGGTCATGTTCAGTCCGCTGGAAGCCAATCGGCAATACTACGAAGCACTCGAGAGCATTCTCGGGGAAAGAAACGAGAAGGCGATCGAGCTGGAAAACGTCAACGGTCGTATCGCACGATTGAGGCAGTCTGGCGCTCTCACCGGTCTGCTTCAAACAAAGCTTCTGTCGGGCAAACCGTTGCTGCACAACATGTGGGTTAGCGATCGCGGCACCACCGCTGCGGAAGCGCATGTTTCCTTCTATGCCTATGGAGAAATGAGCAGAACGCCCTCTTTCCGATCGACGGCATACTCCGGCGATTTCGTCGATGCTCTGGCCACCGAGTTCGATGTCGTTTGGGACCTTTCGGTGCCGAACGAGCATTCAGTGTGATGGCCTGCAAAAATGCTCAAGCGGGCTCCCGTGTCGTCGAGGCAGCCGATGCGGTCGAAGCCGCGTCAGTTTCGGCCGGCTCGATTGCGAATTTCCGGATCAGCGCGCGCGAAAGCTGTCAGTCTGCGGTCGAAGTCTCTGGAGGAGACTCGATCTTGGAGTGATGATCACGGTCTGACATGATTCTAATTGCGAGCATCCGCCATGACCACGCCCTCCGCACATCGCCTGAACCCGCTGCACCTCATGGCAGCCTTCGGTACGGGCGGGCTGTTGACCCTGATGGTTCATTTCAACGGGGAGCTGGGGCGCTATGGCAATGCGCTGTTTTCGTCCTGGGCGGCACATGGGACGGGTACGGTCGCAGCCCTCGTTCTGCTTGCCATCCTCTACCCCTGGCGCAGTCGAAGCGAGGGAGCGAAGCCGCGGGCCCCGCTCTGGTCCTATCTCGGAGGAATCTCCGGCGCCGTCACCGTCATGCTGACCTCGTTTACGGTCAATTCGCCATTGGCATTGTCAGGAACGCTTGCCCTGGGGCTGGCGGGCCAGGTGATCTTCAGCATCGTGGCGGACCGCTGGGGGCTGTTCGGCCTGCCGATGCGCCGCCCTGATCGGCGCGATCTCGCGGCCATGACGCTGATCCTGGCCGGCAGCGCGCTCATCATTCTTTTCGGCAGGGGCGAGGCATGACCGTACCGATCCTCTTTGCCTGCCTTGCCGGTGTGCTGGTTGGCGTCAGCCGACAGGTCAATGGCCGGCTCAGCCTGTCGACCTCGCCGCTGATCGCTTCTTTCTGGAACCATGTCGTCGGCTTCGTCGCGCTGAGCATTCTCGGCCTGTCGATCGGTGGGCTCATTCCCGCAGGCGCCGCGCAAGCGCCCTGGCACGCCTATATCGGCGGCTCGATCGGCGTGATCTTCGTGGCCGCCGGCAGCTGGCTCATTGCGCGTATCGGTGCCGTCAACACTGCCCTGCTCGTCATCGGCGGCCAGATGGTATCGGGTGTAGCGCTCGATCTGATGCAAGGTGTGTCAGCAGGGCTTCTGGCCAGTGTTCTCGGCGTGGCTCTCATTCTTGCCGGCATGGCGCTCACCCAGCGTCGCCGGTAGCCAGCGATCGCAACCGGCGACAGGCGCGCTGACCAATGCCTTGCGCAGGCCCTCGTTCAATCCCCGCGCAAGGCAACAGACCACGGGTCCGCCGGCACGAATGGTGCCGTCGCCTTCGTGGCCTCAATATGGCGCGTCGACGGATGGGGGAACGGAGCGTTGCTGCGGGCGCAGTGATCCCCAGCTAATTGTCGGGGCTGTGGATAGTCCCCGCGAAAAATAGGGCGCAGATCAAAAAAAGCGGAATGCCGGCGTCACAGGCGGCGGCACTGGATCGTCATCAGGGTATCGCGCTCGAACGGGCGGACCTCAACCCATGGTGATATCGACATGACCCAATTGACCTCTCTTCTCCTGATCAAGGCCGTTCTGTTCTCGGGCATTGCGCTCTGGCTCGCCGTTATCGTTGCCAACAACATCATCGCCTTTCGCAACGGCGTCTATGCGATCGGTCTGCTCATGGGCATGCAATTGTTCGATCAGGAGCCGCCCATCCGCACGCCGCTGCTGTCGCGCCGCGTCAAAAGCGCGTTCTGGCATCGCGCCGTGTTCAGCGTCGTCCTGGCGATGGAAGTGATGACAATGGTGCTTATGGTGGGCGCCGCGATCCTGTTTTCCGCGGGCTTCGCTGGCGCTTCAAATGGCGCGGCGGCGATCCTTTGGGCAAATCTCGCTCTTGCGGCGTTCATCGCCCTCAGCGTCGTCATGCTCGTCGGCGGTGCCTGGTTTGCCTATTACATCCGTCAGGAGACGACGCAGATCACCCATTTCATCCTGATCGGCCTTGGGGTCGTCGGCACGTTGCTGGTGAACATGCCGGTACAATAGCGTGCGCATCGAGGTGGCTGCTGCAAATGGTCAGCCACCTCGATTTCTGCCGTCAGCGCCAGCGCGTGCCGCTCTGGCAGGATACGCCGACGAGAACGCCGAGCGCAAAGCCGATCAATCCGGCCGTGCTGACGACCGTCGTGGCGGTTCCGGGATTATCCTTTGCCGCATCAACCACGCTCTGTCCCTGCGCCCGGACGACCCGCGCCGCCGAGCGCATGCGCCCGCGGGCGTCATCGGCGAATTCGGCGGCGCTGTCGGCGGCTTCGCCGGCGCGCGCCGAGAGCGATTTTGTCAGCTCCGCGACCTGCGCGCGCAATTCGGAGATCTGGTCCTCGACGGATCGCTGAATATCATTGGCCATGTGTGCACCTCGCTTGTCTTGGCAAGGTAGCAACGAAGACGGGCGGCTTAAGTTCCGCGCGGGCTTTCGAATGCGATGGCAAGTTCGGGACGCGTGGCGCCGAGGCGGCAATCTGTTTTGTCAGGGGGTAAAAGGAAAAGGCCGCAGCTTCCGTCAAGCCTACGGTGCGAAGCGTCGTGAACGGCCACGTGGTCTCGTGGCAGCGAGGTAGACGTCAATCGCCCGCCCGACCCCATCCTAGAACTGATGGCGGTCGCGTTCCCGGGTCTTCTGCCAGAAAATAGCAGTTGGACGCAACCGATCAGTTGGCAATTCACTCACGTGAGCGAATTGCAAAAACAAAAAAGGCCGGCAATGCCGACCTTTTCCCGTTCGCTGCTCTGCCCTGCCAGTACATCCGTGGTCAGCGGTTTAGCGCGAACTCTGACCGGAGCATGCTGCCTCAGTGAGACTGTTCATGCTCGACGATCAATTCTTTGAACCCTATTTGGCGACTGATTGCGGCGATTTCAAGCCCCGGCGGAAACTTTGTTGGCGATCCGGCATTGTGTCATCAAGGCGGGAGCCGCGATGGCCCGAGGGGTCATTGACGGTACTTCGCTGATCGCATTTTCTTTCGATTGCAGCCGGAGGATTTAAGGATGGAACTGCACCGTGGCCGCCTGATCGACCATATTCAGCTCGTCGTCAAAGATCTGGACGCCAGCCGGCGCTTCTATGAAGCCGTGTTCCGCGCGCTTTCCGTGCCGCTCGGCGGCGAGGGCAAGGATTACTTCTGGGCCGACGAACTCTTTATCTCGAGCAGCACCAGCGCAGCCGCTCAGGGAGAGCTGACGGGTCGGCACCATCTCGCCTTCCAGGCCGGGGATCGCGCCATGGTCGACGGCTTCTACCAGGCCGGGCTAGAAAATGGCGGCACCGACAATGGCAAGCCCGGCGATCGACCCTATCACCCCGGCTACTATGCCGCGTTCCTGCTCGATCCGGACGGCAACAACATCGAGGCGGTGTTTCACGGCCCGGCCGCGCGCAGTGCCAGTTCGGTGAAGCTCACCTTCTAGACCCTCATCCGCGCATGCTCGAGGCCCCGCCGCGATGTGTTGGCGCAAGCGCCGAGGCTTGGCGCAAGTGCTGTCATGCGGGTCGCAGCGTCCCCGGTCCATTTTCCGCCAAAGCCTGCGCACTTGACATTGTTCTAAAAGCAGAACAAAAAGAGAACAGATGTGGAGATGAACGATGACCCGCACTGAAATCATCAATCGTGCCCTCGCCGCCGTCGCGGATTCCCGCCTGAAGCGGGAGCGCGACAGCGAGCGCCGCAAGCAGATTTTTGGGCGTATCGATCTGAGCGCCCACTTGCCCAAGCTGAGCCATGGCGTGCAGCTGAACCTGAACCTGGATGGCGGGCGGAAACGAGCCGAGCCGACGAGGGCGAAGTCCCACTGACCAGGGACGCCATCGGGATCGGCGGTGGCATGGACGGCTCGGGAACCCTGGCCGCCATCTTCTGCAGGCGGCCGGCTCAGCGATGGGGTTTGTCTTCGCCAGTCTGGCTCAACCCTGCCATGCTGGGGACAGCCGGGCCGCGCCAGGTCATGCCGCGGTGCTTGCCCCCGCGGCCAACCTGTGTCGCCAATCGCCGTCAGTGGTAGCGGCTGATCGCCAGATCCGTCGTTTCGATCTCGGGTTTGGTGTTGCTGATGAGGTCGCTCAGCACGCGGCCGGAGCCGCAGGCCATGGTCCATCCAAGCGTGCCGTGACCGGAGTTGAGAAACAGGTTGGCAAAGCGCGTCGCGCCGATGACAGGCGTTCCATCCGGCGTCATCGGCCGCAGTCCGGACCAGAACGTCGCTTCCTTCTGGTTTCCGGCGCCGCCGAAAAGGTCTTCGACCGAATGCTCGAGCGTGGCGCGGCGGTTCGCGGGCAGGTCGCTGCTGAAGCCGGCAATCTCGGCCATGCCGCCAACACGAATGCGGTCGCCCAGGCGCGTTATCGCGATCTTGTAGGTCTCATCCATGATCGTCGAGACCGGCGCGCGCGCCTCGTCGACGATCGGCACGGTGATCGAATAACCCTTCACGGGGTAAACGGGCAGGCGAAGGCCAAGCGGCTTCAGAAGCGCCGGCGTATAGCTGCCGAGTGCGGCGACGAAGACATCGGATCGGACCTCGCCCTCGGCCGTTTCGACGGCGACGATGCGATTTCCGTCCTGCCGCAGTCCGCGGATATCGACACCGAAACGGAACGTCACGCCGAGTGCTTCGGCGTGCCTCTGCAGTTCGTTGGTGAACTTGAAGCAATCGCCGGTCTCGTCGTTCGGCAGCCGGAGGCCGCCGACGATCTTGTCGCGGACAGGCCGGAGGCCGGGTTCAGCTGCCACGCAACCGGCCGGGTCGAGAACTTCGAAGGGCACGCCGTCGGCCCGCAACACTTCGATATCCTTGCCAATGCCGTCGAGCTGCTTGGCGGTCCGAAACAGCTGCAGCGTGCCTTGCGTGCGGTGATCGTAGGCGATGCCCGTCTCGTCGCGCAGTGCAATCAGGCAATCGCGGCTGTATTCCGCCAGGCGAACCATCCGGCCCTTGTTGACGGCATAGCGCGCGGAGGTGCAGTTGCGCAGCATGGCCGTCATCCAGCGCCAGGTCGCGGCGTCCATCATCGGGCGGATGATCAGAGGCGCGTGCTTCATGAACAGCCATTTCATGGCCTTTTGCGGGATGCCGGGGGCAGCCCAGGGCGAGGCATAGCCGGGGGATATCTCGCCGGCATTGGCAAAGCTCGTCTCCAGCGCCGGGCCGGACTGACGATCGAGGACGGTCACCTCATGGCCCGCCTTGGCCAGATAATATGCGGAGGTCACGCCGATCACGCCGGCGCCCAAAATGGTAATCTTCATTGCATCCTCTGGGGAACACTGATCGGTCGTCCAGCAAGGCAAGGCAGTGGCCGGAGACGTGCTGTTGCCAGCCCCTCCCGCAATGCCAGCCCCCACTGGAATTGGCTCAGAACATAGTGAAATAATCGAGCAAGATCATGCGAACTCGCGCTTGATTATTCTCAAGCGTGCTGATCTTAAGAATTATCTGCGAAGAAATGAAAGAATCCACATGTCCGGTTTGGATGCCATAGATCGCAACATCATCCGACTGCTGCGGCTCAACGCCCGGATGAGCAATGCCAAGCTCGCAGCCGAGGTGGGGCTGTCGCCGTCGGCCTGCCTGAGACGCATCAATCTCCTGGAACAGGGCGGCGTCATTCGCGGTTACACGGCGTTGGTCGGAAACGCCGATGGCGACAATGCGATTGCGGTGATCATCAACATCACGCTGGAGCGCCAGACCGAGGAACACCTCAACCGCTTCGAGGCGGCCGTGCGCAAACACCCGGAAATCCAGGAGTGCTACCTGATGACCGGCGGCTCCGACTATCTCTTGCGGGTGGAGGTCGAAAACGCCGGCGATTTCGAGCGGATCCACAAGGAAATCCTGGCAAAGTTGCCGGGGGTCCTGCGCATTCACTCCAGCTTTTCGATCCGCAACGTGCTGCTTTCACGCTCAAGGCGGCGTTAGCCTCTCGCTCGGCAACGGCGGGGTCGATTGCGGCACGTGGAGACTGTGGGGAGGGCGGGCCGATGGCTGGCGACCACCGCATGGCGTACGCCATGATGCCACCCGAAATTGCCGCGTCGCGCCGGTAAGCGCGACGATCGGTACCTTGTGGCGACGATGTGGATCAGTGCAACGCCCGCTGCTCCGGCGGCGTCGACTGCAGCCAGGGCGGGAACGCCCGACTGGAAACAAGGCGCGCGATCAGCCGTCCGCCTGGGGTGAGGACATCGACGATCGCGCCGCGATATTCGTATTCCTCGGCGAGTTCGTCGGCGATCAGTTGACCGTAGGCAACAGCGCGGCCTTCATTGGGGTGTTGCTTGCCGGCCTGGTCGCGGCTTGTCACACCGGCCGCATGGATATGGTACATGTAGCGGGGCATGGTCCGCCGCTCCTTTCCGATTTGCATGGGCTCTCAATGCTTCCCGCATCCGCGGCCAAAAGCCGGGGATGTCCGAGACACGCGATGTCGGAATTCTATAGCATGGTTTTTGGGACCGTTCCCGTGACATGGGCGTGACGGCTGCAATCGAGATCGCTAATATTACCGTAACATATTGAACAGTCGTAATTTTTAGAAATAAAAGTGGGCGCGCCCATAGGCGTGCGCCGGCTATGCGGTGCCCCTCAACCTTCAGTATTTCCGCGATCGGCAGGCGCCCGTGGCGGGTGCTGGCGATCGCGGCAGAACAGGTGATCGGCGCTGAGCGCATGGCTGGTCTGCGAAGTCGGCTCTACGAAAACCGTGGGCATTCTGTATATTGAACTCATCGAAGCGATGCACCTCCTCCCGCAGAACTTCGATGCATGCAGGCGCTTTCTCCTCCTCCCAATGAGCGCCTGCCGGAATGGCAACACTCCTCCTCCCAGTTGCCATTCAATCCCTTTAAGAGCCTGCCGCACCTCCTCCCGCGGCAGGCTTTTTCTTTTTCAGGGCACGGTTTGGCGGATGTGGGCGGGTATCACCATTGATCGAAATATAGCCTCGGCGGCGATGCGCGACTGCGCGTGGCACAGGTCGGGTCATGGGGTCATGGGGGCAGCAAGCGCATTGCGCATGCCACGGATCCGTGGGGACGGTTGACCGGTCGCCATTGGGCCGAGGCGGTCGATGTGACGGCGACCGTCGGAGCGCGTCGCGCGCGCTCAGGATATACTTGATTTCGCACGCTCGGCGCGTACGAAAGCCCAAAGCCGCTGGCGGCCTTGCACGGCCAATTCTAGCTCGCGCGTCGGGCGAGCCAGTTCTGCCAGTCGTTCTCGTCGCCGTGGAACACGTTGAGGTCGATCTTGCCTTCAACGCCGTGCGACAGCCCGGAGCCCGAATACTGCCAGAAGACCCACTTGCGGCCCGGGTATCTCTTGGAGGGATGAGCTGCAACCGAGCGTAGCCAGAACGGATAGTCGAGCAGCTCGCCCGAAAGGTTGTCGGCATAGAAATCGGGGGCGGTGTAGATGATCGGGCGCTGGCCGTAATGCGCCTCGAGCTTGTCCATGAAGACCTGCATCTTTTCCAGCACGCGGGCGCGCGACAGCCGCCGTTTGCAGCTCGACTCGCCATTGTATTCGACATCGATCACCGGTGGCAGTGCGCCGGCTTCCCTCGGGACATTGCGAATGAACCAGTCGGCCTGCTCGCCGGCCGTGCGGCACCAGTAGAAGAAGTGGTAAGCGCCACGCTTCAGTCCGGCTTCCTTTGCCTTGCGCCAGTTCGTCTTGAACATCGGATCCAGGTGGTCGCCGCCATCGGTCGCCTTGATGAAGGCGAAGTTGGCACCTTGCGTGCGCAGCTTGGGCCAGTCGATCTCACCCTGCCAGCGCGAAACGTCGACGCCATGGACGGCCATCTTGCGGGGGGACGCCCGCCCGAAATTGATCGGCTTGGCGTCGCGGAAACGGTGTCCGTAGATCTGCGTGCGCGTTCCAGGCGTCGTCAGGACGGCAGGCGTCGCGGGCACGATCGCGGCAACAGGCCGTTCGAGCGGCATCGGCATTGCGACGGTTCTTGTCTGTGGCTGGAACGCTTCCGGCTCCGGCACGGTTCCGGCCCAGGCAAGCACTTCCTGTGGTGGCGCTGTCTGCGCCTGGGCAACGCCGACGCTGGCCGACGGCACGGGCGACGCCGGCACGACGGAGCTCGTCGTTTCGCGCGAGGGCTGTTGCGGCACGATCGTATCGAGCGCCGAACTGGACGTGCAGCCTGCCAAGACCAGGCAGGCAAGGAACATTGCTGGCACAGCTGAGAAACGCATGAGCACCCGTACGCAAAACATGTCGGCGGCGAGGAACAGTGCCGCCGTGACCCCATTGATTTGAAATTGCTAACGGAAACTTACCGGAAAAGACTAAATACAATCTTTACGGCCGCCCCCCATGGAGGCGGCGCCCAAGGAGCCGCGATCAGGACGATCTGTCCGGGTGGTCGGCGCAGGGGCGTGATCCGCTGCCCCTGGCCGCGCCGTAGCGCCTTTCGAAATCAGCGGCGATATCCGAGATGGCGATTTCGCCGAGGCGCCTCAGCAGCAGTGTCTCCGCCTCATCGAGCGTGCGCTCCAGCGCCGAATTGACGGCCTGTTCGACCAGGCATTGCGGCTCTTCGGTCGCGACACCCATGGCGAAAAAGCCGGGGCTCCCGATCGTCCTGTAGACATCGAGGAGAGTGATGTCCGAAAGCGGCCGCGACAACGTCCAGCCGCCGCCATGGCCTTTTTCGGACGAGACATAGCCGGCGTCGCGCAGACCGGCCATCGTACGTCGGACGACGACGGAGTTCGTCCCGAGCATCTGGGCGATCCTTTCGGATGTCATCGGCTGTGCATGCTTTTCCATGTGCAGCAACACATGCAGCAATCGTGAGAGGCGTCCGTCCTGTCGCAATGGCACCATTTCCTGTTTTGCATCTGATAGCATGGATGGTGCGGGCCGGGGAGACCGATGCAGCATTGTGCATCTCAGCGATGCGGGGGTGCTGATGTGGCGGACCCTCAGTCGAACATCAGGGACCGATGGGTGGCCGCGCCGGCCATTGCGCCGTCACCGACAGCCAGCGCCACCGACCCCGCAGACCTTGCCGCGTCGCCGCAGGCAAAGACGCCGTGAACGGTCGTCGCCTTCATGGCGTCGGTCCGGATGGAGCGACCGAGCGGACCATCATCGAAGGCGCAACCGAGTTGTTCGGCAAAGGGTGCCGCCACCTCTGTCCTGGTGGCGGTGAACAGGCCCGACATCGGGAGCACGCGCCCGTCCTTCATGACGACATTTGCCCGCTCTCCTTCCAGCCTGTCGATCGTTCCTCGCTCCACCGTCACATTGCGCCGTGCCAGTTGCTGCAACTGATCCGCATCGGGCTCGAATGCACCGTTGAGAAAGAACGTGGTCGGCCCCCAGTCCGGCAGCATCAGCGCGTGGTGCATGGAAAGGGCGGATGTCGCAAGCACGCCGATCGCGCCCTCTTCGAGTTCGTAGCCATGGCAGTAGGGGCAGTGGAAGACGCTTTTGCCCCAGCGTTCGGCAAGGCCTTCCAGTTCCGGCAGCACATCCGTGACGCCGGTCGCAAGAACAAGCCGTCGGCCGGTGATGTCGGCACCGTGCCGGAGCGCGATCTTGAAGCCATCCTTCAAGGGCTCGGCGCTTGTCGCCTCGTCCTGCAACCATTGCACGGTCGGGTACTCCATCAACTGTGCGCGGCCTTCGGCCGCGATTGCCGAGGGCGTGTTGCCGTCCTGGGTGAGAAAGCCGTGCGACGTTTCTGCGAAGCGGTTCCGGCGCAAGCCGTTGTCGATGATCAGAACCTTGCGGCGGGCGCGGGCGAGCTGCAGGCCGGCTGATAGGCCGGCATAGCTGCCGCCGAGGATGATTGCGTCAAAGGACATGTCGCCTCCTGTTTCGATTTCGCATCTTTATAAGTTACGTGATTTCCGATTGCAATATCATGGCATGTCAAAAGTTACATGATGGGCGCTGGTAACGCCGGGAAAGGTCCTCGCGGATGGATCCGCAGCACGCCAGGATCGATCAGTATTCTTCCTCGGCAAATTGCCTAGGGTCGCGGTGCCAGCTTCGCTTCCGCGTTCCGCACGTGCGGACAAACATATGCCTTTTTGATAATGGAAGGGGAAACGCGGCGCGGCCTGGCATTCATTCTCGGGAACGCGTCGCTCCCGCCATCGGCCCCGTCGGACGCCCTATCAACGACCGGAATTCTCATGCTTCGCAGCTTGTATAATTGGACGATGGACCTCGCTGGCCGGAAATCGGCTGCCTGGTGGCTGGCACTTGTTGCCTTCGTCGAAAGCTCCGTCTTCGTGGTCCCGGCCGACGTCCTGTTCCTGCCCATGGTGCTGGCAAAACCGCATAGAGCCTATCGCTATGCGTTCCTCGCGACCGTCTTTTCCGTGCTCGGCGGTATCGCCGGCTGGTTCCTCGGCCATTATGCCTTCGATGCCATTGCCCGTCCGATCCTGCAATTCTATGGCAAGCTCGACGCGTTCGAATCCATGCGCGCATCGGTCGATATCGAGGCAATCCTGCTGCTGCTGGTAACCTCGGGGCTTGCTCATGTTCCGCCGATGAAGGTGGTCACCATTCTGTCGGGGGCGGCCAATGTCAGCCTCGGCATGTTCATAGCGTCGGCAGTGATCACGCGCGGCGCCCGCTTCTTCATCCTGGCCGCGGTCCTTCGCCGGCATGGCGACGCCGTCCGCCACTTCATCGAAAAGCGTTTGGGGCTGATCGCCGCCGGCGGTGCGGCGGCGCTGATCATGCTTTATGCGGGTTACGTCCTGGTGAAATGAGGGCGGTCTGTCGGCGCCGATCCGGCCGCAGGCACACCGCGTCTACCGCAAATTGATATCTTGCCAACCGGGCGCAAGCGGCGGCCAAATGGAGCTATTCCAGGTCGCGCAGTTTAGTCTCCGAGAGGCGAGTGTCCATGCGGCTTATCGTTGTCAACGACGTGTCGGAGGCCCTGGGCGGTGCGACCAAGGTCGCGCTCCAGTGCATAGAGGCAGGTGTTGCGGCGGGGCTGGAATGCGCCGTTCTGGTCGGTGATGACGGTGCGGGAATTCGCGCGCGCTTCCCCGGTGTGCGGGTCGAGGCACTGGGCGAGCGCCCCTTGCGTGACGGCGTCCGTTTCGCAAACCTGTTCGACAGACATTTCAACGGCCGCGCCTACCGTGCCTTGCGCCGGCTCCTGAAAACCGGCAGCGATACGGTCGTCCATGTGCACGGCTGGTCGCAAATCCTTTCCCCTTCGATTTTCCATGCGCTGGCCCGAAGCGAGGCCAAGGTGGTCGTGACCGCCCATGATTTCTTCCTGACCTGTCCGAACGGCGCCTATGCGCATTTCGGCAGGGGCGACATCTGTCGCGAAAAACCGCTGTCTGCCGGCTGCCTCGCCAGCGCCTGCGACAAGCGCAACTATCTTCACAAGCTGTGGCGTTTCGCCCGCGCGATGACCCAGGTGGCGGCCGGTGAAGCATTCTGGGCCCGCGTCGGCGTCATTCTCGCCCATGAGGGCATGGAGCCATATCTCGGCGCAGGTCCGCTTCGAAATTTCCTGACATTACGCACGCCATCGACGCCGCTGACGCGGGTTCCTGTCGAGGCCTGGCGAAATGAGCGCGCGCTGTTTCTGGGGCGCATGTCGGTCGAAAAGGGCGTGCGCACGCTGGCCGACGCGCTGAACCTGACGGGCCGGACGGCGGCTTTGATCGGGCGCGGGCCGCTGCTCGAGGAGATACAGGGCGCGCTTCCCCACTGTTACGTCCCCGGCTGGCTTGATGACGAAGAGGTCGCATATGTGGCGGCAAGGGCGCGTTACTTCTTCATGCCTTCGCGGATGCCGGAACCCTACGGTCTTGTCGCAGCCGAAGCGCTGATGTCCGGTATACCGGTGATCGCCAGCAGCAATGCATTGATTGCCAGGGAGATCGAGGAGAACCAGGCGGGGCTTGTGTTTGAAAGCGGCAATGCCTGCTCACTCGCCGAAAAGATGCTGTCGATGGAGAATGACGCGTTGGTCCGGCAATTGAGCGAGGGTGCCCTTGCCTATGGCCGCAGGGTGGCGCCCTCGAAAGAGGAATGGCGCCAGCGCATGGTCGATATCTACACGGGGCGGGTCAAATTTTCGACTCGTGACGTGATGACGGAAGCACGGGGGCAACCGGAACGCCCGGCGTTTGAACTGGCCGGGCGGATCTGAAAGGGGGAGGGGGATGGCGCGTGCGTTGGTGACGGGGGGAGCAGGATTCGTGGGGCGCCATCTCTGCGCCAAGCTCCTATCGGAAGGCGTCGATGTCGTCTGCGTCGACAAGCTTGCGCGCGGGACGGGCGCGATGCGCCCCGCGCGATGGCATGCTCCGCCCAAGGGCGGCTTCGTTCTCATCGAGGAGGATTGCCGCCGCTACTTCGATCGCGCCGCCGAACGGTTCGACATGGTGTTCCATCTCGCCGCCATGGTGGGCGGTCGCGTCATGCTGGAGACCCAGACGCTGCTGGTTGCCGAGGATCTTGCCGTCGACACCGACATGTGGCGCTGGGCGGCACGCACGCGCCCGGGGTCGGTCGTCTATTTCAGCTCGAGCGCCGCCTACCCCGTTGGCCTGCAGCGCCCCGAAGGGTATCGCAAGCTCAGCGAAGACATGATCGACTTCGAACATACGCTCGGCGTGCCGGATCTGAGCTATGGCTGGGCGAAACTCAGCGGCGAATATCTGATGAAGCTCTATGTCGAGAATTACGGCGGGCGGGCGGTCGCCTATCGTCCGTTCAGCGGCTACGGCGAAGATCAGGACCTGAGCTACCCGTTCCCGGCAATCTGCCAGCGGCTGATCGAGGAGCGCGGTTCGGATGAGGTCTTCGTCTGGGGCTCCGGACGGCAATGCCGCGATTTCATCCATATCTCGGATTGCATCGATTTCGTCTGGAAGACGTTTACGCGGCTTCAGAACGGCGGATCTCTCAATATCTCGACCGGTATCCCCACATCGTTCATCGAACTCGCCAGGCTCGTCAGCCGGGGCATCGGCTGGGAGCCGAAAATATCCGGTCGGTCGGACAAGCCGGAGGGCGTGTTCTTCCGCTGCGGCGACACGGCGCTGCAGTCCTCCTATGGCCTAGCACCACGCGTCAGCCTCGAAGCCGGCGTGGCGCGCGCGCTCGATCATCTGCGAACGAGGGTGCACTGACCTCGCGTTGCTATCGACCGTCAATATCCGGACGCAGGCGCATTCGCGCCCGCGGGTGAGACGGGGACATCGTCAAAACTCGCTCGCAGGCGGCTCGTAGCACCGACAAGCAGGCTGACATCATTGCCGACCGCGACGAAAAGCGCGCCAAGTTCGAGGTAACGTTTCGCAAGCGTGGTGTCGGAGGTGAGGATGCCGGCCGCCTTTCCGTGCGACTGGATCCGCGCGAGTGCCGCCTCGACCGCCTGCTGGACCTCCGGGGCGCCCGGCCGGCCAAGAAAGCCCATGTCTGCGGCCAGATCAGCGGGGCCGATAAAGACGCCGTCGACCCCTTCGGTCGAGGCAATCGCGTCGAGGGCGGCCAATCCCGCGCGGCTTTCCACCTGCAGTAGCAGGCAGATTTCGGCGTTGGCCGTTGCCAGATAATCCTCCGCCCGGTTAAAGGCGGACGCCCGGGCAAGCGCGGCGCCGACGCCGCGCATGCCGTGTGGCGGATATCGCACAGCCCGCACCAGCGCGCGGGCGTGCTCGCCGGTCTCGACCATCGGAACCAGCAGCGTCTGGGCGCCGATATCGAGAAGCTGCTTGATCAGCCAGGGCTCGCCGATCACAGGGCGGATGATCGGATGGCTCGGCGAACCCGAAAGCGCCTGCAGTTGCGCCATCATCAACGGCACGTCGTTGGGCGCATGTTCGCCATCGATGAGCAGCCAGTCGAAGCCGGCACCGCCGCAGATTTCAGCCGTATAGGGGTTGGCAAGCGCCAGCCAGAGGCCGATCTGCGGCCGTCCTTCGGCAAGCGCCTGCTTGAACATGTTGCGGGGAGCGGGCATGGACGCACCTATTCGAAAAAGCAGCTGACGGTTCCCTGCGGCCCGAAATCGGCGACGATGGTGTCGCCGTGACGGGCCTCGACGGGGCGGATGAAGGAGCCGGCAAGGACGATCTGCCCGGCATCAATGCGGTCGCCGTAGCTGGCGAGCCTCCGGGCGAGCCAGGCGATCCCGCGTGCGGGGTGATTGAGCACGCCGGCGCCGAGCCCGGTTTCCTCCACTTCCGCATTGCGCGAGACGATGGCGCCCATCCAGCGCATGTCGACATCCTGTGGCCGCATGGCGCGGCCGCCGATGACGATGCCGGCATTGGCGGCATTGTCGGAAATGGTGTCGACGATGGTGCGGGCCTTCTTCGTTTCCGGGTCGGCGCGCAGGATACGCGTATCGAGAATTTCAAGCGCCGGGGTGATGTAGTCCGTGGCGTTGAGCACGTCGAAGACGCTGACATTCGGGCCGGCGAGCGGCGCCTTCATGACGAAGGCGATCTCGGCCTCGATGCGCGGCTGGATGAAACGATCCGCCGGGATCGTCGCGCCATCCTCGAACATCATGTCGTCGAACAGCACGCCGGAATCGGGAATGTCGATGTTGAGTGCATATTGCATCGCCTTCGACGTCAGCCCGATCTTCCAGCCGATGACTCGCCGGCCGCGGGCGATCTTCTGCTTCACCCAGGCCGATTGCACGGCATAGGCGTCGTCCATGGTCATTTCGGGATGCTTGAGGGAGAGAAGGCCGGTCTGGATGCGGCTTTTCTCCGCCTCATCCAGCGCCTTTGCGGCAGCGGCGATTTCGTTGGCGTCCAGCATGGTTCAGGCCTCGTCGGCAATAGGATTGGCAAGCAAGCCGATGCCATCGGCCTCGACCTCGACGATGTCGCCGGGCTTCAGCCAGATCGGCGGGTCGAAACGGGCGCCGGCGCCGGTTGGCGTTCCCGTGACGATGACGTCGCCGGGCACGAGCGTCGTAAATGTCGAGACGTAGTTGATGATCTTGCGGAAGGAGAAGATCATTCGGCTCGTGCGGTCCTGCTGGCGCACTTCGCCGTTGACGCGGGTTTCCAGCTTGATGTCGGCGATCTGCGCCTCGTCGGTGAAGGGCACGAGCCACGGGCCGATCGACCCGGTTCGGTCGAAGTTCTTGCCCTGCGTCACGTTGAACTTGGCGTGGCGCACCCAGTCGCGGATCGTGCCCTCGTTGCAGAGCGACAGCGCTGCGATGTGATCGAGCGCCGATGCCTCTGGGATGCGCCGGCCGCCCTTGCCTATGACGATGACGATCTCGCCCTCGTAGTCGAGTTCAGGGCTTTCGGGTGGGCGGATCAGGGGCTGCCCGTGGCCGGTAAACGAGCGCGGAAAGCGAATGAACAGCGAAGGGTTGGAGGGTGCTGCCTGTCCGTCCTTATATTCCGCATTGCGATCCGGGAAGTTGACGCCGACGCAGATGATCTTCTCCGGCGCTGGCACGGGGATCTCGAACCGGATATCGGCGAGCGACAGATCCGGCGCTAGGCTGGACGCCTGGTCCACAAGTCTTGCAAGAGCACCGTCGGCGATCATCTCACGGAGCGTCGGCCACGTTGCGCCGTGGCGTCGGGACAGATCGACGATACCGTCATTGCTGACAAGGCCGTAGCCGTGGCGCCCGGCCACGGAAAAACTGGCAAGTTTCGCAGACGTCATTTCAATCCTCCGTCCCGGTCAGGCACCGCCTGCGGGTAAGCGTGGGTGATCTTCGGGGTCATTGGTTCGCCATCCCCGCTGCGACTTCGGTGATGACGTCGAAGGCGACGTTAGCGTCCGCCTCGGTCATGTCGAACTGGCCGGCCTGGAAGCGGATGGCGACGCGGCCGTCGACCCGCGTCTGGGTCAGGTAGATCCGGCCGTCATCGTTGATCGCGTTGACGAGCGCGATGTTGTGGGCGTCGCCGTCGGCGCCACCGCGATGACGGAACGAAAACAGCGAGAACCGCGGGGCGGTGACGATTTCGAAGTCCTCATTTGCGCCCAGGCGCTCGGCGAGACGGCCTGCCCAGGCCACATGGTTGCGGATCATCGTCTTCAGGCCATCAAGCCCGTGGAAGCGCAGCAGGAACCACAGTTTCAGCGCGCGGAAGCGCCGGCCGAGCGGAATGGTCCATTCGGAATAGTTGATGATGCCATCGCGGCCGTGCGTCTTCAGATATTCCGGCTGGATCGCCAGAGTGCGCACGAGATCGTCGGGATTGCGGATGAAATGGGCGGAGCAGTCGAACTGGGCGCCGAGCCATTTGTGCGGATTGAAGACGACCGAATCCGCCTCTTCGACCCCGGCCCACAGCGGGCGAAACTCCTCGCAGATCATCGCGGAGCCTGCCCATGCCGCATCGACATGCACATAAAGCCCATGCCTGTGGGCAACGCGCACGACCTCGGCGATATCGTCGCACGCGCCAGTGCTGGTGCCGCCGGTGCAGGCGATGACGCCGGCAGGCAGAAGGCCCGCAGCCTTGTCCCTCAGAATGGCCGCTTCGAGCGCCTGGCAATCCATCGACTGCAGCGACCCTGCCACCGGTATGCGCACGAGGTTTTCCTCGCCGATGCCCGAGACCCAGATCGCCCGGTCGATCGAGGTGTGCACCTGGTCCGAAGAATAGATACGCAAGGGTGGATGGGCGCTCAGCCCCTGCTTGTTGCCCTTCCAGTTCAAGGCGCGCTCGCGCATGACGAGCACGGCTGAAAGCGTGGCGGAGGAGGCAGAATCCTGGATGACGCCTGAAAAGCCGTCGGGCAGGCCGATCGCCTGGCGCAGCCAGTCGAGCACCCGGGTTTCAAGCTCGGTCGCCGCCGGCGAGGTCTGCCACAACATGCATTGGGCGGCCATTGCCGTGACCAGATACTCGGCGATGACGGAGACCGGCGCGGCGTTGGCCGGGAAATAGGCAAAGAAGCGCGGATGCTGCCAATGGGTCATGCCCGGCAGGATGATGTTTTCGAAATCCTCGAAAATGGCAGCCATGTCCTCGCCGGTCTGCGGCGGCTTGGTGGGGAGCTGTGCGGCGATGGCGCCCGGTGCCGTCTGGGCGCGAACCGGCCGGTCGCGGAGCGACGCCCGGTAGGCCGCCCCCCATTCGGCCGCCTTCTGCGACCATTCACCGAAAGTCTTTTCGTCCATGACATTCCTCCCTTTGCGCTCGCGTACCGCCTTTCATGCCTCGATTTAGGGGGCGATGATAGGTTGCGCCTTCAGCACGGGTTCCACCGCCTCGGCGCCGGCAAAAAGACTGCCCTCCTCGAACCAGGATCTTGGTGCCGGTGCCCCCCAGAGCGTCTGGCGCTGCGGGTCCTTGAGGTCCCACTTGATCGGTTCGAGATCGGGATCGACCGTCTGGTAGTCGGAGCAGTAGATCTCGATGCGGTGTCCATCGGGATCGCGGACATAGAGGAAGAAGGCGTTGGAGATGCCGTGCCGACCGGGGCCGCGCTCGATGTTGGCGAGCCAGCCGGAGGTCGACATCAGGTCGAGCAGGTCGATGATGTTGAGTGGTGTCGGCACCCAGAAGGCGGTGTGATGCAGCCGGGGCCCGCGACCGTTGGTAAAGGCGATGTCATGGACGCCGCCCTTGCGGTGGGTCCAGGCGGCCCAGAGCCGGCCGGTCTCCTCGTCGGCCGTGTACTCGGTCACGCGGAAGCCGATCTCGTTGTAGAAGGCGACGGCATCGTCGACATTGGGCGAGAAGCAGTTGAAATGGTCGATGCGCAGCGGCTTCACGCCGCGATAGAGCGCATATTTCTGGTGGATCGGCGGCAGGCGGTCCATCTTCGAATAGAATTCGAGCGGTATGTCCTGGGGGTCACGGGTGCGAAACGTGCGCGATTGATAGGGGCGCTCGATCCATTCGACCGACAGCCCTTTCTGTTTGAAGAAATGCGCCGCCTTGTCGAGATCCTCGTCGCCAAACACCTTGAAACCGAGATCGCGCGCCTCGGCGTCAGCCGCCCTCTTCAGGATGATGCAGTGATGGCCGCGTTCCTCCATGGCGCGCAGGTAGATCGTGTCGGCGGTCTCGTCGGTCACCTGCAGGCCGAGCACGTCGACATAGAAGGCGCGCGACTTGGCAAGATCGGTGACGGCGAGTTCGACGTGGCTCAGCCGCACGATGTTGAAGGGCGGGTGAAGGTTCGGCTTCGGTAACGGCATTCTGGTCTCCTCCAGGTTTTTGGGCGGCGCGGTTTCGTGTCGCGCTCAGCCGCCGAGCTTGGCGATCGCATGGGCCGAGCTGGCAAACGCGATGTTCTTGGTTTCCATGTAGAAATCGAAGGACCAGTCGCCGCCGTCGCGGCCGATGCCGGAGCTCTTGACGCCGCCGAAGGGCGTCGGCAGATGGCGGACATTCTCCGAATTGACCCAGATCATCCCCGCTTCGAGGTGGTCGGTGAAGCGGAACGCGCGGGTGACGTCTGACGTCCAGAGGTAGCCGGTCAGGCCGTACTGAACGTCGTTGGCGAGCGCCAGCGCCTCCGCTTCGTCCTTGAAGGGGATGGCGGTCAGGACCGGCCCGAAAATTTCCTCTTGCGCGATGCGCATGGCATTGTCGGCGCCGGTAAACAGCGTCGGCTGGACATAGCATCCGCCACCGGGGCCCTCGAACTTGGCGCCGCCTGCTGCAACGGTGGCCCCTTCCTTCCGGCCGATCTCGATGTAGTCGAGCACCTTCTTTTCGTGTTCCGGGTGGATCAGCGGACCGACGACGGTTTCCGGATCGAGCGGGTGGCCGATCCGGATGCGTCTTGCCTTTTCGGCGACCCGCGCGGTGAAGCTCTCATAGATGCTCTCTTCCACCAGCAGGCGGGAGGAGGAGGTGCAGCGCTCGCCGTTCAGCGAATAGATCATGAAGACGGCGGCGTCGGCGGCCCGTTCCAGATCGGCATCGGCAAAGACGATGACCGGGTTCTTGCCCCCAAGCTCGAAATGCACCCGCTTCAGCGTGTCGGCGCCCTGCTTCATGATCAGCGAGCCTGTACGGCTCTCGCCGACAAAGCCGATCGCCTTGATGGCGGGGTGCTCTGTGAGCGCCTTGCCCGCGTCCTCGCCGAGACCGTTGACGAGGTTCCAGACGCCCTTGGGAAGGCCTGCTTCCTCGGCGATCTCGACGAGCAGGCGCGCGGTCAACGGAGAAAACTCTGCCGGCTTGTGGACGATGGTGCAGCCGGCAGCGAGCGCCGGCGCAATCTTCCATGTCGACAGCATGAAGGGGGTGTTCCACGGCGTGATGATGCCGATCGGGCCGATCGGCACGCGCGTGGTCATGTTGATCTGGCCCTCGGCGCGCAGCACCTTGCCGTCGCGGGCCTCGGGCGCGCGATCGGCAAAGAAGCGAAAGTTCTCAGCGCCGCGCAAGGCGGCCTTGGCCATGAACTTCAGCGACTGTCCCGTGTCCATGCACTCGACGAAGGCGATCTCCTCGGCGCGCGCGACGATGGCGTCGGCTATTTTGTGCAGGAGTTTCTTGCGCGCGTCGCCGGGCATCGCAGCCCAGGCCGGGAAGGCCGCCTTGGCAGCGCGTGCCGCTCGGTCGATATCGGCCGCCTTGCCGCGCGCAACGGAGCCAAGCGGCTTGAGGTCGACCGGAGAAATGGTCTCGAAGGTCTCGCCGTCCTGTGCCGGTACGGCCCGCCCATCGATGTGGTTGAGGACGCCGCCGGTGCGGAAGCGGGCGAGATAGGTTTCGGCCTTCTTGATGTTGTCGTCGAGTTTGGACATGGCATTCTCCAATCGTGCTGCGCTGCCGCTGGTGCGGCGCGGAAATAGCGTGCCGACGTCTGTCGGGATCAGTCGCCCTTCTGTCGAAGCCGCGGGTGGATCGCGTTCTTCTTCCAGCTCAGCTCCGGGTCGATCTCGCGGATCTCCAGGCTGAGGGCAAAATGGGGCGTGTCGAAAAGGCGCGCGAGCTCCTGCGCAACGGCGTCGAAGATGGCCGTTCCTGCCGCCTTCTTCTCACCTTGAGAGCGGCCGCGACCGATGCGGAACGACATGTCGATAAAGCCGTTCTCCGGCTGCAGATCGGCGATGGCGTAGTGGTCGCTTGCGATCGCGCGGACGCGGACGGCGCCGATTTCAAAGAGGCCGGTGGCGAGGATGGTCTTGTGGACCTCTTGGCACAGGTGATCGAAATCGACGCTGCCTTCGAGATTGGCGGAATATTCGATCGTGAAGTGCGGCATTCCCAGTCCCCGTCGATTTATTAATTAACACGTTAACAATATGCGGTCCGCTGTCAAGCGGCTTTCGCTGACGCCTGATTTCGGCGGTGATTGCGCAGCCGAGAAAAATCGCCCATAGATCGGCCATGAGCCGCGCGAAAACCCCCGTCGAGCTTGGGCCGGACGCCCTTCTTCCCCACAGCACCCGGCGCTCGCTGCCGATTGCGCTTCTGCGCGCGCGTGAAGCGGTGATGGGCCATTTCCGGCCGATGTTGGCGCGCCACGAAATCACCGAGCAACAGTGGCGCGTGATCCGCATCCTCGCCGAATCCGGCAAGGTCGATGCGTCCGAGATGGCCGACAAGGCCTTCATTCTGGCCCCGAGCCTGACGCGCATCATTCGATCGCTCGAGGAGCGCGGACTGATCACCAAGCACAAGGACGCCGATGACGGCCGTCGCGTGCTGCTCGAGATCGCACCCGCCGGCATGCGGGTGATCGCCGATGTCAGCCCGGAAAGCCGAGCCATCTACGATCAGCTCGAGGCGCGCTATGGACGCGAACGCGTCGAGGTTCTGCTCGACATGCTCGACGAGCTTGCGACGCTTGGCGACTGAACGAATGCTTCTGGATGTCATGCGGCGACCGACAACGCTTGCGCCAAGCGCAGGCTTTCGTCTGCGTAGCGTTTGAGGCGCGCCGCGATGCCGGGAAGTTCAGGCCGCGTGGCAAACCAGCCGATATAGGTGAGGCTGCGAAGCGTCATGAAGATAGGCAGCATGGCCAACGTCGCATCCGTCAGCGGCCGCTTGGTCCGATACCCCTCGATCAGTGACCGTTCGATCACCTCGTAGTTCGGCTCGTTGCGGTTCTTCAGAAGCGCCGTCGCGATATCGAACAGCCGGAATCCGAAGCCGGCGTCGTCGAAATCGATGAAGGCCACGCCGCCATCCCGGACCAGTACGTTTTCGCGAACGAGATCGGCATGGATCAGCCCGTAATCGAGCGCCTCTGGCGGCACGGCATAGAGCAGGCGCCGAAGCTGGTGACGCAGGTCACAAAGGGCAAACTTGTGTTCAGGCGCAAGACCGTCGCAGTCCCAGAAACGGCCCCAGACGGGGTTTTCGCCGAGCAGGCCTTCCATGTCCCAGGCGGGTCGCTTGAAATCAGGCGGTGTCGGCCAGCGATCGGCAAGATCGTGCATGTCGGCCATCATCGCGCCGAGCGCCTGAAAGATGGCGACCTGCGCCTCCGGACCGTGGCTGAGCGGCAAACCGCTTTCACCCAGCGGGAGCCCATGCATCCAGCTGACGATATCGGCATGCTGGGCGGCGAAGTCGTCGGTCGGCCGCAACGCTACCAGCAACCGACCGTCCGACGCCGTGATCGCGTGGGGCACGGAAAGACCGCCGTCGCGCAGCGCCGTCATCCATTGCAGTTCCGAGCGCAGCGCCGCCTCATCATGGTAGCCTGGCCGATGCAGCCGGAGCGCGGCCGGTGCACCGTCGGCAAGCGTGATCCGGAAGACGGCATTCTCGCGGTATTTCAGCAGCGTGGGCTTTACGTTTGCAAGGCCCCAATGGCTCATCGCTTCCTTCGCCCGAGCGTCGAGCGCGTCCAGTAGATTTTGCGGCAGAGCTTCGCTCATCTCCCGCTCACAGCCCCGACAGCACGTCGTCGAGGGTCGACAGCATCAGGTCGGCATTCTCCCTCGAAAACGGCATCGGCGGCCGGATCTTCGTCGCATTCTGGTGAATGCCGAGCTTGCCCATCAGGACGCCACGTTCGCGCATGCCGTTGACGACCCTGGTGGCAAGATCGGTGGCCGGGGTCTTTTTCTCCCGGTCGAGAACGAGTTCCGCGCCGAAGAACAGGCCGCTGCCCCTGATATCGCCGATCACATCGTGCTTGTGCCTCAGCCTGTCGAGGCCGGCCTTGGCATATGCGCCGACCTCTCGTGCGTTATCGATCAGGGCCTCGTCGTCGATGACGTCGAGAACCGCCATGGCCGCGGCGCAGGAGACCGGGTTGCCACCGAAGGTGTTGAAGTAGCGGAATGCCTGACGAAACGCATTCAGCGTGTCGCTGCCGGCAACGACGCCACCGATCGGATGGCCGTTGCCCATCGGCTTGCCGAGCGTGACAATGTCGGGGACGATGCCGGCCTTCTGGTGACCCCACATGTGCCCGCCAGTGCGGCCGAAGCCGGGCTGCACTTCGTCGGCAATCACCACGCCGCCGGCCTTGCGCACCGCCGCAACGGTTGCGTCGAGGAAGCCTTCGGGCAGGTCGGGAAAGCCTTCATTGGCGAAGAACGGGTCGATGATCAGGGCGGAGAAGCCGAAAGGGCTTTCCTGCAGATCGGCGATCGCTTTTGCCACCGCAGCGGAGAAGGCGTCGCCGGGCGTACCGCCGAGCGGCCGGTAGCTGTCGGGGGCCGGCACATGGCGCACATGGCCACTGAAACCGCCGACCGGCGGCATCCGGGTGGAAAGCTGCGAAACGGCGGTGGTGTTGCCGTGGTAGGTGTGATCGGTGGCGATCACGCCGGTCTTGCCGGTCACCGCCTGGGCCATGCGCAGGGCAATGTCGTTGGCCTCACTGCCGGTGCAGGTCAGGATCGCCGTATCGAGGCGGCGGTCGAATGTTGCCGTCAGCCGCTCGACATAGTCGAGGATGCCTTCGTGCAGATAGCGCGTGTGGGTGTTGAGCGTCGATGCCTGCCGGGCGATCGCCTCGACCACGCGCGGATGGCAATGGCCGACATGCGGCACATTGTTGTAGCAGTCGAGATAGCGCCGGCCGTCGGCGTCATAAAGCCAGACGCCTTCGCCCCTGACGATGTGGACCGGGTCGCTGTAGAACAGCGACATGTTCCGGCCGAGCAGCCGTTCGCGGCGTGCCTTGAGCGCTGCCGTGTCGCTCATGTCACATGCCTCCGGCAGCGCTCAGGCCGGCATCGAGGGCCGAGAGGATCCGGGTGACATCCGCGGCAGTGATGATCAGCGGCGGCGACAGGATGACGTTCGGCCCGGATGTGCGCACCATCACGCCCGCCTCGTAGGCAGCGTCCTGCACCTTCTGCACCACATCCTTGGCGGCTGGCGACTTCTTCTCGCGGTCCGAAACAAGCTCAAGCGCGCACATCAGCCCCTTGCCGCGCACGTCGCCGACGAGCTCGTGCTTGAGCTGCAAGGCAAGCAGCCCCGTCATCAACTCTTCGCCACGCGCGCCGGCATTGGTGGCGACATCGAGGCGCTTCGTCTCCTTGAGCGTGGCGAGCGCGGCGGCCGCCCCGACCGGATGGCCGGAATAGGTGTAGCCATGGCCGATCGAGCCGGCGGCCGTCCTGTTGCTTTCGAACGCCTCGGCGACCCTGTCGGAGATCATAACGGCCCCGAAGGGGTAGTAGCCGTTGGTGATCGCCTTGGCCGTCGACATCAGGTCCGGCTTGATGCCCCAGAGGCGCGAACCGGTCCATGCGCCGGTGCGGCCGAAGGCGGTGATCACCTCGTCGGCAATCAGGAGGATGCCGTGGCGGTCGCAGATTTCGCGCATCAGCGGCATGAAGGTTTCGTGCGGCACGATCACGCCGCCGGCACCCAGCACCGGCTCCATGATCAGGGCTGCGATGGTGTCGGCGCCCTGAAAGGCGATCTCGTCCTCGAACAGGCGGGCAATGCCGCTCGCGATCTCGGCGCCATCGGTGGTCGCAAACGGATTGCGGTAGGTGTAGGGGGCGGGAAGGTGAAAGACGCCCGGCAGCAGCGGCTCGTAGTTGCGGCGGAAATTGGCGTTGCCGTTGACGGATGCGCCGCCGAAATGCGTGCCGTGATAGCCCTTCTTCAGGCTCACGAATTTCGTGCGCTCCGGCTGGCCATTAAGCTTGTGGTACTGGCGGGCAAGGCGAAGGCAGGTCTCGACCGAATCCGAGCCGCCCGACGTGAAGAACGAACGGCTGAGGCCATCTTCCTTGAACCATTCGGCAAGCTCGTAGGAAAGTTCGATCAGCGGCGAATTGGTGGTGCCGCGGAAGGTCGAATAATAGGGCAGCTCGTCGAGCTGGTCGCGGATCGCCTTCTTCACCGGCTCGCAGGAATAGCCGAGATTTACGTTCCACAAGCCGCCGACCGCATCGAGCACCGTCCTGCCGTGGATATCGACGATCTCCACGCCGTCCCCGGCATTGATGATGCGCGGCGGTGTCGCGTGCATCTCGGCGGGGTGCGCCATCGGGTGCCACAGAAGGCGGGCATTGTTCTCGATGAGAAAGTTGGTTTCGCGCATGTCTTGCTCCTGGTCAGTTCAAATGCCGAGCATCCGAAGGGCTCTGGCGTAGCTGTCTGCGGGTCTGGTGACGTCGAAGTGCACATTGGGCAGGGAGACTGCCTCTGCGCCTTCGATATTCTTCTGCTGATCGTCCACGAAGACGCAGGCTTCGCGCGGCAGGCTGAGTTCGGAAAGCACGCGTTCGTAGGCCCGTGCGTCCGGCTTCAATATCCCGGTGTAGGTGGCATCGACGATGACGTCGAAAAGCTCGATCAGCGGGAAGCGCTTGCGGAATTCGATGCCGTAGAAAAGGTCGAGTTCGTTGGAAAGGATGGCGAGCCGGATGCCCGCGTCCTTCGCCTGCAGGATCGCGTCGCGTGCTTCCGGGCGCAGCACCAGTTCCGGCTCGGCGCCGCGGGCGCGCTGCACGAAGGTCTTCATGTCGCTCCAGTCTTCGCCGACAAGACGTCCGACTTCGCGCGTCCGCTCCGTCCAGTAGTCGCGCTCGGTGATCTCGCGTTGCTGCATCGAGACCCAGAGCGGATCAGTCGCCGGGTCGAACGGTCCGAGCCAGGTGAGGCTGCCCTGCTTCAGGCCGAGCGCCCGCTCGGTAACATCGTGGGTCTCGAACAGCGTGCGGGTGACGACGCCGCCGAAGTCGAGGATGAGGGCGCGGTCGGTCACGGGCGGCCCTCCGGGATCACGCCGCGGGCGATCCAGTCGTCAAAGATGGCGAGCGCCATGGCGGAGAACTCCGGTGCGTTGATATGGCTGTCGATTTCGTGAAGGCGGACGGAAGAGGGCATGGCGCGGCGCATCTCGTCGACGAAGGCATCGAGCGCCTCCGGCTCATGCAGCGGTTCGCCCGGCTGGTCCCATTCCTGGATGCCCCTGAGCGGCAAAATGAAGGCCACTTCCGCGCTGCTGTCGGCGAGCTTGCCGCCGATGACGCGGGCGATCTCACGCCGGCCTTCGGGCGATGTGGTCACCGAACCGAGCAGCCGGTTGTGCGCATGATAGGGCCGGTCGGCAAGGGTTTCGGGCAGCGGTTGCCATGCGGGCAGGTCAACCATGTCGACCGCGCCCGGCGCGACGATCTGCGGAATTCCCGCGCGGCCTGCATTTTCGAGTCGATCAGGCCCCGACGTGACGACGGTGCCGTGATGGTGGTTGCTGACCTCCTGGATGCAGAAATCCAAGACGGCGGTAAAACCGTTTTGCGCGGCGATCGCTTCGAAGGCACGCCCGCCCATGCCGGTCGCGTGAAACACCGCGACGTCATAGCCGCGGCGTTCCAGTTCGGGCTTCAGGTGTTTCATGTATTTGAGGCAGCTCGACCCCAGCGAGGTCATGCCGATCAACGGACGGTCCCTGTCCGGCCTGGTGCCGAAACGTGCCGCACCAACAACAGCGCCGCAGGCCTGCGACAGCACCGAACGGCAGATGCCGTTGAGGCCGTAAAGTCCACCGGCCCAGAGGATCATCATCAGATCGGGCGCGATGCGCTCCGGCGGCAGCAGATGTGAATAGGCGATGGTCGAGACGACGAATTTCGGTACGCCGAGCGGCAGGGATGCTGCGACGTCGAGCGCCAGATCGGTGCCCATCGAGCCCCCGAGAATGATGACGCCATCGGCTTGGCCTGCATCGTGGAGGCTGCGGGTCAGGGCCGCTGCCCCCTTGGCCATCATTTCCATCGCGCTGTTTTCGTCGCCGCTCGCGGCGATCGCGACGATCGAGGTGCCGGCGGCTGCCGCAATATCGTGGCGGGAATATTCCGGCGCATAGGGCGGATCGCCGAGAACGCTGACGTCCATCATCACAGGCAGGCCGCCGGCCTCTCTAATGACGGATGCCATGAACTGAAGTTCATCACATTTGGTGTCTCCCGTTCCCACGACGAGGATATTGGGCAGGCGGTTCATCGCATTCATCAGCCGGCCCTCCTTGCCAGCGGACTTGCCGTCGCCGGTTCCAAACCGAAGAATTTCTCCGAAATGCGTCGAGCGATCGCAGCCGTCGCCGGGCCAAGCTGCTCGATCGTCTCGGCGTTCGCGCGAACCTGCGGAGCTGCGACGGCGATTGCGCCGATCGGCACGCTGTCCGGTGCGCCGATGGGAGCGGCAACGCTGATGACGCCGCTTTCAAGGCCCTGCTGGCTGATCGAATAGCCGCGTCGCGCCGTCTCCGCGATGAGCCTGCGCAGTTCGGTCTTCGAGGTGATCGTGTGCTCGGTGAAGGCTTCCAGAGGCAGGGCCAGCACATCCTCCACCTGTCTTGCCGGGCAGGAGGCAAGGAAGGCGTGGCCGGATGCGGTCGCATGAAACGGCAGCGCGCTGCCGGCATCGACCGTCACCCGGTGCGCGCGCGGCGAGTCTTCCACATAGATGGTCGAAAGCCGACCGGCGACGAATTCCGAGAGATGCACGGTCTCGCCCGATAGGCCGGCGAGTTCCTTCACGAAGGGCATGGCGACGCTGAGATAGGGAAAGCGGGCCTCGCGGATACGCGCGAGCCTTACTGGCGCGCCGCCGATGCGGTAGCGCTTGCTGTCCGGATCCTGTTCGACAAAACCGTGTCTTTCGAGCTCGACAAGGAAGCGCCGCGCCGTCGCCTTGTCGAGCGCGCAATGCCTGGCGATGTCGCTCAAGCCGACTTCCCTGTCCAGCCGCGAGATCGCGTCCAACAGGCCCAGTGCCTTACCGATGGTGCTCATCCAGTCCTCCGTCGCCGAGCGCCGCCGCCAGTGATCCCGATGCCTGTTCCCTTGATTTTCAGGGGGTTGCGCCACCCGTATCGCGTTTTTATCCGGCAGAGATACTTAACATGCGAAATAACTTGACAGGTCGCCGCGGCATTTGCAAGTCTATATTTGAAGCAACGGTTTAAATATTGAACCGAATAGTGTGCGTGACCAAGAACAAAAAGCAACATGGTCGAGAGCAGCTTCACGGGAGGATGCCTTGGAGAGACCGATCTGAGGCGAAGGCAAATAGTGCCAAGAAAAAAGGGGAGCTTAAGACGCTATGGACAATCAATCGTCGCCCGCAACCGGCGCGAACCAGCTGCGCAAGAATGCGCTCGGGGTCGGTGCCGTCACATTTCTCGTGGTATCGGCCGCAGCGCCGCTGACGGCGGTTGCCGGCGGCGTGCCGCTGGCCATGCTGCTCGGCAACGGTGCCGGCATTCCCGGCACGTTTCTGCTGGTTACGCTGATCCTGTTGATGTTCTCGATCGGTTACGTCGCCATGGCGCGGCATATCCGCAATGCTGGCGCCTTCTATGCCTATACCGCGCAAGGGCTGGGTGGGCTGATGGGAGGTGCGGCCGCGATGATCGCGATCCTGGCCTATAACACCATGCAGATCGGCGTCTTCGGCCTGTTCGGGGCGGCGACGGCCGGGCTCTTCGCCGGGCTCGGCCTCGACCTGCCGTGGTGGGTCTGGACCTTCATCGGCATCGCCGTGGTCGGCGTTCTCGGCTATCGTCGCGTCGACCTGTCGGCCAAGGTTCTGACCGTGCTGGTCATCCTCGAATATCTGGTCGTCCTCGTCATCGACGTCGCGATCATCGCCAAGGGCGGAGACAGCGGCCTGACGACGGTATCGTTCACGCCTTCCGCCTTGCTGTCAGGCTCGCCGGCGATCGGTATCCTCTTCTGCTTTGCCGCCTTCATCGGTTTCGAGGCGACGACGATCTACAGCGAGGAGGCCCGCGATCCGCACCGGACCGTGCCGCGCGCGACCTATATCTCCGTGCTGATCATCGGCATCTTCTACATGCTCACCTCCTGGCTGATGGTGAGCGCGGCCGGTGCCGACAAGCTGGTGCCCGAATTGCAGGGGCTTGCCGATCCGACCACCTTCCTCTTTGGCCTCGCCGAGCGCTATGCGGGCGGCTGGCTGCCACCGATCATGAACGTGCTCTTCGTCACAAGTCTGTTTGCCGGCGTGCTCGCATTCCACAACGGCGTCGCCCGATATCTCTATGTCGCCGGCCGCGAGCGGCTGCTTCCGGCATCCGTCGGCGTGACCCATCCGGTCTATCACAGCCCGCATGCCGGCTCGGTTATCCAGACGATCACCGCCGCCATCGTCGTCGCGCTGTTTGCCGCGACAGGGCAGGATCCGGTGCTGGCGCTGTTTTCGTGGCTCACAAACGTCGGCACGCTTGCCGTCATGGTGCTGATGGCCTTTACCGCCTTTGCCATCGTCGCCTTCTTCAACCGCAATCCGGGGCTGGAATCCAATACGCTCGTGACCAAGGTCATTCCGGTGATCACAGGTCTGATCCTGATCGCGGTGATCATCGCGATCACCATCAACTTCGGCGATCTCGCTGGCGCCACCGGGCTGCTCGCAATCTTCCTGCCGGGGCTGGTTCTTATTGCCGGCGTTGTCGGTCTGGCGCTGGCAGCCGCTCTGAAATCGGGCCGTCCGCTGGAGTTTGCCCGGCTTGGCGCTGGCCAGGAGATCTGATCCGATAGGGGCGGCCGAGCAATCGGCCGCTCTTCCGCCTGAAAAATGGAACGGGAACATGCAGGATAAAATCGACCAGTTGCGCGCCACTGTCGTGCCGCCGCAACAACTCTTCATCAGCGGCCACTGGCGCGAGGCGATGTCCGGCGGGACGCTCGAGGTCATCTCGCCAATTAATGGGACCCGACTGACGACCATTGCCGATGCCGGCGCAGACGACGTCGACGCCGCGGTTCGCGCCGCCCGGGCTGCTTTCGAGAAGGGGACGTGGTCGAGGGCTGCACCCGCCGAGCGCAAGAAAGTGCTGCTGCGTGTCGCCGACCTGATCGAGAAGAATGCGCTCGAACTTGCCGTCCTCGGCGTGCGTGACAATGGCACTGAAATCGCGATGGCGCTGAAAGCGGAGCCGGGAAGTGCTGCCGGCACATTCCGCTACTATGCCGAGGCGATCGACAAGGTCTATGGCGAGATCGCGCCCACCGCTGACAACGTGCTCGGCCTCATCCATCGCGAGCCCGTCGGTGTCGTCGCTGCCATCGTGCCCTGGAATTTCCCGCTCATGATCGGCGCCTGGAAGATCGCGCCGGCGCTTGCTGCTGGCAATTCGGTGATCCTGAAGCCGGCGGAGGACGCGTCGCTGACCCTGCTGCGGCTTGCCGCGCTCTGTGCCGAAGCCGGGTTGCCGGAGGGCGTGCTGAACGTCGTGACCGGCAGGGGATCCGTCGCCGGCGAGGCGATCGGGCTGCATGCCGACATCGATGTGCTCGCCTTTACCGGCTCGGGTGGCGTCGGCCGGCGGCTCTTGGACTATTCGGCACGCTCCAACCTCAAGCGCGTCTATCTCGAGCTCGGTGGCAAGTCCCCGAACATCGTCTTTGCCGATGCGCCGGATCTGGACCAGGCGGCAAAGGTCTCCGCCTACGGCATCTTCCGAAATTCCGGCCAGGTCTGCGTCGCCGGTTCGCGGCTTCTGGTCGAGCGATCGATCCACGAGACCTTTGCCGAGAAGGTGGCCACGATCGCGGCAGCGATCAGGGTGGGCGATCCGTTGCTGCTGTCCACGGAGGCCGGCGCCATCTCCAGCAAGATCCAGCTGGAAAAGAATCTCGGTTTCGCTGGGCAGGCGCTGGACGAAGGCGCACGACTGAGGACCGGCGGAAAACGCATCCTCGAAGACACCGGCGGCTTCTACATGCAGCCCACCATCTTCGACGTCGCGCCCGGCATGACGCTTGCGAGAGAAGAGGTCTTCGGGCCGATCCTGTCGATCATCCCCTTCGACGACGAGGCTGATGCGCTTCGGATCGCCAATGGCAGCGAATATGGTCTCGCCTCGGCGGTCTGGACCGCGAACCTGTCGCGGGCGCACCGCATGGTGCGCTCCATCCGGGCCGGTGTCGTGCATGTCAACACCTATGGCGGCGCCGACAACACGGTGCCGCTCGGCGGCGTGAAGCAGTCCGGCAACGGTCACGACAAGTCGCTGCATGCGCTCGACAAGTACACCGACCTCAAGACTGCCTGGATCCAGCTCTGACTGGCACGCAAGCGCCCGACCGTTCGGGCCGGGCGCTTGCGTCGCGAAACGGAGTTATCCGAAGGCGAGTTCGAGGTTTTGCCGATCCCGCGCCACCACATGGCATTTGGTCTCCAGACCCTCGCTGGCGACGACCAGCACGAGATCCGGCGGAATGCCGGCGGAATTGGAAACGGTGACCGCCGCACCGTCTGTGCCAAGCGACCTGACCGTGCATTCGATCCTTGAGTGGCGGTCGTCGTAAAGAATGGTGCCGGCTTTCAGAACGCTCTGTCGGGGGCCGGCCTGAGGATCGACATCAAGGTCGCTCCAATCGGCGCATCGGTTCCGGCCGGCGGCCTTGGCGTAGTACATGGCCGCATCCGCCTGAGCCAGCAAGGTGCCGCTATCCCGGGTGCCGGTCGCAAGCGTCGATATGCCGAAGCTGGCGGTGACCGCAAGCCGACCGAAATCGCCGTGAATTGTCGCCGCAGCGATCGCTGCCCTGAGCTTTTCCGCCGCGGCCAGCGCGCCCTTGGCGTCGACATGCGGTAGCATGATGGCAAACTCCTCGCCGCCAAGCCGCCCGAACAGGTCGCTTGCCCGCAGGTTGGATTGGCACGCGGAGGCGACCGCCTTTAGCACCTCGTCACCGGCGGGGTGCCCATGGGTGTCGTTGATCCGCTTGAAGTGATCGACGTCGAGCACGATGCACGACAGGTCGTGCTGGTGGCGGACAGCAAGCGAAATGAGCTTGTCGGCCTCTTCGCGGAAGGCACGTCGCGTCAGCGTGCCGGTCAATCCGTCAGTCGCAGCCGAGCGGAGCAGTTCGATCCGGTCCATCGCCACCCCTGCCAGTTCGGTCAGGATGTCGAGTTCCCTGTCGGCAAAACCCCTCGCGCTGCGATCGATCGCGCAAACGGTCCCGATCATGTGCCCGTCCCGGGTCCTCAGGGGAACGCCGGCGTAAAACCGAATATGCTCCTGGCCCGTCACGGCCGGATGCTGCGAAAAACGCGCGTCCTTTGTGGCGTCGTGCACAACGACGGGTTTGTCGGCGGCGATCACGTATTGGCAGAACGTGTCTTCGCGCGGCATTTCTTCCGCCGAAAGGCCCGAACAGGCCATATACCATTGCCGATGCGCGTCGATTAGCGAAACGATGCCGATCTCGATTGCGAAGACACTCTTGATGAGCCTCACGACGCGTTCGATGCCATGATCTCTCGGTGTATCGAGGAAGTCGAGTTGCCCGAGGGCGGTCAGACGAACGATCTCCCTGTCGTTCATGTCCTTCATGTCCGTCATCGACCGTCCGGTTGGCTTGACCACCATTCCGCTTTTCCTTTTTCATTCCACGCCAGGCAAATAGACGCGTTTCGGAAAAAAGCAAAAGGCGCCGATCCGGCATGTGCCTGTCGATTGCGACGGCTCTGCGGCAAAGCGGCTTCTGGCTGGGCCATCTCAGACGGTCGTGACCGGCGGCGCGCGACGATCCGGACGATTGCGACGTTTGCCTATCCGCCGAAGCTTCCGAGTTGTGTCGGCACATGCACGTAGTTGCGGTCGAAATAGAGGAGCGCGTTGCCGTCGCTGCGCGCGCGGATGCCGACGACACGACCGATCAGGATGTGGTGGGTGCCGAGCAATCGTGCCTCGGCCAGTTCGCAATCCAGCGAGACGATCGCATCCTTGACGGCGAGACCTCCCGATTGCATCTCCACCCAGTCGGCTGCTGCGTAGCGCTCCGTCATGTCCTTGGTGGCGCCGGCGAAATGCCCGGCAAGCGCGGTGTGGTCGTGGCTGAGCACGTTGACGCAGAAGCGGCGGTTGTCGATGAACAGGCCGCATTGCGTCGAGTTGCGGTTCATGCAGACGAGCAGGCTCGGCGGATCGTCGGTCACCGAGCACATTGCGGTGGCGGTGAACCCGCCGCGCCCGGCGGGTCCATTGGTGGTGACGACGTTGACGGGCGCGCAGACCCGCGCCATCGCGTTGCGGAATTCGGTCTTCGAGACAGCCGTTTCCATGGCGAGCGCCTCACTCGGCCGCATCGCGGATTTGACCCTCGGCCCCAAGCGGCGGCAGCCAGGTGTCGCCGGTCCAGCCATGCTGGTCGTAGTCGGCCATGCAGGTGTCGACGAGCGCTTCCATTTCCTTCAGCCGTCCGCCGCGTTCCGCACCCTTCAGCACCTGCAGGCGCACTTCTTCCGGCGCGCCCGCATAGTTGAGTTCGTAGAGCGCATGGCGCCCGCCGAACTCGGTGCCGGTCGCATCCCACAGCAGCTTCATGATCTTGATGCGCTCGATATGGCCCATGTCGTTGGAGCCGCGCACATATTGCGCGAGATATCGGTCGATCTCGCCATTGCCGAAATCCTTGGCAGACGAAGGCAGATAGATGAGGCCCGAAGCGACGACGCGGCGAATGGTGTCGACCACCCGGGGATAGGCCTCCGACATGAAGGTCCGGTAGGAAAGGGCGGCTTCCAGATTGGGCAGAACGGCGCCGTCCGCCCAGGGGATGGGGTTATAGGCCATGGCATTGGAGAAGCTCCAGAACATGTGCCGCAGCGCGATGACCTCGCCAAGGGCTGCCTGGTTGCCGCGAAAGGCGTCGCCGCCGGTCGCGCGTAGCGCCTTGGCAAGCAGGCCGGCGAGGAAGTCTAGCTTGACCGCAAAGCGGGTGCAGCCCTGGAAACAGTAGCCGTGCATGAAGCCCGAGGCCGGGTGGAACGACAGGATTTTGGCGGCATCGCGCAGCACGAGCACGTCTTCCCAGGGCACGAACACGTTGTCGAGCACCAGGATGGCATCGTTTTCGTCGAAGCGCGACGACAGCGGATAGTCGAAGGGATGGCCGACCGTGTTGGCGGTCTGCTCGTAGGAGACGCGGCAGAACATCTTGATCCCGGGCGCGTTCATCGGGACGATGAACATCACCGACAGCGACGGGTCCTCCGTCACCGTCGCCGAACTCTGGGCGAGAAAATTGTAGTGCGTGAGCGCCGACGAGGTCGCCACCACCTTGGCGCCGGAGACGTAGATGCCGGCGTCCGTCTCCTTGGTGATGTGGACGAATACATCCTTGACCGCATCGGCCGGCTTGTGCCGGTCGATCGGCGGGTTGACGATCGCGTGGTTCATGAACAGCGCCGCCTCCTGGGCGCGTGCGTGCCAGGCGAGCGCATTGTCCTTGAACGGGCCGTACCAGGAGGCATTGGCGCCGAGCGTGTTCATCAGCGCCGCCTTGTAGTCGGCCGTGCGTCCCATCCAGCCATAGGACATGCGCGCCCATTCGGCGATCGCGCCCTGCTGGGCGACGAGATCGGCAGCCGATCGGGCGACACGGAAATACTTGTGCGTATAACCGCCGGAGCCGGTGTCGGTCGGCGCGGTCAGGGCATCCTTCTTTGCCGGTTCATGCAGCGCGTCATAGAGGCGCGCCAGTGAGCGCGCGGAATTGCGCATGGCCGGGTGCGTGGTCACATCGGCGATGCGATCGCCATTGATATAGACCTCGCGACCATCGCGCAGGCTTTCGAGATATTCGGCCCCGGTGAACGGGCGCGCCTTGTCGGCGCGAAAGTCCTCTGCTCTCATGGTTCTCCTCCCAGAATTTCGTCAAGACTAGGCATTGCTTGTCGCGGTCTCCATGGACAGAATGCCAAAATGACTTGTACTTTTTCGGGTGACTGATGGCCGACGTCATTCCAAGCTTCTTTGTCTATGGCGAGCCGGAGCAACCGCTTGAGCCCGGTTTCTTCCATGTCGAAACTGTCATGGCGAGGCGTGGACTTCACCAGGGGCAGGTGAAGGCACACAAGCATGACCAGCTGGCGCAGGTGACCTATTGGTTCCGCGGCCGCGGCACCTATTTCATCGAAGACAAGGTATTGGACTTTTCCGCGCCGGCCGTCAGCTTCGTACCGAGCGGCATCGTGCACGGATTTTCCGTCGAGCCGCTGGAAAGCGATGCCTTCGTGATCTCGATCGCCGACGGTCTGATGTTGTCCATCCGGGAGCGCACGGTGCTTCCGCCCGACGCGCCGATCATGGTGGCCGGCAGCAGCGACGACCGCCAGTGGCAGCGTCTGGCGCAACTGATGGAGATGATCGCGAACGAATACGGGACGGGTGCCTTTGCCACGCAGTCGATGATGGCATCACTCGCATCGGCAATCCTGACCCAGATCGCCCGACTTGCCTCGCTGGCTCCGTCGTCTGCCCACGCCCGAGACAGCATGCTGGCAACGCAGTTGCGACAGATGATCGACGCGCATTTTCGCGAAAACTGGAGCATCGGACGCTACACGGATGCGCTCGCGACAACGCCGCATCTGCTGGCCAAGGCCAGCAACACGGCGTTCGGCATGCAGGTCAAGGAACTGATCAACGAGCGTCGGCTGCTCGAAGCCAAGCGCTTACTGCTCTTCACGGTACGCTCGCTCGAAGACATCGCCTATGAGATCGGTCTGCGCGATGCGGCGTATTTCTCCCGCTTCTTCCGCTTGCGCACCGGCATGGCGCCACGCGACTGGCGTCGGTCGAAGCTGGCGGACGCCGTTGCGCCGCCCGCGACGGGATCGATGCGGGCGGAAAGAAGACGGCCAGATGCGAAATAACGGCTCTCGGGCCTTGAAATGCCGGGGGCACTGCCTATCTAGGGTCTCACTACCCGTATCGATAGCGTCCTGCAGCGGCAATGTCCGCGCGTTTGACGTTGTCCGGGTCCAGAAAGGGCGCTCCCCGTCAGGGTCGAGCGCCTTTTCTATTTCGCTGCCTTCGCCCGAAAAGACGTGTCCTGAGAGGAGCGGCTCTTGCGCACCGGCAATGCTTGCCGGCAGCGGCAATCCGAGGTGCCATACCCTCTCGCCAATCCGAACTGCACTGCGGGGTGAAACGGAAGCGCATTCGGTGTATCGTTGCGACAGGGAGGCCTCAAAATGTCACTGCGCCATCCAAGAAGCAGACGTTCATCCGCCATGCTTTTGCCATCAGCGCAATGGCCGCGCCACGCAGCGACTTCGCAGGCGCGCCGCGCCTGGCTCGATGCGCTCCTCGGCCGGCCGGAGCCCGACGACCGCGCCCGGCGCGACGCGCAAGTGGCGGATGCGGGCGACGGCCAACTTGTCAGCGCCGGGATCTACTTCGACGACGCAACATCGATCAACCGCCAGCCGCGCCCTCACGATTACACCGCGGCAAGAGCGGAGCCGGAATTTGCCGCGACCGCCGACGTCGATGCCACCGGCGGGGCGCTCTGGAACGCGCTGCTTGGCGACGATACCACCCACGGCATGCAGCGCTTCGCCAGGCTGATCGCGCTTTTCATCCTTGTTTGCGGGCTGCTGTTCTGGCTTCTGGCGCCCTGAGCGTGCGCGCCGAACCAGCATAGCATCCAGCGCGCCGTCCTCCCGCCCCGAGCGGGCACCGTCAGGGAACCATTTCATCCGCCGCCTGTTTTTCCCTCGAGTTCACAAACCGGGAAAGGACTTGGCCATGCCCTCCATCGACACAGCCAGAATTCTCATCCTCGCAACCGACGGCTACGAGCGTTCGGAACTGCGGGTGCCGCTGGATGAACTGACAAAACGCGGGGCGAAAGTGACCATCGCGTCGCCGGAAAAGCGGGCCATCAAGAGCTGGGAAAAGGGAGATTGGGGCGATACCGTTGATGTCGATCTGACGGCAAAGGACGTTTTCTCCCGAGATTTCGACGCGCTCGTCCTTCCCGGCGGACAGATTAACCCCGATCTGTTGCGAAAGGACCCGGATGCGATGCGGGTCGTGAGCGATTTCGTGGACTCCGGCCGCGTGGTCGCCGCGATCTGCCATGCCCCATGGCTCCTGATCGAAGCCGATGCGTTGAAGGGGCGCAAAGCGACGTCTTACGCCTCGATCCGCAAGGATGTGGAAAATGCCGGCGCGCAATGGGTTGACGCCAAGGTCGTGTGCGACCACGGCATTATCACCTCGCGCTCGCCCGACGATCTCGAAGCCTTCGTCGCCAAGATTGTCGAGGAGATCGAAGAGGGACGCCACGAACGGCGCGCTGCCTGAGTTGCTATCGAGCCACAGGCATTGGTGGTCCCGCTGCGGTTTCAATGACGAAGACGTGGCCGGCGCCTTTGAAATCGCGCCCGGCCACGTCTTGAGCGCTGGCTACTGCAACGCCTTGGCAAGGAATGGCAGGCTGACATCCATGCGGTAATCGACCGAATTGTGGTTGTCCTCGAACTCCTCGTAGGTGTGTTCGATGCCGAGCGCGGTCAGGGTCCTGTGGATGCGGCGATTGCCGTAGAGCAGATTGTACTGATCGACGGTGCCGCAATCCATGTAGAAGGCCTTGAGCTTGCCGATGTTGCGCCCATGGGTCTTCGCCAGCTCGACTGGATCGCAGGCGATCCAGTTCTTCCATCGGTCCTCGATGAATTCGCAGGTTTCCAGATCGACCGGAAGCCGCAGGCCCTTGAAAACGTCGAGGCTTGGATCCGGATCGTAGCTGGCCGCCTGGGCAAGGACGAGCAGCATGGGGATGTCTTCATCCTTATGCTTCTCCCGCGTCTCATAGGATCGAAACCAGCTTTCGATCGAGAGATCATGTCGGGCAAGGACGCGCAGGACCATGGGAAAGTCGGCCGCCATCAGGTCGAACCCGGCATCGCCCGAATGGCTGGCGGCCGCGGCCCAGACATCCGGTCGCCGGAAGGCGTGGGAGAAGGCGCCATAGCCGCCCGAGCTTTTGCCGAAGACGCCACGCCGGCCTATGCCGCCGCAGCCGAAGCGGGCTTCGACCGCCGGAAGCATCTCGTCGATGAGGAAATCCTCCCAGCGGCCGACGACCGTGCTGTTGACATATTGGTTGCCGCCGAGCGAGGTGAAACAATCGGGAAAGGCAGCCGCGACCGGCGGCATTTCACCTGTCGCAATCAGCCGGTCGAGGCGTTCGGGCACGTTCTCGAAGAACGGTTTCCAGGCAGTGTGCAGGGGGCCGCCGGCGGTAAAGCCGACGAGATCGACGAGCAGCGGCAGGCCGGTGCCGTCATGGCCTGCCGGGATGTAGACGTCGACATCGCGGCGGCTCGGATCGCCAAGCCGATTGCTCCTGAGCACATCGCTGTCGATGCTGAGACGGGTGATCGAGCCCCTTGGGTAATCCGACTTCTGCATATCTGTCCTCCTGATCGCTTCGCGGTTGTATCGCTCGCTGTGGGCGCGGGCCACCAATTTTGTTGTCCGGCGACCTGATCCTGCTATCGGCGGGATCGGTCAGCCGAAGATGCGCTTCAGAAATGCCAGGACTTCGTTGTTGAAGATATCGGGCGCCTGCAGCGGCGCGAAATGGCTAAGACCGGTCAGAACCTGATGCGTCGCGTCGGGCAGCGTGGCGGCGAGATAGGCGATATGGTCCGGCTTGATGAATTCGTCGTGTTCGCCAAGGACGACAGCAACGGGCACGCAGATAGCGGCAAGGTCTGACGCCGAAAGGTTCGGTTGCGTACCCTGCATCACTTCGACCGCCCCGGAGAGCGCCTCGAAATCGCGTGGTGTCGCCGAGAGCCGGGCATAATCCTTCTGGTGCTGTTGCCAGATGCGGCCGATTACAGGTGTAAATTCGAAGGGCTTTGTGCCGGAATTGTCGACATTGCAGGCGAAGAAGAAAAGGCCGGCGACGCGCTCCGGCGTTTCCTGGGCAAGGATCAGGCCGGTATCGGCTCCGTCGCTCCAGCCGACGATCGCGGCATTTTCGATCTGCAGCCGATCCATGACGGCGCGGGTATCGGCAGCCATCAGCTGGTAACTGTATGCGCGACCATCCCGCGTGCTGCGGCCGTGGCCGCGGCTGTCGATTACGATGGCGCGATAGCCGGACGCAACGATCGCCGGCACTTGATAGCCCCAGTTTCCGCTGTTCCCTATGCCGCCATGCAGGAGGAGCACCGGCGGTCCGGAGCCGTGGCTCGCATACCAGATGCGCGCGCCCTGGTTCTCGACGAAACCCTGGTCGTCTGGCCCAGGAAGCGGCGGGATGCCGTGCTTTTCGAGATAGGTCAGATCGACGTCGCGAAAGGCCATGGGCGTTTCCCTTTGCAATGGTGATGAACGCCATCACATAGAGAGCGCCCTGATCGCCGCAAGGGCGCGCCGGCTACGGATCAGGTGACCGGCGCGCTTGCAAAGGCCAGACCTTTTCCAGTTCTTCCGGCGACTTCAGCGGTCCGATCGACGAATGCCTTGAAGTCGACCACACAGGCCTCCTCGCGCCCGGCGGATATGGCCGCACGGACCGTTTCTTCGAGCGTTTCAGGTCGGACGCCACGTCTTCACACCGGCTTGGGATGGGTACTCCTCAATGAACGACCGTCCCCCGATGGTGATCTGCTGTTGAGGATTTACGTATCGTTACTTAAAGAGGGTTAGGTTGCCCGCAGGCGCCGCGCCTTGCATGGACCCCTCTCCCGACCAACTGAGATGGAATAGGTATGACAGGTTCTTCCGACACCAATATTTTCGATCTTGCGCCGATCGCCATGTGGATCGAGGATTTCAGTGGGGTCAAGGCACAGTTCGAGCGCTGGCGGGCAGACGGTATCGTGGATATCCGCGCCTATCTCAAGCAGGATCTGACACGGGTGGCCGCCTGCTCCAGCCAGATCCGTGTCCTTCAGGTCAACCGTCGGACACTGGAACTGTTCGAAGCACGTGATCTCGACCATCTCTCGGCAAATCTGTCGAAGATCTTCCGCGACGACATGCTCGAAAGCCATGTCAACGAGCTTGCGGAACTGTGGGAAGGCAAGACCGAGTTTGTCAGCAGTGCCGTCAATTATACGCTGACGGGGCGCCGGCTCGACATCCAACTGCGCGGTTCCGTTCTGCCGGGATACGAGGATACGCTGGGACGGCTGCTTCTGACCACGGAAGACGTGACCGCGCGCGAGGAAGCGCGGCGAAACGAACGCGCCAACCGACAATATGCCGAGGGGATCTTCGAGCATTCTCCAGTGTCGCTCTGGGTCGAGGATTTCAGCCGTATCAAGCAGCTGATCGAGGACGTGCGTGAACGCGGCATCGTCGATTTCCGCGTCTTCACCGATGTGCATCCGGAGTTCGTGCGCCAATGCATGAGCGAAATTCGCGTCATCGACATCAACCAGGCGACGCTCGACCTGTTCTGCGCGCCCGATCGGAAGACCCTGCTCAAGCATCTCGGCGATATCTTCCGCAACGAGATGGAAAAGCACTTCAAGGAGCAACTGATCGAGCTGTGGAACGGCAATCTCCTGCACCACCGCGAGGTGGTCAACTATGCGCTCGACGGGTCCGAGCGTCACGTCCTGCTGCAGTTCTCCGTTCTTCCGGGGCATGAAGGCGACTGGTCGCTGGTGCAGGTGGCGTTGACCGATATCACCGCGCGCAAGAAGGCCGAAGCCTATCTGGAATATCTCGGCAAGCACGACGTGCTGACCAAGCTGCACAACCGCGCCTTCTACACCGACGAAATGAACCGGCTGGAGCGCAAGTCGCTGCGCCCGGTGTCGGCCATCATCATCGACCTCGACGGCCTGAAAGCGGCCAATGACCAGCTCGGCCATGACGCCGGCGATGCTCTCCTGCGCCGGCTCGGCGAGGTGCTGAACGGCGCGGTGTCGCAGCCCAACCATGCCGCCCGCATCGGCGGCGACGAATTTGCCATCCTGATGCCCGGCGCCGACCGCCAGGCGGTGGCCACCATGGTCGAGACCATCAGCGAATTGTTGAAGATCAACAATCAGTTCTATTCCAACGCGCCGCTCAGCATATCGCTCGGCACCGCAACCAGCGAGGCTGGGGAAACCATGGAAGCGCTGGTCAAGCGGGCAGACGTCAGCATGTACGAGCAGAAGCGGGCGCGTTATGTTTCGCAGGAGAACTGCAGCGTCAATGGCAGCGAGACTGTCGGCGAGCGCGGCAAGGCTGCGTCAGCAGCCTAGGCGCTTCGCGCTGCCGTAAGCGGGACGCAATTGCCGGGCCTGATGGCGGCACGGCAGTCGTGGTCTGTGGGACAGGAGCAATGGCCGATGTGGAATCCAGCCTTTGGTAGCCGTAAAGCGAGTGCGGCTGGCGGCAACGTCGCCCGGGCCCTGACCGTCGCGATCGCGCTTGTCGCTGCCATGCCGTCGATGTCTGAAGCGCAGGAGAAGGCCACGATGTCGGCGGACCAATCCGATCCCAGACGGCTCGGATGGATGGTCGGATCGCCGCCACCGGCAGACAAGATCATCCGTGCGACCGACAGCGATTATTTCGGCTTTCCGAAATTGCGCTGGACCGTCTGCCACTTCCGGCAACTGATGCCGACGGTGGCTGTCAGTCGCGGTCTCGGCGCGCCGGTGCCGTTCGAGCGGCGGATCGATGCGGCGATCGACGCGATCACCTTCACGCCGCTCGGCGGCGGCAAGGACATGACGTTTTCCCAGTCCTTTTCGGCGAACTACGCCGACGGCATCGTCATCCTGCACCAGGGCAGGATCGTCTATGAGCGTTATTCGGGCTGCCTTGACGAAGCGGGGCAGCATGGTGCGATGTCGGTGACCAAGTCGCTGACCGGGCTTCTGGCCGAAATGCTGGTGGCTGAAGGCGCGCTCGACGAGACGGCAAAGGTCGGCGCTCTGGTGCCCGAGCTTGCGAGCAGCGCCTTTGGCGACGCGACGGTCCGGCAGGTCCTCGATATGACGACGGGGCATGCCTACAGCGAGGACTATTCCGACCCGAATGCGGATGTGTGGACCTATTCGGCCGCCGGCAGTCCGCTGCCCAAGCCCGCTGGCTATAGCGGGCCGCGAAGCTATTTCGAGTATCTGCAGACGGTCCGGAAGGAGGGTGAACACGGAGCCGCCTTCGGTTACAAGACCATCAACACCGACGCGCTCGGCTGGGTGATTGCGCGAACGAGCGGAAAATCGGTCGCCGACCTGTTGTCGGAACGGATCTGGAGCCGGATGGGCGCGGAGCAGGACGCCTATTACACAGTGGATTCGATCGGAACCCCTTTTGCCGGCGGCGGGCTGAACGCCGGTCTTCGCGACATGGCGCGGATCGGGCAGTTGATGCTTGACGATGGCGCGATCAACGGCAAGCAGTTGGTCCCCGCCGATGCGATCGCGCGCATTCGCGCAGGCGGCGACAAGGCAGTCTTTGCCAAGGCCGGCTATGCACTGCTGAAGGGCTGGAGCTATCGCGGCATGTGGTGGAACACCGGCAACGCGAACGGCGCCTTCATGGCGCGTGGCGTGCACGGACAGGCGATCTATGTCGATCCGGCCGCCCGCATGGTCATCGCCCGGTTTTCGTCCAATCCGACGGCAAGCAACACGGCCAACGATCCGATCTCGCTGCCGGCCTACGAGGCGGTCGCGCGATACCTGATGCGTTGAACGAGCCGCCGCATCAGGCCCGATCCGCTTCCGTCTCTATCCTCGATATCCACTCGGCTCCGAGGTTGTGGCTCTTGAGCACTGAAACCGGATCCTCGGCGTCCAGCCGCGACAGGATGCGGTAGATCTCCAGCGTCTCGGCATTCATCTCGCCGCGCTGGTAGAAGAACATCGCTGCCGCATAGCGTGTTCGTCCGGACCATTCGATGCCCGGCGGCGTTCGGATCAGGGTCCAATGACGCTTCGTTTCGTCGTCCATGTCCGGGACCCTAGAAGCGCCCCGGCGGAGTCGCCGAACGGCGCTCAAGCTTGACGAACGGCCGTGGCACCACGCGGGCGCGCTTCATGAGCTTCTGGTATTGAAGTTCCCGCATGGCATAGATCTCCACCCAGAGATTGTCGGTGACGCTCGCGCCGAAGGGGCGGGAGAGCGTGGCGATCGCGATGTTGCGCTTGGCGAGCGGCGACCAGATCGCGGCCGTCACCAGCCCCACTTCCTTCTTGCCGCGATGATAGACGATCGCGCCTTCGGCGGGAATGTTGCCCTCGATCTCGAGGCCGACCAGCACATGTTTGAGCGTGCCCTTCGTGCGCGCCTTCAGGATTGCGTCACGACCGTTGAAATAGGGCTTTTGCGGATCGACCAGCCAGTCGAGGCCGATCTCGTCGGGCAGCCGTTCTCGATCGGCACGCAGAGCGGCCTCGGCGGTGATGAAATCCGCGTTGGCAACGATGAAGCCCGCCTCGATGCGGGCGCGGTTGAGTGCGTCATAGCCGATTGCCTTCAGGCCGAAGCCGCCTCCGGCCGCCCAGAGGCGGTCCCAGAGGCTGAGCGCTGCCTTCGCCGGGGCGAAGAGCTCGTACCCGAGATCGCCGGTAAAGCCGGTGCGCGAGATCGTCACGCTGCCGTCCGCATGTGGGAACTCCGCCAGCTGAAACGGCTTCAGGGTCTCGACCCGGGCAAAGCCGGCGGCTTCGAGCACGGCAAAGGCGGTCGGCCCCTGCAAGGCGACCGCGGCAATTTCCGCGGTCTCTTCGCTGATCTCGACCGAGAACCCGTCGGCGCTGTCGAGCAGCCAGGGCAGGTGACGCTCCTGGCAGCAGAGGCGGAAGTCGTCTTCAGCCAGTCGAAAAAGCGTGCCGTCGTCGAGCACATGGCCGTGGTCGTCGCACCAGGCGGTATAATGAACCCGGCCGATGCCGAGTTTGGCGACGTCGCGCACCGTCAGGCGGTTCAGGTAGCGCGCCGCATCGGCGCCGCGAATGCGGTACTTCACCATGGGCGAGATATCGAAGAGGGCCGATGTCGAGCGGATGGCGAAATATTCGAGTTCGGTGTCGAAGATCGAATGCGGCGCCTTGTAGCCGGCCCAGCTGTACCATTCGTTGGTTTCGCTCAGGGCGGCCAACCTTTCGTGAAAGGGCGTTTCGAGCCGCGGCGTCAGGATGTGCCCCTGTTCAGCGCGGTTGAAGGCAGTGAGGTGCATCATGTGCGTTTCTCCGAAAGGATCTGGCGCGCGGCAAGCAGGCCGGGCAGGCCGGAGATGCCGCCACCCGGATGCGAGCCGGCGCTGGCGAGATAAAGGCCCTCAAGCGGCGTCGTGTAGCCGGCCGCTGCGTTGATCGGGCGGTTGACCAGGAGCTGGTCGGCCTGCAGTTCGCCATGGTGCCAGTGGCCGCCCGGCAGGTTGTAGCGTTCTTCGATGTCGGCGGGGGTCAGGAAATGCGTGGCGACGATGCTGGCGCCGATCCCCGGGCAATAGCGTTCGAGCGTTTCGATCACGATCTTCAGAAAAGCCGGCTTGCCCTTCTCCCAGCCGTCCGCAAGGGCATAGGGCGCGAACTCGACGAGTGCTGAAAGCGTGCAGGCGCCGTTTGGTGCAAGCGTGGGGTCGGTCAGGCTTGGAAGCGTTATCTCCATCACCGGATCGGTCGAAAACTGCCCGTATTTCGCCGGATTGAAGGCCTGCTCGACGTGGTCGATCGATCGGGCGATCACCAGTCTGCCGGCAAGATCGGCGCGCGCCACCCCCGGAAAGTCGGGAATACGATCGAGTGCCAGATCGAGCTTGGCGACATTGCCCCTGGTGCGGATGTTGCCGATGGCGCGACGAAAGCCGGTGCCGATCTCGGCGGCATCGGTGAGGGCCATGAACGTTGCCTGCGGATGGATGGCGGAGATGATCGCCGGCGCGGTCAGCGTTTCGCCCGTCGACAGCACGATCCCGGTCGCGCGACCGCGATCGGCGACGATCTTCTCGACGCGCGTGCCGGTGCGGATCGCAACGCCCGCCTTGGTCGCCGCCGCATCGAAGAGAGTGGCGATCGACTGGCCATTGCCCTTCGCCACGACCTGCGCGCCGGTCGCGCCAGCCACTTCGCCGGTCAGGCGATAATAGAGGCCGAGTAGGGAGGTCGGCGACCGCGGCCCGAGGTGAATGCCGAGCGTCGCATCGAAGGCGGCAACGCCCTTCAGTCGGTCGTCGGTCAGATATTCGTCGGCGACATCGGCCACATTCATCAGCAGCATGCGCAGGAAATCGCGGCCTTCTTCGCGCCCCTTGCTGAGGAGATGAAGCCCGGCGGTGGCAAAGGACTTCAGATCGTCAAAGGCGATCTCGCCGACCTCGGGCGGGCGGCGCTTGAGGAAGCGCTTGAAGATGCCCGCCTGGAACAGGAGCTTGGCACGAAGATCGGCAAAACGCGCCGCCTCGTCTCGTGAGACGCCATCGATCGTTTCACCATAGGCGCCGCGCAGCACCGCGTGCACTCCGCTTGGCGAAAGCGCCACAGTCGGGGCGGCCGCGCGCGCCGTGGCGTACTCGATTTCGAGCGCGGACAACACCTCGGAGTCGAGGCGATTGATGACATGGGCAAGGCCGGGGCTGACGAAGCCCGGGTGAAACTCGAAGCTGCGGGCAGCACCGCCGAGCGCGTCGTCCGCTTCGATCACCACCACCTTGCGCCCGGACCGGGCAAGGAGCGTGGCGGCGGTCAGGCCGTTGTGGCCGCCGCCGATGACGATTGCATCAAATGACGTCATGGGCCGAACTCATGTGCGAGGGAGCGTGCCTGAGATCGCGCAGGATCTCGGCGGCGGCGTTGCGGCCAGGTGCGCCCATGACGCCACCGCCGGGGTGGGTCGAGGAGCCGCAGATGTAGAGACCGCGCACCGGGGTGCGATACTGCGCGTAGCCGGGCACCGGCCGGTTGAAAAGCAACTGGTCGAACGTCAGTTCGCCCTGGAAGATGTTGCCTTCGGTCAGGCCGACTTCCTGCTCGATCTCGCGCGGGGTGCGCACCTCCATGTGCAGGATGCGTTCGCGGAAGCCGGGCGAATAGTCCGAAATCTGCTTGATCACGGTCTCGGCGAAGGCGTCGCGGTCGGCATCGGTCCAATCGTTGCCTTCGACCTTGGGCGGACAGTATTGCACGAAGCAGGAGACGAAGTGTTTTCCGGGCGGCGCCATGGTCGGGTCGAGCGTCGTCGGGATCATCATGTCGACGAAGGGATCGGCCGACCAGCGCCCGGCCTTCCAGTCGTCATAACCTTTTTCCATGCGTTCGATCGTGTCGGTGAAGTGCAGGTCGCCGCGTATGCAGGAGGAACCAGATGGCAGGGCCGGAAACTCCGGCAGGCTGTCGAGCGCGATGTTGAGCTTGCCCGAGGAGCCGCGCATCTTGAAGTGGCGGACACGGTGCAGGAAACGCTCCGGCAGCGCGCTTTCGTCGACGAGCTTCAGGAAGGTACGCTTGACGTCGGCATTGGAGACGACAAGCTTGCCGAGGACTTCTTCGCCGTCGGCAAGCACCGCCCCAGTCGCCTTGCCGCGATGGGTCATGATACCGGTGACATCGGCGCCGGTGCGAATAGTGCCGCCGGATGCCTTGAAGGAGGAGGCGAGGGCCGAGGTGACGGCCCCCATGCCGCCGCGGGCATAGCCCCAGGCGCCGACCGATCCGTCGACCTCGCCCATGTAGTGGTGCAAGAGGACATAGGCCGTTCCCGGCGACATTGGACCGAGCGCCGTGCCGATGATGCCCGAGAGCGCCAGGTAGGCCTTCACCACGTCGGTCTCGAAATACTCGTCGAGAAAATCCGAGATAGACATCGTCCAGAAGCGCAAGGTTGCGGCCATCTCGGCGGGGGAGAAGTCACCGAACTTCTTCGCGAGGTAGAGCAGCTCCTGGAGATCGCGCGGCTTGAAGCTGAACGGATCGGGCGCCGTGCGCATCAGCAACGGCTGGATAAAGCGGCATTGCCGTGTCACGTCGCGGGCATAGCGATCATAGGCTTCGGCATCCCGTTTGGAAAAGCGGGCGAACTCGCGGCGATGGGAATCGTGATCGCGGTAGGAGGCGAGGTAGTCGCCATCCCGGGTGAAGACCGCGCCGCCCTCATAGGAGATGACCTGCAGCCCGTGTTTCGGCAGCTCCAGGTCGCGCATGATCTCGGGCCGGAACAGCGAACAGACGTAGGAACAGTTCGAATAGAGAAAGCCCGGGGTCAGCTCGCGGCTGGTGGCGGCGCCGCCGACCCAGGCGTTCTTTTCAAGGACGATGACATCAAGTCCCGCCCGTTGGAGATAGCAGGCCGTTACCAGGCCGTTATGGCCGCCTCCGATCATCACCACGTCGTATTTTTTCATGTGGCTCCCCTTGTCGTTGATAAAAAAATGACATGGAAAGCAGAATGTTGTCCATATATTTTGAATGAGTGTTCAGCAAATATGTTGCAATCCTCTGATAACGCGATAGGATTTCTATCGAAGGTTCGAGGACGGATCGGAGGTCGGATGTCGTCGATCGATAGAGAGGTGCCGCCGCTCGCGGAATACGACGACGCGGCCATCCGCTTTCTCGCGGTGCTGTGGGGCGATGGCTATCTTTCGCCCGGCGGCGCAGGCGAGGTCGATCGTGTCCTTGAAGGACTGGATCTCCGTGGCAAGCGCGTGCTCGATCTTGGCTGCGGGGCGGGTGGTGCCGCGCTGCACATTGCCCAAACGCATGGCCCTGCGCAGGTGACGGGCTTTGATGTCGAGGTGCCGGTGATCGACCGGGCGCGGTTTGCGGCGACGCGTTCGGGGCTCGCCAATGTCTCGTTCATACAGTCGGCCCCCGGCCGCCTGCCGTTCGTCGATGGCAGTTTCGACTTGGTCTTTTCCAAGGACGCGCTGGTGCATGTGCCGGACAAGGCCGCGATCTTCCGCGAGATCTTCCGTGTGCTTGCGCCCGGCGGTGTCTTTGCCGCCTCAGACTGGCTGATCTCCCATGGCGGTGAACCGTCCAGCGACATGAAGGCCTATCTTGCAGCCGAGGGGCTCAGCTTCGGCATGGCGCCTGCCGAGGCCTATCTTGCCGCGATGACGTCGGCCGGCTTCGTCGGTACCAGTTCGCTCAGCCGCAACGCCTGGTATCGGGACGTCGCCCGGACAGAGCTTTCAAGGCTCGAAGGTTCGCTGCGCGCCGATGCCGTGGCAGCGGTCGGCGAGGCCTATGTGGCGAAGAACATCCGGACCTGGACTGCGATGCAGAAGGTGCTTGACAGTGGTGAGCATTGTCCCACTCATCTGCGTGGCATCAGGCCGATGCCGCGCGGAGCATGACATGCACCTGCGCCTCAAGAAGAACAGCACGGCGGTACGGATGAAACTCACCTCTGCGGCACAGGACGCAACGGACACCGAGAAGCGCGGGCGCAAGGCGTCCAAGGAAACCAGACGACAGCAGCTGATCGAGGCGACGATCGATTCGCTCGCCAAGCGCGGCTATTCGGAGACGACGCTGGCCGATGTCGCCGATGGCGCCGGCCTTTCGCGCGGCATCGTCAACTTCCACTTCGAAAGCAAGGAAAAGCTGTTGATTGCGACGCTGCAATCGATGGCCGACGAATATGCCGCCAATTGGGGTGCGGCGCTGGAGAAGGCCGGCGACAGGGCGGCAGCCCAGCTCTGGGCGCTCGTTGCCTGCGATTTCGATCGAAAGATCTGCACCAAGCGCAAACTTGCCGCCTGGTGCGCCTTCTGGGGCGAGGCAAAGTCGCGGCCGACCTACCAGGCGCTCTGCGGCGCACGCGATGTCAAATACCAGGAGATCTTTCTGGCGCTTTGCCAGACGCTCAAGGACGAGGGCGGCTATGCCTACGAGCCTGAGGGTATGACGCTGGCGCTCTGCGCTTCGATGGAAGGGTTATGGCTGCGACTGATGATGGGCGACGGACTGACGCGCGAGAAGGCGCATGCGGCGGCCGTCGAATATCTGCTCGTCGCCTTCCCCGGGCATTTCACCCGGGAAGGGCCGAAATAGGGAACGACAACGCCACAACGGCCGGATAGAGGAGGTTGGCATGATATTGGTGAACGTGTGCAGGCAAATCCTGGGGGGCGTCTTCATCGCCTCGCTTGTCTCGACCACCGCCCTGCCGGCGCTTGCCGCAGACAATCTCACGATCTTCGACTGGTCGGGCTACGAAGATCCCGCCTTCCACCCTGCCTATACCGCCAAGCATGGAACTGAGCCGGATTTCAGCTTCTTTGGCGACGAGGAGGAGGCCTTCCAAAAGCTGCGCTCGGGCTTCAAGGCCGATCTCGCCCACCCCTGTTCGCAAAGTGTGGCGAAGTGGCGCGAGGCCGGCCTGATCGAGCCTCTCGACACGTCGAAACTGACCTATTGGAATGATACCGATCCGGCGATCGTTGCCATGAAGGGGCTGATGACGACGCCTGATGGCAAAGCCTGGCTGTTGCCGTTCGAATGGGGCAACACGGTGCTGACCTATCGCACCGACACGGTGAAGCCCGAAGAAATTTCTTCGCTGAAGGCCTTCGCCGACCCGAAGTTCAAGGACCGGGTATCGATCGGCGACAATGTCGATGACGCCTACGCGCTCGCAAGCCTGGCGATCGGTCTCAAGGACTGGACGAAGATGACCGACGAGCAATTCAAGCAGGCGTCGGATTTCCTGCGCGAGGTGCATAAGAACGTCCGTCTCTACTGGACCGACAACACCGATCTCAGCCAGGCGATCGCCAGCGGCGAGGTCGACCTCGCCTGGGCCTGGAACGAGACGGCGACGACGTTGCAGGCGGACGACGTGCCGGCGGCAATCAAGAAGGACACGGCCGAGGGCCTGTCGACCTGGGTCTGCGGCTATGTCCGGTTGAAGGGTGCCGCGGCACCTGAAGATCAGCAGTATGATTTCCTGAATTCGATCACCGATCCGGCGATCACGTCCTACATGGTGGAGTCCTGGGGCTATGGCCATGCCAACGCCCGCGGCATGGCGCAGGTCGATCCGAAGATCCTCGCCGACAAGGGCTATGCCGACGTCAGCAAATTCCTCGACAACACGCTGTTCCAGTCGCCGATGCCGATGGAGCTGCGCCAGAAGATGATTGCCGAGTTCGAGAAGATCAAGGCCGGTTATTGAAGGTAAGAATACGGGCAGCTGCGAGGTGCAGCTGCCCGAACCTGTCAGTCCGAGAGTGCCACCAGCGCATCAGGATCGTAGGCGAGCCGAACCGCGTCGCCGACCGGAATGTCATCCGCGCCGAAATTGTTGGTCTCCGAAACCGAAAGCGGCTGCTCCATACCGGGGATGTCGACGATCAGGTGAGTGATCTCACCGAAATAGTGGCGATCGACGACTTTTCCGGCAAGCTCGAACTCGGCCTTGGCATCGTCCCAGAGCACCCGCAACCGCTCCGGCCGGATGCCGACCGTGGCGGTGCCGTTGCGGGCGGTGAAGCCGAGCGGCTTGTCGAGCGTGACGCCGCCGAAGCGCGGGGTTTCCACAGTTAGGCGTGTCGACGTCTCTCCGGTAATCCGCGCCTTCATGAAATTCATGCCGCCGAGAAAATCGGCGATCTGGCGCGTGGTCGGGCGCTGGTAGATCTCTTTCGGTGTTGCCACCTGCGCAATACGTCCGCCGAACATCACGGCGATGCGATCAGACAGAGCAAGCGCCTCATACTGGTCATGCGTGACGAGGATGAAGGTGATGCCGACGGCCTTTTGCAGCGAGCGCAACTCGACCTGCATTTCCTCGCGCAGCTTCTTGTCGAGCGCGGAAAGCGGCTCGTCGAGCAGCAGCACCTTCGGACGCATGACAAGCGCGCGAGCAAGGGCGACACGCTGGCGCTGGCCGCCGGAAAGCTCGTGCGCCCGACGCTTGCCGAGATGACCGAGGCGGACCTGGTCGAGGGCGGCGCCCACGCGCCGACGCTCCTCATTTGCGTCGAGCTTCAGGCGCTTCAGGCCATAGGCGACATTTTCCTCGACATCCAGATGCGGAAAGATCGCGTAGTTCTGGAAGACCATGTTGGTCGGCCGCCGGTTCGGCGGCGTGCCGATCACCGATTGCCCGTCGATGCGGATGTCGCCGGTGCTCGGTGTGTCGAAGCCTGCGATCGAGCGCAGCAGCGTGGTCTTGCCACAGCCGGATGGCCCGAGCAGCGAGAAGAACTCGCCGGCGGCAATGTCGAGCGAGACGTCGTCGAGCGCCTTGTAGATGCCATAGAACTTGTTGACCGCCTCGATCGTGATCATCGGTGTTTCAGGCATTGAGCGCTCCCTCAGCCCTCAGCCGATGTTCGGCGCGACGGCGTATGATTTCTGAAAGGGTGAGAAGCAGGATCGAGATCAGGATCATCACGCTGCCAAGCGCAAGCACGCCCGGTAGCTTGGCGGCAAAACGAAGCTGGCCCCAGATATAGACCGGCAAGGTCGGCTCGGTGCCCGAGAGAAAGAAGGCGAGGATGAACTCGTCGAGCGAGACGGTGAAGGAGACCAGCAGGCTGGAGACGAGCGCCGGGGCGACGACGGGAAGCGTCACCCGGCGGAACGTGCCGATCGCGGTTTCGCCGAGATCGAGCGAGGCCTCTTCCAGCGATCGGTCGAATCCGCCGAAGCCGGAAATCAACACCGACATGGCATAGGGCAGGCAGAAGATCACCTGGCCGAGGATCACGGTGACGAGCGACAGCTCGACGCCGAGCTGCAGGATGATCATCAGCAGCGAGACGGCAAAGATGATTTCCGGCAGAAACAGCGGCGCCATGATCAGCCCGGTTGCCGCCCGCTGGCCGCGGAAGCGATAGCGGGTGATGGCGCGGGCGGCACAGATGCCGAGCACGGTGGAGAGAATGGCGACGGAGACGCCGACGATCATGCTGTTGCGGGCCGCTTCGAGGAGCGCGGTGTTGTGCCAGAGCGAGGCGTACCATTTGGTGGTGAAGCCGGCGAGGGGGAAGGTCGTCGTCGCTGCATTGTTGAAGGAGAAGATCGGCAGCAGCAGGATCGGCAGGTAGAGAAATGCCAGGTACACCGTGACATAGGCTGGCAGCCAGCGGGACTTCGGAATGCCGTGGCGCCCGCTCATTTCGCCATCCTCACCAGCAGTTTCAGCCCGAGAACGACGAGGCCGGCCATCGCCGAGACAATGACCATCGTCGTTACCGATAGCGCAGCACCGAGCGGCCAGTTGGCGCCCTTGCCGAACTGTGCCTGGATCGCGGTTGCGATCATCACGCCATCCTTGCCGCCGACGAGCTTGGGGGTGACGTAGTCGCCGACCGTCGGGATCATCACGATCAGGAAGGCCGAGATCACGCCGGGAAGAGAGAGCGGCAAGGTGACGCGCAGGAAGCTCATCAGCTTGTTGTCGCCGAGATCATGGGCGGCCTCGATCAGCGAACGATCGACTTTTTCAAGGGAAACGAAGATCGGCAGGATGGCGAAAGCGGCCCAGCTATGCACGAGCGTGATGACGACGGCATTGGAATTATAGAGCAGCGACGTCAGCGGCTTGTCGATGACGCCGATCGACAACAGGCCGGTGTTCATCACGCCGCCATAGCCGAGGATCACCTTCCAGGACATCACCCGCAGCAGATAGCTCGTCCAGCAGGGCACGGTGATCAGGAACAGCCAGAGGTTCTTGTGTACGCCGCCATGGAAGGAAATGAACCAGGCGATCGGATAGGAGACGGTGACGGTGACGACGCTGACGACCAGCGAGATGACCAGCGAGCGCATCAGCAGGTCCTGGTAGATCGGCTCGCCGAGCGCGGTCTTGTAGTTCTGGAGGGTGAAGGTGCGGTCGATCGTCAGATAGTCCTGGGTCCAGAAACTGTAGGCGACGACGATCAGGATCGGCAGGAACAGCAAGGCGACGGCATAAAGCAGCGTCGGAGAGATCAGTGCCAGCCCGCTGGCCTCCTCGCTGGCCGTCCAGCGAAGCCGGTTCTTCGGCGGATGCGCGGGTCTATGCTCCACCGCGGTGCCCGATAACACCGCCATCAGTGATGCCTAGGCTCATGTAAATGATGTCCCGGCGCATGCCGGCGATGTCGAAGCTCATATCGATAGAGTCGACAGTGGAAATGCAGCGAACGCTTCATTCGATCCATCCCATGGCGATTTTTCGCCGTTTGGTTCCCTTGAATTAGCAAAACCCAAATTGGGATTGAACGCAAGCCCTATTTCTGTAATATTGATTGAACAGCCATTCAATAAAATCATGTGTTCCGTAATTTTATCAGATGGTTGCTATGGGTAATTGATTTTCATGGGTTGGAGGGATTTGTCATGGCCGCGAAGCTCGATCTTGCGAATGTGCCTGAAGACGGCGCAGGTGAAACATCAATGCTCGCCGAAAAACATCTCGTCCAGCCATGGCCCGTCGCGGGCAGCATCGGTGCCGAAGCGCGCGGGCCCATCGAGAGCGGCGACGGCATTTATGTCGTCGACGGCGAAGGACGCCGCCTGATCGACGGACCGGCGGGCATGTGGTGCGTCAATGTCGGCCATCGCCGGGCGGAACTTGCCGACGTTTTGCGCGACCAGGCCATGGCGCTGTCCTACAATTCCCCCTGGTACACCACAAATCAGCCCTCGGCTGAGCTTGCCGAACGGCTCGCCGCGCATGCGCCCGGCGACCTTTCCCATGTGTTTTTCACCACCGGCGGCTCTTCGGCGGTCGAAACAGCGCTGCGCTTCATGCAGTTCCTCAACAACGTGCGCGGCCGGCCGGAAAAGAAGCTGATCGTCTCGCGTCAGGGTGGTTACCATGGCTCGACCTATCTGTCGGCGTCGCTGAACGGCCGTCCGCGCGATCACGACTGGATGGACAGCGCCACCGACCAGGTGGCGAAACTCGCCTGTCCCAACCCGTTCCGGCGGCCGTCCGGGCAGTCAGAGGCGGAATTCTGTGATGCGCTGGTTGCGGAATTCCGGGCGTTGATCGAGGCGCGGGGAGCGGATCGCATCGGCGCCTTCATCGCCGAACCGATCATGGCCTCCGGCGGCGTCATCGTGCCGCCGGATGGCTATCTGCGCCGCATGCGGGCGCTCTGCAGCGAGCACGACATCCTGTTCATCGCCGACGAGGTGGTGACGGCCTTCGGGCGGCTCGGCGAGGTCTTTGCGTCAAAATCCGTGTTCGGGCTGGAGCCTGACATGATCACCTTCGCCAAGGGGGTGACGTCGGGCTATTTTCCGCTCGGCGGCGTGATGATCTCCGCGCGGCTACTCGAAAGCCTGCGGCAATCCAACCATGCCGACGCGATGTTCGCGCATGGCCTGACCTATTCCAGCCATCCGGTCGGCTGTGCTGTCGCCCTGCGCAATCTCGACATTCTGGAGGACGGGCTGCTCGACCACGTCAAGGCGATCTCGAGCCATTTCCAGAGATCGCTGAAGGGCCTGGAGGCGCTGCCGCTGGTCGGCGACGTGCGCGGCATGGGGCTGATGGCCTGCGTCGAATGTGTCGCCGATCGCGTCAGCAACAACCCCCTGACGCTCGATCTCGAAGTCGGCAAGCGCATCGATCGCCATTGCCAGGAGCTTGGCCTCTTGGTGCGGCCGCTGATCAACATGTGCGTGATGTCGCCACCGCTGACGATTACCACGGGGCAGATCGACGACATGGTCGCCATTCTCGACGCCAGCATCCGTCGCACCATGGACGAACTCGTGCGCGAGTGCCTGTGGAAGGGGTGAGTTGAAACGCCGTCCGGACTGAATATGCCTCGGCCCCGCCAGCATTCCCCGGCGGGGCCGTTTTCGAAGGGGCCGGTCCTGCGCCGGCCCCTCTTTTAAAGCCTATCGCCCGGAGAGTTCGTCGTTGACCGCCGCCATCCGGTCCTCGGATGGTGGCGCGTCGAGCGTGACGACCGGCAGCACGGCGCGAATGTGATCGTGGTGTGTGCGCACGCCATATTCGAGGTCAGAGAGGTAGAACCCGTTGAACGCCTTCGACGTCATGGATTCGTTCGACCAGATCGTTAGCTGCACGTCCTCTGCCTGGGTATCGCGATCGATGCGGAAAGCGAGGTAGCGGGCAAGTCTCTGCTGGCGCGTTTCCTCGGGATAGCGATAGATCGCGCCGCGCAGCAGTGTTCTGCCGGTCGACAGCGGAAATTCCTGATAGAACTGCACGGTCTCCGGCGTCACCGCGATGACGGCGTTGGGGAAGAGGCCGAAATAGATCCAGGCGTTGCGCAGCCGCTCGGGCAGATGCGTCGCCTCCGGCGCGATCCCGACATATTGCCGGACGCTCCAGCGGCGGCCCGCATGCGGATTGTAGGTGGCGAAGGATCGGCAAAGGCCGTTGACGAAGGGCTCGTCGTAGTAGCTCGATCCGTACAGATCCTGCAGCGCCGGGTGGGCCATGGCCACGTGATAGCCTTCATTGTCGACGTCGCGCACCGACTTCCAATTGACCGCACTTTCCTGCGTCCACACGCCTTCGGTCGGCAGCATGCGCTCGGAGCCGTAGTGGCCGAACTCCTCGGCAAAGGGCTGCATCAGTTCGGCGACAGACGGCTGCGGCCCCGGCCGGAAGCGGATGAAGACGAAGCCCATCCATATTTCCAGTTCGAGCGGCACGAGGCCGAATTCCTGCTTGTCGAGCGGCGGAAACGAGCGCGGTCGTGCCGCGCCCCGAAGCGTGCCGTCGAGATTGTAGACCCAGCCATGGAACGGACAAACGAGCGCGTTGCGGCACGTGCCCTTGTCGTCGGCGACCACCCTCGAGCCGCGATGGCGGCAGATGTTGTGAAAGCCGCGGATCGTTCCCTGCTGGTCGCGCAGGATCAGCGCGCGTTCTCCCACCACGTCCATGGTGATGTAGTTGCCCGCTTCCGGCACGTCGGAGATGTGACAGGCAATCTGCCAGTGGCGGCGGAAGATGTGTTCCCGCTCCAGCTCGAGAAGCGCGTCGCTGTGATAGCACCATCCGGGCAATCCACGGCGGTCCCAATCATTCGGAACGGATATGTCGCGGATCATTTCGTTCATTCAATGTCTCCATTTTTGCTGAACGTTCATTCAATATAATCCGTTTCCAGCCCGGAGACAAGTTGGCCGGAACGCCGCGGACGATGGACGGCGCGCAGCACGGCCCGGCCGATCGCCTCAGACGGGCGGCAACAGGATGATGGTTGCGAGGCCGTGGGACGGCGAGACCTTAGCTGGCGAAACCCCGGGGCGGGCGGACCTACCAGCTGGCGCCGTCGATCAATCGGTGGGGAATGTCTTCCCAGACGGCGCGGTCAAAGAGCCGCATGTTGACGCCCATCCGGGTTGTGTCAGCACCGAGCGGCGACCAATGGGTAGTGCAGCCGCAGGTGCTGCAATGGTGGATCGTCAGGGTGGCGTCGCCCTGGACATAGCCGACAAGCTTGCCTTGCGGGTCGCTGATCGACAGCTCTTCGGCGCTGTAATAGCCCCAGAGCGTGCCAAGGCGTGAACACATCGAACAGTTGCAGCTGCCGAGCGTCTCGGGTCGGACACGGACGGAAAGACGGACCGCCTTGCAATGGCAATGACCTTCGAGCATTCGCGTCCCCCTCCACAGACCCGCAAATTCCCGGACGCATGGCGAAGCGTTCGGAAAGACTTCTGAAGCGGACTGTCACAGCCATGGCGGCGCGTGGCAATGGCAAAAACGCAATCCGGGCGCCGATCGCATGTCCGGCCCGTGCGCCGGCTTGCCGCGGCCCGATGCGGGACGCAAGACACCGGCGAGCGGAGACCATGCCCGCCGGCCGAACATGGTCGCGGTTGCTTTCGTCGCTCCTCCAGATGGTCGTCAGCGGTTGTCCGTGACCGCCGCGCATGGCTATACTGCGCATAAGGCATCGTACCTTGTTCCGGGGTTGACCCGGGCCACGCCCGCCCGATGGCCGGGCCGGCCAATTGTTGCCTTCGCATTTTGCCGCCGCCCTCATCCGAGGGCGCCGTTTGCCAGAAAACGTCTGTTGCGGGAGAAAAGCATGCGCAATTCCTGCCTGAATATCCTGTCCCTCACTCTGGTCGCCGCACTCGGTTCGGTTTCGCCGTCGGCCGTTCGGGCCGCCTCGCCGGAGCCGATCAAGGCCGAGCACGGCATGGTCGTCACCGCCCAGCACCTGGCCTCCGATATTGGCGTCGCGGTGCTGAAAAACGGCGGCAACGCGGTGGATGCCGCCGTTGCCGTCGGCTATGCGCTTGCGGTGGTTTATCCGACCGCGGGCAATATCGGCGGCGGCGGGTTCATGACCATCCGCTTCAAGGACGGCAAGACCACCTTCCTCGATTTTCGCGAGCGCGCACCGGCGGCCGCGACCAAGGCTATGTATCTCGATGACAAGGGACAGCTGGTCGATGGCCTGAGCACCGAAGGATATCTCGCGGTTGGCGTGCCGGGGCCCGTGCTCGGTTTCGAGGTCGCGCGCAGCCGCTATGGCACGCGACCGCTCCAGGAATTGATTGCGCCGGCCATCGCGCTTGCCAAGGATGGTTTCAAGCTGGAGCAGGGCGATATCGATTCCTTCGATGGCGAAACCGATAGGCTCGCCAAGGATCCGGCGGCGGCCGCGATCTTCCTGAAGCCTGATGGAAAACCCTTTGCCGTCGGTGAAACGCTGGTCCAGGCGGATCTTGCCGCCACGCTATCGAGCATTTCAGAAAAGGGCACAGACGCCTTCTACAAGGGCGCGATCGCCGACGCCATCGTCAAGGCCAGTGCGGACAAGGGCGGCATTCTCGCCAAGGCGGATTTCGAAAAATACGCCGTTCGCGAGCTCGAACCGGTGAAGTGCAACTATCGCGGCTACGACATCGTCTCCTCGCCGCCGCCGTCTTCCGGTGGCGTCATCATCTGCGAGATTCTCAACGTGCTCGAGGGCTATCCTTTGTCCTATCTCGGTTACGGCTCTGCCGAAACCGTCCATGCGATGATCGAAGCCATGCGCCATGCCTATGTCGACCGCAACACGACGCTCGGTGATCCCGACTTTGTCGAGAACCCGGTCGCCAAGCTGCTCGACAAGGCCTATGCCGCCGAGATCCGCGGCAAGATCGACCCGTTCAAGGCCGGCGTTTCGCAGGCGCTGATGCCCAAGGGTTTTGCCGAAAGCAAGGAGACGACCCACTATTCGATCATCGACGACGAGGGCAATGCCGTTGCCGTCACCTATACGCTCAACGGCTCATTTGGCGCCGGTGTCGTCGCGCCGGGCACCGGTATCCTGCTCAACAACGAGATGGACGATTTCACCGCCAAGCCGGGTGCGCCCAATCTGTACGGTCTCGTGCAAGGCGAGGCGAATGCGATCGCGCCGGGTAAGACGCCGCTGTCATCGATGAGCCCCACCATCGTTTCCAAGGACGGCAAGCCGTTCATGGTGATCGGCAGCCCCGGCGGCGCGCGCATCATCACGATTACGCTCGAGGCGATCATCAACGTTATCGATCACGGGATGAACATCCAGGAGGCCGTCGACGCGCCGCGCATCCACCATCAGTGGCTGCCGGACAAGGTGTTCATGGAGCCCTACGCATTGTCGCCCGATACGCGCAAGCTTCTCTCCGCGATGGGCCACGACGTGCAGATCGACAAGAGCTGGAGCATCTGGGGTCAGGCAACCGGCATTCTCGTCGGCGGCGAAAGCCTTGCCGAGATCACCGGGGGCGGTGGCGCGCGCTATAACGGCGCCGTCGACAGCCGTATCGGCGCGGGGGCTGCGAGAGGCTACTGATTGAGGGGCTCTGACGCGGGTCATCGTTAGTGGGGATGGCGCGCGCCGTCTCCCGGTCAGTTCGGCTTGAAGCTGCCGAGCTGCTCGACGAGGTCGCGAGCGGTAGGTGAGAGGTCCGCATCTGGCCGCAGGCAGATCGACAGGCGGCGCGTCGCCCAGCGCTCAGTGAGTGTGAGGGTGGCTAGCGCCATTGTGCGCCGGCACCGGCGCGCGGCCGTCTGCGGCACGATGCCGACGCCGATCGCCTGCGCGGCCAGGCGGCAGACGTTCTCGAAGCTGCGCACCCGCAGCCGGTAATTTGCCCGCCGTCCGATGCGCGCGGCCTGACCGTCTATATGGTCCTGCAGCGCGCTGCCCTCTGCCAGACCGATGAACGGATGGTCGAGCAGGTCGGCGAAACCGACCTTGCTTGCCCGCGCGAGCGGGTGATCCCTTGCGACCACGCCGACCAGCCGGTCGATCGCAAAGGGAATGAGCTGCAGTCCTGCTGTGTCGACCGCATCCGAGACGATGCCGATATCGGCCAGCCCGCCCGCAATCGCCTTGACGATATCGGCGCTCTGTCGCTCCTTGAGCTCGATATCGGTTTGCGGATGGTCGGCAAGCCAGGGGCCGAGCCGATCCGGCAGGAACTCGCTGATGGCAGCCGTATTGGCGAGGAGCCGGATGCTTGCGCGCAAGCCCCGCGCGTATTCGCCAAGTTCGCCGCGCAGGTGCTCCATCTGGCGAAGAACGAGACGGGCATGATGGGCAAGCGCGTCGCCGGCCGCCGTTGCCGTCACGCCTCTGCGCCCGCGCGAAAGAAGCGCCACGCCGCCATTCTCCTCCATGCCGCGCAGCCGCTCGCTGGCGGCCGCCAGGGAGAGATTGGCCGTCTGCGCGCCATGAGTGATGCTGCCCGCTTCGATGACGGCAAGAAACAGGCGAAGGTCGATCAGGTCGAAACGCATGACGGTGATGATAGCGGCAATTCAGCCTTCGGCATAGCCGAAGCCAGCCTGCGGATCATCCGCATTGCGTCCTGGCAACGCTCGATCATGTTGGTGGGCATGAATGAGCTTTCCAGTTACCTTGTCGGCGCGATCGCGGCGGCTTTCTTCCTTGCAGGCGTGGTCAAGGGCGTGACCGGCATGGGCCTACCGACCGTCGCCATGGGCGCACTCGGCGGGCTGTTGTCGCCGGTCGCGGCCGCGAACCTGCTGATCCTGCCGTCCCTGGTGACGAATGTCTGGCAGCTTTTGGCCGGTCCCGCTTTCGGCCCGCTCATGTGGCGCCTCTGGCCGATGATGCTGGCGATCGGTATCGGCACCATGTTCGGCACGTCCTTGCTGGCTGGCGGCGACACGGTGGTGTCGACGGCCATGCTCGGCGTAGCACTGATGATCTATGCCGGATACACGCTGGTAGCGCCGCCATTTTCGGTCTCCACTTCGGCCGAGCGCTGGCTGTCCGTCCCCGTCGGGCTCATGACCGGCGTCATCACAGGCTGTACCGGCGTCTTCGTCATGCCGGCAGTGCCCTATCTGCAAGCCCTCGGCCTTGACAAGGAGGACCTGATCCAGGCGCTCGGCCTTTCCTTCACCGTTTCGACGCTGGCGCTTGCGGCCGGCCTGATGTGGCGGGGCGCATTCGCGTGCGACAACCTGCTTCTATCGGCGCTCGCCATCATGCCGGCCTTGGCCGGGATGTGGGCGGGTCAGTTGATCCGCCGGGTGATAAGCCCAGCCCGGTTTCGCCATTGGTTCCTGATCGGCCTCGTGCTGCTTGGCGCGGAGCTGGCGCTGCGACCCCTGTTCTAGGTCGAGGCGGATGCGGGTCAGATCGTCTCTGCGATGGCGCCCTCAGCTTGGGCCACGCCCGATGCGGCCCAGAGCCATCCTTTCATTCGCCGGGCGTACTGGCGCGATGTCCTGAAACATCTGATCCGGCATTGCGTGGCAGGGAGAGGAAGCGGAGCGCCGAGACGATGCCGATCGCAGCGACGGCGAGAAATGCGAGGCGAAAGTCTGTGAGCGCCGCAGTTTCAGCGCCGCGCAGCGCCTGCGACAGATTGAGTACGGCGGCGGCAACGGCAACCCCCATCAGCATCGCCACCTGCTGAAGCATGCTCGACAGGGTCGAGGCCGAACTGCGCTGAGATGCGGTGATATCGGCAAAACCGAGCGTGTTGAGGGCGGTGAACTGCATCGAGCGGAAAAGCCCGGCGGCAAACAGAAGGGCGAGCGTCACCATCTGTGGCGTCCCGGTCGATACCGCCGCACAGGCACCGATCGCTAGCGACGCGAGCATGCCGTTGCCGACGAGGATCGTGCGGAAGCCGAAGCGGCGCAGAAGCGGTGTCGTCGCGGTCTTCATCGCCAGATTTCCGGCGAAATAGGCAAGCACGTAAATCCCGGTCTCGATGGGATCGAGGCCGAACCCGACCTGGAACGTCAGAGGGATCAGGAACGGTGTCGCATTGATGGCGATCCGGCAGGCGGTTCCGGCCGACAGCGTCGACATCGCGAAGGTCTGGATCTTCAGGGCCGAGAGATCGAGCAGAGGATTGGCGACCGCCTTGAAGTGGCGTGTCGCGAGGATACCGACGACAGTGCCCAATGCCAGCAACAGGGCGATTGCCAGCGCATTGGCCGTGCCGTGCACGAAAGCTTCGAGCCCCGCGAGCACAAGGGTGAGGCTCACGGAAGACAGCACGAACCCCTTGAGATCGAGGCGGCGCACCCTGTCCTCGCGCTGGTCCGGCACGAAGCGCAGCACCAGGGCAAGACCGGCAAGGCCGATCGGGATGTTGATGAGGAAATTCCAGTGCCAGCTGAACCACGTGGTGATGACGCTGCCGAGAACTGGGCCGACGACCGGGGCGATCAGCGCCGGCCAAGTGATGAGCGCGATCGCGCCGACCAATTGCGACTTGCTGGCGTTCTTCAGGACGATGATGCGTCCGACCGGTGTCATCAGGGCGCCGCCGATGCCCTGTACGGCGCGCGCGGCGATGAATTGGCCAAGGCTTCCTGACAGGCCGCAGAACAATGACGCGAGCGTGAAAATGCCGATCGCGACCAGGAAGATATTGCGTGCCCCATAGCGATCGCCAAGCCAGCCGGAAAGCGGGATGAAGGCCGCCATCGTCAGCATGTAGACGGTGATGCCGATGCTCATGGCAACCGGCTGGACGCCGAAGGACGCCGCCATCTGCGGCAGAGACGTGATGACGATGGTGCCGTCGAGCATCTGCATGAAGAAGGCAATGGCAACGACCAGCGCGACGATACGCGAGTTGCGGGCCGTGGCGTCGTCCTGGGTCTCGTTCGGGATCGCGGTCATGCGGTCAACGCTGGCCTGTCTTGCAGTCGAGACCGTGCTTGCTTGCCAGGACCTGGGGCACAAACTGGATTGCTGTCGGACATGAAATCATCGTGGCACTTCGGAATGAATTACGATTTCGCCAACCGGCAGACTTGAGCCGCAATCGGCGAGAGGCGGGAGAGCCCTGTTGGCTGATCCGACGACTTCTATGCGCCTTCCATCGGGCCCGTGTCGATGCCCAATTTGTATCCGACGAAGACTTTGCGAAGATCTGCCGGTGGCTTCCGCGGGATGCGCCGGCGGCAGCTTCCGCGCTGCGCGCACATCGACGGCAACCAGGCAAAGCGTGCACGCCGCGACTGGCCGCTCTCATATCGCCTGGAGTGAGACCCGGCTCTCCAGTTTTGCCGCCTCTTCCTTTCGTTCGCTGTAGCGATCCGTCAGATAGGGCGAAGCGTCGCGGGTCAGGAGCGTGAACTTAACCAGCTCCTCGCAGACGTCGACGACCCGGTCGTAATAGGAGGAGGGCTTCATCCGGCCGTCTGCGTCGAATTCCTGAAACGCCCTGGCAACCGAAGACTGGTTAGGTATGGTGATCATGCGCATCCATCGCCCCAGAATGCGCATCTGGTTGACGGCATTGAAGGACTGGCTGCCGCCGGAGACTTGCATCACGGCAAGGGTCTTGCCCTGGGTCGGTCGCACCGAGCCGAGCGACAGGGGTATCCAGTCGATCTGCGCCTTCATGATGCCGGTCATGGCGCCATGCCGCTCGGGGCTGACCCAGACCTGGCCCTCCGACCATTCCGAGAGGCGGCGTAACTCCTTGACCTTCTCGTGACTGACGGGCGCGGCATCGGGAAGCGGAAGCCCCTCCGGGTCGAACATGCGGACCTCGGCGCCGAAATGCTCCAGCAGGCGACGTGCCTCATGCGCGAGCAGCCGACTGTAGGAGACCTGTCGCAATGAGCCGTAAAGGATCAGGATGCGCGGCTTGTGGGCGGAAAAGGCTGGGCGCAGCGCAGCAATATCGGGCAGACGAAGATGGTCAGGGTTTGCGGCCGGCAGATCAGACAAGGCGCTTTCCCTCCGCGTCCAGAACCTTCTCGCCATCCTCCTTGGCAAACGCGCCCTTGAACGTGTCGGGCAGTATGTCGAGCACGGCTTCAGAAGGCCGGCAGAGGCGCGTTCCCATCGGCGTTACGACAAAGGGGCGATTGATCAGAACGGGATGCGCCATCATCGCGTCGACAAGCTGCGCGTCCGACAATGCGGGATCGTCGAGTGCGAGTTCGCTATAGGGTGTGCCCTTCTCACGCACAGCTTCGCGTACCGAGAGGCCGGCCGCCGCGATCAGGCGTTCAAGCGTCTCCCTGGATGGAGGGGCCTGCAGGTACTCGATGACGGTCGGTTCGATGCCGGCGTGGCGGATCATCGCCAAGGTGTTGCGCGAGGTACCGCAGGCGGGGTTGTGGTAGATGGTGACTTCCATTCTCAGGCCCTTTCAGGGTTGGTGTCTCGGGCGACGGACGGGCTGGCCTCGTACCAGTCCTTGCTGCGGTTGACGATCCAGACGACGGACAGCATGACGGGAACCTCGATGAGAACACCGACGACGGTCGCCAGCGCTGCCCCGGAGTGAAAGCCGAAGAGCGAGATCGCCGCCGCAACTGCAAGCTCGAAGAAGTTGGAGGCGCCGATCAGCGCCGACGGCCCGGCGATGCAGTGCCGTTCCCCGACGGCCCGATTCAAGAGATAGGCGAGCCCGGAATTGAAATAGACCTGGATGAGGATCGGCACCGCCAGCATGATGATGATGGCCGGTTGCGCGATGATCTGTTCACCCTGAAAACCGAACAACAACACCAGTGTTGCCAGCAGCGCGACCAGCGACAGTGGCTGGAGTTTGGTCAGGAGCCTGTCGAGACCTGCGTTCGATCCCTTTGTCGTCAGCCGCCGCAGGATCTGGGCCACAATGACCGGGATCAGGATATAGAGGGCAACCGAAATCATCAGCGTGTCCCAGGGCACGGTGATTGCCGAAAGCCCGAGCAGCAGTCCGACAACAGGTGCAAAGGCGACAATCATGATCGCGTCGTTGAGTGCAACCTGGCTGAGCGTAAAATGCGGCTCACCCTTGGTCAGGTTGGACCAGACAAAGACCATGGCCGTGCAGGGCGCCGCCGCAAGGATGATCAGGCCGGCGATATAGGCGTCGATCTGATCGGCGGGCAGCAGGGGGCGAAAAAGCCAGCCGATGAACAGCCATGCCAGCAACGCCATGGAAAACGGCTTTACCGCCCAGTTGATGAACAGGGTGACGCCGATACCGCGCCAGTAGCCACCGACCTTCGCCAGTGAACCGAAGTCGATCTTCAGGAGCATGGGGATGACCATGAGCCAGATCAGAAGGGCAACCGGGATATTGACCTTGGCAATTTCCATCGCGCCGATGGCCTGGAAGACATCGGGAAAGAGATGCCCAAGTGCGATCCCGACGACGATGCAGGCGAAAACCCAGAGGGTGAGTGTGCGTTCGAACAGCGACATCGTCATGCGGCCCGGGTGTCGACGTTTGCCCGGAGGCGGGCGCCGAAAATTGTCGTCACCATCAGGCGCCTCCGGCGGTGCAGCAGGGCGTGAGATCGGCAATCAAAGGTGCGCAGAGGTCGGCGTTGCCACCGCAGCAATCCTTGACCAGGAAGACAGTCAACTCACGCAATGCATCGAGATTGGCGCGATAGATGATCGACCTGCTCTGGCGCTCGCCGGTCACAAGCCCTGCCCGCGAGAGCGTCGCCAAGTGGGCGGACATGGTGTTTTGCGGTACCTCGATCGCTCTCGCCAGTTCCCCGACTGGAAGGCCGTCGGGTTCGTGTCGGACCAGCAGGCGAAAGACGTCGAGACGGGTCGACTGGGCGAGGGCGGCGAGCGCCGAGATGGCTTCTGAATTATCCATATATCCAGATTAATGGATATTACTATCATGTCAATGGGAGTTGCTGCCGATCCGGTCAAGGTGACGGCACAAATCCCGCCTCGTCGGCAGGCGATCTGGGGTTCACCGACGAAGCTGGTGCGTTCTCCCGGTTGGCAGGCGCCTGCCAATGCACCTTCTTTGCCTATCCCATCGCGTCCGAAAGGGGGAAATGCATGCGCCTCTGGAAAATTCCGCAGTCTTTCCCAATATCTGAAAAGTCATCTCAACCTGCTTTGATTTTGGAGGATCAGAGGCAGATGGATCGGTATTTCCGTGACCTGGCAATCGATGAAGACCAACTGAAAATGCTCCAGCGCGTGTTCCGGCACGCCTGCTCCAGCAATGAACTGGAGCCGGAGAGCGACGAGGCGGATACGCTTGGTGCCTCGCTCATCCAGATCTTTCAGCGCGGCGTTCGCAGCGAGCTTGCGCTGATGCAGATGCTTGGAGGCAATGAGCGCCGTATGGGCGTCAACGCACAGGATGACGCGCCAAGCTGATGTCGCTCTCCGTGTGAGGCCCATGCAGCGACGGGCAGAGTGATCCGCAGATATGCCGACGTTTTGGTGGAGCGTTGGGCCAACGCAAGCGGACCACGGATGTCGTCATCCATGGTCCGCGGTTTTTCAACGTTTCAGGCGCCCTTACCCTTACTGGTTCGCCTTGGCGTAATCCTTCATGTTCTCAGGCGTTACCAGTTCGAAGGGAACCCAGATATGGCGCTCGGTCTTTTCACCGCGCGCCAGTGCTACCGCTGCGTCCATGGCGGCGGCCCCTTGGGCAACCGCGTTCTGGAACACTGTTACATCGAGGTCGCCCTGTGCCATCGAGGCAAGCCCGTCCGGCGTCGCGTCGATGCCGGCAACGACCACTTTAGACATGTCCACCCCTGTCGACTTCATCGCCTGGATGGCACCGATCGCCATTTCGTCGTTGTTGGCGATGACGGCGTCGAACTTGGTGCCTGCCGACAGCCAGTTGGTCATGATGTTGGTGGCTTCGAGACGATCCCAGTTGGCGCTCTGTTCCTCGATCACCTTCATGCCCTTGCAATCGTCGCTGGCGATGACGTCGTGGATGTCCTTGGTGCGGGTCAGCGAGGAATGGTTGTTCAACGGGCCCATCAGCACGAAGAGGTCACCCTTGCCGCCGAGCAGCTTGCAGACTTCCCTGGTCTGGATCGTGCCGGAATCGAGCTCGTTCGAGCCGACAAAGGCGGCCGTTTCCGGCAGGCTGTCGACGTCGGCGGGCGGATGGTTTGCATAGACGACGGGGATCTTCGCCTCGGTCGCCAGCTTGGTGATCGCAGGTGTGCCGTCGCCGTCGACCGCGACGACGACGATGGCATCGACGCCGGCCGAAATCAGGTTCTGCACCTGATCAAGCTGGCGGCTCGGATCGTTCTGCGCGTCTTCGACCTGGACGGTGACCTTGTCGAGCTCGGCGGCACGGCTCTCCATCCCGCTGCGCAGGATCGTCAGGAAGGCGCTATCAGAACGGGCAATGGCGATGCCGATGTTTTCGGCATGCGCGGTCGTTGCCGCGAGCGCGCAAACGGCTGCGGAAATCAAAAGTCTCTTCATCCCAATCCTCTCCCATGGTCCGAGCGCTCAGTGCGGCGCAAAGAATGAATGTTCTGATTTGTGAATAAATCAAACATTCATTCTATTGGCAAGGCGGTTCCAACCATTGGAAGAGATGCTGGAAGACCGAAGCACGGCAACTTGCGCCCACATCCCCCGAGCTGCCCGTCGCAGAACACAGGAGCGCATGTCGAGCGCTATGCGGCGACGGCACGCGGTGTCGTGACAATCCAAAAACCGACTGGCAGATCGACTGCGCTGGCCGCAGCTATTCACCCTGCAAGTCAGGCTCGCGACAGGGAGCGGGCGGGCCGTGGGCGCTCAGCCACAGCCGCCGCTCGCTTTGCAGATGCGACGGCTCGATCCCGCCGTTGCCGTCAATTCGCGGCGAAGCAGTAAAAGAGCCCGTCGCCACCGGTCCCCTTGAAGGCTTCCTGGGTGCAGCCGCCGCGCGTGGCGTGCGAAGAATTCCACGATTTCGCCTCCGCGCTGTCGTTGAGGCCCGTTCGGTCACTATGGCCGACGATGGCTGCGCCATCGGTTCCGCTGAGCGTCCAGTTGCCGCAGGTTTCCGGCGCTGCGGTGCCGTCGGCCTTGGAGCCGGTGAGGATATCGTGCCGGTTCGGCGTGTCGCCGCGGCCGTTGATGACCTCACCCTTCTCGTTGAGCGCCGTCTGCTTGGTCAGATTGTTCTTGTCACTGTGCAGCGTGGCGACATCGTCGGCGATCTTTTCGCCCTTGGCGTTGTACCAGGGGCCGGCCCCGATACGGTCCTTGGCATTTTCCGCATCGGTGGAGAGATAGGCCTTCCATGTCTTGCCGGTCGAACCGCTGGCGGTCGCCAGCGTGTTGCAATAGGCGTCAGCCCCGGCAAGACCGCCGAGGTCGCCACCCTTGCCCGGATTGGCGCTGGTGACGAAGAAATTCATCGTCGTCTCCTGGGCGTATGTCCCGGCGACCGAACAGGCCAATGCGGCCGCGACAATTAGAAGTCTGCGTTTCATGGCGTTTCCTCCCGGTGCAGTTTGAACCGCGTGAAGCCTAGGGGCAGCCAGAACAGGAGTAAAATCGAAATCGTGTGATCTGGAGCGCATGGCCGGTGCCGGGTTTGTCGCTCCGCCAGTCGGGGACCAGGCGCTATGCCTCAGCCGAAGCATCGTCCGGCCGACACGAACGAACCATCGGGTGTATGCGACCGCGACGGCTGATCGCAGCCAGCATTCTGGTGCGGCGCGGTCGCGGATACTGGCTCAGTTCAGCCTGAGGTCGATGCCCGGATGCAGCTTCTTCAGGTTGGGAAGCGATTTTGACTGCCACGGAACCTCCGACGTACCGCGCACGGTCAATTGCACGTTCGGTCGGTTGCGGGCTTCGATCGTCAGCTTTGCGAGCAGGTTGATCCCCGACGAGTTGAGGAACTGCAACTCGGCGAGATCGATCGTCATGCGTTCGGGCTCTGCTTCCAGCACCCCCATGGCGAGCGAAAAGATCGGGGCATATGCGTCGGTGCCCGGGAGCCGCATGGTTCCCTCGAAGTGGATGTCGTTACCTTCGGACCAAACGCGGTAGTCCTCGTCCTTGATTTCCATATTCACCTGCTCATCAGTTCGAGATATCGGGGACGGGGATCGAGGCATAGGTCTCGAGTGCGATGCCGCCACCGTCGCCATTGGGTCCGAAAACCCAAGCGAAGCGAACGCCATAATCGCTCATCAAGGTTAAAAGACCAAGTCCAGATCCGCTCTTGCCGGCGCCAATCGCATTGGCCTCGATGCGCTCGATCAAGAGGTCGCCGGGATCGCCGGTGGTGATCTCCGACAGAAGATCCTGGAAACGCGCCGCGGTCTCGCCGTCGACGACGTTCGACACCTTGGCACGGAAATTGTTGTCGTTGATGGACGCCTCGACCACGATGCCGCCGGCGGTGCGAAACTTGACCGCGTTTTCGACCAGCTCGTTCGTCAGATAGCCTATATTGTGGCGAACTTCCTTGTAGGCGTTGCGCGACCCTTTGTACCGGAGCGCAATCAGCTCGGCGACGAAATCAGAGGTAATGGCACAATGCTTCCAGCTCAAATTGAGCTGGCCATCGTAGAGACGCAGCCGCGTCACGCTTTCGTTGGCGCCCCTTGTCAGGTCCGCCGGTCCGTAAAGAGTCGTCATCCGTTCACCTGTGTCTCATGACCACGAGGGTAATGTCGTCGTGTATTTTCTGCTTGCCGATATGCGCCATCAAGTCCTCGATGATGCCTGATTTCGCGTCTTCGGCACTGTGTCCGTAAAACTGCCGGGCGCTGTTGCAGAGCCGTTCGATGCCGAACAGCTCGCCGGCCGCATTCTCCGCCTCCGTCACACCATCGGTGTGGAGGATGATCATGTCGCCGCGCGAAAACGCGACCTCGCGCGTCGCGACGAAGCGCGAGATATCCGACTCCAACCCGATAGGCAGGCCCAGATCCAGCGTGTCGATGCGCTCCACTTCCTCGGCGTTGCGAACGATGATCAGCTCCTCGTGTTGTCCGGAAAGCGTGAGGCGGCCTCCATCATAATCGAGGAATGCGAGGGAAAGATGCTTGTCGGTGTTGGTGCGCACGATGTTCTTGTAGATCGCCCGGTTGAGGCGATTGAGGAACTGGTTGGGGTCCATGTCGCCCGCTTCCTGCAGGGCGCGCGCGACCGATTGCACCATCAGCATCAGCACGCCGCTCTCCAGCCCGTGGCCGGTGACGTCGCCAATGCCGATCTTCAGCCGCGTGCCGTCGCGCAGGACATCGTAATAGTCGCCGCCGACTTCGTCGGCAGGGCGCATATAGGCGGCGATCTCGAGATCGGCGATCTCGTCAAGCTCGCCGGCTTTCGGCAGCACCATCATCTGGATCTGCCGGGCGACCGCCAGTTCGGCGCCAAGTCGCAGGTTCTCGCTGCGCAGCTGCGCGTTGAGGGCCGAGATCTGCTGGTTGGCTTCCTCGATCTGTTTCGTGCGTTCCTCGACAAGATGCTCGAGGTTTTCGGTGTTGAAGCTGATCTCCGCCGCCATGCGGTTGAAGGCGATGCCGGCTTCGCCGACCTCGTCGCGCGTCGAGATCGGCACGCGCACGGAATAGTCCTTCGCCTGGATGCGCTTGGCGGCATCGGCAAGTGCGCTGATACCGGCGGTGACGCGTTTGGAGATGCCGAACACCGCCGCCGTCACGAAGAGCAGGGACGCAAGCAGCGCCAGGATCTGGTAGGCGAGGATCCGGTTGGTCGCCTGCGAGATGCCGGCCTGGGCGGCAAACAGCGACGCGTAGATCTCCCGTTCCGGAACGACGATGCCGAGCGACATCGTCTCCTTGCGCACCGGCCCCGACATCCAGAAGTTTTCCGGCAGCAGCTGCTTCAAGAGGACGAGATAGGGGACCTTCTCGCCGCCTTCGTCGAGCATGACACGCTGGATCACACCGTCCTGTCCGAGCGGTAATTGCGCGATGGCCGCCTGGGCACTCTTGCGCAACGACCGGTTCGCGCCGGTCACGCCCTGCGTGCCGGTTTCGCTTGACGTCTGCAGGCCGATCGTCTTCTCGCCGGCCGGATTGATGGCCAGCACGTTGCCATCGGACATCGCAAGGAAGCCGAAGCCGCTTTCGGCAACCTTGACGTTCTGGACCACCTCGGCCAGCTGGTCGAGCGTGATGTCGGCGCCGGCAGCGCCGGCGACCGCCTTGCGATCGCGCGACCAGAGCGGTTGGAAGAAGCTGACGATGAGCTTGCCGGTGATCGCGTCGGTATAGGGCGCCGTCTGGGTGACGTCGTTGGGCACTGGCCTCAGGCTCGGATCCTTCGCCCATTGCTCCCAGGATTCGTAGATGCCGGGAAAGAAGAACGTCCAGAATTCCGCCTGGTTATGGCCGGGATAGAGCCGATCGAAGGTCTGTGCCTGGTCCGTATAGGGCGCGGTCCTGAAAATCGGTCGCTCCTTGGGACCGATGTAGTACATCTGCAGCTTCGATCGGCCGCTTTCCAGCAGGCTCGGCGCGACCAGGTCGAGAACGGCGCTGTTTTCGATGTCGGCCTGGACGTCGGGACGCGGACGGTGGTCCGGCCCCAGCAGATACCCCCAGACACTGACGACGGAGAGCGGGCCGGGCAGGTTCTGGGCCCAGCCGCCCTTTTCGTTGTAGACGGCGGTCACCGCGCCCGGCGCGCCGCGGGCGAGCGCCTCGCCCACCTGCGATTTGCGAACCGGTCGGTCGATCTGCGACTGGAGAACGCCGGCGAGCGTTCCGACGTCGGTGTGGACCTGGCCGAGCAGCAGGTTGACGCGAGCGGCGGTCGATTCCGCATAGGACCGCATGTAGTCCTGGTTGGCCTTCTGCAGGCCCTGGCCGACTTCGCTTGCCGCATCGCGCGACAGTCTCTGCACGTTCCAGAGGGCAAGGCCGCCGGTGACCAGAAGGTCGAACAGCACGGCGCCGCCAACCACGAGCACGAATTTCGCGCGAAAGGATCTCAAACCGAAGCGGGAGCTTGGTGCATTCTGTACATTCATGTTGGCTTGCGTCCCGAGGCGACCCAGATCGGCCAGCCGGCATATCCCTTGGGATGCAGCGCGGCAAAGATATGGTCCCTGAAGCCCTGGCGGAAACGCTCGATGAATTCGGGCGGATCGCCACGGCGGACCGCCATTTCGCCCGCATAGACGTTTTCCCAGGCGGTAATGACGTCGGCGAAATCCTGCGGGTCTCCATCCAGGTTGGTCACCATGAACGATTCCACCAGGATATCGTCAAAACCGGCTTCGGCGAGATAGCGCCGGCTCTTCGGCCCGAGCTCGACATCCATGTCGAAGTGGCTGAACAGCTTGGCGACCTCGTTGTAGGTCCACTGGATGCTTTGCGCGCGCGGCTCGCCGAGGCAATGGGAGTTCTTTTCATTGGTGATATAGACGCGTCCGCCCGGTTTGCAGATCCGGTAGAGTTCCTTCAGCAGCAGTTCCCGTTCGTTGAAGATCTGTAGCGAGTGGCGGCAGCTGACGAAGTCGAACTGGTTGTCTTCGAGCAGCATCTCCGAGGCATCGCCATAGGTGTATTCGATATCGGTGATACCGAAATTGGCGGCCACTTCCCGCGCATAGGCAAGGCTTGCCTTGGAATGATCGAGCGCGACAATCCGCGCCGGCTGGAACTCTTTCTGCACGAGCACGGCAAAATCGCCGATGCCGCAGCAAACGTCCGCCATGGCGATGCCGGGACGCAGCCCGTGCCGCTGCAGGATCGAGCGCTCGTGGCGCCAGGTCATTTTCGTCTGGGTCCTGAGGATCGGAATGAAGCTCGTATCCTCAAGGAAGCTCTGGCCGGGGTAGAAGGTAGAATCGTAGACCTCGACGGTGATCTGCGGTTCGATTTCGTTCAGGTGACCGAACATGCGCGTCGTCCAGCCGACGACGCTCGATGTCACGATCACCACGCGCAAGTCCGACCGGGCGCGACAGGCGTCGAGGGCGACCCGCACGAAGGCATGGAACGCCGTGTTGTTCATCTGGATGAGGCGCTTGACGTCGAGATAGAGCACGCCGCGCACATCATCGATCGCATGTTTGAGCATGGTGATGCTGTCGGCGATCTCGTCGATCGAGCGGGGGCGGATGACGCCTGCCAGCGAAAACACCTGGCTGTTCGCGTCGAAGGCCGTCTTGAAACTCGGGGAAAGGGCTGCGGCGCTCAACTCACCAGCCCTTCCAGCGGCAGGTCGACGACCAGCGTAACGGCGGGCGAAGGGCCTTCCTCGAAGCGGATGCTCGCGTCGAAATTGATGGCGAGATCGAGCAGGATGCTGTCGCGGCTGGGCGCCATGTCGGTCGATATCGAATCGAGATAACGGGCACGCGCATCGCTGCGATCGACCTTCGACACGGCTTCCCGATAAAACGGGATCTGCTCGGCAGCGCAGGGAAAGGTGATCTTGATCTGCTCGACCGGGCCATGACGGAAGATCGACAGAACGACCTGGCCGCTGGAGGCGCCGCTGCGAAACGAAACTTCGAGCAGCTCATTGAGCGCCGACGAGAAGAAGTTGGAATGGCGGACAGGGTCGGTCCTGTTATGGCTGATGATCCGGGCCAGATAGCTCGAGAGATGGTCGCAATGCTGCCACTCCGAAATAAAGGTTCCCATCTCCATCTCCAGCTGAAGCAAGGGCTCGAATGCCGCTTCCGCTGGGCCATTGTTAGCGACGATCATGCTTGTCTTGTCCTCCATCTGTGGAACTTTGCCACGGCCCACAGGCACTTTCTAGGCTGATTTATCAGGCACGCAAACTGGTTGGCCGCCCCGCGGTCCTTGTGCCTGCGGCCGACCCGATCGCTTTACCCCAGCCCTGTTACGATATTTCCATCGACGACGACTGGCGCAGATAGCTGTCGATCGTGTTGGGCGGCATCGGCACTCCAAGGAAGTAACCCTGCAGTCGGTCGCAGCCTTCGCGATCGAGCCAGAGAGCCTGCGCGCGCGTTTCGACGCCTTCTGCCGTCACCGCCATTCCCAGGCCGTGGGCCAGTGCGATGATCGAGCGGACGATCACCTGGCTCTTCTCGTCATTCTCCAGATCCTTGATGAAGTAGCGGTCGATCTTGATCGTGTCGAACGGGAAGTTCTTGAGATAGCTGAGCGAGGAATAGTAGGTGCCGAAATCGTCGAGCGAGATCTGGATGCCAAGCACGTTCAGTGTGTTGAGCGTATCCAGATTGTTGGTGGTCTTCTCCAGAAGAACGGATTCGGTGACCTCCAGTTCGAGCCGCTCGGCCCGCAGGCCCACCATATCCAGCGTCTGCGACACGCGGTCCGTGAAACCGTCGTGCAGGAACTGGGCCGGTGACAGGTTGACGGCGACGGTGAAGTGCGAGGGCCAGCGGGTCGCCTCCCGGCATGCCTGTTCGAGCACCCATTGGCCAATGTCGCTCATCAGCCCGTCGGCCTCGGCCATCGGCACGAAGACGTTGGGCGGAATGATGCCGACCAGGGGATGGCGCCATCTGACCAGGGCCTCGAAGCCGACAATGGTGAAGGGCGGCTTCACAAGCGGCTGATACTCGATGGAGAACTGGTTTTCCTTGAGCGCGGTGCGCAGGCTTCGCCGCAGCATCTCGCGTTGTTCCAGCACGATCAGCATGGAACGGCTGAAGGTCTTGGCGCGGCCGCGCCCCTCCTTCTTGGCTGCATAAAGGGCGATATCGGCGGCCTTCATCAGCTGCTCGCCCTCATTGCCGTCAGGCGGCGCAATGGCGATGCCGATGCTCGCGCCGACAAAGGCGGAAATACCGTCGACCGTGAACGGCTCCTTGAAGGCGTTGACAACAGCCTCGGCCAGGCGCTCAGCCTCCATCGGCTGATCCGCATTGCGCTGGATGATCGCGAATTCGTCGCCCGCCAGCCGGTATGCGACCTCGCCTTCGCTGAGAACTCCGCGGATGCGCTCGGCCGCCATTCGCAGCACCGCATCGCCGGCGCCGTGTCCGAGCGTATCGTTGATCGGCTTGAAGTCGTCGAGGTCGATCTGCATCAGCGCCGGCTTCTTCTCCTGAACGGCCGGCAGCACGCTGCGCAGATCGTCGCTGAACTGGCGCCGGTTGGGCAGGCCGGTCAGGGCGTCGTGGGTCGCCTGATGAAGCAGAAGCGCCCGTTCGTTTTCGCCCTGGCTGGCGACCTCCCGGCGCGCCGATGCGCCGTCCGTCTCGATGACGCCGATGCCCTGTCCGGCACGAAAGATCAGCAGCGTCCGCCGCGAGCGATTGGGTGCGTTGATGACTTCGATGCTGCGGGGAACGCCATTGGTCAGCACGGATTCGGCGATTGACTTGGAAGCCGGCTCCAGCAACTCGGGATAGACATGCCAGAGCGTCGCATCCACCAGCCCGGCCACCTCATACGCCCGTTGAAGCGCGACCGAGGATGCCACCAGATGCAGCGCCTCGTCGTAAAGCGAGATGACCTCTTCGGTATTGCCAAGGACACTATCGTCCACGGAAGATGCAACAGACAACGTCGAGTCAGTGCTTGACATCCGAGCCTTTCCCTTTCGTTCCTTTCGGACCGCCCGCGAACGCAGCGCCGGCTTGACCTGAGAGCACGCCATCGCGCGTCCGTTCAGTCGATCCTCATTCGCCCGCACAAAGTGTCATGGTCCAGGCCACCAGTAAATGGCGTATCCGGCATCCTGCCCGGCAGTTTCGGCCGAGGCGACCAGGGCGGACAGTCTCACCGTTCGGTTGCAATTCCACAGCCCTTTCTATCACTTGCGGACGACGCAGGCAATTTTCCAGGGCTCTCCAGAGCATAGCGATATCTAGCGATCTGATGGGTTTACTCATCGGTCATGGCTAAAATAGCGTTATCTTGTCCACGGCGGCGATGATCGGCATTAACCATTTTTGGTCGAATCTGTCCCGTTGTCGGCCGCACCCCATGTTCTGCCCGAGCCTGGGGCAGGGACAGTCGCCAGGCTCGCCAAAAAGTTGGCCAGGCGCGCCTGCGGAAATCATAACGCCAGGTTATGCCGATCTGCATTTTTTCTCGCCTGCCGACGCGATTTCGAATCGCTATGGTACTCCCCAACAAAAGAACGGGAACGACTGCCGTTCGCCCTTTGGCTGGCGGCAAACATCAAACAAATTCAGGGACTGGACGCGGCTCATCCGACGCTTGAGCCTCTCCGTGCCTGCATTGGAGCGAAATCGTCATGGATGGCGCTGTCTTGCACCTGGGGAGTGGCAAACCGAGAATGAGCAGGGACAATGCATCGGCCGCCAATGGCGTGGCTTCCGCAGACGAACGGGCGCGAAAGCCGCTGATCAAGCTAGACAAGCTGAGCAAGCACTATGGCAACCACACGGTGCTCGACGGCATCGACCTCGAGGTGATGCCGGGGGAAGTGCTGGCGATCATCGGTCCGAGCGGCTCTGGCAAGAGCACGCTGCTGCGCTGCATCAACTACCTGGAGCCGCCGGATGGCGGTCATGTCACCATCGGCGACATTTCGCTCAACGCCGCAGCACCAGCCGGCCGGTCGGAGCTTTCGACGCTCCGTCGCAGCGTCGGCATGGTCTTCCAGTCCTTCAACCTCTTTCCGCACATGACCGTGTTGCGCAATGTCAGCCTGGCGCAGGAACGCGTGCTGGGACGCAGCCGCAGGAGCGCCGACGAGCGCTCTATGCAGCTGTTGAGCCGCGTCGGCCTGGCCGACAAGGCGCAGCAGTTTCCCGGCCGCTGTTCCGGCGGACAGCAGCAGCGCATCGCGATTGCAAGAGCGCTCGCGCTCGATCCCGACGTCATGCTGTTCGACGAGCCGACCTCGGCGCTCGACCCGGAACTCGGCCTTGAAGTGCTCGCCGTCATGCGGGAACTGGCCGAGACCGGCATGACGATGATCGTCGTCACCCACGAAATGAGCTTTGCCGAAAATGTCTCCGATACGGTGATGATCATGGCCGACGGCAAGATCATCGAAAAGGGTCCGTCGGCAGACGTCATGCGCAATCCGCAAGAGGAGCGAACGAAACGGTTCCTGCGCGCGGTGCACGACCGATGAGCGCCGATCTCCTCGCCATCCTGCGCGGGTTGCCCTGGACGGTGGCGCTCACGCTCGGCGCGTTCGTTGCCGGCGCCATCCTCGGCGTGCCGCTCGTCGCGGCCAGACAGAGCCGCATCCTGCCGCTCAGGTTCCTCGCCATGGTGTTCATCCAGATCGTGCGCGGCATTCCGCCGATCCTGTGGCTGTTCATCATCTTCTTCGGCCTTGGGATGAGCGTCTTTCCGATCAGCCCGTTCAATGCGGCACTCGCCGGGCTGGGGCTGATCGCGGCCGCCAACATGGCGGAAATCTATCGCGGCGCGCTGGCCTCAATCCATTTCGGGCAATGGGAGGCCTCGTCGGCGCTCAATCTCGGGCGTTGGTCGACGCTCGCCGATGTCGTTGCGCCGCAGGCTTTTCGCGTCGCGTTGCCTTCGGCCGCCAGCTACCTGATCGGGCTGATGAAGGAGACCGCCGTCGCCTCGACCATCGGCGTCAGCGAACTCGCCTTCCAGGGCAACCAGCTGTCGCAGCTCACCTTTCGCGGCCTCGAGGTCTTCGCCCTGGTCGGCATGTTCTACATCCTCCTGAGCCTGCCGGTCGCCTGGCTCTCCCGTGTCGCCGACGGCTATCTGCAAGCAAAGGTGGCGCGCTAATGTTGCCGAGCCTCGAAGAACTCTCCGCCTGGCTGCCCGACCTGCTGTCGGGCCTGTCGATCAGCCTTCAGGTGACGGTCCTCAGCCTGCTGATCGGCATCCCCTTCGGCCTGCTGCTCGCGCTCGGCGTGCTCGCCAAAAGCCGACTGACGAAAATCCTTGCACTGTTCCTGGTCGAGGTCGGCCGCGGCGCGCCGGCGCTGGTGCTGCTGCAGTTCATCTATTTCGGGCTGCCCACCACGGGCCTGACGCTCGGGTCCTTCACTGCAGCCGTCATCGCGCTTGCCTGGAACACAGGTGCCTATACCAGCGAGATCATCCGCGCCAGCCTGCAGTCGATCCCGCACGGGCAGCGCGAGGCGGCGGTGGCGATCGGCCTCAACCGACTGGATGCCTTGCGTTACGTCCTGTTGCCGCAGGGCCTGCGCGTCGCGCTACCGGCTCTGCTCGCCTTCTCCATCCTGATCTTCCAGGGCACGTCGCTCTGCTTCACCATCGCGCTGCCGGAACTTGTCAGCCGGGCCTATGAAATCGGCTCGAACACATTTCGCTACTTTCCGGCGCTGCTTGCCGCCGGCGTTCTCTACGCCTCGATCTCCATCCCCGCCGCTCTCCTCGTCAGCCATGTCGAAAAGCGCGCCGGTTCCTATGCGCAACGCTGAACCAACACCACGAAAGGGCATTCAGGCATGACCACATTTGCGACCACGACCCGCCTCCTGCTGACCGGTATCGCCGGCGTCCTCATCTCGAGCCAGGTGGCGCTTGCGCAGGACTGCACCCCGAAGCACACCTTCTCGACGATCGAGCAGGGCACGCTGACCGTCGCCGTCACCACCTATGTTCCTCATTCCTACCTGGACGATGCCGGCAACATGAAGGGCATCGACGGCGACATCGCCGCGGAATTCGCCAAGCGCGAATGCCTGAAGGTGAAGGCCGTTGCCGTCGATCCGGCCGCCGCCATCCAGTATGTACTGTCGGGCCAGGCCGATATCGCCACCGGTGACTGGTATCGCACGGCCGAGCGGGCCAAGGTCATGAACCTCTCGGCGCCGCTCTATACAGACCAGATGGCGATCTATTCCAAGGAAGGCTTCGCCAATGTCGCCGACCTCGAAGGCAAGCAGGTCGGCACGGTCCAGGGTTATCTCTGGGTCACCGATCTGAAGACGCTGCTCGGTTCCAAACTGAAGCTCTATCCCAACTCGGTCAACATGCAGCAAGACCTCTTCTCCGGCCGCATCGACGTGGCGGTCGACGGCTATTCGACCGGCGTCGTCGCCGAAAAGAACGGCGCGCTCAAGGACGTCAAGGTCAAGGTTGCCGCCTCCGACGATCGGGTCAGGGCGACCAAGGAAGCCGCACAGGCGGCCTTCCCCTATTCCTTCAACGCCAAGGAATTCGGTATCGCGCTGGACGCAGGTATCGAGGCGATGCATGCCGACGGCACCATTGTCAGCATCCTGAAATCCTATGGTCTCGATGGCACTGCCGCCGAGACCGGCGCGCCGCGCCTGGTCGAGTAAGGACCGTCTGCGGGAGCCGGGCCGGCTCCCGCCCTTCCGGCGCTCGCGCCGGTTTGCAAACAATCTGATAGCGGAGACAAGACGATGACTGTCCACACAGTCACGCGGAAGACGCAGTCGTGGTACGGGGAATCGATCGGCATCCTCATCCTCGACGCGGCCTATCCTTGCGTGCCCGGCAATGTCGGCAACGCCACCACTTATGATTATCCGGTGCGCTTCCAGGAGGTGCGCGGCGCCTCGATCGATCGGCTGCTCAATCAGCGCGATCCGGCGCTTCGTGACGTCTTCGTCGAAGCGGCGGTGGAGTTGCAGAGCCGCGGCGTGAAAGCGATCACAGGCGCCTGCGGTTTCATGGCCTATTTCCAGGAGGAGGTGGCCGCCGCTGTCGATATCCCCGTGCTGCTGTCGAGCCTGATGCAGATCCCGTTCATGCATTCGGTCGCCGGTGGAACGGTCGGCATCATCACGGCCAATGCCAGCCGACTGACGCCGCGCCACTTCGAGGCGAGCAATGTGCCGGGCCATATCCCGCTGGCGATTGCCGGCATGGAAGGGCAGAAGGAATTTCGCGAGGCCATATTGGAGGAAAAGGGCACGCTCGACAGTGCTGCGATCGAGCGGGAGGTCACCGACGTCGCCCGCAAGCTTGTCGAGGATAATCCGGACGTTCGCTCCATTCTGCTCGAATGCAGCGACCTGCCCCCCTATGCTCACGCCGTGCAGGCGGCGACCGGCAGACCGGTCTTCGACTTCATCACGATGATCAATCACGTCCAGCAAAGCGTCGCTCGCAGAAGCTATCACGGCCGCATGTGACGGCGGCCGGGACCGGGGCGCAAGACAATCAGGAACCAGCCATGTCCATGGACCACTATTACCTTCTCGGCCGCTCGGGCCTCAGGGTCAGCCGGCTCGCGCTCGGCACGATGACCTTCGGCAATGGCGGCATTCGCGGGATCGGCGGTTCCTGGGGTTCGGACGAGGATGCGGCGCGCACGATCTTCAACCGCTATGTCGCGGTCGGCGGCAATTTCATCGACACGGCAGATTCCTATGCGGCGGGCCTCAGTGAAGAACTGATCGGCAAGTTCGTCGCCGAGAGGGGCGTTCGCGACCGGGTGGTGATCTCCACCAAGTTTTCCAACAGCCTGGAGCCCGGCAACCCGAATGCCGGCGGCAACGGGCGCAAGAACCTGATGCGCGCCGTCGATGCCTCGCTGCGGCGATTGAAGACGGACTACATCGATCTTTATCTGCTGCACACCTGGGACCGGATCACGCCCGCAGAAGAGGTCATGCGGACGTTCGACGATCTCGTGCGCGCCGGCAAGATCCGCTATGCCGGACTTTCCGACGTGCCCGGCTGGTACGCGGCGCGCGCGCAGACCTGGGCGGAGGCGCATGCCTTGACGCCACCGATCTGCCTGCAACTGCCCTATTCGCTGGCCGAGCGCAGCATCGAGAACGAATTCGTACCGCTCGCCCAGACGCTCGGCCTCGGGATCACTGCCTGGAGCCCGCTCGCCATGGGCCTGCTCTCCGGCAAGTATCGCGCCGGTCGCGAAGCCTCGGGGCGGCTCTCGCTCGATGCTTCGGGCAGCGGGCTTGGCCTCTTTACCGAGCGCAACATGCGCATCGTCGCTGCATTGGAGCAGGTTTCCGGCGAAACTGGCCGCAGCATGGCGCAGGTCGCGCTGAACTGGGTGGTGACGCAGCCCGGCGTTGGCGCCGCCATCATCGGCGCCAGCCGGCTTGAACAACTCGACGACAATCTGGCCGCGCTCGACTTTGCTATCCCTGTCGAATTGCGCCAGCAGCTGCAGGCGGAAAGTGCCGTCGAGCCGGTCTATCCCTATTCGCTGTTTGCCGACGACTACCAGGCGGGCATCCTCAATGCCGGGGTCGCCGTTGGCGATAAGCCGCGCGGCTATCACCGCGAGACCTTTCTGCCGAGGGTCGCCGACTACGTCTTCGGCCAGCCGAAATCCAAGGCCTGAGCCGCGATCAACCGCCGTTCCCTGACCGCTACCACGAAAGGAAAGTGGCATGACCCTGATGCCCGCCAACCTGACATCCACTGGCGCTGCCGCGTCGTTCATCCTGACGCTTGCCTGCGACGATCAGCCAGGGATCGTTGCGGCCGTGACAACCGAGCTTGCGGCGATCGGCGGCAACATCGTCGAGAGCAACCAGTTTCGCGACGTCGAAAGCAACTGTTTCTTCATGCGCATCGCCTTTAGCGGGCCCGCCGGCATGGCGCGGGACGGCGTCGAGCGGGCGCTGAAGCCGGCAATCGACCGCTTCGGCATGAAGGCTGCTATCTCGGATGCGACGCAGCGGCCGAAGATCATCGTGATGGTCTCCAAGTTCGATCATGCGATGCTGCATCTGCTCTACCAGATCCGCGTCGGCTGGCTGAATGCCGAGGTGGTCGCCATCGTCTCCAACCACGACGACAGTGCGAGAACCGCCGAACTGGACGGCATTGCCTATCATCACTGGAAGGTAACGAAAGACAACAAGGCCGAGCAGGAGCAGCGGCTGATCGATCTGGTGCGCGACACCGGGGCCGACCTCGTGGTCCTTGCCCGTTACATGCAGGTGCTCTCCGATAATCTGTCGAAGCGGCTTTATGGCAGGATCATCAACATCCACCATTCTTTCCTGCCGTCCTTCAAGGGGGCCAAACCCTATCACCAGGCGCATGTGCGTGGCGTCAAGCTGATCGGCGCGACGGCTCACTACGTCACGCCCGATCTGGACGAGGGCCCGATCATCGAGCAGGAGACCGAACGGGTGACCCACGCGATGAGCGCCGAGGATTTCGTCGCAACCGGCCGCGACATCGAGAGCCGGGTTCTTGCCCGCGCGGTGAAGATGCATCTGGAAAACCGCGTCATGCTCAACGCCCACAGGACGGTGGTCTTTACACAGTGACGGCGACGTTATCATTGTCATAACAGATGGAATTTGCGGGCAGAGACGAAACGATGCCCCGCACGAAGGACGAGACCGATGCTGAACGACCCCCGCTCCCACGGCCTTTGGGAAAAGACCGCGCCGTCGGCGCCGGCAACCGGCCCGCTTGCAGCGGACGCATCCGCCGATGTCGTGGTCGTCGGCGGCGGTTTCACCGGCATTTCGGCAGCGCTGCATCTGGCCGAGGCCGGCCGCAGGGTCATCCTGCTCGAAGGGACCGAGATCGGCTTTGGCGGCGCGGGGCGCAATGTCGGGCTCATCAATGCCGGCATGTGGGTGATGCCCGACGATCTGCCGGGCGAACTCGGCGAGGTCCACGGCGAGCGACTTCTCGATCTGCTCGGCAACGGGCCGCGCGTGGTGATGGAGCTGATCGACAGACATGCGATTGCCTGCGAGCTCGAGCGCAACGGTACGCTGCACTGCGCCGTCGGTGAAAGCGGCCTGAAGGAAATCGCCGAACGGGCATCGCAGTGGCAGAAGCGCGGCGCGCCGGTCGAGCTTCTCGACGCGGCGGAGACGGCTGCCCGCATCGGCACGTCAGCCTATGCCGGCGCGCTCCTCGACAAGCGGGCAGGGACCTTGCAGCCGCTTGCCTATGTCCGTGGACTGGCGCATGCGGCTGAGCGTGCCGGGGTTACGTTGCACACATCGAGCCGGGTCGTCTCGACGGAGCGGATCGGCAGCCGCTGGAAGGTGGCGACGGACAGGGCATCCGTGACGGCCGACTGGATCATCGTCGCGACCGACGCCTATAGCACCGGCCCCTGGGAGCATGTGCGCACCGAGCAGGTCTATCTGCCCTATTTCAACCTCGCGACCCGGCCGCTTGCGCCGGAGATGCTCGCGACCATCCTGCCCGACCGCGAGGGCGTGTGGGACACCAAGGAGATCCTCTCGTCGTTTCGCATGGACAAGGCGGGACGGCTGGTGTTCGGCAGCGTCGGCGCTTTGCGCAACGGCGGTGCCGCCGTGCACAAGGCCTGGGCGCGGCGTTCGCTGGCCCGGCTTTTCCCGGAGCTGGGCAAGGTCGATTTCGAGTGCGAATGGTACGGCCAGATCGGCATGACCACCAACGCGCTGCCGCGCTTCCATCGGTTCGCCCCGAATGTCGTCGGCTTTTCCGGCTATAACGGTCGCGGCATCGCGCCCGGAACGGTGTTCGGCCGGGTGCTCGCGCGCCATATCCTGGGCGAGATTGCCGAGGCGGAGTTGCCCTTGCCGCTCAGCGACCCCAATGACCCGCCGATGCGGCGTCTGAAGGAAGCCTATTACGAGGCTGGCGCCCAGGTCGCGCACTTCGTCGGCGAGCGCTTCTGAAGACGCGGTTTTCCCGTCAACCCCTGGCGAAGAAGTCGGCGTCGGCGTTCTGCTCCATCAGCCAGTCGCGAAAGATCTCGGTGCCGCGCTTGGGCGGGCGCTGCGCCGGCATGACGATGTGGATGCTCTGTCCGGTGAGATAGCTCGCCCGGATCGGGCAGACGAGCTTGCCGGCCTTCAGGTGGTCGTGCACCAGGTGTTTCCAGCCAAGCGCGACCCCCTGGCCGAGCACCGCCGCTTCGATCGAATTTAGCGCGTCGGTGAAGACGAAGTCCTGCGTCAGCTTGGCGGCCGAGACGTCGTTGCGTTCGAGATATTCGCGCCAGCCGACGCGTGAGCGATGCCGTTCCTCGAAATGCAAGAGCGTATGGTTGAGCAGGTCGGCCGGGGTCTCGATCGGCCCGTGCTCTTTCAGATAGGCGGGGCTGCAGACCGGCCAAACCTCTTCGGTGACGAAATGCCAGGCGTGGATACCAGGCCATTTGCCGGTGCCGAGACGTGCGGAAAGGTCGATATCTTCCTCCAGCAGGTCCTGGTCGTCCCGGCTGCTCTCGGCAATCCGCAGGGCGATATCCGGATGCTGCGCCTTGAAGGCTTTGAGCCGCGGCAGCAGCCACAATTGCACGAAGGATGCGGAGAACGACACGCGCACGATATCGCGCGAATGCTTCTGCCTGAGCGACGAGATCACCATGTGCAGGTGATCGAAGGCTTCCTGGGTTTCCTTGTAGAGCCGCTTGCCCTCGGCGGTCAGCTCCAGCCGGGCATGTTCGCGGCGGAAGAGCTTCAGGCCGGTCGCCTCCTCTAGCAGGCGGATCGTCTTGCTGACGGCGGGCTGGCTGACGTTCAGCTCCTCCGCCGCGCCGGTAAAGCTCTGCCGCCGGGCGGCAGCCTCGAAGACGAAGAGATAGTTGGCGGAGGGGACGAGCGAGCGAAGTCTATGCATAAACTGAGGTTATGCCCCCGGATAGTTTTTAGCAAGATTACAAGCGCACCGGCCGTTTGTAAGTTGCTGAAAATTCCACATAAGGGAACCTCTTCATGCAAACTCATGCTCGGGCCGTCGTCATCGGCGGCGGTTGCGTCGGTGCCGCCATTCTCTACGGTCTGACGAAGCGCGGCTGGACCGATGTCGCGCTCCTCGAACGCACGCAGCTGACCGCCGGCTCGACATGGCATGCCGCCGGCCTCATTCCGTCCTATGCCCGCTCGATCAATATCGGCCGCATGATCGCCAAGACCATCGAGATCTACGAGGGTCTTGAAGCCGAAACCGGCCAGCATGTCGGCTGGCACAAATGCGGCCAGTTGCGCATCGCCAATACCCGTGACCGTTTTGACGAATACAAGAGCTACATGAGCGTTGCGGCGGTTCAGGGCATTCGCGCCGAGCTTGTGTCGCCGGCGGAAGCCCGCGAACTTTGGCCGCTCCTCGAAAACAACAAGGAGATGCTGGGCGCTCTCTATCACCCAGACGACGGCCACATCGCGCCGGCCGACGTGACGCAGGCCATGGCCAAGGGTGCCCGCGATCGCGGCGCCAAGATCTATCTCAACACCGAGGTGCGCGGTTTCGAGCGCATGCCGAGCGGCGAGTGGAAGATCAAGACCAACCAGGGCGAGATCATCTGCGAGCATATCATTTCGGCGACCGGCAACTATGCGCGCCAGACCGGCGCCATGCTCGGCCTCGAGATCCCGGCGATCCCGATCGTCCATCAATACTGGATCACCGATGCCGTCCCCGAAGTGATCGAACGCAAGCGCCAGGGCCTGCCGGAAATGCCGATCCTGCGCGACGAAGGCTTCGAGGGCTATCTGCGCGAGGAGGGCGACGGCCTGATGTTCGGTCCCTACGAGAAGACCGAACACCTGAAGCTCTTTGCCGAGAACGGCGTGCCGGAGTGGTTCGGCGCCGACCTGCTCGAAGAGGATTTCGATTCCGTTTCCTGGAACTGGGAGCGGGCGATGGACCTCGTCCCGGCGCTCGGCCGCGTCGGCATCAAGGCCAATGTCCGCGGCCCCTTCCAGATGACCGCCGACGAACTGCCGCTGGTGGGACCCGCCTGGGGGCTCGACAATGTCTGGATCGCCGAGGGCGTGCCTGGCGGCATTCTCTGGGGCGGCGCCATCGGCTACTACCTCTCCGAGCGCATCGTCGAAGGCGGCAACAGCCTCGACACGTCAGAGCTGGATCCGCGCCGTTTCGGCGACTACGCCAACAAGAACTGGACGCGTGAGAAAGTGCGCGAGGCCTGGGGCACCCATGCCGAGCAGCACTATCCCGGCCAGGACATGCCGGCCGCCCGGCCGCAGAAGACCGCACCCTCCTATGATCGCCTGACCCAGAAGGGGGCCGTCTGGAGCGTTCTCAACGGCTGGGAAATGCCGAACTGGTTTGCGCCCGAGGGCGTGGAGGCGAAGGACCAGTACAGCTGGCGTTGGACCGAGAAGGGTAAATATGTCGGCGAGGAGGTGCACGCCGTCAGAAACGCCGTTGGCCTCGTCGAGATGACGCCGATGACCAAGTTCGAAGTGAGCGGACCGGGTGCCGAGGCCTGGCTGGACGGCATCCTAGCCAACCGCCTGCCAAAAACAGGTCGCGTCAACCTCAGTCATCACCTGACGAAGAAGGGTGGAGTTCAGGCTGAGTATGTCGTCGCCCGTCTCGAAGACGGCTTGTTCTACCTGATCTCGACGCCGCGGGCAGAGCGCTGGAACTTCGACGATCTCTCAAAGCTTCTGCCGAGGGACGGCAGCGTGCAACTGCGCAACGTCACCAATGATCGTGGCTGCTTCACCATCGTCGGGCCGAAGGCGCGCGAGGTGCTGCAGGCATTGACCGAAATCGATCTTTCCAACGAGGCCTTCCCCTGGTTCGGCGTGCAGACCGGTACGGTGGGGCTTGCCAGCGACGTCCGTCTGTTGCGCGTCAACTATGAAGGCGAGCTCGGCTGGGAGCTTTATCATCCGCTCTGCTACCAGCGGCACCTGCTCGACGCCCTGCTTGCCGCCGGCGAGCCGCATGGTCTGCGGTTGATTGGCCTGCAGGCGCTGGAATCGCTGCGGCTCGAAAAGTCCTACCGGGCGATGTATCGTGACATGAACCCGGAACTGAGTGCCTGGGAAAGCAGCCTCGATCGTTTCGTGCGCCTCGACAAGGGCTGCTTCATCGGTCGCGATGCGCTGGTAAAGGCAAAGGAAGAGGGCGTCGCCCGTCGCTCCTTCACCATCGCGATCGACACCGATGGTGCAAGCGCGCTGATCTATGAGGGCGTCTATCATCAAGGCGAGCTGGTCGGTCGCATCACCTCGGGTGGTTACGCCTACACGCTCGGCCACGATGTTGCCTTCGCGCTGCTGCCGGTCGAGCTTGGGGTGCCCGGGACGGAGCTGGAAGTCCCGATCCTCGGCGAACGGCGCAAGGCCCGCGTCATCGAAGAATCGCCCTACGATCCCGAAGCCAGGCGCGGCCGCATGTAACGGTTTTCGCCAGACAACGAACATTGCCGGAAAGGTTTGGCCATGAAAATACTTGTGACGGTTAAGCGGGTGGTTGACTACAACGTCAAGATCCGGGTGAAGGCGGACGGCTCTGGTGTGGAGCTGGCGAACGTGAAGATGTCGATGAACCCGTTCGACGAGATCTCGGTGGAAGAGGCGCTGCGGCTGAAGGAAGCCGGCAAGGCTGACGAGGTCGTGGTGGTATCGGTCGGCCCGGCCAAGGCCGAAGAGACGCTCAGGACCGCGCTCGCCATGGGTGCCGACCGGGCGATCCTGGTCGAGACCGAAGACCAGGTCGAGCCGCTCGCCGTCGCCAAGATCGTCAAGGGTGTCGCCGAGGCCGAACAGCCGGGCCTGATCATCGTCGGCAAGCAGGCGATCGACGACGACAGCAACCAGACCGGCCAGATGCTGTCGGCGCTGCTTGGCTGGGCGCAGGGCACCTTTGCCTCCAAGGTCGAGATCGGCGACGGCAAGGCGACCGTGACACGCGAGGTCGATGGCGGCCTGCAGACGATCGACATCAAGCTTCCGGCGGTCGTTACCACCGACCTGCGCCTCAACGAGCCGCGGTATGCCTCGCTTCCCAACATCATGAAGGCGAAGAAGAAGCCGCTCGACAAGAAGACGCCGGCCGATTTCGGCGTCGACACCACGGCACGGCTGAAGGTGCTGAAGACCGAGGAGCCGGAAGGCCGCAAGGCCGGCATCAAGGTCAAGTCGGTGGCCGAGCTCGTTGAAAAGCTCAAGACCGAAGCCGGCGTGCTCTGAAATCCGTGAGGTCCGCCTGCAAACGGCGTGTCGCTGCGCTTCCGGTGCTCACGTACTAGAGTACGCTGCGCGCCGGTTCTCGCGCCTCACCGTTTTCGGCAGGCCCTGACGGATTTCGGGAACGAACCATTTTTCTAGAGGACGAGATCATGGCTATTCTGCTTCTGGCTGACCACGACGGCAGCCACCTTTCCGACCAGA
>NZ_DALZXU010000014.1:0-87825 GCF_031989085.1 Ensifer sp.
AAAATACATACCTAAAAGCCCGCTGGACAATAACGTCCGCGGGCTTTTTGCGTTTGCGGCTCGACATCAAACGTCGACGGCAGAAGCAGCAAACACGCCGGGCACAAAATCAAGAAAAACATGCATCTGCACCACCTGGCGAAAAAGATCCGCCCTCGTCGGTCAGTGACAGGCGTCTGGTGGTGCGGTGGATCAAACGGCAGGAGGGGGCTGCTCGAGTTCGGCGATGTTCTTGCTGGCCGTCGCCGGAGACAGAACGAGCCGCTGGCCAGCCACAGCAAAGCTTTGCAGTTCGGAGACGTTGCGGAACACCCCAAGCGCCGTCCATCTGTTCATTATTCTTCACCAAAAGTAAACAATATGCTGCGCAATCCGCGCATTACCGCCTCTCAGTAAATCGACTAGCTTCATCTCACAGCCAAGCGCGGGCCGTCCCGGCCGTGCGAGTGACCAAAGGAGATCAAGCCATGACCATGCACTTCGTCGACATGATCGAAAACCGGGTATCAACGAACGCCTTCGATTCGAAGAAGGACGTTCCGGCGGATCAGATCCAGCAACTGGTGCGGTTGGCGACGCATGCGCCGACGGCCTACAACCTGCAGAACTGGCGCTTCGTCGCCGTTCATTCGCAGGAGGCCAGGGCGCGGTTGCGGGCCGTTGCCAATGACCAGCCAAAGATCACCGACGCGGCAGTGACATTCATCATCGCCGGTTCGTTGCCCGACCACGCAGATGTGGCTCCAAGGTTGCGGCCCGCAGTCGAAGCAGGCTTCATGCCGCAACGCATGGCGGACGGATGGGTGGATGCCGTCAGGCAGGCCTATGAGCACCATCCCGGTCGGCAGCGGGACGAAGCCTTTCGGACTGCGACCTTTGCCGGTGCGACGCTGATGTTCGCCGCGCAGGCCTTCGGCCTCGCATCATGCCCGATGGGTGGTTTCGATCCGGATGGGGTCGCGCGGGCGTTCGGCCTTGCGCCGAACGAGATCCCGGTCATGCTGCTGGCTGTTGGACATGCCGCCGAGGGCAACTGGCCGGCAAAGCCGCGGCGCCCGGTGGCCGAAGTGCTCAGCCTTGTCTGAAGCAAGCATTTGTCATCAGGGACCGCTCCAACAATTTCGTCGACCCACGCGTATCCGTTCGAACGCGCGTGGGTCGATCGACGATCCCGGACCAGGCGGCACGATTGCGACCCCGCAACCAAACGGTGCTCGGTGGTCACGACTTCGAATGCAGGGGCTGATTCGTGAAAACGGCCCGGCCAGGTGCAATGCCAACAACCCCGCCACGGCGGAAAGATCCGCAGCTTTCTCCGCATGGAGCGGTGCTGCCGGGAATTTTCGGGACGGCAGGGGCTAGCCTATTTCCGCAGCGTCACTTGAGGCGGAAGCGGCGTTGCGCGGTGGACGGAGAAAACGGGTCAGCAACAGGTGCATCGTCGCGCCTTCCTGGTCCGGCTTGAAGCCGGGATCGACGGCGATCCGGCCAAAAATGCCGTCGATCAGCGCTGCAATCCACCGGGCGCCCGCTTCCGGATCGATCGCCGTGTCGATCTGTCCACGCGCGTGCGCAGCCCTGATCAGGGCGGAAAGGGCGGCGCGCATTTCCGCGTCATTGGCGGCAACCAGTGCGCCGATGCGCTCGTCGCGCATGGCCTCGGCGGCGATTTCCAGCGCAAGGCTGGAGTAGACCGGATCGGCCGCCAACCCCATCACAGCGTCCATGAATCCCAACAGGGCTGCAAAAAGGTCCGGCGCTTCATGAAGCTCGCGGAAAAAGTCCGCCGTTTCTTGACGCTCCTCCTCCACGATCGCGGCGATGATAGCGTGCTTGGTCGGAAAATAATGAAAGAGATTGCCCGGGCTCATTCCTGCCTCGGCGCAGATTTCCGCGGTCGACGTGCCGTGAAAACCCTTGCGGGCAAAACAGGCGATGGCAGCATCGAGGATCACCTGCCGCCTTGCAGCATGTTTCTCCGGGTCGATCTTGCGCATCGTGCTTCTCCCAAACCGCTTGGCTCTTTAATAGACTGATTGATCGATATGCGATGCCGGGAGATGCGGAGTCAAGAGAAGAGGGTGCTATCGGGCCCTTCGCCATGCTCCCGCAATGATTGCATGCGATTGCCACGCTCTTGACGCGTTCATCGGATGTAATTATTAGATTGACTACTCTAACAAACAAATAAACGTCGAATACAAACAGGGACCGCGACTGCGGCCAGCGTCCAATTGGTCCGCGCCGTGGTCCCGCCAGCGAAAGCCAACCAGAATGAGACGTTCTCCAATCCTGAACGCCGCCATCGTCGCCACCTTCGCGCTTGCCGCCACCGCGGGCCAGGTTCGCGCCAACGAGGCGGCCGCGTCGGTCGATACCGGTGCGGCGGCAAGCCGCACCGTTTCGACGCTTGTCACCGACAGGCAACCGCAGACATGGCTGCGCTCCTTTGCCGGCATCTTCGTGGCGCGCGAAGAGATCGCGGTCGGTACGACATTGACCGAGCAGCGGATCGCCGAAGTCAACGTCGAAATCGGCGACAGGGTGGCCGCTGGCCAGGTTCTCGCCCGGCTCGAAACCGAGATGCTGGAGAACCTGCTGCGGGAAGCCGAAGGCCGTGTCGCGCGCGCCAGCGCAGCGGTCGCCCAGCAGGAAGAAACGGTCCGGCAAGAACAAAAGAAGCTCGATCGTGCCCGCCAGCTGCGCCATCTGAAAGCAGAAACGTTTCTCGAAGAACGGGTCTCGGCCGTGGCCATTGCGCTGGAGGCGGTGAAGGTCGCACGCGCCGACGACGCCCAGGCGCAGGCGCTCCTGGCCGAGGCGCGCCGCAAGTTCGAGCGCGCGGTGATCGTTGCGCCGGCCGCCGGCATCGTTTCGGAGCGCCTGGCTCGCGCCGGTGCGCTCGCCGGTTCGGAGCCGCTGATGCGGCTGATCCGTGACGGCGAGATCGAGCTTGCTGCCGAAGTGCCCGAGAGCGAGCTTCCGCTCCTTGCCGTCGGCCAGAAGGTGAAGGTCAGGCTCTCCGGCCGCCCGGATACGATCGATGGCCATGTCAGGGTGATCAACCCGAAGATCGACAGCGAGACACGACTGGGCACGGTCAAGATCGCGCTGAACACGAACAGGCCGCCCTATGCAGGAACGTTCGGACGCGCGCAAATCGTTGTCGCCGAACGCGCAGCGATCATGATCGACGACTCAGCGCTGCTTTACGGCACGCCGGACGGAAAACCGTCGGTGTTCATCGTCGAGGACGGCGCGGTCAAGCGCAAGACGGTCGAGGCCGGCATGCGCCAGAATGGCAAGGTGGAGATCGTGTCGGGCCTCGGTGAAGGCGAGCGCGTGGTTGCCAAGGCTGGCGTGTCGCTGCGTGAAGGCGAAGCGGTTGCCACCAAGGATGTCGAACCCGTTCGGACAGGCGCCACGAAATGACCAGCAACATATCTGCCTGGGCGATCAGAAAGCCCGTCCCGACGATTGTGCTGTTCGTCGTTTTGACCCTCGTCGGCATCGCGTCGTTCATGCGGCTGCCGGTCAATGCCAATCCGAGCGTTTCGTTTCCCGTGGTCACGGTGACGATCACCCAGCCGAGCGCGCAGCCGGCGGAAATGGAAACGCAGGTGACCCGCCGGGTAGAAGGGGTGGCGGCCGGCCTGGTTGCCGTCAACCATATTCGCTCGACGGTCGCCAACGGCATCTCGACGACGACGGTCGAGTTCAAGATCGGCACCGATCCGGATCGCGCCGCCAACGACGTGCGTGAAGCCGTCGCTCAGATCCGCTCCGATCTGCCGCAATCGATCCAGGATCCGGTGGTGTCGCGCGTCGACGTCGACGGCAGCGCCATCGTCTATTACACGGTGCGCGCGCCGAACATGTCCGCGGTCGAGCTCTCCTGGTTCGTGGACGACACGTTAAACGGTGAGCTTCTGACGCTTCCCGGCGTCCAGAAGGTTCAGCGCCTCGGTGGCGTCAACCGCGAGGTTCGCGTTTCGCTCGATCCGGAACGCCTTCTGGCGCTCGGCGTCACCGCCGACCAGGTCAACACGGCGATGCGCGAACTCAACACCAACGTCCCGAGCGGGCGCGGCGAGATCGGTGGGCGGGAGCAGTCGATCCGCACGATCGGTAGCGCCACCTCCGTCGAAGAGCTTTCACGGCTGTCGATCCCGATTTCCGGCGGCCGCTGGGTCCAGCTTTCCGATCTGGCAAAGATCGAGGACACCTCGTCCGAACCTCGCAATTTTGCCCGGCTCGACGGCGAGCAGGTGGTCAGCTTCTCGATCTCGCGCAGCAAGGGGGCGAGCGACACGGTGGTTGCCGACCGCGTCGCGGCCCGTCTCGCCGAGATCCAGGCGCGCACGCCGGGTGTCGAGATCAAGGAAATGATCTCGCTGGTCGAATACACCAAGGACAGCTACGACGCGGCGGTGACGGCGCTGCTCGAAGGGGCGGGGCTCACCATCGTGGTCGTCTTCGCGTTTCTGCGGAACTGGCGTGCGACACTGATCTCGGCGCTGGCCATGCCCCTATCGATCCTGCCGACCTTCATGGTCATGGATCTTCTCGGCTTCACCTTGAACAGCATCAGTCTGCTGGCACTGACGCTTGTCATCGGCATCCTCGTCGACGACGCGATCGTCGAGATCGAGAATATCGAGCGGCACGTGGACATGGGCAAGCGGCCGTACCTGGCTGCGATCGATGCTGCCGATGCGATCGGCCTTGCTATCGTTGCCACGACACTGACGATCGTTGCGGTGTTCGCGCCCGTCAGCTTCATCGGCGGCGCCGTCGGGCAATATTTCAAACAGTTCGGCCTGACGGTCGCCATCGCCGTGCTGTTTTCGCTGGCGGTGGCGCGCCTGCTGACGCCGCTGATGGCCGCCTATCTGCTTCGCCCGCGGGCCGGGCATGGCCATGAGGCCAGGCGCTCGCGCATCGGCGATGTTTATGTCCGGATGCTCGGCTGGACGCTCGATCATCGCAAGACGGCGCTGTCCATCGTCGCTCTGATCTTTGTCGGTTCACTCGCGCTGCTGACGATGCTGCCCACCGGTTTCCTGCCGGCGGGCGACAGCAACCTCTCCACCCTGAAAGTCACGCTGCCGCCGGGAACCCGGCTCGAGGAAACGGCCCGGATCTCGGATGAGCTGAGCCGCAAGATCAAGGAGCGATCGGAGGTCGACAGCGTGCTTGCCACCGCCGACAATCTCAACCGCGTCGACCTGCTGATCAAGCTTCGCCCACGCAAGGAGCGCGAGATCAGCCGCAAGGAATTCGAGTTGTCCCTGCGCCCGTTGCTTGCGGAAACACCGGATATTCAGGCGACCTTCGCATCCGAACAGGGCGCCAAGGATCTGTCGATCTATCTGACCAGCGATGATGCCGAGGCTTTGACCCGCGCGGTGCGACAGCTGGAAAAGGAGATGCGGGCGATGCCGGGCCTCGTCAACGTGCAATCGACGGAGCCGCTGCTGTCGCCGGAGCTGCTGGTCAGACCACGCCTCGATGAGGCGGCGCGTCTCGGTGTCTCGGTGACGTCGATCGGAACTGTGGCGCGCATCGCCACCATGGGTGACAGCGAAAGCAATTCGGCGCGCTTCAATCTCGGCAACCGGCAAGTGCCGATCCGGGTGATGCTGGCTGAGACGGCCCGGGCCGATTTCGACACGCTGCGCAACCTTCGGGTCGGCACCAATTCGGGAAAGCTGGTGCCGCTGACGTCGGTTGCCGACATCTCCTTCGGCGCGGAGGAGGGCAGCGTCGAGCGTCTTAACCGCAAGCGCCTGATGGCAGTCGAGGCCAACCTCAACGGCATCACGCTCGGCACGGCATTCGATGCGGTCTCGGCGTTGCCCGCGATGACCGACATGCCGGCAGGCGTGTCACAGGCAAATTACGGCGAAGCTGAGTACATGTCGGAAATGTTCCGCAACTTCGCACTTGCCTTGCTCGCCGGCATCCTGATGGTCTCAGCGGTGCTGGTGCTGCTGTTCAAGGACTTTCTGCAGCCGATTACCATCCTGATCGCCCTGCCGTTGTCGATCGGGGGCGCGGCATTGGCGCTCATCCTCTTTGGCGCGGCGCTCGACCTCTCATCGACCATTGGCATCCTGATGCTGATGGGCATCGTCTGCAAGAACTCGATCCTGCTGGTCGATCATGCGATCGTCTGCCGCAACGAGGGGGCGGACCGGCGCACCGCGCTCCTGACTGCGGGTACCACCCGCGCGCGGCCGATCATCATGACGACGATCGCCATGGTTGCCGGCATGGTGCCGGCGGCGATCGGCGTCGGCGCGGATGCAGCCTTCCGCGCACCGATGGCGATTGCCGTCATCGGCGGATTGATCACCTCGACGATGCTGAGCCTCGTCTTCGTGCCGGTGATGTTCACGGTGATGGATGATGTCAGCATTCGCCTCGGGCGCCGCCTGAAGCGCCTGTCATCGGTGACCGACGAGGACAAGGCAACGGATGCCGCGCGCAGCGGCAACCCGGTCCTGTCCGGAACATCCCACTGATGGGACGCGACTATTCGAAATAGTTGACAAGCCGCGTGTCGCCAACGGCGTGCACGCGGCAGTCGACGTCGAAGATCGCCTGCAGGCGCGACGGCTCGATCATGTCGCTAGGTACGCCCTCGAAGGCAAGCCTGCCATCGCGCATGGCGACGATATGGTCGGAATAGGCGGAGGCGAAGTTGATGTCGTGCAGCACGACCACGACCGTCTTTCCGAAATCGTCGGCCAGCCGCCGCAGCAGCTTCATTGTTTCCACCGCATGCTTCATGTCGAGATTGTTGAGCGGCTCGTCGAACAGCATGTAGTCGGTGTCCTGGCAGAGCACCATGGCGATGAAGGCGCGCTGGCGCTGGCCGCCCGAGAGTTCGTCGAGGAACCGATGCTCGAAGGCCTTGAGGCCGACATAGGCGATCGAACGCTCCACATGTTCGACGTCGTCGGCCGTCAGGCGCCCTTTCGAATAGGGATAGCGGCCGAAGGCAACGAGATCGCGCACCGTGAGGCGCGCGGTGATGTGGTTGTCCTGGCGCATGATCGACAGGCGGCGGGCAAGGATGTCGCCGGCGGTGCGGCTGACATCGAGGCCGTCGACCAGCACCTGCCCTTTATCCATCGGCATCAGGCGGCTGACGATCGACAGCAGCGTCGATTTGCCGGCGCCGTTCGGTCCGATGATTGAGGTCAGGCCCCTGGCCGGCAGCGTCATCGACACCCGGTCGACGACCGCATTGCTGCCGTAGGATTTGGTGACGTCGCGAATTTCGATCATCGGGCGGAGCCTCGAACAAGCAGGAAGATGAATACAAGCCCGCCAACGAACTCAATGACGATGCTCAGCGCGGTGTTGAAGGCAAAGAGCCGCTCGAGGATCACCTGGCCGCCGACGAGCGTGACGATCGCAAGGCACACGGCGATCGGCAGCACGAAGCGATGGCTTGCCGTTGGAGTGATCTGCCAGGCGAGGCTTGCGACCAGCAGGCCGAAGAACGTCACCGGTCCGACCAGCGCGGTCGAGACCGAGACGAGGACGGCGATGAGCACGAGCAGGATGGTGACCGTGCGGTGATGATCGACACCGAGCCCGATGGCACTTTCGCGCCCGAGAGACAGCACGTCGAAGGTCGGAAACAGCCGCCAGAGGACGAAGGTGACGCCGGCAACGGCAACCGCCGAGATGCCGAGAAGGTCGACGTTGACCGTGTTGAAGCTGGCAAACAACCGGTCCTGCAGCACAATGAACTCGTTGGGATCGAGGATCCGCTGCAGGAAGGACGAAAGGCTGCGGAACAGGCCGCCGAGGATGATGCCGACCAGCATCAGCAGGTGCAGGCTGCGGGTGGCTCCGGAAAACAGCGCCCGGAACAGAAGGACGGAAAAACCGACCATGGCTGCCGTCTCGATGAGGAACTGAAGCCGCGGGTCGGCGGCGGTGGCGCCGGCCGCTCCGAGGAAAAACACCATGACGGTCTGCAGCAGCGCGTACATGGCATCGAAGCCGATGATCGATGGCGTCAGGATGCGGTTGCCGGAGATCGTCTGGAAAAGGATGGTCGATACGGCGATCGCATAGGCGACCAGGATCATGCCCGCGAGCTTGGTGCCACGGAAGGAGAGGATGAAGGCCCAGCTTCCCTTGGCGCCGAGCGTCATGAACGCCAGCATCGAGACGAGTGCGAGGATTGCCGTTACGAGCAGCATGCCGGCGGGCGGGATCCGTTTGATATCAGCCTGCATGGGCGCGCCTCGACAGCAGCAGATAGAGGAAGACGACGCTGCCGATGACGCCCATGACGGTTCCGACCGGGATCTCGTAGGGCGCGATGATTATCCGGCCGAGTATGTCGCAGGCGAGCACCAGCCCGGCGCCGGTCGCGGCGATCAGCGGCAGGGTGCGCCGGAGATTGTCGCCGACGACAAGGCTGATGACATTCGGCACCACCAGGCCCAGGAACGGCACCATGCCGACGGTGGCGACCACCGTGGCCGTGACCATCGAAACGATGCAAAGCCCTAGCGTCACCACCTTGTTGTAGTCGAGCCCTACATTGCGGGCGATGTCCTCGCCCATACCGATGACGGTGAAGCGGGCGGCCGTGACATAGGCGATCAGCGTCAGGGCAAAGGCAATCCACAAAAGCTCGTAGCGCCCACGAAGCACGCCGGAGAAGTCGCCAGACATCCACGTCCCCATCGACTGCATCATGTCGTAGCGATAGGCGACGAACGTCGTGACCGCGCTGATGACGCCGCCGAGCATGATGCCGACGAGCGGCACCATCAGTGCCGAGCGTAGCGGAATCTGTCGCAGGATCTTGAGGAACAGCGCCGTACCGGCAAGTGCGGTGAGTGCGGCGATCGCCATCTTCCCGGCGACCGGCAGCGCCGGCGCGAAGATCATCGTCATCAGCATGCCGAGCGCGGCCGATTCGGCGGTGCCAGCGGTCGACGGCTCGACGAAGCGGTTGCGCGCCAGCATCTGCATGATCGTGCCGCCGACGGCGAGACCGGTTCCCGCCAGCATCAGCGCCAGCGTGCGCGGCACCCGACTTTCGACGATCAGCAGCCAGCCGCGCCCGCCACCGTCGGGGCCGGATGCGAGGCTTCCGACACCGGTCATGACGCTGACGACGGCAAGCAGCAGGATGACGGGCAAGGCAAAAAGGAAAGGTTTCATCGATCGCTCTTAACGCGCCGGCGTTTTGGTGAAGGACAGCGCTATTGCCGCCGGGTTGCCGTTCATTCTTCCGTCGCCTCCGAGCAACTTGAGACAGGTTTCATTTGCGCGCTTCCGGCGCCGCCAGGACGCGCGTACGCGCGTGCGACTGATGCTGAGCTTCCTTCATATATATGAGGTCTGTAGTCAAGTTTCGTCGTGCCCTGGATGGCTGTCCAGCTATGCAGGGCACGTCGCATGAAGCGCTCGCCAGTCTGCAAGGTGTTGCCGGTACCTGACCGTGGCCGGACAGCCGCTTCGGCATGACCGGACACCGGCTTGTTGCCCTCATCGGAAAATCGCGCTAGGAGGACTTAAAACATGAGGAAATAAGTCATGAATGTATCTCTATTTTCTAATGCTCTCCGTGGCGCCGCCATTGCGGCGGTCCTGGCTCTCGCGCCTGGCGCGAGCGCTGAAACGTTGAAGATCGAGCACAGCAGCGGCACGACGGACGTCGAAAAGAATCCGAAGACCGTGCTGGTTTATGACTTCGGCATGCTCGAAACCCTGGATATGCTGGGCATTGCCGTGGCGGGCGTTCCCGGTTCGGCCATTCCGCCGTCCCTCGCAAAATACAAGGACGATAGCTATCCGAAGGTCGGCACGCTGTTCGAGCCGGACTACGAGGCCGTCAATGCGGCCGAGCCTGACCTGATCATCGTCGGCGGACGCTCACAGTCGAAATATGCCGATCTGGCCAAGCTTGCGCCGACCATCGACCTGACCAACGATGACAAGGACCTGATCGGCAGCGTCAAGAAGAATGCCGCGATTCTCGGCCAGATCTTCGGCAAGGAGGCTGAAATCAAGGCAGCTTCCGATAAGCTCGACGCCTCGATCGTCAAGCTGCAGGACGTCGCCAAGGGCTCCGGCAAGGGCCTCATCCTGCTGACGACGGGCGGCAAGATCAGCGCCTACGGCAAGGGTTCGCGTTTTGGCGAGATCCATGACGTCTTCGGCGTCGAGGCGGCCGATCCGAAACTCGATGTCGCAACCCACGGCCAGGCTGTTTCCTACGAATACATCCTCGAGACCAATCCGGACTGGATCTTCGTTGTCGACCGTGATGCGGCGATCGGTCAGGAGGGGCAGCCGGCGGCAGCGCTCCTCGACAACGAACTTGTTCGCCAGACAAAGGCCTGGAAGAGCGAGCAGGTCGTCTATCTCGATTCTGCCAAGCTCTACCTGACGAGCTCGGGCATCAAGTCCGAGCAGGATATCGTCGACCAGCTCACGCAAGCGCTGAGCAAGAAATAAACCGAACTTCGCACAAAGGGCGGCAGGAGCGATCGTGCCGCCCTTTTTCGTGGGCCTTGCGGCCGCATTTCCAGCGGTCGCGCCGCGGCCCTATCGTTCCCATGCCATGTGGAGAAGACCATGTTGATGGCCACAAGCAGTTTTACAACCGAGCGCGCCTCGCAATACCTGCAACAGTTGTCCAAGCATTTCGCGCACAAGACGACCGTCGAATACACCGAGACGGATTCCGTTGCCGCGATCGGGGCGAGCACCGCACGCATGACGGCGCGTGGTGACCAGCTCTCATTCGTTGCGGAATCGCCCGATGAAGAGGCGCTGGCGGAATGCAAGGACGTGATCGAGCGCCACCTCGTCCGCTTCGCGTTTCGCGAAGAGCTGAAGGCGCTCGACTGGACAGAAACTGCCGCGTGAGCCGTCGGCCAGTCGGCGATCCCTGCCGTTCCGGGTACTCGAGCGGAAGCCCTGAAGCCGGATCGCAGGTGCTGCCGTCAGTGCTTGCTGCGAGAGCCGGTGTCGCCCCGCCTGCTCGTGCGGGCCTGCAAATGCGCCGATATGCCCGAAGGCAGGGATGGCTGAAGCAGGGGCGGCACGGTTGGCAGGCAAACGGATACGTCGAGTGGCCGTTTCGGTAACACCAGCACGGCCGGTGGTGGTGCGATCGAGACCATGCCCTGCTCCGGTTCGGCAACCTCGTCCGGCTCCAGGCTTCGCATGGCGGCTGTCAGGCGTGTCGCCGCCTCCTGCGCCTTCACCTTGCAGCGCATATGATCCGGATCGTCGGACAGGATGTCTTCGAAGCTGGTGAAGATCGCGAGGGCCTCTTCAAGGCGCCCGGTTGCGCAGAGTGTCACGCCGAGTTTGTAGCGCACGAGACTGACGAGAGGATGGCGGGCGAGAAGCGCCTCGAAGGTCTCTGCCGCCTCACCGTAGTGTCCCTGCGCCATCTGGCTATCGCCGAGCCGATGCTGGATCTTGCCGGCACCCGGCATCGTGGCAAGCAATCCCTTGTAGAGATATTCGGCCTCGTCATGTTCGCCCTTGTCGTCAAAAAGCTGGGCAAGGCTATAACGTGCACGCGCATGGGTCGGCACGGTGTGGATGACTTGCCGGTAGCCCGGCTCCGCCTTGTCCAGCTGACCTTTGCGGTGCAATTCCACGGCACGATCATAGACATGCTCGATGCTGCGCGGGTTGAGGCAATTGTGCAGGTTGCGACCTGACAGCGTCGTGACGCGCATGCTGCGAATGCGCCGCTCCTCGACGCCGAAGGAATATTTGTAGGCCTCGTTGCCGCGCAGAAAATCGTAGACCCGATACCCCTGGGCGATCGCATCGCGGATGGCAAATCCGTGCAGCAGCAGCCCCGGGGAGGGGGTGGTCCATTCCTCGTCGCGGCCGGTAATGTAGAACAGAATTGTCTTCTTCTGCCGGTCGAGCAGATTGGCGAGCACACCGAGCGGCCGACCCTGAAACCACAGGACTGGAACGTCGAGCGCGCCCTGGTTGAAGGCGTCGAGCAGCATTTCCCGCGTCAAGGCGATCAGCCGGTCGATCTTGTTGCCCTTGCGTGCGGCCCATTTGATCCGCCACAGCCGGAACAGCGTATCGAGGTCCCGCTCGATCGTCTCGGGCGTCGCGTGGGTGATGCTATAGTCGGGCGACGACTCGACCATGCGCATGAAGCGTCGAAGCTTCTGCCGGGTCTGCGCGCTCATGTGGGTCGCGAGATAGTCCTCCCAGCATGCCGGCAGGTTTACATAGGGGCAGATCGTATTGTCGATGTTATCGGGATTGCCGTGCTCGGTGCTGGCCTGGACGAACTGGTCTTTCGGAAAGCCCGCGAGCAGGCGGTCGAGCCTCGATGAGGCGGTGTAGAAATAGTCGAAGGTGACGGTCGTCCAGTTCTCGCGGCCGATATGGGCGGCGAAAGCATCGGCTGCCGCGTCCTCGAGGCCGGGCCGACACAGAAAGCCGGTGTAGTCGGCGCCGTAATTGCCGGCCATGCGGATCTCGTCACAGAAGAGCCCGGTCTTTTCGTCCTGGTAGGTCGACACCTTCAAGGGCAGGAAGGCGCAATAATGCGCATCGCCGTCCTGTCTGAGTGCGAGAATGAACCAGCGGTGGCGATGCGACAGGTATTTTTGCAGCCACTCCCAGGACAGAAACAGATGCGCTTCCGGATCTTCGAGATAAAGAAGATCCCAATTTTCGCGAATTCTCGAAAAATCATCAATAGTATCAAGAATATCTATTTTCATAACGCCCTCATACGCAACAGATACAATATTATGTTTTACGAAAAGGAGTTCTGTGTATTTCTGTAAATATATTATGATGTGTAATTTTAATAATTCATTGTTGTTCGTAGGTAGTACGCACTCTATGCTTGATGGCAAGCCATCTCGACCTCTGCGCCGCTAGATCAAACGTTCATCGAAATTCGGCCGCGAGCGGATGAAGGTCCAAAGACTCTTGCTGATTTCGGTAATCTCCTGGATGGCGGCTTCGAGCCGCTCCAGCTCGCGCGCATCGAGCTGCTCGACCTTGCCGTAGCGAATGTCCTTGTCGCCCTCCACCAGCCGCATCAGCTGCGTGCTGGAGATTTCGCCCTGTTCGTCGAAGGAATAGATGCAGTGATTGTACTTGTTGCGCATCTTCGACTGCTGTTTCAGCCGGTCCATCAGCGACAGCACGTCGTCGCGCGTGTCCGTGGGCGTGGCCGGCAGCTTGGCCAGCCGCTCGGTCAGGTCGATGCGGGCGCGCGTCGTGTTCAGCGTCAGGAAAACCACGATCGCCTTTTCCTTGTCGACACTCAGCAGGTGGGCGATGACGTAGATCAGAAGGCTTTCGGTATTGGTCCAGACATAGTTGAGGCGACCGACAAGCAGTAGCACCTCGTGTATCGCGGCCATCAAACGTCTCCCCTGTCCGCCATCGGCGGCTTGTTGGCATCGCTGCAGCGGGCCATTGTGAAGGAAGTGCCCCCCACTTCAAAGCGGTGGCGGATGGCCGGGCCATCGTCACCACCCGCTGCTCCTTCCTGTTTCGTCCTGTCGCCATCGCCCGTCTCCCCGGATCGCCTCAGGTTTCCTTGAAGGCACGGGACATGCTGTCGGTGATCGGCTTGGTCAGGTATTCGAAGAACGTGCGCTCCGAGGTGGTGATCAGAACCTCGGCCGGCATGCCGGGCACCGGGTGGAAGCCGTGGATGCGGTGGATCTCGCTCACCGGAACCTCGACGCGCACGATATAGACATCGCGCTGCTGGCCGCCGCTCACCTCTTCGACGGAATCGGCCGACACGTAGAAGACCTTGCCGCTGAGGACGGGTGTGGTGCGGCGGTTGAGCGCCGACAGCCGGATCGTGGCATCTTCACCCACCCGCAACTGGTCGATCGAGGTGCGCAGCACTTGCGCCTCGATGATCAGCGGCACGTTGGCCGGCAGGATTTCCATGATCGGCTTGCCGGTGGCGATCACGCCGCCGGCGGTATGGAAGTAGCTGCGCACCACGGTGCCGTCGACCGGCGAGCGGATGGTGGCGCGGCCAAGCACTTCGCTTGCCTCGCGCAATTGTTCGCGCACCCCATCGAGATCGGCCTCGGCCGCTTCAAGCCCGTCGAGGGCTGCCTGCTTGTTGGCGTTGACGGCGATGACCGCTTCTTGGCGATAGCGGTCGATCTGCGACAGGCTCTCCTTGACCTCGGCGTCGAGCCGGCCGATCTCGCCCATGGCGTCGGCCGCTGCGCGGTCGAGCGCCATCAGTTCGGATTTCTTGATCAGACCGCCTTCAGCAAGCTTGCTCTTGGCCGCGCGCTCCTCGTTGAGGATATCGAGCTGCTTGTTGAACGATTCCTGCTGGCGTTCGTAGCCCTTGGCGCGGAATTCCAGTGACTTGATGTTCTGGTCGATGAGGTTCAACTGGTCGTCGAGCTTGATCTTCTTGCTATGGAAGTTGACGTTCTGGCTCTCGATGATCGCGTGGATATCCGGGTCGCTTGCCTCTTGCTTGACGATGTCGGGGATCTTGAACGTGTCGCTGCCCATCGCTTCGGCACGCAGCCGCGCGACAACCGCCTCGAGACGCAGGCGCTTCAGGTTCAGCGCGCGCTCGTTGGCCCGCGACGGCGTTTGGTCCAGCTTGACCAGGATATCTCCGGTCTTGACCTTGTCGCCTTCGGCCACAAGCATCTGCTCGATGATCCCGCCTTCCAGATGCTGGATGATCTTGTTGTTGCCATTGGCGACGAAGCTGCCCTGCGCGATGATCGCCGCGGCGAGGGGCGCCGCGAAGGCCCAGTAGCCGAAACCGCCGAAGGAGGCGAGGATCAGGGCAAGCCCGGCCATGCTGTGCAGCTTGATCGATCGCGGCACCTCCGAATACCACTCGACGGCATGTTCTTCGGCTGCGTTCTTCTTTTCGCGGCTCATGGTCATTCTCCGGCGATACGGGGTGCGGACTTTTCGTCCTTGGGCTTGGCGCCGATGGCTGCCAGCACGTCGTTGCGCGCTCCGAACATGGCAACGGTTCCTTCGTTCAGAACCATGATCTTGTCGACGCATTGCAACAGCGCCGGGCGCTGTGTGATGGTGACGGTGGTGATGCCCTGCTTCTTGGCGTGCACCAGCGCCCGGGCAAGGGCCGCCTCGCCATTGCTGTCGAGATTGGAATTGGGTTCGTCCAGAACAACGAATTTGGGATTGCCGAAGAAGGCGCGCGCCAGAGCGATACGCTGTTTCTGGCCACCGGAAAGCGGTGCGCCGTCAGCCGCAACGATCGTCTCGTAGCCCTGCGGGAACGAGGCGATCAGTTCGTGTACGTCGGCAAGCACGGCGGCCTCGAAGATGGCGCTGTCCTCGACGTCGTCGCGCATGCGCGAGATGTTGGCCTTGATCGTGCCTGGAAAGAGCTGCACGTCCTGCGGCAGATAGCCGATGCTTTCGCCGAACTGGCGCTGGTCCCAGTTTCTCAGGTCCATGAGGTCGAGGCGGACATTGCCGGAGGTCGGCACGATCGATCCGACGAGCATCTTGCCGAGCGTCGTCTTGCCCGAGCCGGAATTGCCGATGACCGCCAGCGATTCCCCCTTGCTCAGCGAGAAGGAGATACCGTTGAGGATCACCCGCTTCTGCGGCGGCGGCACGAACAGGATGCGCTCGACGTCGAGGCGCCCTTCCGGGTTGGGCAGCCGCAGGCGCGGGAAGTTCAAGGGAGAGTTGACCAGCAACTGCTTGATCCGGCCATAGGCAGCGCGGGAATGATTGAGCTGGTTCCAACCCTCGATCGCGCCTTCGACCGGAGCAAGCGCGCGGCCCGAAATGATCGAGGCGGCGATCACCATGCCGCCGGTCAGGTGTCCGTCCATCGACAGGTGCGCGCCCCAGCCGAGCAGGGCGACCTGGGTGAACATGCGCACCGCTTTGGATGCGCCGGTAAAGATGATGCTGCGATCCTGCGCATAGACCTGCGATTTCAGCGATCCGGCGATTTCTCGGCCCCACATCTTCACGGCCTCCGGGATCATCGCCAATGCGTTGATGATCTGCGAATTGCGCGACATCGAATCCAGGTGGAAGTTGGCGCGGCTGAGGAAGGCGTTTGCCTCGCCGAACGGCTGTGCCGTTGCCTTCTGGTTGAGATAGGCGATGAAGAACAGCACGACGCAGCACATGATGACGATCAGGCCGAGCTGCGGCTGGATGATGTAGACCACGACCACGAAGAACGGCATCAGCGGCGCATCGAGGAAGGAAATCAGCGTGCCGGAGACGATGAAGGCCCGCAACTGCTGCAGGTCGCTCAATACCTGATAGTCGCGGCCGTTGCCGTGCAGCGATGCACGCGCGGCGGCACTCAGGATCGGCGCGCCGAGCTGAACCTCCATTTCGACAGCCGTGCGCATCAGGATGAAGCGACGGATGGAATCGAGCACGACCTGCAGGATGATGGCGCCGAGCACGGCGATGGTCAGCATCACCAGCGTATCCTGCGAGCGGCTGGTCAGGACGCGGTCGGAGATCTGGAACAGATAGATCGGAATGGCGAGAACCAGCACGTTGATCGCGATGGTAAAGGCGATGACGATCATCATGTTGCGGCGAACGACCGCCATGCCCGTGCGCAGGCTGGCGGCAAAATTGACCGGCCCCATGCGCTTGTGGAAGGTCTGCTTGCCCCCATCGCCGCCGCCGCCACCACCGCCGCCATCCGTCGGGGTGCCGTTGCCGCCGCCGCCGTCACGGGCAGTCGGGCGACGATCGTTCTCTTTCAGCGGGCCGTTGTCGTTGTCGATCGTCTGCGGCAGCGGGCGACCCGGCCGGCTCTTCATTTCCTCGGCCGGGTCGACGTCGTTGCCACGACGCGCGATGGTTTCGGGTTGTGCCGGTTCGGGCCGCACCTCGACCGGCTGCACGATGACGGCTTCCACGGGCAGCACGGTGGCGGCTTCGGCCGGCAGCACCTTGACGGGTGCGATCTCTTCGATCGGCCGTTCAGCAACCGTGGTCTCTACCGGCACTGCTTCGGGGGCCACGTGCTCCAGCGGCGCGCTTTGCCGGCTCTGCCAGAGCGCGCCCTGGCGCTTCGGACCGAAGTGATAGCTGGTTTGTGCCTTCTCGTCGTGGCGGACCGGATTTGCCAGCGACTGTGTGACGGCAAGAAATTCGGCATCGGAATCGTCGTGACCGGCGTAGTGCGTGGTGTCGGCGACTTTCTCTCGGTCCGTGATCGCCTCCTGCCCGGCCATATCCGCGTCCCGTGTCGTGCGGATATCAAGGCCGACCTTGCGCAAGCCCTCGACGGCCTCGTTGATCGCGGCAATGCATCGGTTGGTCAACGCCGCTTCGAGTTCGTCGACCACTTCCGGAACCGGCTCTTCCTGTGCAGGCGTTCTGCCAAAACCGCCACGCCACTTCGAAAGATCGTTCATGCGTTTCCCCCATTGGGTTTTTATGGTTCTTGTTACGTCAGCACCGTGTGCATCACGTCGTTCCACTGGCCGTTCGACCAGGACATGTCATGGCCGGCGTCGATTACTGTTTCGGTCGGATGGGAAGGCGCGTCGTCGTCGCCGATGAAGGCGATGACTTCGTTGGCGAGACGGTCGCCCTTGGGCGTCACGTCATGGTTGTTGGTATCGTGATCGACGAGCCCGGCCTGGATCAGGATGGCATCGGAATAGACCTGGCCGCCGACATAGGTCGTGTGGCCGAAAGTGTCGTAATCGATGATCTGGGCACTGTTGATGACGGCGTTTGCGCCGGTGTGAATGGTAATATCGGCGCCCTGATTGTCGGCGAGGATCTTGCTGGCGACGTAACTGACGGAATCGGCATCGCCCAGGATGCTAACCTGCTTGATGACGTTGACGTCGAAGAGGTTGCCGGTGATGTAGAGAACGTTCAGGCCCGCATAGCCCTGGAAATTGAGGTCGTGCGAAAAGCCCGTAGGCAGTTCGTTGACACGATCGTTGATGTTGTCGACGGCCTTCTGGATGTAATCCGGCATGGCTTCGAAGCGATCGTTCGATCCGACATTCTGGATCGATGCCTGGTTCCAGATGAGGTTCCCGCTCGCATTCACGGTCATGCCGTTGCCGGCGGCGATGCCGCTGATATGGTCGTTGTCGTAGAACACCGCGACCTGGGTGATCATGTTGACGTCAAGCACCTTGCCGCCGACGATCACCAGATCGTACTGATCGCCAAGGCCGAGGAACGAAGCGAGATTGATCGCCACGTTGCCGCCGGTCAGCGCCGTTGTCTGGACGCCACTGGTGGTCACGGTCACCGTGTCGTTGTCGTTCAGGAAATTGTACTGCTCGACCCAGTGGACGAATGAGACGTCACCCTCGATCGTGCTGACCCGCCAGGCGTTCGGGAAGATCGAGGATTTCGCCGCGTCGCCATCGCCGTCGGAAGACGAGGAGTGAAAGGTCTCGCGACCGAAATTGGCGATGTTCATCGCCACAGTGCGCGAGGCGGCCTCAGCCGAGTTTTCGCTCAAGACCCGGTCCAGCCTGTCGTTGTCGGCATAGGCGTAGGATTGGGAGATGACGTCAATCTGGTGGTAGCTGCCCATCACGGCCGTGACCGGCGCGATAATGCCGGTTTCGACGATGCTGACGATATTGGCGACGATGTTGGCGCCGGCTTCGACGTAGACGGAGTTGCCGCTCTTGCTGTCTTGCTCCTGCAAGGGGCCGTCGCTGCCCTTGGGCTCTGCGACCGGTTGTGCCAGGCCGCGATCGGGCAAGAAGTCGGCGAGAACCGGCGCTTCGTCGACACGGCTGCCGTTGACATAGACGCCCTCGATGCTGTCGGCGGACAAGGCAAAATTGCCTTGGTCATCGATTGGCAGGGTGTCGGGAGATACGGTTTCGGGAAGAACGATGACGTCATCGGAAGAAACCGGTTCGACCGCCTGCGTGGCTGGCGTGGCTGCTGCTGGATCCTGTGCCGCATTCTCGACGAGGTCGCTTGTGGCAACCGGATCCGGTGCCGGCGGCTGCCGGGTCGCCGCAGCGTAATCGGACACTTCGGCGGCAATCTTCGACAGCCCCTCGAACGTATCGACGCGGGTGTAATGCGCAAAGGGGGTGGCTTCGGTCGCTTCCTCGGCGAATTCGGCGAGCTTGTAGGTGACATAGCTCGTGTCGCGCAGGACAAGGTCGGAATCGGTCGTGTTCAACGTGTCGTCGTCGCGCACCATATTGGCCTGCACGACATGGGCGATCACGGAACCGGGCCCGTCATGGACGACCAGCTTGTCCTCGACAGGTGCGCTCAACGGTTGTGCGGAACCGGCAAACAGCTTCACCGCCGCGGCATGGCCGAACTGGGCGACGGCATCGGCAAAATGATCGCCGAAACCGCGGATCCGTCCGAACAGGTCGACGTCGGCGATATCGTTGGCGGGCGCCCGGTAAAGCACCTCGGGATCGTAGTCGGTCAACTGGAAGGGGGACGTGAAATCGGCCGACCTGGTTTCGCCGTCTTCGACCTGGTGCGCCGCTTCCTTGATCTCGCCGCCCTCGAGCAGCTTCTGCCTCAGCCGTGCTTCATCGATATCGGCATCGAACATGCCGATGAAATGGGCAACAATCTCGTTGATCTTTTCCGAATGCATTGTGCCGATCCTTCCCTTTTTTCCGCATCAAAGGGAGACTTCGGTGGGCCTGGGCGGTCATGCCCAGGTAAAAGAAACGAACCGATCCGAAATCAAGTTTCCGCGACTGCACCGGCCGTGCGGGGCCGGTGCAGGCTTTGCTCTTGACGTCGATCGATCAGCCGTCGCTGTCGTGCCCAACATCGGTGGTGTGCGAATTGCCGCCGATGACGCTCACATCGACCGCATTGCTGACCAGGTTTGCGCCCTGGACGATTTCCTGATGGAAGCCGGAATTTGCCAGGATTGCAGACGAGTCCGATGTGGTCGTGCCATGAATGCCTTCGCCGGATCTCAGGTCCCAATCCGACTTGGTGTCGAAATTCAGGCCGTCGCCGCCATCCGAGTGCCCGCCATCGGCGCGCAGGTCGTTGTTTGCGTCAGCGTTGTTCATCTTGAAGTCGTAGGCGGAGTCCTGATCGGCAAGATTGTTGGCCTGGACTACGCTGAAGCCGGTGTTGTTGCCAGCGCCCCCGAGCGCGCCGTTCAGGATGTTGTCGACGTTCAGGTTGAACGAGAAGTCGTCGCCGAGATTGAAGGTGAGGTCACCGCCGGCGATGCCGAGATTGTCGAAATCCTTGACGTCCTTGAGCGTGGCGAAATCGTCGTCCGATTTGCTGATGATGTCGTTGTCGGAGGACGAATAGTTGTTGCGGTTGTCGCCGTTCTCGTTGGCTTCGGTCTTGATGTCCGTATCGACATCCGTCTTGGTGATAACCTTGCTGTCGTAATCCCACGAATAGGAGTTATCGCGGTTGTCGCCATTTTCCTTCTGGTCGATATCGGTGTCGACCCGGCTGTTGTCCTTGTAATTGTAGTCGTAATCGTAGTCGGTCGAGCTGTCGGTGTAGTTGTTGCGGTTGTCGCCGTTTTCGTTGGCTTCCGTCTTGATGTCGGTGTCGACATCCGTCTTGATGTGGGTGTCGTTGTCCTGCGAACTGTCGGTGTAGTTGTTGCGATCGTTGCCGTTGGCAATGCCAACGTTGCTTGTCGAGCCGTCGTCAACGTTGAGGTCATTGGCGGCACTGGTTGCCAGCCCATCGGCGAGAGCGCCGACTTTGAGATCATCATCGGCCTTGATGCTATCGTCGAGAAGTGCGGACATTTGGTTCTCCTCCTGAGAAGGAGCCAGCACCGAAACCCCTACATCTATATGGGGTTTTTATCCGGAGCTGGCTCTTTTTGAAGTTCAGATGATGGTCCCGCGGGATATTCATCTGTCGGGTTTCGATATATTTCAGTGTTATTTTAAATATGTCATGGTGGCAGGTTAAATCCTGCGCTCAATCATTACGTGTGATATTGGCGTTGTTTTAATACTGAAGTACGCTTTGTTACGCTTACGCATTCACACGGTCCCCGGGCCAGAACGCACACACAGTTTCCAGGCACGGATCGCACGAAACTCAAGTGCGATAGGGGGAGTGTGGCGCTGAACAGGTTGAGGCGATAGACATCAATTGGAGCTAGTAAGCCCTTTTCTGGGCGGATTATTCGCAGTTTTGGCAGGTTTTTCCGAAGGTAAGATTTTGTTAATCTTTGGAAAAACCCAGATGCCAGGCTGCTTGTTCGAGCTGCGAACTTTGCCTGCAAGAGCCAGCGGGCTCTTGCCACGCCGGCCGTGCAATGGGATGCTTACTCCCAGAAGGTAGCTATTAGGAAGTATTGTTAGGTATTCTGGCGATGGGCAGCGCGACGCCAAGCTAGTTGTCGGGTGCACACAGCGTCCCGGATAGGCGTCCGGATCAAGGTCAGGCCGAAAATATGCGGCCTGTAGCGGGCTGAGGAGAGCGGGGTTAGGCCTCGCTCGGCGCTTTGAATACGGTCTTGTTATACATTTGATTAAGGAATAGCCCAAAGATGGTTCTAATTAGAACGATTTAAGGGGAATTCTGGAGGGGCTCTAATCCTTTTGGGTTGTTCCACCCCTTCTGGCTTTGAGATACATTAGCTAGTGCGAATTTTCTGTCTGTGGGGAAGGTTCGCGCTTTTAATGGTCATGAATACATTTGCTGAGGTGGGCGTAACTCCGAGTCAGGCTGGCGCACCCATAAAAATAAATGGGAAAACCCGAGGAGGGCGTAATGCATCCTGAAGGCCATAACGTGGGCGATTTTGAAGATAACAACAAGTCTTTGTCTCAAAAGAAAAAGATTGTCATGCTTGCCAAGATCGATCTGTTCGCCGAGTGCCTGATGCAGGCGGTCGGTGCCCGGTTCCCTGGACATGACGTCGTTAGTCTATCCGACCCCGACAATTTGCTCGACGGTAATCTCGTCGATGTCAGTTTGATCATGCTGTACCGCATGTCCGCAAAGACATTCCCAACAATCCTGCGGACGATTCACGAATTTCATCCCAAGGCCTCGATCGGGCTGGTTGTGGATCACGCCGAAGAGCTCGACCCGTCGATCGCCGGGTTCGTCGAAGAGCGGCTGATCCATGGCGTCCTTCCTCTCAATCTGCATCTCGATGTCTGCCTTGCGGCGATCGATCTGCTGATGAAGGGCGGCGAGCATTTTCCGGCGGCACTGTTACGGCGACTGTCGGTGGACCCCTTCGAGCAGAGCAAGCCTTACGGCCGCCAGGCCGAGGCGCCCGATGCCGCTGCATACGCCAATGGCGGAAAGCGCCGGCGCGAGGCCAGTCTGGGCGGGCTGACAACCCGCGAAGTGCAGATCCTCGATCTGATCTGCATGGGCACCCAGAACAAGATCATCGCCGATCGCCTCGGGCTGTCGGAAAACACCGTGAAGGTTCATGTTCGCAACATTTACAAGAAGATGAACGTGCGAAACCGGACCGAAGCTGCATCGCGATATTTTACCACCGATGCGGATTCCGACCACGCGGCAGGAGCATTTTCGCCGCGCTGGAAGAATTGACCCGGCGAGGGGCTGGCTGCCATTTGCAAGTGCTCGCCGCCGGCCGTCAGGCTTGAGCGGCGGCGGTCTGGTGCGTCCAGTGGTTTCGGGCGCTTCTGATCAGTGCTGCATGTCCGGAGACGGCTTGCCTTGGCGCAAGTTGCTAGCGTTGAAGCGTCTGTCGCCCGCCATGTCTGACGCGCGGCGCTGAACGGGATTTACGTCGATGCGCACCTCGGGTGTGGTGCTGGATGTCGGTGGCTGTCGCCGCCGACAGGCGGCTTTCTGTCGCTCTCGATCCGGCTGGTTTGCCAGGGTGCCAGTATTGGCGACGGCTTTGTAGGTGATATTTCGGTAATGTCACCTTGTAATTAACTATGTCTAATCTTTGTTTTGTAGTTCGCCGTCATTTGTTTTGAGTGCTAATTGTTATTATCAATATCCAGAAGTGGTACACGAGTTTATATTGACTACTAATTAATTATTTGCTAATCAGTAGTGCATATTTCCTGAAGAAGAATTCGTGGTTCTTCTTGTTTATATTTTTCAAATGTCGGGTTGTGTTTTGAATTCTTGATAAAGAAGATTTTTTTATTTTAGTTTTTCAATCATGGCTCGTCTCCAATCACCAGATGCAATGGTGTGTATAATAATTGGAGGTGTGTAATGCGTAAGGTTGGTCGTGGTGACCTGGCGGTTGTCGGCAGCCGGGATTTTCTGAAGAAAGTATCGGGCATTCCCAAGCGCATACTGGTGACCGGCGGCGGCGGATTTCTCGGGTCACATCTTTGCGAAAGACTTCTTTCTCTGGGGCACAGCGTTGTTTGCCTCGACAACTTCTCGACCGGTCGGCGAGAAAACCTTTCCCACCTGATGGAGATGAGCCGCTTCCACATCGTCGAGCACGACGTGCGCAAGCCCTTTCTCTTCGACGTGGATGTGATCTTCAATTTTGCCTCACCCGCGTCGCCGCCGGATTACCAGGCCGATCCGGTGGGAACATTGATGACCAATGTGCTCGGCGCCATGAACGTGCTGGAAAACGCTCGCGCCACCGGCGCGACTGTGGTGCAGTCCTCGACCTCGGAAGTATACGGCGATCCCCTGCACAGTCCGCAGCGCGAAAACTACTTCGGCAACGTCAATCCCATCGGGCCGCGCGCCTGCTACGATGAGGGCAAGCGCTCCGCCGAAACGCTGTTCTTCGATTATCACCGCACCTATGGGGTGAAGATCAAGGTCGCCCGGATCTTCAACACCTATGGTCCGCGCATGCGCCCGGACGATGGTCGGGTCATTTCGAACTTCGTGGTGCAGGCGCTGCTCGGCAAGGACCTGACGATATATGGCGACGGTCAGCAGACGCGCTCCTTCTGCTATGTCGACGATCTGATCGAGGGGTTCCTGCGGCTGTCGATTGCGGACGATCGCTGCATCGGACCGATCAATCTCGGAAATCCCGGCGAGTTCACGGTTCTGGAGCTTGCGGAGATGATCCGTGCGATGACCGGCTCGCGGTCACGGATCGTGCATCGCGCAGCGGCCGTCGACGATCCGCGCCAACGGCGGCCGGATATTTCCCAGGCGATGACCGAGCTTGGCTGGGCGCCAAGGGTCGCGCTTCGCGAAGGGCTGCAACGCGCCATCACCTACTTCGATCATCGCCTCGGCACGCCCAATCTCGCCGTGGCGGGAGAGGCGGTATGATATGTCGCGCGTCGTTCTCGTCACCGGCGGAGCTGGCTTCATAGGCAGCCACACCTGCAAGCGCCTGGCTCAGGCCGGCATCCTTCCCGTTGTCTACGATAATCTTTCAACGGGGCATCGCACCAATGTCCGCTGGGGACCGCTGGTCGAGGCGGGTCTTGAAGACACAGGCCGGATCGTCGAGGCGATCCGGACCTTCAGGCCGGAATGCCTGATCCATTTCGCTGCATCCGCCTATGTCGGAGAATCCGTCGAGGATCCCGGAAAATACTACCGGAACAATGTCGCCGGCAGCGTTTCGTTGCTGGAGGCGTGCCGCGAGGCGGGGCTCGACCGCATCGTCTTTTCCAGCACCTGCGCCACCTACGGCGTGCCGCCGAACCTGCCGATCACCGAGGACACGGTCCAGCTTCCGGTCAATCCCTATGGACGCACGAAGCTGATGATCGAGTTGATGCTGGCGGATTACGCGCGGGCATACGGCTTGCGCTCCGTCGCACTTCGTTACTTCAATGCCGCCGGTGCCGATCCCGAGGGGCAGTTGACCGAGCGGCACGATCCCGAAACCCATCTGATCCCGAGGGCATTGATGGCCGCGGCCGGCCTGGTCGATCGCCTCGATGTCTTCGGCGACGATTACGACACGCCAGACGGCACATGCATCCGCGACTACATCCACGTGATGGATCTGGCCGAGGCCCATGTCGCCGCCGTCACCTATCTCGGCAACGGCGGCGCGCCGCTCAAGGCCAATCTGGGCTCGGGCCATGGCACCTCCGTTCGCCAGGTGATCGACGCTGTCCACCAGGTAACCCGCAGGCGCGTTCCCGTGCAGCTGCTGGCAAGGCGGGCCGGCGATCCGCCGGTGCTCTACGCCGACACCGCCCGTGCCCGCCAGATCCTCGGGTTCCGGCCGGCGCTGTCCGACATCGCAACCATCATCAGGACGGCAGCCCCCGGCTTCGGGCTGGAGGTGCGGTCATGATCGGCAAAACGCGCGCCCCCTCGTCGCCCACCAGCAGCGCCGCAATGCCAGGCGCCCCGGAGACCCGGCTGGTCTCGCTGTTTTCGACCCGCATGAGAATGGTCAACGGCCTGGGCATCCTGTCCTGGCTTTCGGCGTTCCTCTATTTCTGGGCATGGTGGCTCGATCCGGCCCACGTCATCCATTGGCCGTCCTACGTCATGATCACGATCGTGATGGGCTGGATCACGCTTTTGCCGGCCTATTTCATCTTCATCTTCGCAGGCGCCAAGGTGGCAGCGAAAACCGATCGGGGCATCCCCGAAGGCCGGGTCGCCATGGTCGTGACCAAGGCGCCGTCGGAACCCTTTGCCGTCGTGCGCAAGACGCTGTTTGCGATGCTCGACCAGATCGGCTGCGACTACGACGTGTGGCTTGCGGACGAGGATCCGACGCCCGAAACGATCGACTGGTGCGCAGCCCAGGGCGTGTTCATTTCGACGCGCAAGGGTGTCGCGGACTACCACCGCGCCATGTGGCCGCGACGGACCCGCTGCAAGGAGGGGAACCTTGCCTATTTCTACGATCACTACGGTTATGATCGCTACGATTTCGTCGCGCAGTTCGATGCCGATCACGTGCCCGAGCCGACCTACCTGGTCGAAGTGCTGCGGCCGTTCAACGACCCTGATGTCGGCTACGTCTCGGCGCCGAGCATCTGCGATGCCAATGCGAAACGCAGCTGGTCCGCACGCGGTCGGCTTCATGCCGAGGCCAGCCTGCACGGCTCGTTGCAGGCCGGCTACAACAACGGCTGGGCGCCGCTTTGCATTGGCTCGCACTATGCGGTGCGCACCAGGGCGCTGAGGGAAGTCGGCGGACTAGGGCCGGAGCTTGCCGAAGATCATTCGACGACGCTTCTGATGAACGCCGGCGGCTGGAAGGGCGTGCACGCGCTTCACGCGATCGCGCATGGCGACGGTCCCGCTACCTTTGCCGATCTCGTCATCCAGGAGTTCCAATGGTCACGCAGCCTGGTGACGATCCTGCTCAAGTATTCGCCGATTTACGTGCCACGGTTGCCGATGCGGCTGAAGCTGCAGTTCGTGTTCTCGCAGCTCTGGTATCCGCTGTTCTCGCTGTTCATGGCGCTGATGTTCGCGCTGCCGATCATGGCGCTGGCTATGGGGCGCAGCTTCGTTGCCGCCACCTATCCGGATTTCGTGCTGCACTTCGCGCCGCTGTCGCTTATTCTGATCGGGCTTGCCTATTTCTGGCGCTCGACCGGCACTTTCCGCCCCTATGATGCCCGCGTGCTGAGCTGGGAGGGCATGCTGTTTCTCTTCGCCCGCTGGCCGTGGTCGCTGCTCGGGTGCCTGGCGGCCGTGCGCGATCACGTCAGTGGCTCCTTCGTCGATTTCCGCATTACGCCCAAGGGCACGGGGCCGGCGGCACCGCTGCCGCTGCGCGTGATGATGCCCTATCTCGTGCTGGCGCTCGCTTCCGCGCTTGCGCTGTGGCTTGTCACCGACGCCGGGACGGCGCGGGGCTTCTACATCTTCGCCGGCATCAACGCGCTCACCTACGCCGGGCTTGCCGCAACCATCCATGTCCAGCATGCGCGCGAAAACCGGTTGGCCCTGGTGCCGCGCACGGCGATGACAGCGCTGACCGGCTGCTGCCTCGTGGTCATCTCGGTCCTGTCGGGACAGTCGGCCGTGCGCCACGGTGCAGAGGCGACCGAAGCGCTGTCGCAGGGGCTCGGCTTCGTCGGATTGACCGAAGCGAAGTTTTCGGTCGCCGGTGCCGGGCAGGGTGGCTCGGACCTCAGGGTCGTAAGGTTCCAGTTGAAATGGAAAGGGTTTTCGTCGTCCGGGACAAACGGACAGCGGAAAGGCTCCGGCGTGCCGGAGGTGAAGGAGACGAGGGTGGCAACCAAGGTCGGGCGCCTTCAGGCATCGCTGTAACCGCAGCGCTGTCAGCCCCGCCACGGCATCGACCCTCAAGCGAGGAGAAAAAGAGATGAAACGGTCCATGAATGTATTGCTTCTGCCGCTTCTGCTGCCTCTCGCAGCCTTTGCGGCCTACACCGGCGCCCAGCCTGCGAGGGCAAAAATGGAGATCAAGCCGGTCCCCTTGAGCGCCTACGAGGTCTATTCGCTCTACCGCAATAAGACCTGGCAATGGCCCACGGGCGGCGCCCGCTTTACCGCGCATGATCGCAAGCTGGTCGCCTTCGTCGACGACAAGGGCAAGCGCTCGTTCGCCGAGGGCAACTGGTATGTCAGCGATCTCGGCATGTTGTGCATGCAGGCACGATGGACGGCGGCCGACGGCTCCGGTCCGGCGCGCACCTGCTTCGGCCACAGCCGGATCGGAGACACGATCTACCAGCGGCGCGTGCCGAACGGCGAGTGGTATGTCTTCAAGCATGCCAAACCGAAACCTGATGACGAATACGGGAAACTCGTCGCTTCCGACGGGATCACGGAAAAGGCGTTGCGCTTGAAAGATCAGTTCCTGGTCAAGAAAAGCAGCCGCAACGCCACTGGAGGATGACATGAAACGCAAACTGGCATTCGCCCTCTGCACGGCACTTGCCCTTCATCTGGGGACTGGCGCCGCTCCGGTCTCGGCGCTGGCACAGGAGAAAGCCGATCTTGTTACCAACGCCAAGGCAGGTCAGGAACAGACGCTCGCCGACAAGCGCCCGGTCATCCACCCCGGAGGACCGCGGTTCGGAGCCTATGACCCGCATGGCGATTTCGGCGACCAGACCGATGTCGCAACCGAGCATCTGTTCCTGCCATGGGAAGACGTCGACCTGGAATCGCTGCGCATGGCTGACGCCTATGCGCTGCAGCGCAAGCGCAAGCTGCTCGTCACCATCGAGCCCTGGTCGTGGTCGCTCGACTGGAAATTGTCCCCGACGCAGTTGCGCGATCGCATGCTCAGAGGCGAATACGATGCCAACATGGAGGCGATCGCCGACATGCTGGCGGAAATGAAGAGCCCGGTGATCGTGCGGTGGGGCCAGGAAATGGAAGACACATCCGGACGCTTCTCCTGGGCCGGGTGGGCGCCGAAGGATTATGTCCAGGCCTACAAGCATGCGATGGATATCGTGCGCAAGCGCGTGCCCAACGTGCAGCTCATGTGGTCGCCCAAGGGGCTCCCAAACCTTGGCGAATACTATCCCGGCGACGATTATGTCGACCTGGTCGGTCTTTCCGTCTTCGGTCTCGAGCCATATGATGCCATCGAATATGGCGGGCCGCACACCTTCAAACAGGCTCTGAAACCCGGCTACGATCTCGTCGCCAAATACCACAAACCGATCTGGGTCGCGGAAATGGGGTGGCAGGGCAGCACGACCTACATGCAGCCATGGATCGACGCTGCGACGCAGCCCGACCCGGATTTCCCGAACCTTGCCGAAGTGGTCTACTTCAACGATCGGGATGTGCATGACTGGCCGCACGATCTCGGCCGGCCGAACTGGCGCGTGGTCACCGACGCCACCAACTGAACCGGGTGTGACGGTGCCCCAATGAAAAAAGCCCCTCGCCGTCGGCGAGAGGCTTTTGTCTGGTCGAAGCGCCCACCGCGGTCACGCGGAGACGCTGGCCGGGCTACTCGGCCGCCTGCGGCCCGAGCTCGCCGCGACGGATCTGGTCGGCCTCGATCGATTCGAACAGGGCGCGGAAATTGCCTTCGCCGAAGCCTTCGTCGCCCTTGCGCTGGATGAACTCGAAGAAGATCGGCCCGATGACCGTCTTGGAGAAGATCTGCAGCAGGATCTTGGTCATGCCGCCGTTCACCACGCCTTCGCCGTCGATCAGGATGCCATGCTTCTTCATCCGCTCGATCGGCTCGTCATGGCCGTGCACGCGGTCGTGCGACATGGCGTAGTAGGTTTCCGGCGGGCCGGGCATGAACTTCAGGCCGTTTTCCGACAGCTTGTCGGTGGCGTCGTAGATGCCATCGCTGCCAACCGCGATGTGCTGGATGCCTTCGCCCTTGTACTTGCGCAGATATTCCTCGATCTGGCTCGTATCGTCCTTGGATTCGTTCAAGGGAATGCGGATCTTGCCGCAGGGCGAGGTGATTGCGCGGCTGACGAGACCGGTGATGCGGCCGTCAATGTCGAAGAAGTGGATCTGGGTGAAGTTGAACAGTTCGCGGTAGAAGGCCCACCACTTGTCCATGTTGCCGCGATAGACGTTGTGCGTCAGGTGGTCGAGATAATAGAAACCGACACCTTCCGGCTTGGGGTTGCGTTCGCCGGTCCATTCGAATTCGGCATCGTAGGCCGATCCCTTGGCGCCGTAGGTCTCGACGAAATAGAGCAGCGATCCGCCGATGCCGACGATCGCCGGGACATCGAGACACTTGTCGGTGCCGGTGTAGGGGATGGCGCCCTTGGAGACCGCTTGGTCGAAAGCGTGCCTGGCGTCGACGACGCGCCAGGCCATCGACGGGGCGCAGGGCCCGTGCTCATCGACGAAGCGCATGGCATGCGAGCCCGGTTCGGCATTCAAGATGTAATTGATGTCGCCCTGTCGCCAGACCGTGATGTTCTTGCTTCTGTGCCTCGCGACAGGGCTGTAGCCCATGCGGGTAAAAAGCTCGACGAGCTTTTCCGGCTCCGGATGGGCGAATTCTACGAACTCGAAGCCATCCGTACCGGCCGGGTTCTCCACCGTGATCGTTGCGGGCGGGGCGTCATGGGGAAAAGGACCCATCGGAAGTCTCCTCTTTTAAGTTCTCCAGATCGCTCTGGCCTCCAAACTTTGCTGGAGTATGACGCAAATCCGATGCATGATGCTTGTATTCTTGCGTGTTTTGCGCAGGATGCCGCACGAAACGTGCGAAATGCTTTATAAGGATGCATGAATGGAGCAGCTTGACGGGTTTGATCTCAAGATCCTCAGCGAACTGCAGCGCGACGGGCATCTGACCAACAACGAGTTATCGGAGCGCATCGCGCTTTCGCCCTCGCAATGCTCGCGCCGGCGCACCCGGCTGGAAGCGGAGGGCTTCATTACCGGCTATCAGGCACAGATCGACCGGCAGAAGCTGGGTCTCGACCTGATGGTGGTGATTTCGGTGACGCTCGCAACCCACAACCGCGACAACGCCAAGCGTTTCGGCAAGCTGATCTCCAGCCTGCCGGAGGTGCTGGAGGCCTACGCGCTGACCGGCGAAATGGATTATCACCTGCGGGTGGTGACACCAGACCTCGCCGGCCTTTCTCGCTTCGTCAACGATGTGTTGTTGCCGCATGACAGCGTGCAGCACGTCAAGACTTCGATCGTGCTCGATACGCTGAAGAGTTTTCAGGGCGTGCCGATCCCCGAGCGGATGAAGGGCTGAGGCCTACGGGCGGGCAACGTGCTTTCCGGCCGTGTCGATCGCCCGCTCGACCGCGTCGAGGCCGACACTGAGGGCCTGCAGGCCGTCCGCGCCGATCAGGTCTTCGAGCTGCTTCTGGTAGGCGCTCGCGAGATCCGTGAGGTCGCCATAGGCGATCCGGCCGGCCTTCGTCAGCTCCAGATGTTCCAGCCGGCGGTCGGTCTCGTCCTCGCTGCGCTTCAACCAGCGCCGATCCTCGAGCGCGGCGACCGCGCGGCTGACCTTGGTCTTGTGCATGGCCGAATGGGCGCCGACCTCCGTTGCCGTCATCGCGCCGGTCGAGCTTCCGAGCGCCGCCAGCGTGCGCCACTCCGGGCGCGTCAGCTGATAGCGCGCCTTGTATTCGGCGGCAAAGCGCACCGCGACAAACTCGGCTGCGCGGTTCAGTCTGTAGGGCAGGAACGCATTGAGCTCGAAGCCATCGGCGGCCATGTGTGGCATCCTTGATAGTTACAAAATCGATAGTTACGATTGCAACTAATAGGCCGGCAGCGCGCCACCGTCCATGGAGAGCCGTGGCAATGCCGAGACATATTGGACGTGCCTTGGCCATCCGGGATCGGTCGTGATCGGCGGTGGGCAGGCACCTGAGGAGGAGGTTCAGGCCATGTTGGACAAGGCGCAGAAGCAGGCAGGCACCGGGGCATCCGCCCACCAGACGCTTGATTACATGCCGGGTTTCGGCAACGATTTCGAGACCGAAAGCTTGCCTGGCGCCCTGCCGCAGGGCCAGAACAGTCCGCAGAAATGCGCCTATGGCCTTTATGCCGAACAGCTGTCTGGCTCGCCGTTTACAGCGCCACGCGGTACCAACGAGCGCTCATGGCTCTACCGCATTCGCCCGAGCGTGCGCCATACCGGGCGCTTCCGGAAGATCGACTATCCGCACTGGAAGACCGCGCCGCACGTGGCCGATCATTCGCTGGCGCTCGGGCAGCTGCGCTGGGGGCCGTTGCCGGAGCCTTCGGAAAAGCTCAACTTCCTCGATGGCATTCGTACCATGACGACGGCCGGTGATGCCTTGACGCAGGGCGGTATGGCGGCGCACGCCTATGCCTTCAACGCCGACATGGTCGACGACTATTTCTTCAACGCCGACGGCGAGCTTCTGATCGTGCCGGAAATGGGCGCCATCCAGGTGTTCACCGAACTCGGCAAGATGGACGTCGAGCCCTCGGAGATCTGCCTTGTGCCGCGCGGCACGATGTTCAAGGTGACGCGTCTCGGCGAGGAAAAGGTCTGGCGCGGCTATATCTGCGAAAACTACGGCGCCAAGTTCACGCTGCCGGACCGGGGCCCGATCGGCGCCAATTGCCTGGCCAACCCGCGCGACTTCAAGACGCCGGTTGCCGCCTACGAGGAAAAGGAAACGCCTTGCCGCGTGCACGTGAAGTGGTGCGGCGCTTTCCACGTCACCGACATCGGCCACTCGCCGCTCGACGTCATTGCCTGGCACGGCAACTACGCGCCCTACAAATACGATCTGAGGACCTTTTCGCCCGTCGGCGCGATCCTGTTCGACCATCCCGACCCGTCGATCTTCACGGTGCTGACCGCACCATCAGGAGAGGAGGGCACGGCGAATGTCGACTTCGTCATCTTCCCGCCGCGCTGGCTGGTGGCCGAGCACAGCTTCCGGCCACCCTGGTATCATCGCAACATCATGAGCGAATTCATGGGGCTGATCTATGGCCGCTATGACGCCAAGGAGGAGGGGTTCGTGCCCGGCGGCATGAGCCTTCACAACATGATGCTGGCGCATGGACCCGATGCAACCGGCTTCGAAAAGGCGACAAATAGTGAGTTGAAACCGGTGAAGCTCGACCATACGATGGCCTTCATGTTCGAGACCCGCTTCCCGCAGCAGCTGACCCGCTTCGCCGCCGAACTGGAGACGTTGCAGGACAATTATATCGACTGCTGGACCGATCTGAAAAAGCGCTTCAACGGCACGCCGGAAGGCGATTGGTCTTGAGGGCACGGCTGGTTCTGCTCGGCAGTAAGGGTGGCCCGGCGATCCGTCCGGGCGGCCCTTCGCCAACCGCTTCGCTGCTTGAAATCGGCGACCGCACCATCGTCGTCGACTGCGGCCTCGGTGTGACCCGCGGCCTGACCGACGCGGGCGTCAGCCTGAAGGCGCTGCACCTCGTCTTCATCACCCATCTCCATTCCGATCATGTGCTCGAACTCGGACCGCTGATCCATACGGCCTGGACCGCAGGTCTTGCCACCACGGTTACCGTCTTCGGTCCGCCGGGCACGCGCGATTACTGGCAGGGCTTCCTGCAGGCGATGCGGTTCGACATCGATATCCGCATCGTCGACGAGGGCCGGCCCGATCTGCGCCAGCTCGTCGACATCGTCGAGTTTCAGCAAGGCGAGGTTCTGCGCGAAGGTGGCCTGACGGTATCCGCCTTGCGGGTCGATCATCCCCCGGTTACCGAGTGTTTTGCGCTGCGTTTCGATCATGCGGGGGCAAGTGTCGTGTTTTCCGCCGATACGGCCTATTTCCCGCCGCTTGCCGATTTCGCGCGCGGTGCCGACATTCTCGTGCACGAGGCGATGCTCGCCGAAGGCGTCGACCGGCTGGTGGCGCGCACCGGCAATGGTGCGCGACTGAAGGAGCACCTGCTGGCCAGCCACAGTTTTGCCGGGGATGCGGGCAGGATTGCGACGGCCGCCGGCGTCGGGCGACTGTTGCTCAATCATCTTATTCCGGCCGACGACCCCGCGATCGGCGCGGCGGATTGGGTGGCGGCCACGCGCAAAAGCTGGGCAGGTGCCTTGACGATCGCGTCCGACGGCCTTGTTGTGGAAATCGCGGACGATTCGTCTGCGTAGAGGGAGGATTGCATGAAACTGGCGACACTCAAGGATGGCTCGCGTGATGGAAAACTCGCGGTCGTCTCCCGCGATCTCACCCGCTGCTCGGAAGTCGGGCATATCGCCCGCACGCTGCAGGCCGCACTCGACGACTGGGCCCACACCGGCCCGCGGCTCGAGCGCGTGGCCGAAGGCATCGAGACCGGCGCGCAGCCAACGATCCGCTTCCATGAGCACGACGCGCTTTCGCCGCTGCCGCGCGCTTACCAATGGGCCGATGGTTCGGCCTACGTCAATCACGTCGAGCTGGTACGAAAAGCCCGCAACGCCGAGATGCCGGCGAGCTTCTGGACCGACCCGCTGATCTATCAGGGCGGCTCCGACAGCTTCATTGCGCCGCGCGACCCGATCCTGATGGCGGACGAAAGCTGGGGCGTGGACATGGAGGGCGAAATCGCCGTCGTCGTCGACGATGTCGCCATGGGCGCGACGCTGGAGGAGGCACGCGCCGCAATCCGGCTGGTGATGCTCGTCAACGACGTGTCGCTGCGCGGCCTGATCCCGGCCGAGCTCGCCAAGGGCTTCGGCTTCTACCAATCGAAGCCATCGTCGGCCTTCTCGCCCGTTGCGGTGACGCCGGACGAACTGGGCGAGGCCTGGGACGGCGGCAAGCTGCACCTGCCGCTTCACGTCGACCTCAACGGCAAGCCGTTCGGCCGGGCAAACGCCGGCGTCGACATGACCTTCGATTTCGGCCAGCTGATTGCGCACGCCGCCAAGACCCGGCCGCTTGCCGCGGGCACGATCATCGGCTCGGGCACGGTCTCCAACAAGCTGAACGGCGGCCCCGGCAAGCCGGTCTCCGAAGGCGGCGCCGGCTACTCCTGCATCGCCGAGCTGCGCATGATCGAGACGATCGTCGGCGGCGCGCCGAAGACGCATTTCCTGCGCTTCGGCGACGCTGTGCGCATCGAGATGAAGGACAAGGCCGGCCATTCGATCTTCGGAGCGATCGAGCAGTCGGTCGGGCCTTACGAAAAGGCTTAAAGCCAAGGCGCAAGCGGCATGAGGGAGCAGGACGTGAACGAGGCCGTACTTTTCGACTATTGGCGGTCTTCGGCCAGCTACCGCGTCCGCATCGCGCTCAACAGCCTTGGCGAGCCTTACCGCTCGGTGCCGGTGGACCTGCTGGCCAAGGCTCATCGCCAGGCCGAGCACCTCGACCGCAATCCGCAGGGGCTCTTGCCCGTGCTCGACATCGATGGCGAGCGTTTCACGCAATCGCTCGCCATCATCGAATATCTGGCGGAAACGCGGGAGAAGACGGGTTTCCTTCCTGCTGACGCCGCCGGCCGTCAGCGCGTGCGCGCGCTTGCCTACGCGATCGCCATGGACATTCATCCCGTCTGCAATCTCGGCGTCGTGTCCTACGTGATGGCCAGTGCGGCCGATGGCGAGGCCGCGCGCCGCGACTGGATGCGCAAATTCATCGGCGAGGGGTTGATCGCCTTCGAGCGCCTGCTCAACCACCCGTCGACGGGCAGGTTCTGTCACGGCGATACGCCAGGCATGGCCGATTTCTGCCTGGTGCCGCAGGTCTATAATGCCCGCCGTTGGGAGGTCGATCTTTCCGCCTGCCCGACGCTCGTCGCCATCGATCAGCGCTGCGCCGAGGTCGAGGCTTTTGCCCGCGCCCATCCCGACCGCACGCCCCGCTAGAGTTCAAAGCCCCCCGTTGCAGCGCGCTCGCGCGATCGGCTGGCCGGTTCCGTCCAGCCGATGTCGCGAATGGATCGACAGCCGGTCGAAGGCCGCGCTAGTTTTCGCCGTGACTGGCCGTATAAGGGGGGCCGGAAAAACCTCTGGAGCGAGAGACAGATACCGATGAAAAGCTATGTGCTGACCGTCACCTGCAAGTCCACCCGCGGCATCGTTGCCGCCATCACCGGTTATCTCGCGGAAAAAGGCTGTTACATCACCGACAGTTCGCAGTTCGACGATCTGCAGACCGGTCTGTTCTTCATGCGGCTGACCTTCATCAGCCAGGAGGGCGTAAAGATCGAGGAATTGCGGGAGGGCTTCGCGCCCGTCATCAAGCGCTTCGACATGACCTGCGAGATCCGTGACAGCGAAGAGCGCATGAAGGTGGTGCTGATGGTGTCGCGTTTCGGCCATTGCCTCAACGACCTGCTCTACCGCTGGAAGATCGGTGCGCTGCCGATCGACATCGTCGCTGTCATCTCCAATCACTTCGATTACCAGAAGGTGGTCGTCAACCACGACATCCCCTTCCATCACATCAAGGTCACCAAGGACAACAAGCCGCAGGCGGAAGCCCGCATGCTGGAGATCGTCGAGCAGACGGATGCCGATCTGGTCGTACTCGCGCGCTACATGCAGGTTCTGTCCGACCAGCTCTGCAAGAAGATGTCGGGCCGGATCATCAACATCCACCACTCCTTCCTGCCGTCGTTCAAGGGCGCCAACCCCTACAAGCAGGCCTATGAGCGCGGCGTGAAGCTGATCGGTGCGACGGCGCACTACGTCACCGAGGATCTCGACGAGGGTCCGATCATCGAGCAGGACATCGCTCGCATAACCCATGCCCAGAGCGCCGAGGACTACGTGTCGATCGGCCGCGACGTGGAAAGCCAGGTGCTCGCGCGCGCCGTGCACGCCCATATCCACCACCGCTGCTTCATCAACGGCAACCGCGTCGTCGTCTTCCCGGCGAGCCCTGGCTCCTACGCGTCCGAGCGCATGGGCTAAGGGGCGCGGCAACAGCCACTCGCGAAATTGAAAAGCGCCGTCGGTCGAACCGGCGGCGCTTTTCACATGTTGGCGCGGGACGGGGGTGGATCCCGCCCTTTCGTTACTGCAACAGCTCCAGCCCGACTGCCGTCGCCTCGCCGCCGCCGATGCAGAGCGAGGCAATGCCGCGCTTGACGCCCTTGGCGCGCATGGCGTGCAGCAGCGTCACGACGATGCGGGCGCCGGATGCGCCGATCGGGTGGCCGAGTGCGCAGGCGCCGCCGTTGATGTTGACGATATCGTCGGACAGACCGAGGTCGCGGATCGCTGCCATCGCCACCACGGCAAAGGCCTCGTTGATCTCGTAGAGCCCGACGCTGCCCTTCTCCCAGGCAAGCTTCGCCATCAGCTTGTCGATCGCGCCGATCGGCGCGGTGGTAAACCAGGCCGGTTCCTGGGCATGGCCGGCATGGCCGGCAACGATGGCAAGCGGCGTCAGCCCGCGCTTTTCCGCCTCGCTTGCCCGCATCAGGATCAGCGCCGCCGCCCCGTCCGATATCGACGAGGAGTTGGCGGCCGTCACGCTACCGCCGTCGCGGAAGGCGGCTTTCAGCTTCGGGATCTTTGCCGGATCGGATTTGGTCGGCTGCTCGTCGCGATCGAGATTGGCGCTCTGCCGCTTGCCGGCGCCGCTGACCGCCACCAGTTCGTCGGCAAAGGAGCCATCCTCAGCTGCGCGGGTTGCGCGTCCCAGCGAGCGCAGCGCGAAATCATCCTGATCGGTGCGCGAGAACTGGTAGTGTTCGGCGGTGTCCTCGGCATAGGTGCCCATCAGCCGGCCGGAATAGGCGTCTTCGAGACCGTCGAGGAACATATGGTCCTTGACCTCGCCATGCCCCAGGCGGAAACCGCCGCGCGCCTTCGGCAGAAGATAGGGGGCATTGGTCATCGACTCCATGCCGCCGACGGCCAACACCGTGGCGCTGCCGGAAAGCAGGGCATCGTGGCCGAGCATCAGCGCCTTCATGCCGGAGCCGCAGACCTTGGAGATGGTCGTCGATGGCGTCTCCTTGCCGAGGCCCGCGCCAAGGGCTGCCTGGCGCGCCGGGTTCTGGCCGACGCCGGCCGGAAGCACATTGCCCATCAGCACCTCGTCGACGGTATCGAGGCCAGCACGGTCGAGCGCGGCCCTGAGCGCTATGGCGCCGATTTCCGGCGCGGCGAGATCCTTGAGGCCGCCTTGAAATGCGCCCATCGGGGTGCGGGCCGCCGAAACGATGACGATCGGGTCAGGTCTGCTCATTTCTTTCTCCCATTCGGTAAAAGGCAATGTTGGCGCGGGGCGATCTCCGCATGTCCTTCTCCCCCATACGGGGAGAAGGTGGCTGGCAGGCCGGATGAGGCGTGTTGCGCCCGGGCCTGCCAGCGACGTCAGATATGCAGCGCGTGCCCCAGCGCCTTGAGTGCGGCTTCCTGGAATGCTTCCGACTGGGTCGGATGGGCGTGGATCGTGCCGGCGATGTCTTCGAGCCGCGCACCCATCTCGATCGCGAGACCGAAGCTTGCCGAAAGCTCGGACACCCCATGGCCGACGGCCTGGATGCCAAGAACGAGATGGTTGTCGGCGCGCGCGACGACGCGCACGAAACCGTCTTCCGACAGCGTCGTCATGGCGCGGCCGTTTGCCTGGAAGGGAAACTGGCCGATCTTGATCTCGATGCCGCTCGCACGGGCCTCGTCCGGCGAAAGGCCAGCGGTGACGATCTCGGGATCGGTGAAGCAGACGGCGGGAATGCAGCGCTTGTCCCAAGCGCGCTTGTTGCCGGCGACGATTTCGGCGACCATTTCGCCCTGCGCCATGGCACGGTGCGCCAGCATCGGCTCGCCGGTGACGTCGCCGATCGCATAGATGCCGCGCATCGAGGTGCGGCACTGGTCGTCGATGCGGATGAATTTTCCGGCACGATCGAGATCGATCTCCTCGAGCCCGAAACCGTCGGTGACCGGTCGGCGACCGACCGTAACCAGCACCTTTTCGGCCGGCACCTCGATCGGGCGGCCGTTGTGTTCTGCAAGCAGGCTCTTTCCGTTGGCGGAAAGCCCCTTGGCGACGGTCTGGGTAAACACCTCGATGCCGAGTTCGCCAAGGCGCTTGGCGATCGGCTTCGACAGGTCGGCGTCATATTGCGGCAGGATGCGTGCCTGCGCCTCGAGCACCGTCACATGGGCGCCGAGCTTTGCAAAGGCAGTGCCGAGCTCGAGCCCGATGTAGCCGCCGCCGATGACGGCGACGCTCGCCGGCACGCTTTTGAGCGACAGCGCCTCGGTCGACGAAATGATCGAACCGCCGAAGGGCATGTCCGAAAGCTCGATCGGAGCGGAGCCGGTGGCGATCACGATCGCTTCGGCGCGGATGCGCTGCAGGCCGGTCTCGGTCTCGACGTCGACTGTCTTGCCGTCGACGAAACGGGCAACGCCGATGACTGCCTTGACGCCGGCTTTCTTCAGAAGGCCGGTGACGCCGCCGTTCAGGCGTCCGACGATGCCATCCTTCCAGGCGACGGTGCGGGCGAGATCGATCGTCGGGTTGGCGAGCGACAGGCCGAGCGGGCTGCGGCCCGACGCAGCCGAGCGCAGCTTATGAAATTCGTCGGCGGCGTGGATCAGCGCCTTCGACGGGATGCAGCCGACATTGAGGCAGGTGCCGCCGGCTTTCGCCTTCTCGACGATGACGGTGTCGACGCCGAGCTGGCCGGCGCGGATGGCGCAGATATAGCCGCCGGGGCCAGCGCCGATGACGAGCAGCTTGCAGGAGATTTCCTTCATGTTCGCCTCAAGCCTCCACGAAAATGAGCGCAGGCGTTTCGAGCAGCGTCTTCAGCCGCTGCACGAAGGTGGCCGCATCCCAGCCGTCGATGACACGATGATCGAAGCTCGACGACAGGTTCATGATCTTGCGCGGCACGAACTGCGTGCCGTCCCAGACCGGGCGGACTGCCAGCTTGTTGACGCCGACGATCGCCACCTCCGGATGGTTGATGACGGGGGTCGAGACGATGCCACCGAGCGCGCCGAGCGAGGAGATGGTGATGGTCGATCCGGTGAGCTCGTCGCGGGTCGCCGTCCCGGTGCGGGCCGCTTCCGCCAGCCGGTTGAGCTCGACGGCGCAATCCCAGATGCCGCGCGCTTCGGCATGGCGCACCACCGGCACGGTCAGGCCCGCCGGCGTCTGCGTGGCGATGCCGATGTGCACGGCATGGTGACGGCTGATGATGCCGGCGCCGTCGTCGAAGGTGGAATTGACACCCGGCAGATCGGCAATAGCTCTCACCAGTGCGCGCATCAGATAGGGCAGGATCGTCAGCTTCGGCTGATCGGGCTTGCGATCACGGTTCATCATGGTGCGCAGGTCTTCAAGCGCCGTCATGTCGACCTCCTCCACATAGGTGATGTGGGGGATGCGCGAGGTCGACAGCGTCATCTTCTCGGCGATGCGGCGGCGAAGGCCGGTCACCTTGATCTCGTCGACGGCTGTCTTGCGCGCAAGTCCCGCCGGCGCTGCAGCCGGTTGCGCGCCGCGGGCAAGAAACTGGTCGAGATCGTCGTGGCTGATACGGCCGGCAGGACCACTGCCGGTGACCTGGCGCAGGTCGACGCCACTGTCTCGGGCGCGTTGCCGCACGGCCGGTGAGGCCAGTGCCTTTTCCAGACGTTCAGGGGAGACGTGCACGCCATTGGCGGCGGGCGCCGGCGTCTTCAACTCCACTTTTGCTGGCTGCGCCGGTTTTGCGACCGGCGCTGCGGTCTCGGCTTTCACTGCCGGTTTCTCTTCGGCCTTGGCGACTGGCTTTTCGTCCAGCGCAGGCGTTGCTTCACCTTCGCCGGCGATTTCGATGCGCACCAGCGGCGCCTTGACCGCGACGGTGTCACCGATCTCGGCGCCGAGCCAGAGCACCGTGCCGTTGACCGGCGAGGGGATTTCCACCGTCGCCTTGTCGGTCATCACGGCGGCGAGGATCATGTCCTCGCGCACGGGATCGCCAGGCTTAACATGCCATTCGACCAGCTCCGCCTCGGCCACGCCTTCGCCGACATCCGGCATCTTGATTACGAATTCGCCCATGCTCAGGCCTCCATCACTTCGACGAGCGCGCGTCCGACGCGCGCGGGGCCGGGGAAATAGTCCCACTCCTGGGCATGCGGGTAGGGCGTGTCCCAGCCTGCGACGCGCACGACGGGCGCCTCGAGATGGTAGAAGCAGTGCTCCTGGACGAGGGAGGCGATTTCGCCGCCGAAGCCCGAGGTCAGCGTTGCCTCATGCACGACGACGCAGCGCCCGGTTTTTTCGACCGATTGCACGATGGCGTCGAGATCGAGCGGCAGCAGGCTGCGAAGGTCGATCACCTCTGCGTCGATGCCGGTCTCTTCGGCAGCAGCCAGCGCCACATGTACCATGGTACCATAGGCAACGACCGTGACGGCCGAGCCCTTGCGGCGCACTTCCGCCTTGCCGATCGGGATGGTGTAGTGACCCTCCGGCACTTCGCCGAGATCGTGTTTCGACCACGGGATGACGGGCCGGTCGTGATGGCCGTCGAAGGGGCCGTTGTAGAGCCGCTTGGGCTCCAGGAACATCACCGGATCCGGGTCTTCGATCGAGGCGATCAGCAGGCCCTTGGCGTCATAGGGATTGGACGGCACGACGACCTTGAGGCCGCAGACATGGGTGAACAGCGCTTCCGGGCTCTGGCTGTGGGTCTGGCCACCGAAGATGCCGCCGCCGGTCGGCATGCGCAGCACGATCGGGCAGGTGAAGTCGCCGTTGGAGCGATAGCGGATGCGGGCGGCTTCCTGGGTGATCTGGTCGTAGGCCGGGTACATGTAGTCGGCAAACTGGATCTCGACGCAAGGCTTCAGCCCGTAGGCGGCCATGCCGATCGCCGTGCCGACGATGCCGCTTTCGCTGATCGGCGCGTCGAAACAGCGGGTCTTGCCGTATTTCGCCTGGAGCCCCTGCGTGCAGCGGAAAACGCCGCCGAAATAGCCGACATCCTCGCCGAAGACGACGACATCGTCGTCGCGCCCCATGGAGACGTCCATGGCGCTGCGCACGGCCTCGATCATTGTCATTCTGGCCATATCAGTATCCTGCCTTCTGCCGCTGGCGGCGAATATGCGGCGGCATTTCGGCATAGACACCTTCGAAGATGTCGCGCACCGAGGGCTTGCCGCCGGCGTGCAAGGTGCCGTGGCCTTCGGCCTGCTTCTGTGCCTGGATCACCGCATCGACGATCTCGGCCTCCGCCTGGGTGTGGCGCTCTTCCGACCAGGCGCCGCGCAGGATCAGGTGTTTCTTCAATCTCAGGACGGGATCGCCGAGTGGCCAGGCCTCCGATTCCGTCTTCGGCCGATAGGCGCTCGGATCGTCGGAGGTGGAGTGCGCGCCGACGCGGTAGGTGACGTATTCGATCACCGTCGGGCCGAGATTGCGCCGGGCGCGTTCCGCCGCCCATTTGGCAACGGCGTAGACGGCGAGATAATCGTTGCCGTCGACCCGCAAGGCGGGAATGCCGAAGCCGAGGCCGCGGGCGGCAAATGTGCCGGAGCCGCCGCGGGCGATGCCCTGGAAGGTCGAGATCGCCCACTGGTTGTTGACGATGTTGAGAATGACCGGCGCCTTGTAGGTGGAGGCGAAGACGAGAGCGGAATGGAAGTCCGATTCCGCCGTCGAGCCGTCGCCGATCCAGGCGGCGGCGATCTTGGTGTCGTTCTTGATGGCAGACGCCATCGCCCAGCCGACCGCCTGCACATATTGCGTGGCGAGGTTGCCGGAGATGGTGAAGAAGCCATGCTCCTTGGAGGAATACATGATGGGCAGCTGCCGGCCGCGCAGCGGATCGCTTTCGTTCGAGAAGATCTGGTTCATCATCTCGACCATCGGATATTCGTCGGCGATCAGAAGCCCGGCCTGGCGGTAGGTCGGGAAGTTCATGTCGCCCTTCACCAGCGCCTTGCGGAAGGCGCAGCTGACGGCCTCCTCGCCCAGATGCTGCATGTAGAACGAGGTCTTGCCCTGGCGCTGCGCCATCACCATGCGCGCATCGAAGGCGCGCAGCGTCATCATGTGCTTGAGGCCGGCCAGCAGTTCGTCATCGGACAGAAGTCCGGCCCAGGGGCCGACGGCTTCACCATCGCGGTTGAGCACGCGGATGATCGAGTAGGCAAGGTCGCGGATCTCTTCGGGCGCGACGTCGATTTCGGGGCGCGGCACGGAGCCGGCCTTCGGGATCTTGACGTTGGAGAAGTCCGGCTGGCCGCCCGGGCGGACAGCCGGTTCGGGGACATGCAGGCTCAGTCGATCGGGGTCGCTCATGCGGTTTCCGGCCTCCCACCGGCGTGCGCGATGCGCACCAATCAGCATGGGGAAAACGGGTTGTCGCCAAATGGCAAAAGCGGGCGGGACCACCTTGAGGCTCCTCCGCCCCGGTTCGTCACGCCTCCTCCTCACCCCGTTCTCCCGACGGGAATATGCACAGACTGACACGAGTTCAGGGGCTTATGAAGGCCCTTTGGCCGCTCGCGATGCTTGCAGCGGAAGAAAGACAGAATCCTGCGGTGGCGATGGCGGCAGCTGCTGTCGGTGCGATTCCCGCCCGGCCTGCCGCGTAATTTTCTTGCGTGACGGCCTGCCGCTCGACCGGTCAGACCGGCGGGGCGACGGTGATCGGCGTGCCGTCTGTGAAACGCGACAGGCGAAAGGGCATGGGATCGACGATCGGGTGCTCGCCGGTCACGAGGTCGGCGACGAGATGCCCGGCGCCAGGGCCGATGCCGAAGCCATGGCCGGAAAAACCGGTCGCGACGATCAGTCCGGGCACGCTTTCGACCGTTGAAATCACCGGTACGGCATCGGGCGTCACGTCGATCAGACCCGCCCAGACCTGCTGCACCCGCGCGCCGCGAAGGGAGGGCAAGGCTTTCCTCGCTTCATCGAGAGCCCGCAGCGCCGAGTGCTGGTCCGGCTGCGGATCCAGCACCCGGTGGCGCTCGAATGCGCCCGGACGGTCGAGCGCAACAGCGCCGATCTCGAACAATTCGCGCCAGCTCTGGGCACTGAGGCCGACCTGGACGGCTTCGCCTTCGGCCTTTCGCGCCGGCTGGAAATCCCGGAAGAAGGCGAAGCTGTCGGGCACCAGGGGATGCAGGTTCGCGCCACCGTCGGCAATGGTGTAGCCGCCGTCAAGCCGCTTGCGGTAGGCATAGGTGCCCGTTGCACCGGCACCCTCCGGACCACCCGAAACCGCACTGGTTCTGAGCACGGTGTTGCGCACCTTCAGTTGCGGCAGACGGATCCCAAGCCCCTTGAGGAAGAGCCGGGACCAGGCGCCACCGGCGACGACCACGCTTGCGGTTTCGATCCGGCCCTTTTCGGTGACGACGGCGCTGATGCGCCCGGCCTTTTTCTCGATGCCGCGCACCGCGCAGCCCGAAAGGATACGGGCGCCCGCCCGCCGTGCTCCGGCAACGATCGCGGGGACTGCCTTTTGCGGTTCGGCCCGTCCGTCGCTCGGCGTGTAGAGCGCGCCCTTGTAGCGGATGCCTGCGCCCGGCATCAGCGCTTCCGTTTCTTCCGCTCCGATTTGACGGCTGTCGACACCATAGGGCCGCGCCATCGCCAGCCAGGCATCGCGGTTGGCGATATCGGTCTCGTTCTCGGAAATATAGAGGATGCCGCTGCGGTGGAAGCCGGTCTCGCCGCCGATGCGGGCATCGAGCGTATCCCAGAGTTTCAGCGCCTCGATCGCCAGCGGTATTTCCCGCTCGTCACGGCCCATGACACGCACCCAGCCCCAGTTGCGGCTCGATTGTTCGCCTCCCGGCACGCCCTTTTCGGAGAGCACCACGTCGATGCCGCGTTCTGCGAGAAACAGAGCGGTGCTGACGCCGATGATGCCGCCGCCGATGATGACGACATCGGCTTTCGTGGGCAGGTTCTGATCGGTTTCGACAATATCGAGGGTGGGGCCGGGCATGGGGACAGGGCTTTCAGGCGAGGTTTGCGAACACGCCATCGGTGCATGTCGTCCCCTTGAGATCAAGGCCCGGATTCTTGCTTTCTGATCAGCCCTACGCCCGCCGGCAACGGGCAAGGGGAAATCGGTTCGGCCCGCAGCCGTCAGCCTTTCGATTTGGCGCGCAAGCTTCTATGGTTCGCGCATGAACGACCGTCCCGACGACCTCCGTCCCATCCTGCGTATCGATTTTCCGCCCGAGGACCGGCTGGGGCGCGGCAAGATCATGCTTCTGGAGCACATCCGCGAGACGGGATCGATCTCGGCCGCTGGCCGAGCGATGGACATGTCCTACCGCCGGGCCTGGCTGCTGGTCGATGCCTTGAACCGGATGTTCAAGGAGCCGTCGGTCGAGAGCCAGCGCGGCGGCAAACAGGGCGGCGGCGCGGCGCTGACGCCGTTCGGCGAGACGCTGATCCGCCGCTATCGCGAGATGGAGGCGAAGGCGAGGGCGGCGATTGCCGAGGATCTCGCCTGGCTGGACGATGCGCGTGCTCCCGACCAGGCGCCGATCAGCGATCGATCGCCACGGACTTGATGATGACGTGCACGGGCTTGCCGGGTGCGAGCTGAAGCGCATCGCGCGAAAAAGTGGTGATGCGCGAGGCGATCGTCGCGCCGCCGCAATCGACCCGGATGTCGAGGCTGCCGTTTTCGCCATCCGTCAGATCGATGATCCGTCCTGCCAGCACGTTGAGGGCGCTGATGCCTTCAGGGCGAACCGTCGCCAGCATGACGTCGCGCGCGGCAATATGCAGCCGCAAGCCATGGCCGTCTGCGACGTCGATCTTCGGCACCCGCAGGAGACAGTCGCCGACGCGCACCGTCGTCAGGTCATGGGTGCTGTCGTGCATCTCGACCACGCCTTCGAGCAGCACGCCCGCTTCGCGCCGACCGGTGGCGACCGTCGCTGCCGGCGCGCTCAGCACGTCGGCGGCAGCGCCCGATGCCTTCACCCGGCCATCCTCCAGCACCACGACGCGCTGGGCGAGACGAGCGACTTCGCTGACGGAATGGCTGACATAGACGATCGGAATGCCGGCATCGTCGCGCAGGCGTTCGAGATAGGGCAGGATCTCGGCCTTGCGTGCCTCGTCGAGGGCGGCGAGCGGTTCGTCCATCAACAGCAGTCGCGGGGCGGCCAGCAGTGCGCGGCCGATGGCGACGCGTTGGCGTTCGCCGCCCGATAGCGCCGACGGATTGCGCTCCAGCAAATGGCCGATGCCGAGCATCTCGACGACGCGTCCCGTGTCGGCTGCCTTGCCCGATTTGCCGGCGAACCAACGGCCATAGGCAAGGTTGCTGGCAACGCTTAAGTGCGGAAACAGGCGGGCTTCCTGGAAGACGTAACCGAAGCGGCGACGATGCACCGATGTGAAGATCCGCCGCTCGCTGTCGGCTATGATGTCGCCGTCGAGGACCACGCGACCGCTCTCGGGCTTCAGGAGGCCGGCGATGATGTTGATCAGCGAGGTCTTGCCCGAGCCCGAGCGGCCGAACAGCGCGGTGACGCCGCCATCCGACGTGAAGGCGGCATCGACGGTAAAATCGCCGAGCCGGTGGCGTGCTTCGACGACAAGGCTCATGCGGCAATCGTCCGCTTGGCGGCAGCGTTAGCCAGCAGTTCCGAGAGCATCAATGCCGCCATGGAGATGATGACCGAGATAATCGTCAGGCGCATGGCGCCGGCGTCGCCGCCCGGCACCTGGGTAAAGGTGTAGATCGCGGCCGACAGTGTCTGCGTTTCACCGGGAATGTTGGAGACGAAGGTGATCGTCGCGCCGAATTCGCCCATCGCCTTGGCAAAGGCGAGGACCATGCCGGCGATGATGCCCGGCAGGATCAGCGGCAGGGTGACGGTGAAGAACACCCAGAGGGGGCCGGCGCCGAGCGTTGTGGCCGCGTCCTCGAGCTTGCGATCGACCGACTCGATCGACAGCCGGATGCTGCGCACCATCAGAGGAAAGGCCATGACTGCGCAGGCAAGGGCGGCACCGGTCCAGCGGAAGGAAAACACCAGGCCGAAATTCTCGGCCAGAAAGGCGCCGATCGGTCCGCGCCGACCAAACAGCAGCAGCAGCAGGAAGCCGGTCACGACCGGCGGCAGGATCAGCGGCATGTGCACGAGGCCGTTCAGCGCCGTCTTGCCCCAGAAGCGGCCACGCGCGAGCAGCATGGCGACGCCTAGCGCAAAGGGCAGGCTCGCGACCATCGCGACGGTTGCCACGCGCAGGCTCAAAAGGATCGCCGTCCACTCCGCGTCGCTCAACTCCAGCCAATCCAATGTCGTGCCACCCCCGGTCGAAATATCGAGCGCCGCGCGATGTGCGCGGCGCTCGGGAACGATAGATGCTTCGCCTGCTTCTGCACAGGCGAGGCAGCGGTTATTTCAGGATGGTGAAGCCCTGCTTTTCGAAGAGCGGCGCTGCCTTGTCCGACTTGATGAAGTCGACATAGGCGGCCGCGTCGGCGCTCTTGCTCTCCGCGGTGATCGCGATCGGATAGATGATCGGCGGGTGGCTGTCTTCCGGGAAGGTGCCCACGACCTTGACGCCCGGATCGGCCGCAGCGTCGGTCTGGTAGACGATGCCGTAGGGCGCTTCGCCGCGCGAAACGAGCAGCAATGCGGCGCGCACGCTTTCTGCGCCGGCAACCTTCTGTTCGACGCTCGACCAGACGCCGAGCTTTTCAAGGGCGGCCTTGCCGTATTTGCCGGCCGGCACGGAATCAACAGCGCCCATTGCCAGGCGGCCATCGCCGATCAGCGTTGCCAGGTCAAAGCCCTGCTTGATCTCGACCGGCTGCGCGTCGGTCTTGCCCGAGACCAGAACGATGCGGTTGCCGAGCAGGTTGGCGCGGGTGTCGTCCTTGATCAGCTTCTTCTCCGCCAGATAATCCATCCAGGCGAGGTCGGCAGAAATGAAGACATCGGCCGGTGCGCCCTGTTCCACCTGCTTGGCAAGAGCGGAGCTTGCCGCATAGGACACGGTCGTTTCCTTGCCGCTTTCCTTCTGCCACTCGGCGTTGATGGCATCGAGCGCGTTTTTCAGGCTCGCGGCGGCAAAGACGGTGACCTTGTCTTCGGCCATCGCGGCGCCGGGCGCGTATGTCGCGCCGGCAAAGGCGACGCCAAGGGCCAGCACCAGTCCCTTTAGCCATTGTCTGCGTTGCATCATCATTCTTGCCTCCATCAAGTTCGTGATATTTTTCAGGATATAACGATATCTCCTCCTGATTAGCGTTGTATCCATTGAAATACAATGCTGTTGGACGGCGCTAGTAAAAGCCGTGAAACAAGCGGCCCGTCACGCAATTGGTGCTTGCGGCGACGGGCGATCGGCCTAAGTTCCGAGGCGTCCAAGCGCATGAAACGAACCGGAGGCGGCATGGAAACGGCAGTCAAGCTCGAAGAGAGCTGGAAGGCGGCACTGGAGCCGGAATTTTCGAGCCCCTATATGGGCGATCTCAAGCAGTTTCTTGTCAGTGCGCGAAACGAAGGACGGCAGATCTTTCCGCGAGGATCGGAGTATTTCCGTGCCCTCGATCTGACGCCGCTCGACAAGGTGCGCGTCGTCATCCTCGGTCAGGATCCATACCACGGCGACGGCCAGGCGCACGGGCTCTGCTTCAGCGTCCTGCCCGGCGTTCGCACGCCGCCATCGCTCGTCAACATCTACAAGGAACTGAAGAGCGACCTCGGCATTGCGCCGGCCCGCCACGGCTTTCTCGAAAGCTGGGCCAAGCAAGGCGTGTTGCTCCTCAACAGCGTGCTGACGGTCGAGCGCGGGCAGGCGGCCTCCCATCAGGGGCGCGGCTGGGAGCGCTTCACCGACGCGATCATCCGCGCCGTCAACGAGGCGGATCACCCGGTGGTGTTCCTGCTCTGGGGTTCCTACGCGCAGAAGAAGGCGGCCTTCGTCGATCGCTCGCGCCATCTGGTGCTGCGGGCGCCGCACCCCTCGCCGCTCTCGGCCCATTCCGGCTTTCTCGGTTGCCGTCATTTCTCCCAGGCCAATGAATTCCTGGTCTCCAAGGGTTTCGAGCCGATCGACTGGACGCTGCCCGAAAATCCCGAAGCGTCCTAGTTGCCCGCGCGGCGCCATGGCGCCCGCAGCCGGGATGCTGTCGCGGGTGGATCTTGCCTCTCGACCGCCGATCCGCCAAAGACAAGGGCAGGTAGGCCGGCGCGCCGGTTCGAGCGCGCGACGCGCTGCAACACTTTGGTAAACGGCAGGGGCGCCCGTGCGAAAACTTCTGATCATCGGCATCGGCTCCGGCAATCCCGAGCACATGACCATACAGGCGATCAACGCGCTCAACCGCGCCGACGTGCTGTTCATCCCGACAAAGGGCGAGACAAAGACCGAGCTTGCCGAGGTGCGCCGCGAAATCTGCGCGCGCTACGTCACGCGCGAAGGCAACCGCACGGTCGAATTCACCGTGCCGGTCCGCCGCACCGAAGGTGTCAGCTACGACGGCAGCGTCGACGACTGGCACGCCCGCATCGCTGAAATCTACGAGCGCCTGATCGGCAGCGAACTCGGCGAAGACGGCATCGGCGCGTTTCTCGTCTGGGGCGATCCGATGCTCTACGACAGCACCATCCGCATCGTCGAGCGGGTGAAGGCGCGCGGCAAGGTCGTCTTCGACTATGACGTTCTTCCGGGGATCACCAGCTTGCAGGCGCTCTGCGCCAGTCACCGCATTCCCTTGAACCTCGTCGGCAAGCCGGTCGAGATCACCACGGGGCGCCGTCTTGCGGAAAGCTTTCCCGCACGCAGCCAGACCTCGGTCGTGATGCTCGACGGCGAGCAGGCGTTCCGCCGGATCGAGGATCCCGATGCCGAGATCTATTGGGGCGCCTATCTCGGCACGCCGGACGAGATCGTCATTTCCGGTCGTCTTGCCGACGTGAAAGACGAGATCCTGGCGACACGGGCCGAGGCGCGGGCGCGCATGGGGTGGATCATGGATATCTACCTTCTGCGCAAGGGCGCCGATTTCGACGAATAGGCCGTGAGCCCTTGCTGTCGTCCCGGCTTTTCCTGTCGCCTTTGATCTCTCTCAACGTCGGTCACTGTGTTATAGCGTCAGGTGAAGACGAAGCCCTCCTGCGAGGGTGATGCCAGGAGCGACCGAAACCCTCAGATGACCCTTTGCGCCGTGCCGAAACCGCCGACGACTGACGCTGCCGCCTCGATGCGTCGTGGTGCCTGCCCGTCGCTTGCAGCCCCGATGTTGACCGGCGATGGCCTGCTGGTGCGCCTGCGGCCGCTCGATAGCAGTCTGACGCTTGCGCAGTTCTGTGCCATCGCTGAAGCGGCGAACCGTTTTGGCAACGGCATCCTGGAAATTACCGCGCGCGGCAACCTGCAGGTTCGCGGGCTGACAGCGTCGACGGTTCCCGGCCTTGCCGAGGCGATCGGCGCAGCGGAAATCGCGGTTCCGGATGGCCTGGCGATCGAGACGCCGCCGCTTGCCGGCTTCGCCCCGGAAGAGATCGCCGATCCCAGGCCCCTTGCCGCTGCCTTGCGGGAGGCGATCGCGGCGCGACGAGCGCTCCTGACACTGGCGCCGAAGCTCACCATCATCGTTGATGGCGAGGGCCGGTTCCATCTCGGCGATACCGTCGCCGATCTTCGCTTGCAGGCTTTCCGGTGTGGTGAAGATTTCCGGTGGACCCTCTGCCTTGCCGGCACGGCGGCGACGGCGAAGCCCGTCTCGTCGCTTCGAACCGGGGCTGTCGTGCCGGTCGTTATCCGTATTCTCGAGGCCCTGAGCACCATCGGGCCGGCGGCGCGCGGCCGGGACCTCGATATCGAAGCGGTGCGCGCGCTCTGTTCGCCCGACGGCGAGGATATCGGGGTCGCTCCGGCTCCGGCGCCGATGGTTTCGGCGGTCGGCGTGCATCATCTCGCCTCTGGCAGCACCGTTCTCGGCCTCGGGCTTGCCTATGCCCAGATCGACGCCGCCAGCCTCGCCGCCTTTTTGCGACAGGCAGGCGAGCTTGGGGCCCGCGAAATCCGGCTTTCGCCCGGGCACGGCTTTTTCCTGCTGGGACTTGAGGGGGAGGCGGCCGCGATCGTCCAGCGCCTGGCGCTTTCGCATGGCTTGCGGATCGCAGCCGACGACCCGCGAAACCACATTGCCACCTGCGCCGGCAGTACCGGTTGCGCATCCGCCTGGATGGACACAAAGGCGATGGCGCGGCTATGGGTGGAAACGGTGCCGGATCTCCTCGACGGATCGCTGACGCTGCATCTGTCCGGTTGTCTCAAGGGCTGCGCCCGACCGAAGGCGTCGGCGCTGACGCTGGTGGGTGCGCCATCAGGATATGCGCTTGTCGTAAATGGGGCGGCGAAGGACGGCGCGAATGCCTACACCGATGAAAATGGAATGAAATCCGCGCTGGAACGGCTGGCCGGCCTGCTGCGGCAAAACAAAGACGCTGGCGAATCGGCGCGGTCCTGTCTTACACGGCTGGGTGCCGCGCGCGTCTCGGCTGCGTTCGAACAGGGATAGAAATGCCTGAGTATGATTACATCCGGGATGGCAACGCCATCTATGAGCGTTCCTTCGCCATCATCAGGGCAGAAGCCGACCTTTCCGCCTTTTCCGAGGAGGAGGCCGATCTCGCGGTGCGCATGGTGCATGCCTGCGGCCTGGTCGAGGCGTCGAAGCAGTTCGTGTTCTCTCCCGACTTCGTCGCTGCCGCCCGCGGCGCGCTGCAAAACGGCGCACCGATTCTTTGCGATGCGGAGATGGTGGCGCGCGGTGTCACGCGTGCGCGCCTTCCTGCCGGCAACGAGGTGATCTGCACGCTGCGCGATCCGCGCACGCCGGAGCTAGCCGCCGAGATCGGCAATACGCGCTCGGCCGCGGCGCTGAAGCTCTGGGCCGAGCACATGGCCGGCTCGGTCGTTGCCATCGGCAACGCGCCGACGGCGCTGTTCTATCTCCTGGAAATGCTGCGCGACGGCGCGCCGAAGCCGGCGGCGATCATCGGCATGCCGGTCGGCTTCGTCGGCGCGGCGGAATCGAAGGATGCGCTCGCCGAAAACTCCTATGGGGTGCCTTTCGCCATCGTGCGCGGTCGCCTCGGCGGTAGCGCCATGACGGCAGCAGCCCTCAATTCGCTCGCGAGGCCGGGCCTGTGAGCGGGCCGGGTTTGGGCCGGTTGATCGGCGTCGGCACAGGCCCCGGCGATCCGGAGTTGCTGACGGTCAAGGCGGTCAAGGCGCTGGGCGAGGCTGATGTGCTTGCCTATTTCGCCAAGGCGGGACGCAGCGGCAACGGCCGCGCCGTCGTCGAGGGCCTGTTGAAGCCTGGTCTTGTCGAGCTGCCGCTCTACTATCCCGTCACCACCGAGATCGATAAGGACGACGGCGCCTACAAGAGCCAGATCACCGATTTCTACAACGCCTCCGCCGAGGCGGTGGCCGAACACCTTGGCGCCGGCCGCACTGTCGCGGTTCTGAGCGAAGGTGATCCGCTGTTCTACGGCTCCTACATGCACCTGCATGTGCGGCTTGCAGGGCGCTTCCCGGTCGACGTCATTCCGGGCATCACCGCCATGTCCGGCTGCTGGTCGCTCGCCGGCCTGCCGCTGGTGCAGGGCGACGACGTCTTGTCGGTGCTGCCTGGCACCATGGCGGAAGGCGAGCTCGCACGTCGCCTTGCCGATACTGAGGCAGCCGTGATCATGAAGGTCGGGCGCAACCTGCCGAAGATCCGCCGGGCGCTTGCCGCCTCCGGCCGGCTCGACCGCGCCGTCTATGTCGAGCGCGGCACGATGAAGAACGCGGCGATGACCGCACTTGCCGAAAAGCCTGACGACGAGGCACCGTACTTTTCGCTCGTGCTTGTTCCCGGATGGGACGATAGGCCCGGATGGAAGGACAAGCCATGAGCGGCACGCTCTATGTGGTCGGCACCGGCCCCGGCAGTCCCGCGCAGATGACGCCGGAGACGGCCGAGGCCGTCTCGCAGGCGCAGGAATTCTTCGGCTATTTCCCTTATCTCGACCGCCTGAACCTCAGGCCCGACCAGCTCCGCATCGCCTCCGACAATCGCGAGGAACTCGACCGCGCCCAGGCGGCGCTGACGCGCGCTGCGGCCGGCGCCAGGGTCTGCATGGTCTCGGGCGGCGATCCCGGCGTGTTTGCGATGGCGGCTGCCGTCTGCGAGGCGATCGACAAGGGGCCGGCGGAGTGGAAGACGGTCGATCTGGTGGTGACGCCGGGCGTGACCGCCATGCTTGCGGTCGCCGCACGCATCGGCGCGCCACTCGGCCATGATTTCTGCGCCATCTCGCTGTCCGACAACCTGAAGCCCTGGGATGTCATCACCAAGCGGTTGAAGCTCGTGGCGGAAGCCGGTTTGGTGATCGCGCTCTACAATCCGATCAGCAAGGCGCGGCCCTGGCAACTCGGCGAAGCATTCGAGATCCTGCGTGGCGTGCTGCCGGCGTCGGTACCGGTGATCTTCGGTCGCGCCGCAGGCCGGCCGGACGAGCGCATCGCCGTGATGCCGCTCGGTGAGGCCGACGCCAACCGCGCCGACATGGCGACCTGCGTCATCATCGGTTCTCCGGAAACGCGCATCGTCGAACGCGAGGGAAAGCCGGACCTGGTCTACACGCCGCGCTTCTACGCCGGAGACAACCAGTGATCGATGCGTTCGAGCGCGGTTTCGCAATCGCTGACCGACGGTACGTCGGCGGGCTTGCGGCGCTCGACCATGATCACCGTGATCCCGAGTTTGCGGGCAGCGGCAATCTTTCCATAGGTCGCGGCTCCGCCGCTGTTCTTGCCGACGATCACGTCGATACGATGCGCCTTCAGCAGGTCGATCTCGTCCGTTTCAGCGAAGGGGCCGGTGGCAAGGATCGCCGTCGCATCGGGCAGTTTCAAGGGCGGCGTCACCGGATCGACGCTGCGGATGACGTAGCTGTGCTGCGGGGCTGCCTCGAAATGAAAGGCTTCCTGCCGGCCGATGGCGAGAAAGACGCGGCGCGGCATTTCGCCAAGCGCGGTCACCGCCTCGGCGACGCTGCCGACACCGGTCCAGTTGTCGCCGGGTTCCGCCTGCCACTCCGGGCGTCGAAGGGCGAGAAGGCGTACGTGCGCGGCCATTGCCGCGGCGGCAGCGTTGTGCGAAATCCGGGCGGCGAAGGGATGCGTCGCGTCGACGACCAGCGCAACCTTTTCCGCAATGAGGAAGTCCGCAAGTCCCTCGGCTCCGCCAAAACCACCGACCCGGGTCTCGACCGGTTGCGGGCGCGGGTCGGCCGTGCGGCCGGCAAGCGAGATCACGGTGTTGTAACGCGTGTCGCCGGCAAGGCCGGATGCCAGTTCGCGGGCCTCGGTTGTCCCGCCCAAAATGAGAATGCGAGGTTTTTCCATGGCTGAGGTGTCGAACAGCGATCCGGCCATCGTCTCCCCCTGGTTGACCATCATCGGCATAGGCGAGGATGGTGTAGCCGGTCTCGGCGACGAGGCCAAGCGGCTGATAGCGGCTGCGCCTGTCGTCTATGGCGGCGCTCGCCACATGGAGTTGACCCAATCGCTGATCAAGGGCGAGGGCCGCGTGTGGCAGAGCCCCTTCGGCCGGTCGGTCGAGGAGATCGTTGCACGCCGTGGCACGCCTGTCGTCGTGCTCGCCTCGGGCGACCCGTTCTTCTTCGGCGTCGGCGCCACGCTTGCACGCCGCGTTGTTGCGGCGGAGATCCGCACCCTTCCGGCCCCTTCCTCCTTCAGCCTTGCCGCCTCGCGGCTCGGCTGGGCGCTGCAGGAGGCGACGCTCGTTTCACTCCATGGCCGGCCGCTCGATCTGGTGCGCCCGCATCTTCAGCCGGGCAACCGGGTGCTGGCGCTGACCTCTGACGGGACCGGACCGAAGGCGCTCGCCGAGCTGTTGACGGAAAGCGGGTTTGGTCAGTCGCGGCTGACGGTTCTGGAGGCGCTGGGCGGTGCCGGCGAACGGGTGACCACGCAGATCGCCTCGCTCTTCATGCTCGGTGTCGTGCACCCGCTCAACGTCTGCGCCATCGAGGTGGCCGCCGACCGGGGCGGCCGCGTGCTGCCGCTATCTGCCGGGCGCGACGATCTGCTGTTCGAGCACGATGGGCAGATCACCAAGCGGGAGGTGCGGGCGCTGACGCTGTCGGCGCTTTCGCCGCGCAAGGGCGAGCTGCTCTGGGATATCGGTGCCGGCTCCGGCTCGATTGGTATCGAATGGATGCTCGCCGATCCGGCCATGCGGGCGATCGCCATCGAGGCTTCGCCCGAGCGCGCGGTCCGCGTCGGCCGCAATGCCGAGGCCTTCGGCGTGCCCGGCCTGATGGTCGTTCAGGGCAAGGCGCCGGCGGCACTCACAGGTCTTTCGCGCCCCGACGCGATCTTCATCGGCGGCGGCGGCAGCGAGCCGGGCGTCATGGATGCGGCGGTCGCTGCACTCGGCGAGGGTGGCCGGCTGGTCGCCAATGCCGTGACGACAGAGATGGAAGCGGTGCTGCTGCAACGCCACGCCAAGCTCGGCGGATCGCTCATCCGCATCGATATTGCCCGGGCGCTGCCGATCGGCGGCATGACGGGCTGGCGGCCGGCGATGCCGGTCACGCAATGGTCGTGGACGAAGAGCTAGCGCTGTTCTGCGTTCGGACTTGCAAGGGACAGAAGATTGGCGCGGTTGACGCATTTGCGTGAACGGCACCTGGAAAGTGCGGAGAAACACATGACGGTACATTTCATCGGCGCTGGCCCTGGGGCTGCGGATCTGATCACGGTTCGCGGTCGCGACCTGATCGGGCGTTGCCCGGTCTGCCTCTACGCCGGATCGATCGTCTCGCCGGAACTCCTGCAATATTGCCCGCCCGGCGCGCGCATCGTCGATACCGCGCCGATGTCGCTGGACGAGATCGAGGCCGAATATCTGCGCGCTCATGAAGCTGGCGAGGACGTGGCTCGCCTGCATTCCGGCGATCTCTCCGTCTGGAGCGCGGTTGCCGAGCAGATCCGTCGGCTGGAGAAACACGGCATCGGCTACACCATGACGCCGGGCGTTCCGTCCTTCGCGGCCGCTGCCGCAGCACTCGGCCGCGAATTGACCATTCCGGCCGTCGCCCAGAGCCTGGTGCTGACGCGCGTTTCCGGTCGCGCCTCGCCGATGCCGAACACCGAAACGCTGGCCGGCTTCGGCGCCACCGGCGCAACACTTGCCATCCATCTGGCCATCCATGCCCTCGATAAGGTGGTCGAGGAACTGACGCCGCTCTATGGCGCCGAATGCCCCGTCGCCATCGTCGTCAAGGCGTCTTGGCCCGATGAGCGGATCGTGCGCGGCACGCTCGGCACGATCGCCGGAAAGGTTGCCGACGAGCCTATCGAGCGCACGGCGCTGATCTTTGTCGGTCCGGGGCTCGAAGCTGCGGATTTCCGCGAAAGCTCGCTTTACGATCCCGCCTATCAGCGGCGGTTCAGAGGGCGCGAGTAGCCTTATTCCTTGCCGTCTTCCGGCGTCTCGACAGGAAGCGGCTTCTGCTTCAGCGGCACGCCACGGCGTTCCTCGACGCGGTCACGGTAAAGTGCGGCCTGGCCGAGCAGCATCAGTGTGACCGGCGTGGTCATGATGACGAAGACGATGATCAGGACTTCGTGGAACACCCAACGGTTCTGCAGCACGGCAAAGCAGACCATGGAGGCCGTGCAGATCAGGATGACGCCGCCACTGGTGGCGAGCGTCGGGGCATGCAGGCGAGTGTAAAAGTCCGGCAGCCGCAGCAGGCCCAGCGAGCCGACAAGGGCGATAGCGGCACCGAGAAGAACGAGCCCGCAGACAATGACGGCGGCCCAGGTCGGAAGGTCGGTCAGATGGCTCATTCGATCACCTCCCCGCGCATCAGGAACTTGCCGAAGGCGATCGACGAGACGAAGCCGATCAGCGCCACGATCAACGCGGATTCGAAATAGATGCTGTTGGCGGTGCGGATACCGAAGGTCAGCAGCATCAGCATGGCGTTGATATAGAGCGTATCCAGGCCGAGAATGCGGTCCTGGGCGCGCGGTCCCTTGATCATACGGTAGAGCGCAAACGCCATGGCAAGCCCGATCATGATCTGGGCTGCGAGAATCGACCAGATGATGGCGAGTACCGTCATGCGAACATCTCCTTCAAACCGGCCTCATAGCGCTTCACCGTGTTGATCCAGACCTCTTCGTTCTCCATGTCGAGCACGTGGAAAAGCAGCGATTTCCGGCCGCGATCATATTCGAGCCAGGCCGTTCCGGGGGTCGCGGTCATGATGCAGGCGAGAAGCGCCAGCGCGTTCTCATCCTCGATGTCGATATCGACCGTCAGGAAGCCGGAATTTGGCGCACGGCGGCCGGCGCGCAGGATGACGAGGGCGACCGCTATATTCGAGCGGATGACGTCGACGAACACGCTGGCACCGAAGCGCAGCATCAGCAGGATGCGGCGCGGATGCGAGCGGGCCGGCGTCAGCTTCAGGGTCACCCAGGCGAGCGACACGCCGAGGATCGTGCCCATGACGATGGTGCCGGGAGCGACCGACTGGTTCAGCAGCATCCAGATGATGAGGAGGCCGAGCGACAGAAGCGGATAGGGGAACCAGGTGCGCATCGGCTACTGCCCTCCCATGCGCGGTGCCGTCAGCACGCGCTCCGTATAGCCCGATGGGTTGAGCAGCGAATCCGCGGTTGCCTGCATGTAGCGCATCGTCGGGCCCGCCTGCAGGCTCAGGAAGATGCAGGCGCCGAGCAGCACCACCACCGGCGCGATCTCGATGACGAAGACCCGCGGCACGGTGTTTTCGATCGAGGCCCAGAAGGTGCGGATGCCAACGCGGTTCATCGCGATCATGGCGGAAAGGCCCGACAGGATCAGCAGGGTGACGTAGGTCCAGTCGGCGGCCGAAAGCGCCGGGCTCGGCTCGGCGCCGGAGAGGCCGAAGAGACCGCTGAGGATCGCGAACTTGGCAACGAAACCGGAAAGCGGCGGCAGGCCGGCGAGCAGAAGGGCGCAGAGGCAGAAGCAGAGGCCGAGCACCGCCATGGTGCCGGGGATGGCAGCGCCCGCTTCATCGACTTCCTCATCCTCGTCGGCGTCACCATAGGCCTCCATCGTCACCGCCAGAACGTCGGCACCGGCGTCGCGGCCGCGCTCAACCAGTTCGATCAGCAGGAAGAAGGCCGAGATCGTCAGCGTCGAGCTGACGAGGTAGAACAGCGCGCCGGCAATCATGCTCGAATGCCCAAGGCCGATCGCCGCCAGCAACGTGCCCGAGGAGACGAGGACCGAATAGGCCGCAAGCCGACCCATGGCCTGGGAGGCGAGCACGCCGATCGCGCCGAAGGCGATCGTCAGCATTCCGCCGATCACCAGCAGCGTCTGGCCGAAGCCCGCTGAAACGCCGGCATTGGCACCGAAGACGAGCAGCGACAGGCGCAGGATGACGTAGATGCCGACCTTGGTCAGCACGGCGAAGACGGCTGCTACCGGCGGCGTTGCCGCGGAATAGGCGGTCGGTAGCCAGAAACTCAAGGGCCACATGCCGGCCTTGACCAGGAAGGCGACGCCAAGGATGCCGGCGCCGACTTCGACCATCTGCCGGTTTTCCGGCGAGATCGTCGCAAGCTTGATGGCCAGGTCGGCCATGTTGAGCGTGCCGGTCGCGCCATAGATCAGGCTGACGCCGATCAGGAACAGCGACGACGCCGCAAGGTTGATGGCGACGTAGTGCAGCCCGGCCTTGACGCGCAGCGGACCGGAACCGTGCAGCAGGAGGCCATAGGATGCCGCCAGCATGATCTCGAAGAAGACGAAGAGATTGAACAGGTCGCCGGTCAGGAACGCGCCATTGAGGCCGGCGATCAGAAGCTGGAACAGCGAGTGGAAGTGATGGCCGGCGGTGTGCCAGCGGGCGATGGAATAGACCTGGGCTGCGAGCGCCAGTCCGCTCGTCAGGCACAGCATGAGCGCCGACAGCCGGTCGAGCACCAGCACGATGCCGAAGGGTGCCGGCCAGTTGCCGAGCTGGTAGACGCTGGTGCCGGCGAGAAAGCCCTCGGTCGATGCGCTCGCGCGCATCAGCGCCATGGAAAGCAGGAATAGGACGAGCGTCGAGACGAAGCCCATGACGCCCTTGGCCATGCGGTTGCGTTCGTCGATCGGGATCATCGCCGCGCCCACCATCAACGGTATGAGGATGGGCAGGATGATGAGGTGGTGCAGCCAATCAGTCACTGCGCTGCTCCCTTCCGTCGACATGGTCGGTGCCGGTGAAGCCGCGCGAGGCGAGCAGCACGACGAGGAAGAGCGCCGTCATGGCAAAGCCGATGACGATGGCGGTCAGCACCAGTGCCTGCGGCACCGGATCGGTATAGCGCGATAGATCGCCGACGCCGCCGGGCTCGAGAATGGGAGGCGCGTTTACGCGCAGCCGGCCCATGCCGAAGATGAAGAGATTGACGGCATAGGAGAGCAGCGACAGGCCGATGATCACCTGATAGGTGCGCGGCCGGAGCAGCAGGTACACGCCTGAGGCGGTGAGCACGCCGATGGCGGCAGACAGGATGAGCTCCATTATTTCGCCTCCTTCGCGGCGCGAAGGGCGCGGGCATGGGCACGCGGCGCGCGGATGGACTGGTGCGCGAGCGCAATCAGGATGAGCACCGTCGCTCCGACCACCAGCGAGAAGACGCCGAGATCGAAGAAGATCGCGCTTGCGAGCGGGATCTTCCCGATGATCGGCAAGGTGAGGTACTGCGCGTGCGACGTCAGGAACGGATAGCCGAACAGCCATGAGCCGATGCCCGTTGCCGCAGCAACGAGGATGCCGATGCTCATCCAGCGCAGCGGGTGGATGCGCAGACGTTCCTCGACCCAGCGGGTGCCGCCGGACATGTACTGCAGGATGAAGCCGATCGACATGGCGATACCGGCGGCAAAGCCGCCGCCCGGCAGGTCATGGCCGCGCAGGAAGAAATAGGCCGCCAGCATGCCGCTGACCGGGAACATCCAGCGCATGATCACCGATGGCACGAACAGATATTCGGCGACGCTGTCGCCCTTGGCGCGGTCGGGGTGATCGTCGTCGAAGGCGTTCTGGACCTGCTGCTGTTCCGGCGCCTCCAGGCTGTCGGCCTGCGGGCGGAAGCGCAGCAGCAGCGCGAACACGGTCAGCGCCACGATCGCGAGCACCGCGATTTCACCGAGCGTGTCGAAGCCGCGGAAGTCGACGAGGATGACATTGACGACGTTGGTGCCGCCGCCTTCCTTGTAGGCGCGCTCGAGGAAATAGCTGGCGATCGTTTCCGGCATCGGCCGGGTCATCACCGTATAGGCGATCAGCGCCACGCCGCCACCGGCCACGATCGCCAGCACGAAGTCGCGCAGGCGCCGCAGACGGACGCGTAGCGACAGGAGTTCGGATTCCTGCGTATCCTCGATGCGCTTTGGCAGCCAGCGCAGGCCGAGCAGGATCAGGACCGTGGTGACGATCTCGACGAGCAACTGGGTAACGGCAAGGTCGGGCGCCGACAGCCAGACGAAGGTGATGCAGGTGACGAGACCGGCGCCGCCCAGAAGCACCAGCGCTGCCAGCCGGTGGAATTTCGCCTGATAGGCGGCCCCGACAGCGCAGGCGATGCCGATCGCCCAGAGAAGCGCGAAGGCCGGATCGATGCCACGCACCACAAGTGCCGGCAGTCGGTAGTGATTGAGCAAGAGCGGCAAGGCGCCGGCGAGGATCGCGACGAAGACGAGGAAGCGCATCTGCGGCTGCAGCCGACGGGTGCCGAGCCGCTGTTCGAGCCAGCGCGCCCATTTCCACGAGAGCGTCACCAGCACGCGCTCGAAGATGCGCTGGCCGTGCAGCAGGCGGAAGACCGGCGGGCCTTCGGTGCTGGTCGCGAGATAGTTGCGCATCAGGAAATAGAGACCGATGCCGCCGAGAAGCGCCACGAAGCTCATGATCAGCGGCAGGTTCCAGCCATGCCAGACCGAAAGGCTGTATTGCGGCGTGCTGGCACCGAGGACCGATACGACGGCGGTGTGCAGGAACGGGCCGATGGTGATCGCAGGGATGATGCCGACGACGAGGCAGGCGAGCACCAGAAACTCGATCGGCGCGCGCATCCAGCGCGGCGGCTCGTGCGGGATCTTCGGCATGTCGCTCGGTGTCTTGCCGAAGAAGACGCTGTGAATGAAGCGCAATGAGTAGGTGACGGCAAACATGCCCGCAAGCGTCGCGACATAGGGCGTGATCGTATCGAGCAGATTGGCCTGATGCGTCTCGATCGCCTCTGCGAAGAACATTTCCTTGGAGATGAAGCCGTTCAACAACGGCACGCCCGCCATGGCGGCGCTTGCGACCATGGCCAGCATGGCGGTGCCGGGCATGTAGCGTATCAATCCGCCGAGCTTGCGCATGTCGCGGGTGCCGGTTTCATGGTCGATGATGCCGGCCGCCATGAACAGCGATGCCTTGAAGGTGGCGTGATTGACGATGTGGAAGACCGCGGCGACGGCAGCCAGCGGGCTGCCGAGGCTGAGCAGCACCGTGATCAAACCGAGGTGGCTGATGGTCGAATAGGCGAGCAGCCCCTTCAGGTCCTGCTGGAAGATGGCGAAATAGGCGCCGAGAAGCAGCGTCGTCAGCCCGGCGAGGCCGACGATCCAGAACCAAGCTTCGGTGCCGGCCATGACCGGCCAGAATCGCACGAGCAGGAACACGCCTGCCTTCACCATCGTCGCCGAATGCAGATAGGCCGAAACGGGGGTGGGCGCCGCCATGGCGTGCGGCAGCCAGAAATGGAACGGAAACTGGGCGCTCTTGGTCAAGGCTCCAAGAAGAATGAGGACCAGGGTTGCCAGATAGAGCGGGTGTTCGCGGATCATGTCGCCGGAGGCGAGCACGACGTCGAGGTCATAGCTGCCGACGATCCGGCCCATGATCAACAGGCCGACGAGCATGCAGAGCCCGCCCATGCCGGTCATCGTCAGCGCCATGCGCGCGCCGTCGCGGGCGTGGGCGTTATGGTGCCAATAGCCGATGAGCAGGAAGGAGACGATGCTTGTCAGCTCCCAGAAGACCGCAAGCAGGATCAGATTGCCGGAAAGCACGACGCCGAGCATCGACCCCATGAAGGCAAGGAACAGGGAGAAGAAGCGCGGGACCGGATCCTCGGCCGCCATGTAATAGCGGGCGTAGAGCACGACGAGCACGCCGATCGCCGTCACCAGCACCGTGAACAGCCAGGCAAAGCCGTCCATCCTCAAGGTGAAATTGAGACCGAGCTCCGGTATCCAGGCCAGTTCGTAGCGCAGGACCCCGCCTGATGTCACGAAAGGATAGAGACAGGCTGCAACCAGGAAGCAGAGAAGCGCGATCGCGCCTGCGAACCAGGCCGTTGCGCCGCGTTGATCGGGCGGAAAGAAGATTGCAATGAGGCTTCCCGCGAACGGGGCTAGGATGAAGACAGAAAGCAATTTCCCCGCGTATTCGATCGTACCGTTCCCTTCTCTTGGGCATCATGGAAATTGGGTGCCGAAGCCCCTTGAGGACCATCGCCGATGCAACGGTCGCAGACGACGCCGTCATGATCCGCATAGCGGTGACAGCCGTATGTTTTTATGACGATTTTACCGGGGGCTGCCAAGCCTCGAAGACCGGAAAAATGTGAGAATGCGTCATTTTCGACCACCCCGGCCACGCGTCGAGCTGCGGCGGGTGGGTCGCGGCGATGTCAGGCCGCCTGCCACCTGCGCTCGAAGATGAAGGTGGCGAGATCGTTGGCGCTCATCGGTCGGGCAAAGGCGTAGCCCTGGAGGCCGTGACAACCGAGCTCTTGCAGAATGCGGGCATGCTGGCGCGTCTCCACGCCCTCGGCGATCACTTCGATGCCGAGCGACGTGCCGATGTCGATGATCGATTCGACAAGGCGTTTTTCCGCAGGCGAATCCAGGATTGGCAGAATGAGCTGCCGATCGATCTTCAGGCGACGCGGCGTCAGTTTCAGCAGGCTGAGGATCGAGGCATAGCCGGTGCCGAAATCGTCGATCTCGATGTCGATGCCGAGTTCCTTGATGCGCCGAATGTTCGACAGCACCGTGACGTCGCTTTCGTCGAAGGAGATCGATTCCAGGAGTTCGAAGGACAGGCGACCCGGCGGGATCTGCAACTGCTCGAGACGGTCGATCAGCCCCTCGTCGTGAAGGCGGGCATAGGACAGGTTGACCGAGACCTTCGGGATATGGATGCCATTGGCTTGCCAGCGGTAGATCTGGAACAGCGCCTGCTCCAGGATCAGCTGGTCGATGGAGGCGACCACGTTGATGTCCTCGGCGGTCTTGAGGAAGGTGTGCGGCCCGAGCAGACCCTTGGTCGGATGATCCCAGCGCGCCAGCGCCTCGACGCCGATGACTTCGAGGGTCCGGGGGCAGAACTGCGGCTGGAAATGCGCGATGAATTCCTTGTGCTCCAGGCCGCGAAGGATCTCGTCGGCGGTCTGCTTGGTCTTGAAAACGGCGGTCTTAAGGTCGCCCGTGAAGGTTTCATGCCGGTTGCGGCCGCGGCGCTTGGCTTCGTAGAGGGCGATATCGGCATTGACGAGGATCTGCGCCAGGTCGTCGGCAGGCGCAGACTGCGCTGCAATGCCGATGCTGACGCCGATGCGGCACTCCTGATCCTTGTAGCGAACCGGAACGCTCATCGCCTCGATGATCGAGGACGCGAGCCGCGCGTCGGGCTCGGCACTGTCCTCCGGGCGGACGATGACGAATTCGTCGCCACCGATGCGGGCGACGAAGTCCCTCTCCTTGGCGTTGGCGCGCAGCAAGGCGGCCGCATGGCGCAGGATCTCGTCGCCGGCGGCATGTCCGAGCGTATCGTTGATCTGCTTGAAGCGGTCGAGGTCCATATGGAAGATGCTGAGCCTTGCTTGCTCGTCGAAGTGGTGGCTCCTGTCCGCCAGCACCTGATCGAGAAAACGCCGGTTGGGCAAGCCGGTCAGCGGGTCGTGCAGGGCGTTGAATTCCATGCGATGGCGGGCCGCTTCCAGCTCGGCGCTGTGCGCCTCTGCCTGGCGCTTGGCTTCCGACAGCGTCGCGCGGGTCGTGATGTCGGCGGTGACGTCCCAGTTGACGCCGACGAGCTTCCTGCGGCCGTCGGCACCGCTATAGACGGAGCCGACCGCACGAATATGGCGAAGGGTGCCGTCAGGCAATTGCACCCGAAACTCGGAATTGTAGGCGGCGTCGGCAAGAAGCGCTTGCGCGAACTCCTGTTCGGCTCGGGCGACATCGTCCGGATGCAGGGTGGTCTTCCAATCGTCATAGGTTTTGCGAAGCGAGCCGCTTTTGCCGTAGAGCTCCTTCATCCGCTCGTCCCAAAGCAGCTTGCCGCTCTCGATATCGAGTTCCCAGATGCCGATCTGCGACGTATCGAGCGCGATCTTCAGGCGATGCGACAGCTCCTGCAATTGCGCCTTGCTCTGCCTGAGGGCGCGAATGTTGTTTTGCCGCTCGCTCATCAATCGGCCGGTCAACAGCATCGGCAGGACGATCATCAGGCCGCCGGCGATAATCAGTGCGCGGATAAGCCAGGCGTTGCGCGCCGTCTGCGGCCAGCCGCCCTTGGGCACGGCAGCGATATGCCACGAGCCGCCGGGCAAAAGGACCGTCATCTCCACCGGGGCGTTATCGAATATCCTGGCATCGCCGAAGAAGGCGGCACCACCGCTGCCGGTGCCATCGCGCCCGGTAATCGCGATGTCGATGCCCAGCTTGGATGAGCGTAGGCCGCTGTCGTTGTAGAGACGATCGACGTCGATGACGGCCGACACGATCCCCCAGAAGCGATTGCTGCCGCCGCCGGCGTCGATCGAGACGGGAAACCGGCCGATCAGCCCGCGGCCGCCCTGCACCAGATCGACCGGACCGGCGAGCACCATCTTGCCCGTGTCCCTGACCTTGAACACGGCGGCGCGTTGCGCGTCGTTCTTGCGGTAGTCGAGACCGATCGCCTTCTCGTTGCCCTGCAGCGGATAGGCCATGCGCACGACCAGGTTGGGGGCTGCGGCGATGCTGCGCAGCTGCGAGCGCTCGGTGAAGATGCTGCGGGAAAGGGCGGAGAAGCGCTCCTGGCTCATGGCCGGTTCGGTCACGATGGTGCCGATCAGACCGCGCACGAGCTGGATATTGCCGTTGATGCCGGCTTCGAGCTTGGAGCGGATCGGGTTGAGTTCGCTGGCAACCTGCGAGCGCACGCGCGCTTCCGAGACCACCTGGTTCTGATTGTCTGCAAGGATGCCCGCCACAAGAACGACGAAGGTGGCGATGATCGCGGGAAGGTAATTCGGCGTCAGAACCCCGGAAAGTTTCTTTCTTCCGAGATGGAGGGCATGTCTGGCAGGCACAAGATCACCCCGGCGGCGTCAAAAGGATTGCGAACAACCGGGATGATCCCAAACTGGTGTTAATATTTGTTGTTTTAGTTTCGGCTTTTATGTTCGGCTATGCTCATTTATCCGTCGTCCGCTCGGGCAGTTTCTTGCGCTTGGTTGCGGCGAGATCTTCAAGTTCGCCTTCCGTCATGGATTTTTCCATCTCGCGCGAGGCGCCCTTGAGTTCGGATTTCTTCATGTCTCCGCGTTTGGCGGCAAGCGCTGCGCCGGCCGCCTTCTGCTGTGCCTTGGATTTTGCCGGCATGTCGCATCTCCTTGCGTGCGTTCGAGTTAATCAAACGCCAGCCGGGCCCGACGGTTCCCGGTTTTCGATCACGATTTGCTCTCGATCATCGCCTGCAGGGTTTCGAGCCGGTCGGCCTCGTGGGGGAGCTTGTCCTGCCGCAGCCTGGCAATGCGGGGAAAGCGCATGGCGACGCCGGACTTGTGCCGCGTCGAGCGGTTGAGGCCCTCGAAGGCGACCTCGACGACGAAGCCGAAGGCCGGCTCTGCCCTGACCGCCCGGACCGGGCCGAAACGTTCGGTGGTATTGTCCCTGACGAAGCGGTCGAGAATTTCGAGCTCGGCATCGGTGAAGCCGAAATAGGCCTTTCCCACCGGCACCAGCGTTTCCTTGCCGTCGATCTCGGTCCAGACGCCGAAGGTGAAATCGGAGTAGTAGCTGGAGCGCTTGCCGTGGCCGCGCTGGGCATACATCAGCACGGCGTCGACATTGAACGGCGCGCGCTTCCACTTGAACCATGGCCCCTTGGCGCGACCGGCCGTATAGGGCGAATCCAGCCGCTTCAGCATGATGCCCTCGATGACGGGATCGGGCGGATCGGACCGCATCTGGTCGAGCTCTTCCCAGGAGGAAAACGGCACGAGCGGCGACAGGTCGAAATGCTGCGGCGAGGCGCTCGCCACCAGTTCGCTCAAAAGCGCCCGCCTTGCCAGGAAGTGTTCCCCTCGCACATCGACTTCATCGGAAAAGAGCACGTCATAGGCGCGGATGAAGGCAGGGTATTCGTCGAGCATCTTGCGGCTGACGGTCTTGCGGTTGAGCCGTTGTTGCAGGTCGGAAAAGGTCCGGGTGGCGCGGTTAGTGCGAGCCGTGCCGCCGACCAGCAGTTCGCCGTCGATGATGCCGGAGAAATCGGCCGCCTCCAGCACGTCGGGAAAGGCGCCGGAGATTTCGTCGCCGCTGCGCGAATAGAGCCTTTTGGTGCCGCCGATATTGGCAAGCTGCACGCGGATGCCGTCCCATTTCCATTCGGCGGCAAAATCCTTGGGGTCAAGCCCATCGAGGTCGCCTTCGCCGACCGGCGTTGCCAGCATCACCGAATGGAAGACGGCGGGTGTCGACAGAACCGGCCTCTCCGCCTCACCGGTAAGCCAGCGGAAGAGCGGGAGATAGGGCGGCGCCAGCCCATGCCAGAGGGTCTCGATCTCGGTGACATCCTTGCCACCCATTTCGGCCAGTGCCTGTTTGGCGAGCTTGGCGGAGACGCCGATGCGCAGGCCGCCGGTCACCAGTTTCAGGAAGGCGAAGCGCGCCGGGGTGTCGAGCCGGTCGAGCATGTCGCGAACGACGCCACGCACATGGGCGCGGCCGGTCGTCTGCAGCTTGTCGATGGCGTCGCCAAGCGGAATGTCGTCTGGCACCACGCCTTCGGGCGGCTCCCAGACCAGTGATACGGTCTCGGCGAGGTCCCCGACGTAATCGTAGGAATAGCGAAACAGCACCTCGTCCATGCGCTCGAGCAGCAAGTCGCGGATCATCGCCGGCTTGACGGTGGCGAGCGACAGGGTGCCGGCGATCGCCGCCAGCGCATAGCCGCGGTCCGGATCGGGCGCGGATCGGAAGTAGTCCGCCAGAAGCCGGATCTTGGCGTTGCGCTGCGGGGTCAGCACGAGGCGGTCGAGCAGTTCGGCGAAGGCCTTCATTGCTCATTCCCCCTCGTCGTCGTAGCCGACGAGATGCAACGGTCGCGCAGCGATACCCTGAAGCTCGCACCAGCGCACCAGCGCCTCTTCGCGCCCGTGCGTGACCCAGACCTGCGCCGGGCCGATCTCGCGGATCGTCTGCGTCAGCTCCGGCCAGTCGCAATGGTCGGAGATGACCAGCGGCAGCTCCACGCCGCGCTGCTTGGCCCGCTGCCGGATCATCATCCATCCCGAGGCGAAGATGGCCAGCGGATCGACGAAGCGCCGGGCCCAGCGGTCGGCAAAGGCAGAGGGCGGCCCGATGACGATGGTGCCGGCAAAATCCTGCTTCTCGTCGGCGGCGAGCGTCGCCGGTCGCAATTCGCCAAGGTCGATGCCTTCGCCGCGATAGTAATCGCAGAGCCGCTGCAGGGCGCCGTGAATAAAGATCGGCGCATCATAGCCCTGCTCGCGCAGAAGGGCGATCACGCGCTGCGCTTTGCCGAGCGCATAGGCGCCGACCACATGGGTGCGCTCGGGGAACTGTTTGAGCGATGCCAGAAGCCGCTGCATCTCGGTGCGGTCGTCGGGATGGTGGAAGACCGGCAGGCCGAAGGTGGCTTCGGTGATGAAAACGTCGCAGGCGACCGGCTCGAAGGGGAGGCAGGTCGGGTCTCGCCGTCGCTTGTAGTCGCCCGAGACGACGATGCGCGTGCCCCGGGCCTCGACCGCGATCTGCGCCGAGCCGAGAACATGGCCGGCCGGGTGGAAACGCACGGTCACACCGTTGACGTCGATCGTCTCGCCGAGCGTCGCGGCCTGGCTCGTGCCGCAAAAGTCTTCGCCGTAGCGGATGCGCATGATGTCGAGGGTTTCGCGGGTGGCGAGTACCTGGCCGTGGCCGGAGCGTGCATGGTCGGAATGGCCGTGGGTGATCAGCGCGCGGTCGACCGGTTGCACCGGGTCGATGTAGAAATCCCCGATCTCGCAATAGAGACCTTTCGGGGCGGGATAGAGCAGGGCGTCCGGTTTCATGCCCTTAGAGATAGCTGGCGGAAAGGGATCCGCCAGCCGTCGCCGCAAAGTTTTTCGAACGGTCGGTGTGGCCGATCCATCCGAGACGGCTTCAGCCGTTCAGCGCCAGCGTGTCGCCGATCAGCTTCAGCGTTCCGGCCGCGTCGATATCGACGCAGGCCTTCTGGCTCGGCAGCTGGTCCCACGGGCTCGGCGGGAACAGCCGGCTGTCGGGCTTCTGGATCGTCTGGCCGTCGGCAATGCCGCCACAGACGACGCGGATGACGCCACTGCGCACCTTGAACAGATCCGGCGCCACGACATAGGCGCAGGCGCAGCTGTCATGCACCACCATGCCGTCGGGCACGTGCTGTTCGTAGAAGGTGATGTAGAATTGCGAGATGTCCGAAAGCAGCTTTGCCGGTGCGCCGCCGCGCGCGGCGATGTCGGCGAGCATCGACTTGGTCATCACCGTCTTGGTGGTGACGTCGAGACCGACGACGGTGACCGGCCAGGGTGCCGTCATGACGACGTCGGCAGCCTCGGGATCGCCATGGATGTTGGCTTCGGCAGCCGGCGTGATGTTGCCGTTGACGTCGAAGGCGCCGCCCATGATCACCACTTCGCGCACCAGCGGCGCAAAGTCGGGATCCTCGCGCAGCGCCAGCGCCAGGTTGGTCATGCGACCGACGGCAACCAGCGTCACTTCGCCGGGATTGGCGCGAACGGTGTCGATGATGAAGCGGTGGGCGGCACGCGGATCGACCGGCAGGTCGATCGTCTCGGGCACGTCGATGTTGCCGAGGCCGTCGTCGCCGTGGATGAAGGTCGGCCAGCCGACATGCGGCCGGTCCGGATTGAAGGTCTTGTCGAGACCCTTTGCCACCGGCGCCTGGATGCCCCACTCGCGCTTCAGGAACAGCGCATTGCGGGTCGTCGTTTCGACCGAGGCGTTGCCGAAGACCGTGGTGATGCCGATGAGATCGATATCCGGATGGCGGTGAAGGAAGAGGAGGGCCATCGCATCGTCGATGCCCGGATCCGTATCAAAGATAACCTTGTGCATGTGTCCTTCTTTTCTTTTTCTTGCGTTTGACGGGTCGCAATGGAGGCAAGATGCCTGCGAAAGTCAATCGTGGATCGATCAGAGCCGCATTTCCCCGACCGCAAGCGGGAAAAGGCCCTGGCTCACTCTGTGTTGTTTTCGATCACAAGCCGGCTGCGGCCGCTTAAACTTTCCGAAAGGTCGCGCGCCTATCCTTGGCAGGCGCCTTCGGGCCTTGTTTCAGTTCCTGTTGTGACAGTGGAGCCACTCTCTTGAAGGCTATTCTCGGCAAGTTGCGCCCGTCCAAGCGGTTGCTCGTCATTCTTGTCGCGGCCTTCGGGGTGTCGGCGGCTTCAGGTGCAGCGGCCGTCTATGTCGGCCGCGACGCGCTGATGGAGCGCATGTCCAAGCCCGCCACCTCCGGTCTCGAATGCACGCTCGTGCGAACAATCAAGCTCGGTCATCACGGCCAACGCTGGGTTCGCATGCATATCAAGACCGATCGGGCCGATGGCGAAGCGCGCATGCGCACGGCATTGCGCGTCGTCGGTGCGCTCTCCAAGTCAGAGAAGGCCGATCTCTACCAGGTCGTCGTTCTGGATGCCGCCGGGCCGGAATTGCGGGCCGAGGTCCGTGGCGCCGCGATCGGGGCGCAGGTGCTGTTCGCACCGGGCCCGCAAAGCGTTCCGGGCATGGATCAACCGTTTCGGGCGTCCTACAATAAAGGCACGGCAAACTCCGCCGGTTTCTTTCACGGCAGCACGGTCGATCTTTCCGTTGGCGACATCCGCGACATGATGGCCGGCATGGAAGATCGTTCGCCCTGCGTCGACCCCAATGCCGTTGCCGAGGCCGGCGAGGTCGTGACCGAGGCCGCAGCGGCGGAGCCGAAAGCCGAAAGCGCCGAGGCGCCGGCCGGCCACTGACGGATTGTTTGCGCAATCGAATGACATAGCCAACGAAAAAAGCCCGCCGCAATCGCGCCGGGCTTTTTGTTTCATGCCATCGCGGCGCTGATCAATCGGCCTTGTTGCGGCGCGCCGGGAACAGGATGATGTCGCGGATCGATGGCGCGTTGGTGAGCAGCATGATCAGGCGGTCGACGCCGATGCCGAGGCCACCTGCCGGCGGCATGCCCTGGTCGATGGCATCAAGGAACTCGTCGTCGAGCTGCTTGGCCTTTTCGCCGCGCGCATGCGCCTGCTCCAGCTGCTCGACCATGCGGGCGCGCTGCTCTTCCGGATCGTTGAGCTCGGAAAACGCGTTGCCGAGTTCCCAGGTGTTGCAATAGGTCTCGAAACGCTCGACGAGGCGCGGTTCGCCCGGAACTTCCTTGGCAAAGGGCGAGATGTCCTTCGGGAAATGGGTGACGTGCGACGGCTGGATCAGCGTCGGCTCGACCTTCTCTTCGAAGACGAAGGCGAGGCACTCGCCCCAGGTCCAGTCCTTCTCGACTTCGAAACCGGCTGCCTTGGCGGCAACGCGGGCTTCCTCGTCGGTCTTCATCGCCAGGAAGTCGATGCCGGTCGCTTCCTTGACGGCATCCGGCATCGGCACGCGACGGAACGGACCCTTGAAGGAGATTTCCTTGTCGCCGAACATGAATTCGGTCGAGCCGTGGATCGACAGAGCGAGCTTCTCAAACAGCCGCTCGACGAGGTCCATGATGTCCTCGTAGTCGGCATAGGCCCAGTAGCACTCCATCATGGTGAACTCGGGATTATGCCGCGTCGACACGCCTTCGTTGCGGAAGTTGCGGTTGATCTCGAACACCTTGTCGGTCAGGCCCGATACCAGCGTGCGCTTCAGGTACAGTTCCGGCGCGATGCGCAGGTACATGTCGAGCTTCAGCGTGTTGTGGTGGGTCTTGAACGGTTCGGCCGTGGCGCCACCGTAGACCGAATGCAGCATCGGGGTTTCGACTTCCATGAAGCCGTCGTCTTCCATGAAGCGGCGGATGCCCGAGACGATCCTGCTGCGCTGCTGGAAGCGGAGCTTGGATTCCTCGTTGGTCATGATGTCGAGGTGGCGCTTGCGGTAGCGCAGCTCGATGTCGGAGAGGCCATGCCACTTCTCGGGCATCGGCAGCAGCGACTTCGTCAGCATTGTGATCGCCTGGGCGTTGATCGTCAGCTCGCCGCGCTTGGTGCGGCGTACGACGCCGGTGACGCCGATGATGTCGCCGATGTCGATCATCGGCAGCAGTGCACGCGCGTCTTCCGGCGTGGTGTCCTTGTGGCTGAAGATCTGGATCTTGCCGGAGGCGTCATGGATGTCCATGAACATGCCGGAGTTGCGCGACGAGTAGACGCGACCGGCGACCGTGACGACGTCCTGCGTCTCGGTGTCGAGCTCGAGGCTTTCGTATTTCGCTGCCAGTTCGGCATTGGTCATCGTGCGGTGGAAATGCGCCGGATAGACGTCGCCGATCTGTTCGCGCAGCAGCTTCAGCTTCTGCGCGCGCACTTCCGTCACGTCGGAGGAGAGGGCTGTTGTCTCGGTCTTGTCGTTCATCGTCCTGTCCTTACTTTCCGCTGCCGGCCATCGAGGCGGCGACCTGGCCCGCAACCTTCAAGCGCTGGCGCACGACCGAGCGGCCGAGCAGTTCCATGCTGTCGAAGAGCGGCAGGGAGCGCGACGAGCCGGAAACCGCGACGAACAGCGGCGCCAGCACGACCTTGAGCTTCTTGCCCATGCGGTCGGCGATGGCGCGCAGTTCCGCCTCGATCGTTTCCTTGTTCCATTCGAGGATCTTTTCCAGGTCCGGCTGGACCGTGTTGAAGATCTCGACCAGTTCTTCCGGGCTCGACTTGATCTTGGCGAAGGCCGAGGGTTCGAGACCGAGGTCGGACTTCAACAGGAAGTCGGCAAGAGCCGGCAATTCGCCGAGCTTGGAGATGCGCGACTGCGACAGCTTCAGGCCCTGCTTCAGGCGATCGTTTTCCGACGCCCAGGCGAGAACCCGGCCGAGGAATTCGTCGTCGCTCAGCTTCTCGCGGATCCAGCGGCCGTTCAGCCAGTCGAGCTTCTGGATGTCGAAGATCGCGCCGGACTTCGACAGGTTGTCCGGGTCGAACTTTTCGGCAAGCTCGGCCATCGTCATCAGCTCTTCGCCTTCGGCGATCTGGATGAAGAACAGGCCGAGGAAGTTCATCAACGCTTCCGGCAGATAGCCGAGCGCCGAATAATAGGAGATCGAGGTCGGGTTCTTGCGCTTCGACAGCTTCGACTTGTCGGCATTGCGCATCAGCGACAGGTGCATGAACACCGGCGGCGTCAGGCCGAGATACTGATAGATCAGGATGTGCTTGGGAACCGAGGCCAGCCACTCCTCGCCGCGCGCGACGTGGGTGATCTTCATCAGATAGTCGTCGACGACGTTTGCCATGTGGTAGGTCGGCATGCCGTCGGCCTTGAGCAGGACCTGCATGTCGACCGAATCCCACGGGATTTCGACGTCGCCGTAGACGCCGTCGGTGAACTTGCAGGAACCCTCGGTCGGGATCTTCATGCGCACGACATGCGGCTCGCCGGCATCGACGCGGCTCGTCACTTCCTCGGCGGAAAGCGTCAGGCAGTGGCCATCATATTTCGGCTGCTTGCCGGCGGCTCGCTGCGCTTCGCGCATCTGCTCCAGCCGCTCGGGCGTGCAGAAACAGCGGAACCCGTGGCCGTTCTTTTCGATCTGGCGCACGTAGTCGAGATAGATGTCCTTGCGGTCGCTCTGGCGGTAGGGCCCATAGGGGCCGCCGACATCGGGGCCTTCCGACCATTCCAGCCCGCACCATTTCAGCGCATCCAGCACCTTCTGCTCGAACTCCGGCGTCGAGCGCGTGGCATCGGTATCCTCGATCCGGAGGATGAAGGTGCCACCGTGCTTCTTTGCGAAGAGATAGTTGAACAGTGCGATATAGGCGGTGCCGACATGCGGCTCGCCGGTGGGGGAGGGTGCGATGCGTACCCGAACTGCTGAATCTGCCATGGTCTTTGCCCGTTTTACGTGCTTCTCGCCCCTTGCCGGAAGACAAGTCCGGCCGCCGGGCGCGCATTTTATGGGAAGGAAAGGCCCGTAGGGGTGCCGCACCAGCGGTATCGGCGGGCTATTCCAGTCGGCTCGCGTGAGACCATAGAACATGGAGCATGTCAACGGAAAGTGGATCACGCGGGTTTTTGTTGACACCGCCGGTGGCGGGTAATATTGAACCGAGAGGTTATTTAACTAAAGGGTTTTTTAGGAAATGCATGAAGATCGCCTGTCGACCACGCTCTCAGCCCTTGCCGACCCCACGCGCAGGGCGATCCTTGCCCGGCTTTCGCTCGGCGAGGCCTCGGTCGGCGAACTGGCGGAGCCGTTCGAGATGAGCCTGCCGGCCGTGTCCAAGCACCTGAAGGTCCTCGAGCGCGCCGGCCTGATCAGCCGCGGCCGCGAGGCGCAATGGCGTCCCTGCCGGCTCGAAGCCGCGCCCTTGCGCGACATCAACAGCTGGCTCGACAGCTACCGGCGCTTCTGGGAAGAGAAGTTCGACCGCCTCGACGTCTATCTGCAGGAGCTGCAGAAGGGGGATCCGGAGGCGGAGAAGAACTGATCGCTGGGATCTTGCCGGCGTCCGGCGCCCGCGCTAGACATTTCCCCGTCGAAAAAGGCAGGACCGGATATGGTAAGCCCGGTCCCTTCGAAAGGCTTTCCTGGCCTTTGCGAAGCTCTGCTCGAACCTGATCGTTCGAACCCGCGGCGTGGTTCCGATGCATCCGCATCGGTCCGCGGCGGGGTGTATCCGGATCAGACGCAGTCCGCCGCGTTTCTCAAACACGGAGACTGCACATGCGACTGAACCATCTCGATCTTCACAGCCCCGTCGTTGCCGAAACAGCGACGTTCTTCATCGACCATCTCGGCTTCGCACTGGTCGAAAGGCGCGGCAAGGATGCCTTCTACCGCCTGACCGACGGTGCCGGCATGGTGCTGGTGATCAGCCCGCCGATCGCAAGGCAGGGCGGTGGCGACCAGGTCACTCTTGGCGCCCAGACCTATCATGTCGGCTTCCTGCTGCCCGAGAGGTTGCAGGTCGAGGAGGCCTACCGGCGCATCCTGCCGACCGGTATGCGTATGAGCGAGCCGGAAGAGCGGCATGGCGCATACGTCTTCTACGTCGTCATCCCCGGCAACATCCTGGTGGAAATCGGCCACCGCCCCGATGCCTGACGCCTGACGCCAGGGTGGCAAGGGGAACGATCGTCCGTCTCGGACGTTTTTCAACTGGGAGGCGCGCGCTGTGCCAATCGGACATGACGGAGGTGGAGAACGCGGGAATTTTTCCGATTTCTTCCCGCGGCCAACGAAACGGCAGTCGAGCTCCCTTACCTGTCCGGCGCGCGGTCTCGCCAACGCCCCGCAGCAAGCTGGCCTGCATCCCCGGGTTTCCCGGGGATGCAGGCCTTTTTCGTCAATTCGACAAACAAGACGCCCGCAAGCAAAAAGGCGGAGCATCGCGCTCCGCCTTTTCATCGATTGGAAACGGCAGCCGGTCAGTGCGGCTTGCCGGCGTTCTTCTTTCGCAGTCGCGCGTTGCGCGCCACCATGTTGAGAACCTCGACCAGGGCTGAAAACGCCATGGCCGCGTAGATGTAGCCCTTCGGCACATGCAGGCCCATGCCTTCGGCAATCAGCGTCGTGCCGATCATCAGGAGGAAGGCGAGGGCCAGCATGACGATCGTCGGGTTCTTCTCGATGAAGTTGGCAAGCGGGTTGGCGGCAAGCAGCATCACTGCGACCGCCGCCAGAACGGCGATGACCATGATCGGCAGGTGCGGCGTCATGCCGACCGCGGTGATGATGCTGTCGACGGAGAAGACCAGATCGAGCAGCAGGATCTGGCCGATCGCCGCGCCGAAGCTGTTGATTGCCGAAGAGGCGATGAAATCCTCGCCGTGGTCGCTCGGATCGACGCTGTGATGAATTTCCTTGGTCGCCTTCCAGACCAGGAACAGGCCGCCGGCAATCAGGATCAGGTCCTTCCAGGAGAAACCATGCCCGAAAACCTCGAAGACCGGCGTGGTCAGCTTGACGATCCAGGCGACGGTGCCGAGCAGCGCGAGCCGCATGACGAGCGCCAGGCCGATACCGATGCGGCGGGCCTTTTCGCGGTGTTCCGGCGGCAGCTTGTTGGTCAGGATGGAAATGAAGATCAGGTTATCGATGCCGAGAACCACCTCCATGACAACCAGTGTTATGAGGGCGACCCAGGCGGTCGGGTCCTGGGCTAGCAGCATTAAATCCTGCATCGGCGATCTTTCCTTGTGTCGGTGGCGCGTCGTCGCGCAAGAATCGCGGCAGTATTTAAGCAACACAGCGAAGGTGACAAGCGCCGCCGGCCGTTTGCGGCGGCGCTTTACCGTTTATGGTCGGATCGGAATCCACATTTCCACAACGCCCATGCCCGAATGCGGGTCGAAACGATCGTCGTAGCGCTCGATCAGGTCGGGCGTTTCGCCGTGCTGCAACCCGGATTTCGGCAACCAGGTGCCGAAGATATGCTGTGCGGTTGTCGCGATCGACGATATGTGGCCGCGATGCAGGAAAACGGCGTAGCGCTGCTTCGGCAGCCTGATCGTCGAGAATCCGGCGGGAAGTGCCGCTGTGTCGTCGACTTCGGCCGCCGCCATGTAGCGGAACGTGCCGGCGTCGCTGTTGCTCTCACTGCAGACGCCATAGGCAACCTTGCCCTTCTGGCCGGAAATGCTGCCGAAATGGGCGTTGAAGCGCTGCCACAGAGAGGGAATGCCTTCGGTGCGGCCATAGGCATAGGTGTCGGCAAGACCGGCCAGAACCAAAGGCGGGCTGTCTTCGAAGCGGGGCGGGTCCAGTTTGAGTGTGCGGGTGTCGTCCATTCTGATTGGCTCCGTCAGTGTGATGTTGCTGAGGTGCCCTTGCTTGCGCACGGTCTCCGGCGTCACGCCGAATTGCTCGCGAAAGGCACGGGTGAAAGCCTCGTGCGAGCCGTAACCTGCCTCGAGGGCCACCGCGAGAATGTTGGAGGAACCGTCGGCAAGGCTCTGCGCGGCACCGCTCAGACGCCGTGCGCGGATATAGGCGCTGATGGAGTGCCCCGTCGCTAGCCCGAAGACACGCGACAGGTGAAACCGCGAGAGGCCGGCAGCCCCGGCGATCTCCTCCAGCGATATATCGTTCGCGAAATGGCTCTCGATGAACCAGATCGCCCTTCCGACAGCACTCATCTTCACTCCCGTGGCAGACACCCATGCTCATAGGGTCTTGCCGCAAGGCGCGCTTGATCGCAATTGCTGGATTGAGGACGTGACGGTGCGGACGCGCCGCCGGGCCGGGCTCAGTCTACCCGTGTTTTTGGCCCGTATGCGGACATGAACACTCTGACGGCTGCGGCAACGGTGCCCTCGATCTGTTCGCGCGGCGGTGCGGTGCACATGCCGCCAAACAGCCGGTGCTTGAAGAGGCCGGCCTGGGCCATCTCGATGAACTGCCGGGCGGCCATTTCGGTATTCTCGATGTCGAGCGTGCCGGCCGGAACCTGACGGTCGAGATAGGCCTTGAGCACGGTGTAGCCGTTTTCGGGCGCTTCGCTGAAGAAACGTTCGGCCAGATGCGGCATGCGGTCGATGACGCCGATGACCATGCGCATCGACCTTATCGTCTCTTCCGCCGTCATGCTGGTGGTCAGCGTCACGCCGAAATCGAAGAGCGATTCCTCGACGTCGTCATGATCGTTGAGCGCATGCTTGGCGGTCTGGACCACGCGGGTCTTGCCCTGGATGATCAGCGCCTTGAACAGGTCTTCCTTGTTCTCGAAATAGACGTAGAGCGTGCCCTTCGAGACGCCGGCCTCGCGGGTGATGTCGTTCATGCTGGCGGCGTCGAAGCCCTGGTTCATGAAGGCGCGCCGGGCGCCCTCGAGGATCTGCTCGCGCTTGGCAGGGTCTTCACCCGCCGCATGGCGTCCGCCGCCGGGACAAAGCTGGTCGTCCATGCCGTTGTCGGGCTGGATGGTGTCTTTCTGTCCGGTCTGTGCTGGTTCCATGATCGCCGTCTGTACCCGTCCCGTTCGCATTAAATTACGTTCATCGAACCGCGTGGTTCGATTCCCTCTTGATATGCGACGTCAAAGCGACTAAGTCAAGCTTCGATCGAACCGAACGGTTCAGTTCAATCACCACTCTTTAACCAGGCCGGTACCCATGTCCGCATCAAAAACGTCCAGCGCCGCTCGCGTTCGCCCTGTCGGCGAGGATTTTGAAGTTCCGCAGACCCCTGAGGCCGCGCCCGAAGCCAAGGCCGCGACGGCCGAGGCGCCTGCCGCCGTGCAGGAGCCTGCTGTCGACGCCGCTGCAAAAAAGAAGAAGCGCAGCCCGATCCTGCCGGTTCTCGGCCTTGCGGCGATCGCGGCTGCCGGATGGTACGGCTATGACTGGTGGACCAATGGTCGCTTCATGGTCTCGACCGACGATGCCTATATCGAAGGCGATATCGCCACGATTTCTCCCAAGGTCTCGGGCTATGTCGCCAAGGTCGACGTCGTCGCCAACCAGCAGGTGAAGGCCGGCGACCCGCTGGTCACGCTCGACGACGGCGACTATCGCATCGCCGCCGAGCAGACCGAGGCCCAGATTGCCACGCAGAAGCTGGCGCTCAGCCGCTTCGATGCGCAGATCGCCGGTGCCAAGGCGAGCCTTGCGCAGGCGGAAGCCCAGAAAAACGCTCTCGAAGCAACGGTGCGCGGCGCCGAACTTGCGCAGAAGCGCGCAAGCGACCTCCAGTCCAAGGACGTCGGCACCGTTGCCTCGCGCGACAATGCCGATGTGGCGCTGGATCAGGCCCGGGCCAACCTTGCCGGCTCCGATGCCAATATCGCGACAGCCAACGCCAACATCACGGTCCTGCAGGCGCAGCGCGCCGAAGCGGAAAGCCAGATCCGTTCGCTCGAGCTTGCCCGCGACAAGGCCAACCGAGACCTCGGTTTCACCGTCCTGAAGGCACCCTATGACGGGGTGATCGGCAACGTCGCAGTCCAGGTCGGCGATCTCGTCTCCGCCGGCCAGCGTCTGGCGGCGCTCGTGCCGGTCGACCAGCTCTACATCGACGCCAACTTCAAGGAGACCCAGATCGCGCATCTGGTTCCCGGCTCGAAGGTGAAGGTCCATATCGACGCCTATGACGCGCACGCGGTCGAAGGCACTGTTGCCTCGATCTCGCCGGCATCCGGCTCGGTGTTCTCGCTGCTTCCGGCTGAAAACGCCACCGGCAACTTCACCAAGGTGATCCAGCGCGTTCCGGTGCGCATCACGCTGCCGGCCGATGTGCTGGCGGAAGGCCATTTGCGAGCCGGCTTGAGCGTCGTCGTCGATGTCGACACACGCACGGCGCCGGCCGACACCAAGGTCGCCGCCACGAAGTAATCGGGCCCGACGCGCCGGCGTGTTCGATCGAACGCGCCGTCCGCGCCTTCATACGCAGGGAGTGGCTCAGATGGCCGCAACGGCAACAGCAGGCTCGGTGGCGGCAGCCGCACCGAAGGCCGAGGAACATATGGATCCGAGAAGGCTGATCGCCTTCTTCGCCATGGTCGTCGGCATGTTCATGGCGATCCTCGACATCCAGATCGTCTCGGCTTCGCTTGCCGAAATCCAGGCGGGCCTGTCGGCCGGCTCGGACGAGATCGGCTGGGTGCAGACCTCTTATCTCATCGCCGAAGTCATCATGATCCCGCTGTCGGGCACGCTGGCGCGCATCGTGTCGACCCGCGTGCTGTTTTCGGTGTCGGCCGCCGGCTTCACCGCGGCCAGCGCGCTGGCTGCGACCGCCACCAACATCGACCAGATGATCGTCTACCGGGCGATCCAGGGCTTTATCGGCGGCGGCATGATCCCGTCGGTCTTCGCCGCCGCCTTCACCATCTTCCCGCCCTCCAAGCGCAACATCGTCTCGCCGATCATCGGCCTGATCGCCACGCTGGCGCCGACCATCGGTCCGACGGTCGGCGGATATCTCAGCCACGCCTTCTCCTGGCACTGGCTGTTCCTCGTCAACGTCATCCCCGGCATCATCGTCGCGACGCTGACCTGGACCTTCATCGACTTCGACAAGCCGGAATTGAGCCTCTTCAAGAAGTTCGACTGGTGGGGGCTCGCCTCGATGGCGATCTTCCTTGGCTCGCTCGAATATGTGCTGGAAGAAGGCAACGCCAACGACTGGTTCAACGACGATCACATCGTCATGGGCGCCGTCGCTGCCGTCATCGCCGCGGTGATCTTCTTCTACCGCGCCTTCAAGGTGGAATTCCCGGTGGTTGACCTCAGGGCCTTTGCCAACCGCAACTTCGCCTTCGGTTCGATGTTCTCCTTCGTCATGGGCATCGGGCTCTACGGCCTCACCTATCTCTACCCGCTCTATCTCGGGCGTATCCGCGGATACGATTCGCTGATGATCGGCGAGACCATGTTCGTCTCGGGTCTGGCGATGTTCGTCACCGCGCCGGTCGCCGGCTTCCTGTCGGGCAAGCTCGATCCGCGCGTGCTGATGACCATCGGCTTTGCCAGCTTTGCCAGCGGCACCTGGATCATGGGTCACCTGACGGCCGACTGGGACTTCTACGAGCTGTTCATTCCGCAGATCCTGCGCGGCGTCGGGCTGATGCTGTGCATGGTGCCGATCAACAACATCGCGCTCGGCACCATGCCGCCGGCGCGCATGCGCGGCGCATCGGGCCTGTTCAACCTGACGCGCAACCTCGGCGGCGCCGTGGGCCTCGCGGTGATCAACACCATCCTGACCCAGCGCCAGGACCTGCACTATGCCCGGCTCTCCGAGCATATCCAGTGGGGCAACCCGGAGGCGATGGAACAGTTCAACAACATGGCGGCCAAGTTCAACGCCCATGGGCTCGACGGGGCGACGATCGCCATCAAGCAGCTTGCGGCGATGGCGCAGAAGCAGGCGACGATCCTGTCCTTCAGCGACGTCTTCGTCATCCTGACGGTGCTGTTCCTGTCGCTGATCCTGGGGGTGATGATGATCAAGAAGCCGGAGGGTGTAGGGCCGAGCGGCGGCGGACATTAGCGCCGGCGCCAAGGCCTAGCCGCACGGTTTACGCGATCGCCGCGTTGCGGCACAATCCGGCCGGAAGCAATCTCCGGCCGGCCCTCCGTTGGCACACGGCCGGGTGCAAACGGGGGCGTTCATGCAGGCATACCGGCGTTTCGGCATCTCGCGGCGTTCCTTCCTTGCCGGTACCGCCGGCATGGGGGCGGCCCTTTTGGCGCCGCAGGCAAGGTCAGCCGCCCGCCCGCCCATCGATGCCACTTTCCTGTTTTCCAACGACGTCCACGCCTGCCTCGTCTCGACCGAAGGCCTCGCGCCGAACTGCGCTGCGGAAGGCAAGACCGACGACAACCTGCTGCGCCACGTGGCAGTGCTCAATGCTCTCCCGGCAATGAATTGGCCCGAAACCGTCGGCGGCCAGCCGAGCGGGCTTGGCAGCACGGGCAGGCGGATCGGCAAACCGCTCGGCCTGGTGCTGGGCGGCGACCTGACCGACGACGGTGGCGGGCAGGTGCGCCAGCCGCGCGAGGGGCGGCAGCTGCAGCAGTTTTCCAGCCGCTATCAGGAGGGGCCGGGCGCCGATCGCGTGCACTTTCCCGTCTATCTCGGGCTCGGCAATCACGATCTCGACCAGGACGGCCCGCCGCCGCATGTGGACTGGTATCGCCGCGAACTGCGCGACTATGTCGAGCTCAATCATCGCCAGACGGTGTTTTACAAGCCGCCGGTGCCGGTGACCAATTACGATCCGATGTCGGACTGCTATTCGTGGGATTGGGGTGGGCTGCATCTCATCCAGCTCCAGCGTTTCGGCGGCGATATCAGCAAGGGTGCGGTCGATGCGCTTCCCTGGTTGAAGCAGGATCTGGCGAACTACGCCGCTGATGGCCGCTCGGTGATCCTGTTCCAGCATTACGGCTGGGACGCGTTTTCAACCGAAGTCTGGGATGCGTCGGCCAAGACGTTCGACGATCACGGCGACGGCCCGCCGCATTGGTGGAGCCTGCAGCAGCGTCAGGCGCTGGTCGACGCCATCAAGGGCTACACCGTTATCGGCCTGTTTCATGGGCACCAGCACGAAACGGCGATGATCTACAGCCGTGATGGTCTCGACCTGTTCAAGCCGAAGGCCGCCTATATGGGCGGTTTCGCGCTCGTGCGCATCACCGACGGCTTCATGGACGTGGTGCTGGGCGAGGCCGGAAAAGGTCACGGCGAGGTCGTTTTCACGCAAGGCTTCAGCAAGCGTTTTTAGCCAGCGAAAACAGCGTTCCGCTGTCCTCTTCGTATTTTTGATTTACGTACATCAAAAATTCCTCTAAGGCAGTTTGCGGGAGGAAATGATGCGTCCTACAGTTCACGACATTGCTGCGGAAGCAGGCGTCAGCCTTGCCACCGTCGACCGGGTTTTGAACAATCGCCCGGGGGTGAGGTCGGTTACGCGCGACAAGGTCGAGCGCGCGATCGCGACGCTCGGTTACGTCAGGGACGTGGCGGCGGCCAACCTAGCAAAGAGCCGCAGCTATCCGCTGATCTTCATCTTGCCGGAGGGTGAGAACGCCTTCATGCGTGGGCTGGAGGCGGAAATCGAAGCCGCGAGAGCCCGCTCCGCCGTCGAGCGCACCGACATTACGATCGTGTCGGTTCCCGCCTTCGACGCGGCGGCCCTGGCCAATGCGCTTGATGACGCCCGCAGCCACGGACCGGCGGGCGTCGCCGTCGTCGCCGTCGAGGCGCCGGAAGTGGTGGCCGCCGTCGCGCGGCTGCGCGAGGACGGCATTGCCGTCGTCACGCTCGTTTCCGACCTGACCGGTTCGCAGCGCGACCATTTTGCCGGTGTCGACAACCTGGCCGCCGGGCGCACGGCGGGCAGCCTGATGCGCCGTTTTCTCGGCAGTCGCGAAGGACCTGTTGCCATCGTCGCCGGCTCGATGCGGGTGCGCGACCACAGGGATCGTCTCGAAGGTTTCACGGCTGCCGTCAACGAGGGCGACACCGGGCGCGTTCTGCTGCCGGTGGTCGAGGGTCACGACGATCCGGGCGAGGTCGAGGCGCTGGTCGACGACCTGCTGGTCGCGCATGCGAACCTTGCCGGCATCTACAGCCTCGGTGCCGGCAACCGCGGCCTGATCGCGGCGCTCGAAAAGGCCGGGCGCCAATCCGGCATCTGCGCGATCGCGCATGAGCTGACGCCCTACAGCCGTGCCGCGCTCGTCTCCGGCACGATCGATGCGCTGCTCAACCAGGATGCCGGTCACGAGGTCAGGAGCGCCATTCGCGTGCTCAAGGCCCAGGCCGATGGCCTGTCGATGATCGAGGCGCAGGAGCGCATCCGCATCGAGATTTTCCTCAGGGACAACCTGCCGGTCGACCCGGCGTGACGTTCTGAATTCGTACCGTACCTGCCGAAGGGCCGTCTTGCGCCTTTCCTGACACCACACAATGGAGGCCTGAATGTATCTCGGACTGGATCTCGGCACGTCGGGCGTCAAGGCGATGCTGATCGACGACGGCCAGCGCATCGTCGGCTCGGCCTCCGGCGCGCTCGATGTTTCGCGGCCGCATCCCGGCTGGTCGGAGCAGGATCCTGCCGATTGGGTACGCGCCACCGAGGAGGCGATATCGGGCCTGAAGGCGGCGCATCCGGCAGCGCTTGCGGCGGTGCGGGGCATCGGCCTCTCCGGCCAGATGCATGGCGCCACGCTGCTCGATGCCGACGACAAGGTGTTGCGCCCCTGCATCTTGTGGAATGACACCCGCAGCTTTCGCGAGGCGGCCGCCCTCGACGCCGACCCGCAGTTCCGAGCCGTCACCGGCAATATCGTTTTCCCGGGGTTTACGGCGCCGAAGCTCGTCTGGGTGCGGGAAAACGAGCCCGAAATTTTCGCCAGGGTGCGCCGGGTGCTTCTGCCGAAGGATTATCTGCGTCTGTGGCTGACCGGCGAGCATATCTCGGAGATGTCGGATTCGGCCGGGACCGCCTGGCTCGATACCGGCAAGCGCCGCTGGTCTGAGAGCCTGCTTTCGGCCACCGGCATGGACGAACGGCAGATGCCGGCGCTTGTCGAAGGTACCCAACAGGCAGGAATGTTGCGGTCGGACCTTGCCGCGCGCTTTGGCATTTCCGGCACTGTCGTGGTTGCCGGCGGCGCCGGCGACAACGCGGCGTCGGCCTGCGGCATGGGGACCGTTGGTGAAGGCCAGGCCTTCGTTTCGCTCGGGACGTCGGGTGTGCTTTTTGCCGCCAATGCGAGCTACCTGCCCAATCCGGCGAGCGCCGTTCACGCATTCTGCCATGCGCTGCCGGACACGTGGCATCAGATGGGCGTGATCCTGTCGGCGACCGACGCGCTCAACTGGTATTCGGGCATCGCCGGGCGCAGTGCCGCCGACCTCAGCGCCGAGCTCGGCGAGACGCTGAACGCGCCCAGCGGCGTCACCTTTCTTCCGTATCTCTCCGGCGAGCGCACGCCGCACAATGATGCCGCCATCCGTGGCGCCTTTGCCGGGCTCGGCCACGAGAGCAGCCGCGTGGTGCTGACGCAGGCGGTGATGGAAGGCGTTTCCTTCGCCATCCGCGACAGCCTGGAGGCTCTGCGTGCGGCCGGCACGACGCTGTCGCGGGTGACCGCGATCGGTGGCGGCTCGCGGTCGCGCTACTGGCTGAAGTCGATCGCCACCGCACTCGATCTGCCCGTGGACCTGCCTGCTGACGGCGATTTCGGCGCTGCCTTCGGCGCCGCGCGCCTTGGTCTGATTGCAGCCACCGGTGCCGATCCGGTTGCGACCTGCACTGCGCCAACGACAGCAGAAACGATCGCTCCGGATGCTGGCCTGGTGGCAGCCTACGAAGACGCCTACCAGCGCTATCGCCGTCTCTATCCGGCTATCAAGGGCGCGACGACGTGACGGCGCCGCGCCCTTCCATGGCTGATTCCGGCCGAGCGTTATTGCGCCGGGACCTTGTCGATGAAGCCGGTGACCTGCTTCAGCCGGCCGTTCTCGATCACGCCGACATCGGTGCCTTCGATGACGGAATCGACGCCTTCGGGGCCCAGTGCCCAGGAGAAGCGGATCGTGTCGGCAAAGCCGTCCGGCGTGCCCTTCAGCGTGAAGACGAAGCCCGGGAACTGGCCCTTGACGCCAGCGATCAGGCCGCCGATGCCCTCATGGCCGTCACCCTGCATGATCGGGTCTCGATAGGCGACGTCGGCGGTAAAGGCTTTTTCGATCAGCGCGTTGCGGCTGCCGGCCTCGGCGTTCCAGGCGGCGATATAGGCTGCGGCGATCTGGTTGAAGTCGTTCATCTGAATGTTCCTTCCGTTGGCGTTTCGATGCCCCAGTTCTCGCCCGCCGAGGGAATGAAACCAATTACCTTCCACGTAATGGCCAGAGGTTTCGCCATGGCGACGCCGGCACACCATCTTTCAAGAGGAGCTACACCGTGAGCACGGGATTTTTCGGAGATATCGCCAAGATCAAGTATGAGGGACCGGAGAGCGCCAATCCGCTCGCCTTCCGCCACTACAACAAGGACGAGGTCGTCTTCGGCAAGCGCATGGAAGATCACCTGCGCTTTGCGGTCGCCTATTGGCACACCTTCGTCTGGCCGGGCGGCGACCCCTTTGGCGGCCAGACCTTCGAGCGCCCCTGGTTCAAGGACACGATGGACGCGGCCAAGCTGAAGGCGGATGTCGCTTTCGAATTCTTCCAGCTGCTCGGCGTTCCCTATTACTGCTTCCACGATGCCGATGTGCGGCCGGAGGGGCGCAATTTCGTCGAGAACACCAAGAACCTCAACGAGATCGTCGATTACTTCGCAAAGAAGCAGGCCGATACCGGCGTCAAGCTGCTCTGGGGAACGGCCAATCTGTTTTCCAACCGCCGCTACATGTCGGGTGCGGCCACCAACCCGGACCCGGATGTTTTTGCCTTTGCGGCAGCGACCGTGAAGACGTGCCTCGACGCCACTCAACGCCTCGGCGGCGAGAACTACGTGCTCTGGGGTGGGCGCGAAGGCTATGAGACCCTGCTCAACACCGACCTTTCGCGTGAGCTCGACCAGCTTGGCCGCTTCGTCAACCTGGTGGTCGAATACAAGCACAAGATCGGCTTCAAGGGCGCGATCCTGATCGAGCCGAAGCCGCAGGAACCGACCAAGCACCAGTACGACTACGATGTTGCCACCGTCTACGGCTTCCTCAAGAAGTACGGCCTGGAAAAGGAAGTTCAGGTCAACATCGAACAGGGCCACGCGATCCTCGCCGGCCACTCCTTCGAGCACGAGCTGGCGCTTGCCAATGCGCTCGGGATCTTCGGTTCGATCGACATGAACCGCAACGACTACCAGTCGGGCTGGGACACCGACCAGTTCCCCAACAACGTGCCGGAAATGGCGCTCGCTTACTATCAGGTCCTGGCCGGTGGTGGTTTCAAGTCCGGCGGCACCAACTTCGACGCCAAGCTGCGCCGCCAGTCGCTCGATCCGGAAGACCTCTTGATCGCCCATATCGGTGGCATGGACTGCTGCGCCCGTGGCCTCAAGGCGGCAGCGCGGATGATCGAAGACAAGGCCCTGTCGGCGCCGCTCGATCAGCGTTACGCCGGCTGGCAGGTGCCTGAAGCCAAGAAGATGCTCGATGGCGGCTTCTCGCTGGAAGAGATCGAAGCCTGGGTCTTGAAGTCCGACCTCAACCCTGAGCCGAAGTCCGGCAAGCAGGAACTGCTGGAGAACGTGGTCAACCGCTACGTCTGATGCGCTACGGCGCTAGAGCGTTCGCGTCAACGGAGGCGGAGGGAAACCTTCGCCTCCTTTTTTACAGAACCCGCCCGACGGGGCGGGCGTATCAGAAATCAATCGCACTTTCTGGTTGTTGTTTTCCGTGCGGGCAATGCGATGCTCTCCCGGTCGATTCGAGCTTTCTGCGACCTTCAACGTCATGCGTACCGCGCTTCTGACGGCAGCTATCCACGTGTTCATCTGTCAATCTTGAATAGCATAACTCGTCATATACAATTTACAGTTATTTCTACTTTATAACATGATAAATTTCCGAATCAGGGTGCACCGCGCCTGATGAGGGCGGCCACTCTACACGCGACGATCGCGGCCAGGGGGAGGCAACCGAATGACGCAATTCGATGCAAAGACCAAACTGCTGAACGAGCGCCTGCACTTCGTCGATCTCGACGACAGTCAGCGCTCGGCACTTGCCAGTTCATTGCCAGTCATCTCCGCATCGCTCGATGCGGCACTCAACACGTTCTATTCAAAAGCCAAGGCCAATCCTGAAACCGCGCGGTTTTTCTCCAGCGAGGCCCATATCCAGAGCGCCAAGGCAAGGCAGGCAAGGCACTGGGAGCTGATCGCGTCGGCCAAGTTCGACGCCCAATATGTCGACGCTGTCACCACCATCGGCAAGACGCATGCGCGCCTCGGGCTGGAGCCGCGCTGGTACATCGGTGGTTACGCGCTGATCCTGGAGTCGATCCTCAAAGGGGTCATCGAAAGCCATCTCAAGGGCTTCCTCCATCGCAACAAGGCCAAGGAGATCGGCACTGATGTGGCGGCGGTGGTCAAGGCGGCGATGGTCGACATGGATTACGCCATTTCCGTCTATCTCGAAGCGCTGCAAGAGGCACGCGAGCGCTCGGAGGCGGAACGCGAGGTTCTGAGCGGCCAGCAGGAAGAGGCGCTCGGCGCGCTTGAAAACTGTCTGCGCCGGGTGGCCGACGGCGATCTGACTGCGGTGATCGCCAGCGAGCTTGCGCCGCAATTTGCAAGCCTTCGCTCCAATTTCAACGCAGCACTCGGCAAGCTCGACCAGGCCTTCGGCGCGATCGTCGGGGCAGCGGACGAGACGTCGAACAATGCCGGCGAACTGGTGTCGGCCACCGACGACATGGCGCGGCGCACCGAGCAGCAGGCGGCATCGCTGGAGGAAACGGCGGCGGCACTCGAGCAAATCACCACGATCTCGAAGGAAGCGGCATCGCGGGCCGAGGAGGCACGACGCGTGGTCGGTACCGCCACCGAAGAGGCGCGAAAATCGGGCGCCGTCGTCGAGCAGGCGGTCAGCGCGATGAGCGCCATCGAGGAATCGTCGCGCCGGATCACCCAGATCATCGGGGTGATCGACCAGATCTCGTTTCAGACCAACCTTCTGGCGCTCAATGCCGGCGTCGAGGCGGCAAGAGCAGGGGAGGCCGGCAAGGGGTTTGCCGTCGTCGCCCAGGAGGTACGGGAACTGGCGCAGAAGTCGGCGGAGGCAGCGCGCGAGATCAAGCAGCTAATCGACAAGTCGTTCGAGGACGTGCTTCTCGGCGTGTCGCTGGTCAATCGGACGGGGGAGGCGCTGCATCATATCGGCGACCAGGTCATTCATATCAACGGACATATCGATGCGATCGCGGGCTCGGCTCGCGAGCAGTCCGCGGGCATCGCCGAAATCAACACGGCCGTAACCAACATGGATCAGATGACGCAGCAGAATGCGGCCATGGTCGAAGAGACAAGTGCCGCGACCCATACGCTCATGCAGGTGAGTACCACGCTGAAGGGGCTGGTCGATCAATTCACCGTATCGTCGGCGCGCCAGGCAAAGCAGGGCTTTGCCTCCGGAAACCGGCGCTACGGATGATCGTCACAATCAGCGGCGGATGCGGAGAAGGGACGCCATGATGGCGTCCCTTTTTCGTTGGCGCCGCAACGGTTGCCCAGAGCCCGGCGGTACGGTGGCTGTCTTGCCGCCTGTCCGGGAAGCGCCTTGAACGGATCTGCAAAAACCCTCCGAAGCTCGGTTGCCCCATGCAAAAAATCTGCTAGTTTCGGCGCCTGCAACGTTTCAGGTTCTTCAGTCGAAGCGAAAATGAAGCCAGGTTCCGCTTCTTCCTGTCGTTGGTGAAAAAAGCCGGTTCCGCCGGCAGTCGTACCATCAGGAGGATGTTCGCGTTGAAAACGATCAAGGGCCCCGGTCTGTTTCTGGCGCAGTTTGCGGGGGATGCGGCGCCGTTCAACTCGTTTGCGTCGATTGTGAAATGGG
>NZ_DALZXU010000015.1:0-50257 GCF_031989085.1 Ensifer sp.
TAAATGACACTTTTCTGACAAACCCCACAAATCCGGGCTTTCTTCCGCAAAAAAAAGTTTGGCTAGGCCTCCAGCAGCCTGTGGAGACACATTTTGGCCCTCACTTCTTCACAATCCGCCGTTCTAAGCGAATTCATCGGCGCGTCACGCGGGGGCGCACGAGGGTCCGCGAATGCACATATATAGGGCTGTGCACTCCCCTCCCCTTTCCCCCCGGCGGATTTGACTCCCGTGTGTGAAAGATGCACATCTTCGCGCAACGTATCGCCTGCAAGAATACGGCAAGAGAAATCAGGGGCCCCCAGCTCGGAATGATCACCGACAAGAAAATGGTCCGGTCGCTCGGCGACCAACCGCCGATCCTTGCGGACGGCCGGCGCGCGCCAGACAGGCGCGAGATCTCGTTGCGCTGGCTTTCCGGCACGTTCCTGACCGGCATCACTTCCAGTCTTCTTATGGGCGTCGCCCTCTTCGCAGCGCTCGACGGCCGCCAGCAGCTGGCAATCCCGGCCGAAGCCTATGCAGCACTCGACGCCTCGAATGGCGGAACCGCCCCTGTCAATGCCAAGCGCGGCGACCGCATCCTTTCGCCCAACATCGTTGCCAAGCCGGCCGACAAGACCGTCATGGAAGTCTCGACGATGATCCATGACGGCGAGAAGGAAGTGGTGCGCAAGCAGCCCTTCGTTCACGTCAAGATGGCGCTTGCCGCCAACCACCAGGTTTCCGACAGCTATCCGGACTTCGATCCGCTGGCGATCTTTTCCACCGACGACGCCGATGCCGAGCCGCAGGTCGCGCGCACCGGCACGCTCTATGGCTCCAATGTCGATTCCGAGGTGGCGCTGAAGACGGTCGATTTCCCGATCAATGGCTCCAACCTCACCTTCGACAGCTCGATGTCGCTCGACGAAGTCGAAGAGAACGTGCGCACCAACGGTTCGGTCCTGACCGAAGGCAGCACCCAGGTTGCTTCGTTGTTCTATGTCGACCCGCAACGCTTCGCCTCCGACAGCGACGGCCTCGACCTGCTTCAGGGACTGACGGCGCGCATCGTCGAGCAGAACAAGAGCGATGCGGCCTATGAGAGCATCAACGAGCAAAGCACCGAATATGCCGACGACATCATTCCGGTGCGTCGCAAGACCGACATCGCCGCCGTCATGGTCAATGCCGGCTATGCCAAGGCGCAGGCCGAAGACGCGGCCGGCTACATCGGCGACGCGCTCGGCGCCAAGGAGCTGAACGACGGCGACGTTCTGCGCATCGGCATCATCCAGAAGGGCGAGGAGGCGCGCATCGTTCGCGCCACCATCTATTCGCGCAATCGCCATGTGTTGACGATGGCAGTCGACGACGGCGGCCGCTTCGTGCCGGGCGCCGAACCGGCCAAGCTCGATGCCGTCGCAACGGCGTTCGACGACAACGGCACCCCGACGATCACGAGCACCCACGATCTGCCGCGCGTCTATGACGGCATCTACCGTGCAGCGCTCTCCTATGGCATGAGCGCCGACATGGTCGGTCTCGTCGTCAAGCTGCTCGCGAGCAATGTCGACTTCCAGGCGCAGCTGAAGCCGACGGACTCGCTCGAAGCCTTCTTCTCCGTCACCGACGATCGCGGCATGGCAACGGCGGAATCCGAGCTGCTCTATGTCCGGGCGAAATTCGGCGATGCCGAGACGACGTTCTATCGCTTCCAGGATCCCGACGACAATTCGATCGACTACTTCAACAGCGAAGGCAAGAGCATCCGCCAGTTCCTGCTGCGCAACCCCGTGCCGAACGGCCACTTCCGTTCCGGCTTCGGCATGCGTCGCCACCCGATCCTCGGCTTCTCGCGCATGCACACCGGCGTCGACTGGGCCGCCCCCCGCGGCACGCCGATCATCGCTGCCGGCAACGGCACGGTGGAAAAGGCAGGCTGGGATTCCGGCGGATACGGCAACCAGACGCTGATCCGTCATGCCAACGGCTATGTCTCGTCCTATAATCACCAGAGCGCGATCGCCAAGACCGTCAAGGCCGGCTCGAAAGTGGTCCAGGGCCAGGTGATCGGCTGGGTCGGCACGACAGGTCTTTCGACCGGTCCGCACCTGCACTACGAACTGATCGTCAACGGCAACAAGGTCGACCCGCTGCGCATCCGCCTGCCGGGTGGCAAATCGCTCGACGGCGACGCGCTCGCGAAGTTCGAGAAGGAACGCGACCGCATCGACGAACTCTTGAACAAGGACGGCAACGGCAGCGAAGTCGCCAGCAAGTAGCCTCTGGCAAGGAGCCCGCGCAGATGTGGGCGGCCCCTCCCCCGCAGACCGACGCTTCAATCTCAACTGCATAACGCAAAAGGCCGCCCCGAAGGGCGGCCTTTCGATTTTCGCGCCTTACGCGGCTTCCTTCTCCGCGCCGGCGCCACGCTTGAAGTTCAGCCGGTCGGACCCGGCCAGAACCTTGATGGTGGATCCATCCGGGAACTCGCCCTGCAGGATCTTTTCGGCGAGCGGGTCCTGAAGATACTTCTGGATCGCCCGCTTCAACGGGCGTGCCCCATAGGCGGGGTCGTAGCCCTTGTCGGCGAGGAACGCCCTTGCATCGTCCTCCAGCTCCAGCGAGATCTTGCGCTCGGACAGGAGTTTGAGCAGACGTGCCAGCTGGATATCGACGATCGCCCCCATTTCCGAGCGGCGCAGCCGGTGGAACAGGATGATCTCGTCGACGCGGTTCAAGAACTCCGGCCGGAAGGCCGACTTGACGACATCCATCACCTGGTCGCGGACCACATCGCTGTCTTCGTTTTCGCCGAGCCCGACCAGATATTCGGCGCCCAGGTTCGAGGTCATGATGATCATCGTGTTGCGGAAGTCGACGGTGCGGCCCTGACCATCGGTCAGGCGGCCGTCATCGAGCACCTGCAGGAGCACGTTGAAGACATCCGGATGCGCCTTCTCGATTTCGTCGAACAGCACGACCTGATAGGGCCGGCGGCGGACGGATTCGGTCAGAGCGCCACCTTCCTCGTAGCCGACATAGCCCGGAGGTGCGCCGATCAGCCGGGCAACCGAGTGCTTTTCCATGTATTCCGACATGTCGACGCGCAGGAGCGCCGTCTCGTCGTCGAACAGGAAACGCGCCAGCGCCTTGGTCAGCTCGGTCTTGCCGACGCCAGTCGGGCCGAGGAAGATGAACGAGCCGATCGGCCGGTTCGGATCCTGAAGGCCGGCACGGGCGCGACGAACGGCGCGCGACACCGCCTGCACGGCATCACCCTGGCCGACGACCCATTTCGCCAGCTCGTCTTCCATCCGAAGCAGCTTGTCGCGCTCGCCTTCCAGCATCTTGTCGACCGGAATGCCGGTCCAACGCGAAACGATATGGGCGATGTTGTCGGGGGTCACGACCTCCTGCACCATCGGATTGGCGTTGGCGTTCTCCTGGCTTTCCGCATCCGCAAGCTCCTTTTCGAGCTTGGGGATGAGGCCATAGGTCAACTCGCCGGCACGCTGGAACTCGCCCTTGCGCTGGACGATCGCCAGCTCGTTGCGGGCGTCTTCCAGCTGCTTCTTGAGGTCAGCGGCGCGGCCGAGCTTCTGCTTTTCCGACTGCCAGCGGGCCGTCAGCGCCGATGCCTGCTCTTCGAGCGAGACCACGTCGAGCTCGAGCTTTTCCAGCCGATCCTTCGACGACGTGTCGGTTTCCTTCTTCAGGGCTTCCCGCTCGATCTTCAGCTGCATGATGCGGCGATCGAGCTCGTCGAGCTCCTCGGGCTTGGAATCCACCTGCATGCGCAGCCGCGAAGCGGCCTCGTCCATCAGGTCGATCGCCTTGTCCGGCAAAAACCGGTCGGTGATATAGCGGTTGGAAAGGGTCGCAGCCGCGACGAGAGCGGAATCGGAGATCCGCACCTTGTGATGCTGTTCGTACTTTTCCTTCAGGCCGCGCAGGATCGAGATCGTATCCTCGACCGTCGGCTCCTCGACCATGACAGGCTGGAAGCGGCGGGCAAGGGCTGCGTCCTTTTCGACGTGCTTGCGGTATTCATCGAGCGTGGTCGCACCGACGCAATGCAATTCACCGCGCGCAAGGGCCGGCTTCAGGAGGTTGGAGGCATCCATCGCCCCATCGGCCTTGCCGGCACCGACCAACGTGTGCATTTCGTCGATGAACAGGATGATCTCGCCGTTTTCCGCCTGCACTTCGTTGAGCACGGCCTTCAGCCGCTCTTCGAATTCGCCTCGGTACTTTGCACCTGCGATCAACGCGCCCATGTCGAGCGCCATCAGTTGCTTGTCCTTGAGGCTTTCCGGCACGTCGCCATTGACGATGCGCAGGGCAAGCCCCTCGGCGATCGCCGTCTTGCCGACGCCCGGCTCACCGATCAGGACCGGATTGTTCTTCGTCCGGCGCGACAGCACCTGGATCGTGCGACGGATTTCATCGTCGCGGCCGATGACCGGGTCGAGCTTGCCTTCACGCGCATCGGCCGTCAGGTCGCGCGCATATTTCTTCAGGCTGTCGAAGCCCTGCTCGGCATTGGCGCTGTCGGCCGTTCGACCCTTGCGGATGTCGTTGATGACCTGATTGAGCTTGGTCGGCGTCACGCCGGCCTTCTTCAGGACGTCGGCCGTGGCAGCGGTGCTTTCGATCGCCAATGCAAGCAGCAGGCGCTCGACGGTCACGAAGCTGTCGCCCGCCTTTTTGGCCGCCTCTTCCGCGCTGGAAAACACGCGCGCGAGCGGCTGCGACAGATAGACGGAACCATTGCCGCCGGAAACCTTCGGCAGCTTTGCAAGGGCGGCATCATTGCCGGCACGCGCTTCGCGCACGTCGCCTCCGGCGCGCTCGATCAGCGAGGCGGCCATGCCCTGGTCGTCGTCGAGCAGCACTTTCAGCACATGCTCGGGCGTGAACTGCTGGTGGCCCTGTGCCAGCGCATAGGTCTGCGCCGATTGCAGGAAACCGCGTACCCGTTCGGAATATTTCTCGATATTCATGTCTTACCTCCGTAGCCCAACAGGCCCGCGTCGCGGCACCCGCTGGTGTTTCAGGATCAGGCTCCCGCATTCGGCGAGCCTGTCATCGGGCGTTGACCCGCACCTTGCGCGGGATCAACACGTCCGAAGCGAATATGGGGCAGCGGTTTTGGAAATTAAAGGGATGATTGCATGTCACAAATAGGAAATCTTCCCAACTGACGAGACGACCACGCATGAACATCATGCGCGGTCGCCTGCAGCCGGATCGGTGGCATCGCGGCCTCGGCCCGGGACGCGCTGCCCGGGCGGCGGACGAAAGCTCAGTGGCCGGCAAACGTCGTGCCGAACTCCTTCATCCGCGAGACATAATAGGCGGGCTCGATCAGCACTTCCGGCAGGTAAAGACCCGCCTTCGGCGCCTCGCCGCCGGCAAGGCCGAGCATGCGTTCGACCGCGAGCGCCACACCGAGCGCCGTCAGCGGCGCCTGGCCTTCAGGGTGCACGATCTCATGCCTGCGCACTACCTGCTCCCCGGTCTTCGACCGTCCCTCGATTTCGAGCGCGATTTCTGTCGAGAACGGCTCGCCGCGCCTTCGGCTGGCGGAAACGCTGTAGGCCATATCCAGGCGGATTTCCTTGGCACCGGTTCTGGCGGCGAGCGCCATGACGTCAAAGGGCGAATAGGCCACGGCATCGAGTTCGACGCCGTCGACGCTGGTGTAGCGCGCGTTCGCCTCCTGCCCGCTCACCCAGTGCAGCTTGCCGTCCTTGACCGTGAGCGAGGCCGGCGCGGTTCCGGTAATGCGGTTGTAATCGGCAAGTGCTGCCGGCCCGCCCATGTCCTCTTCGTCAAGGAGCACGCCGATGCGGATCGCGTCGACGGTCTCGTAGGATGAAAGCGCGTCGAGCACCGGGAAGATGGCGGCACCTGCCAGCCAATGGCTGGCGAGCAGGATCGGGGCCTTGTCCGGCGCATGGATATACTGTGCGACCTCGGGCCCGATCTCGAATGTTCCGCTGGAGACGCTGACATAGGGGATGCCCTTTTGCTGGGCGTAACGCATCGAGGTCAGCCTCTCGTCCTTGACGAAGATCACCACGGCGCTGAAGGCCGCATCGGCGGCAAGGCCGAGATCGGCGCGGTCGAGATCGATCCGCACACCGTTTGCCCCGCCAACTTCGCTGGCGATCGCCTGCGCCCGGCCAAGATCCCGGCCGCCGATTGCAAGCGGCAGATCGGGGTACAGCCGGCGGATCGCCTTGGCCGCCTGCGACCCGACGACGCCGGAACCGCCGATGATCAGGACGGGTGAGAACTTGCTCGACATGTTCATATCTCCTAGACGGGAAGGAGGTCGGCTTTCTTTACCAACCTACTAATGGTAAGTTACTAACAGTAGATAAGTGGTGAAAATGCCGCGTCAAGGGCCTTTGATATTTTATCAGAGGACGTGGACGACCGAGGAGTGCAGCCGATGGCCAAGACGGCGATCAGGAAACTACCCAAACCCGAACGACGAGCCCAGCTCATCGAAACGGCCAAGGAAATCCTGAGGGAATGTGGTGCGGATGCCCTGACCCTCGGGCACCTTGCCGAGCGCGCCGGCGTCAGCAAACCGATCGCCTATGAGCACTTTGGCACCCGCGAAGGACTGCTGATCGCGCTGTCGCACGAGATCGAGGAGCGTCATACGACGAAGCTGAAGAAGGCGCTGTCGCAAACGCCGGCAGACCTCCCGTCGATCGCCGGTACCATCGCTGCCACCTACATCGAATGTGCGGCAGAAAACGGATCGGAATGGCAGGCAATGTCGAGCGCGCTGCGCGGCAATGCCGAGATGGACCGCGTGCAGCAGGAACTTGCCGACGACTATGTCGCGCTCATTGCCGCAGCCGTCGCTCCCCACTCCCGCCTCGCCGACAGCGACCTGCGCCTGCGCTGTGCCGGCATTGCCGGTGCTGCGGAAACCATTGCGCGTGAATTCGTGCGTGGCAGGGCAACCGAAGGCGATGCGGCGGTCAACCTCGCCGCACTGATCGTCAACGGCGTCGCGTGAGGCAAAGCCCGGCGCCGGCAGTCCCCGGCACCCGGTCGAATGCAGGGCAACAAAAAACCCGGCCGCAAGGCGGACCGGGCTTTTATCGCTGCTTCCACAGGGCCGCAATCGCGGCCCTTCGAAACCTTACTCGGACTCGGCCAGTGCCGGAGCTTCCGGAGGCGTTTCGCCCTCGCCGGCTGCGTCATCGCCTGCAGTGCGGCGCGGACGGCGCGGGCGCGGGGCGCTGCGGCGACGCGAAGCCGCACGGCCGGACGCCGCAGGCGTTTCTTCTTCCATAGCCACTTCGGCCGGCGTGCCTTCGATGACGGGCTGCGGACCCGAACCGTCAATCACCGGCTGATGCTCGACAACCACGGGCGCGGGCTGAGCTGCGACCGGAGCCGGTGCTTCGTCGGCGTAGCCCTGATCCAGATCGTCCTGATCCTGGTCCTGGTCGTTGCCATCCTGGCCGCGGAAATCCTGGCGCTCTTCGCGCTGGAAGCGATCCTGCATCTGCGCCTGCGCGGCGGCAATGATGCGGTTGTAGTGTTCTGCATGCTGAAGATAGTTTTCAGCGATAACACGGTCACCGGAGCTCTGCGCGTCACGGGCAAGTGCCGAATACTTCTCGGCTATATGCTGCGCAGTACCGCGAATCTTCACGTCCGGACCTGAACTATCATAGGTCCGTGTCAGGGGGTTGGATCCCTTGCGGTTATGATTGTTGTTGTTTCCGTTGTTGTTACTGTTGTTGTTATTATTATTGTTATTCCGCCCGCGGCCGCGCTTGTTTTGCTGTCCTGGCCTCATAGTACATTCACCCGAATTCTCTTGATAATGATGATCATGTGGTTTCGTCTTCCGGCCGGATATGTCCGCGCCCGACACAGCGCACGCCGGTGAGCCCGCACATTTGGCGGCTTCGGCGCCGACTGGCGTCAAATTAACAGCTACCTGCACAAGGCACTGTTGAACCCTAGCAACTCTTTCTTGAGAGCAATCCCCGTGGCCAGGTCATACCGGAACGAATCTTAGGTCCATGACCATCTGCCCAGTGCGCGGGCAAACTAGCCCGCTTCCTCTGGGATTCCAAGCCCTTTCTTTGCGTCCGCAAGAAAGAAGATGCGCTATTGCAGCATTTTTCAACGCTCGGAGCGACGCTCGAAGATCAGCACCCGGTCGTTACCGCCCAGATCCTTGGCTTCTTCGCGCAAACGGAAGTTCTCGGCATGAAACAATGCCGTAACTGCCTCTCTCTGATCGAAACCGATTTCCAAACCTATCACGCCGTTTGTCTCAAGATGATGACCGGCATGAAGGGCGATGGCACGATAGGCATCAAGGCCGTCGTCTCCGCCATCGAGCGCTGCGGCTGGATCGTGCAATCGCACTTCCGGCTCAAGCTCTGCGACAACACTGGACCTTATATAAGGCGGATTTGAGACGATCGCGTCGAAGCGACCCTCCACCTTCTCGAACCAGTTGCTGCTAAGCGCTTGGAAGCGCTCCGAAAGACCGAGCGCCTCGGCATTCGCGCGCGCCGTCGCCAGCGCATCGTCGGATATATCGGTAGCCGTGCCGCGCGCGTCAAGGACGTTCGCAAGCAGCGCCAGCACGATTGCGCCGGTCCCCGTCCCGAGGTCCAGGATCCGGCAGCTGCCCTTGGCCGCAACGGTCCGGCGCAGGTACGGGATCATGCGATCGACGAGCGTCTCGGTATCCGGCCGCGGCTCGAGCGTTTCGCGCGACAGCTTCAGCGGCAGACCGAAGAATTCCCGCTCGCCGAGAATGCGATAGACCGGCTCTCGCGCGATCCGCCGCTCGACAGCGGCGCCGACCCTGGCGATATCCGCCTCCGACACCACGTCCCTGCCCCGGGTCACGACATCGGTCAGCGAAAGCCCGAGCAGGCCCGAAATCAGATGGCGCGCATCGAGCGCCGCATGCTCGATGCCGGCCGCCGTCAGGCGGTCCCGGCTCTCGGATACGAGGCGCGCGAGCGTTGATGCCATCGCGATCAGCCTCGCTGCTCGCCCAGGAGCGCCAGCTGGCTCGCCTGATAGTCGGCCAGGAGCGCATCCACGACTTCGTCGATTTCGCCCATCATCATCCGGTCGAGCTTGTAGAGCGTCAGGTTGATGCGGTGATCGGTGACGCGGCCCTGCGGGAAATTGTATGTGCGGATACGCTCGGAACGATCGCCGGAACCCACCTGGCTCTTTCGGTCGGCCGAACGCTCGCTATCGGCGCGCTGGCGCTCCATGTCGTAGAGCCGCGACCGCAGAACCTGCATCGCCTTGGCGCGGTTCTGGTGCTGCGACTTTTCCGAACTGGTGACGACCAGGCCGGTCGGAAGATGGGTGATGCGTACCGCGGAGTCAGTCGTGTTGACGTGCTGTCCGCCGGCACCCGACGAGCGCATGGTGTCGATGCGGATGTCCTCGGGGCGAACCTCGATGTCGATCTCCTCGGCTTCGGGCAGTACGGCGACGGTTGCCGCCGACGTGTGAATACGGCCGCTCGCCTCGGTTTCCGGCACCCGCTGGACGCGGTGCACGCCGGATTCGAATTTCAGCCGCGCGAACACGCCGCGACCGGAGACGGTGGCGATGATTTCCTTGAACCCGCCGGCTTCACCTTCGCTGGATGACAGCACTTCGACCTTCCAGCCCTTGCCAGCAGCGTAGCGCTCGTACATCCGGAAGAGATCGCCGGCAAAAAGCGCCGCCTCGGATCCGCCGGTTCCGGCGCGAATTTCAAGGATCGCGCTCTTCTCGTCGGCCGCATCCTTCGGCAGCAGCAGGATCTGGATTTCCTGTTCAAGCTGCTCGATTGTCTCGAGCACGTCAGGCTTTTCCATCTCCGCCAGGTCGCGCATGTCCTTGTCGGTCGTCCTGTCGGCCAACATGGCGTTGATATCGGCAAGCTCCGCCGTCGCCTTCTCGTAGGCGCGGATCTTCGTCACGACAGGCTGCAGCTCGGAATATTCCGACGCCAGTTTCACATAGACGTCGGCCGCCGGCCCCGCGGACATGCGGGCCTCGATCTCGCTGAACCGACGTTCCAGTTCGCGCATTTTTTCGATGGGAAGCTTTGCCAAGTGTCACTCCAAATGCGCTTCGCCTCGCCCGGATCATTGCCCGGACGAGCACAAAAACGCTTCAAATCTATCTAAACCGGGATGCCGTTCGCCGCAGCGAAATCGATCAGGATCTGGCGAACCGGCGTCTGGTCGCGCGTGTCGTCGAGGGCGGCGTTCAGGGCCTCGCTGAGCTTGCCGGCGTCGAGGGCGAGAAGCATCGCCTTGATCGGCCCGACCGCCGTCGGCGACATCGACACCGAGCGATAGCCGAGACCAAGCAGCGCCATGGCGGACAACGGCTTGCTCGCCATCTCGCCGCACAGGGTCACGGGCGTCTGGTGGCGCTCTCCACCGCGCACGATGTCGCGCAGGATCCGCAGAAACGGCCGCCCGAGCACATCGAAACGATCGGAGACGCGCGCATTGCCGCGGTCGACCGCCATGGCGAACTGGAACAGATCGTTCGAGCCGACGGAAACGAAATCGACTTCGCTCATCAGTTCGTCGAGCTGCCACAGCAGCGCCGGCACTTCGAGCATGGCGCCGAACTGCAGCTTGCGCGGCAGCTGTTCGCCGAGCTTCGACTGGCGCTCGATTTCCTTTTGCAGGAGCTCGCGCGCTTCCTTCAGCTCCGAGACTTCCGTCACCATCGGCAACATCAGCTTCAGCTCGAGGCCGGCCGCCGCACGCAGCATGGCGCGCAGCTGGGTGCGCAGCAGTCCGGGCCGGTCGAGAGAAAGGCGGATCGCCCGCCAGCCGAGCGCCGGATTTTCCTCTTCCGCCGCACGGAAGTAAGGAACCACCTTGTCGCCGCCGATATCGAGCGTGCGGAAGGTGACCGGCTTGTTGCCGGTCTGCTTCAGGACGCTGCGGTAGAAGGCTTCCTGCTCTTCCGCCTTCGGCATGGTCGAGGCGATCATGAACTGCAGCTCGGTGCGGAAAAGGCCGATGCCTTCGGCGCCCGCTTCGTTGAGATGCGGCAGGTCGACTAGAAGGCCGGCATTCATCTGCAATGTGATGCGCTTGCCGTCCTTGGTCAGCGGCTCGACGTCCTTCAGCGCCCGGAACTGGGCCTGGCGGCGGGCGCGGAAGCGCACCTTTTCCTCATAGGCGCGCTGCAGGTCGGCCAGAGGGCGCAGGTGCACCTTGGCGTCGTCGCCATCGATGATGACGGCGTCGCGATTTTCGGCAAGCGCGACGACACCCGCTGCCTGGCCGACGACCGGAATGCCCATGGCACGGGCGACGATGACCACGTGGCTGGTGACGGCGCCTTCTTCGAGGACCAGGCCGCGAACGTTTTCGCGCGGATAATCGAGAAGTTCGGCGGCACCCATGGCACGGGCGACGACGACCGCATCGGTCGGGAAATCGCTTGCAGAAAGCTTGGCGCCATAGCCCGACAACTGGCGCAGGAGCCGATTGGCGAGGTCGTCGAAATCATGCATGCGCTCGCGCAGATACGGATCCGTCAGCCGGATCATCCGCGCCTTGGTCTCGCTCTGCACCCGCTCGACCGCAGCCTCCGCGGTCAGGCCGTTGCGGATCGCCTCTTCGAGTTTCCGCACCCAGCCGCGGTCATGGGCAAACATCCGGTAGGTCTCGAGCACCGCGCGGTGCTCGCCCTCCATCGACACTTCGCGCCGCGACAGCATGTCGTCGATCGAGATCCGGAGCGATCCCAGCGCCTCGGCCAACCGCTGCAGCTCCTGGTCCGTATCCTCGTTCAGAAGATTGGTGACGACGATCCTCGGTTCGTGCAGCACGACATAACCAAGGCCGATGCCTTCGCCGTAGCTGTTGCCGTCGATCGAAACCGGGCGGGACAGGTCGAGCTCGAGGCCCGGCTTGGTGATCTTCTTCAGCTCGCCGGTCGCGACCATTTCGGCCAGAACCATGGCGGTGGTTTCCAGTGCCTCGACCTCGTCTTCCCTATAGTTGCGCTGCGCCTTGTTCTGTACGACGAGAACGCCGAGCGCGCGCCCGGTGCGCAGGATCGGCACGCCGAGGAACGAGTGATAGATCTCTTCGCCGGTCTCCGGCAGGTAGGTGAAGGCGGGATGCGCCTGGGCGTCGGACAGATTGAGCGGACGCGCGGAAGCGGCAATGGTGCCGACAAGGCCCTGGCCCATCTTCAACTGCGCCAGGTGGACGGCGGTCTTGTTCAGACCTTCGGTCGCGTAGAGTTCGAGCACCCCGTCGGAACGCAGCACATAGACCGAACACACTTCCGCGACCATGTTCTGTGCGATCTGACGCACGATCCGGTCAAGGCGCTCCTGTGGCTCGAGCGGTTCCGCCATCAGTTCGCGCAACCGCTTGAGGAGAACGCGCGGACCTGCGGAAAGGTCTCTCATCGCGTGGGGTCCCCCGAAAAAGAGTAGACGACGGCGGCGGAAGAATTCGCAGCCAAAACTGCTGCGAATCCCAAATCAGTCACCTCAGAATTAACTCTTATCGAGACCGTAGGCGGAATGCAAAGTGCGAACTGCCAATTCCGCATAGGGTCCGTCGATCAGGATGGAGATCTTGATTTCGGAGGTGGTGATCGCCTTGATGTTGATGCCCTTGTCGGCAAGCGCCCGGAAGGCCGAGGCGGCAACGCCGGCGTGGCTGCGCATGCCGATGCCGATCACCGAGACCTTGACGAGGCCTGCTTCCGACTGGATCACGTCGTAGCCGATCTTGTCCTTGTTGTCGCCGAGCACGCGCAGCGCCTTGTCGACGTCGCCGGAGGGAACGGTGAAGGTCATGTCGGTCTTCGAACCGTCTTCCGAGATGTTCTGGACGATCATGTCGACATTGATATGGGCTTCGGCCAGCGGCCCGAAGATCGCCGCGGAAACGCCCGGCCGGTCGGAAAGACGGCGCAGCGAAATCTGGGCTTCATCCTTGGCATAGGCAATGCCGGTTACGACTTCCTGTTCCACGATTTCTTCCTCATCACAAATCAGCGTGCCGGGCGGATTGAGAAGGTCACCCATGCCCGGCGCATCGGGATCCTCGAAAGACGAGCGCACGAAGGTGCGAACCTTGTGCACCATGGCAAGCTCGACCGAGCGCACCTGCAGCACCTTGGCGCCGAGCGATGCCATTTCCAGCATTTCCTCGAACGCGATCTTCTTCAGACGCCGCGCCTTCGGCTCGATGCGCGGGTCGGTCGTGTAGACGCCATCGACGTCGGTATAGATGTCGCAACGGTCGGCCTTGACGGCTGCCGCGATCGCGACCGCCGATGTGTCGGAGCCGCCGCGACCGAGCGTCGCCAGGCGGTTGTCCGGGCCAAGACCCTGGAAGCCGGCGACCACGGCCACCTGGCCCTCGCCCATGCGGCGGATGATCTCGGCGCCCTCGATGTCGAGGATGCGCGCTGCGCCATGGGCGTTGTCGGTGCGGATCGGGATCTGCCAGCCCTGCCAGGAGCGCGCATTGATGCCCATCGACTGCAGCGCGATCGCCAGAAGCCCCGACGTCACCTGCTCGCCCGAGGCGACGATGGCGTCATATTCGCGCGCGTCGTAGAACGGCGCGTTGCTGCCGGCGACCTTGGGCATGTTCTGCACCCAGCCGACCAGCTCGTTGGTCTTGCCGGACATGGCGGAAACGACGACCGCGACCTCGTGGCCGGCATCGACTTCACGTTTCACATGGCGGGCAACGTTGTGAATGCGGTCCAAATCAGCGACGGAAGTTCCGCCGAATTTCATCACGATGCGTGCCATTTCGCCTCTACCGGTACCGAATGTTTGCGCGTGAGCGCGTGACAGGAAAGCGCCCCCGTCGGCGCCCGACGGTCAAAAAGCTTGGGAGACTTCTCGGACATCGGCCAATCACCGCTTCGGGGAGCGGAAAGTCGCGGCGTCTCTTAGCGGATCGGGGGACGAGGCGCAATGGCAAGAAGGCAGGAATAAGGCTCGCCGAGCACGTAAGGCCAGCAGCGCCGGATGGTCGATGTTCAATCCGGACGGCCAACATTTGCGACTTGAAATTGCAGCGTCGCCAGCTAGGCTGCTCGCATCTTCGGAGAGGGTCCGCTGATGCAGCCATCGCTGAGCCATGCCGCCGCGCGACACGCGCGCCGGATCTTCCTTGCAACCGCCGTCCTCCTCGGCGCAACGGTCGCAGCCGGCGCCGCCGATTTCGACTTGCAGCGCATGGCGCCGGACCGCGACTGGACGGTGATTGTCAGCCCCTATGTCTGGGCAGCCAGCCTGAAGGGAAGCGCCTCGCTTGCCGGCTTCGATACCGATGTCGACGTCCCCTTCTCCGATACGTTGGAGCACCTCGATCTCGCAGCCATGGGCAATATCGAGCTGACCAACGGCCAATGGGGCGCCTATTTCGATGGCCAGTATGTGCGCACCAGCCAGGACGAGCAGGTGCAAGCCCATGAGATCGGCCTCGATATCCGCATGACCTGGCTGGCAGCCGGCGTCTTCTACAAAGCCTACGAGGCCGAGCTTGGCGGCGACACGGTGTTCGGCAAGCCCCGCACCTTTTCGATCGAGCCGACCGTCGGCCTGCGTTGGACCAAGCTCGAAGCCGACGTTTCGGCCTTCGGCCTCAAGGCGACCAAAAGCGCCAACTGGACGGACCCCTTCGTCGGCGTTCGCTTGAACGGCGATCTCGATGAGCGCTGGAACCTGGTCGGCGAGGTCGATGTCGGCGGCTTCGATGTCGGCTCCAAGCTAAGCGTCAACGCCCAGGCCTATCTCGGCTACCGGACCGACATGCTCGGGCATCCGACGATCCTGCGCGGCGGCTATCGCATGCTCTATCAGGATTACGAGAACGACGACTTCACCGGCGCCAACAAATTCCGCTGGGATGTCAATGAACACGGGCCGGTACTCGGCTTCTCGATGCTGTTCTAGAGCGCCATCCGCATCAGGAGTTAAGCATGACCATCAAGGCCATCCGCACCGCCAAAGCCCTTGCTACCACTGCCCTTGCATCCCTGCTCGCGTTTGCCCAGCCGGCGGAGGCCTGCACCCGCTTCGTCTATCTCGGCCCCAACGACAACATCATCACCGCGCGGTCGATGGACTGGAAAAGCGATGTCGCGACCAATCTCTGGGTGCTGCCGCGCGGCATCAAGCGCAACGGCCAGGCAGGCCCCAACTCCTTCGAATGGACGGCGAAATACGGCAGCGTCGTTGCAACGGGGTACGACGTTTCAACCACCGACGGCGTCAACGAGGCCGGCCTCAACGCCAATCTCCTGTGGCTGGTGGAATCCGAATATCCGAAATTCGATCAGTCGAAACCGGGCCTGACGATCGCCGCCTGGGCGCAATACGTGCTCGACAGTTTCGAAACCGTGGAAGAGGCGGTGGCCGCGCTGGAGAAGGAGCCTTTCACCATCGTCACCGACAACGTGCCTGGCGAAAACCGGCTGACGACGCTGCACCTCTCGATCTCCGATCGCACCGGTGATAGCGCGATCGTCGAATATATCGGCGGCAAGCAGGTGATCCATCACGACCGCAAGTATCAGGTCATGACCAATTCTCCGACCTTCGACCAGCAACTCGCTCTCAACAGCTACTGGAAGCAGATCGGCGGTACCGTCATGCTGCCGGGGACCAACCGCGCCTCCGACCGCTTTGCGCGTGCATCGTTCTACGTCAACGCCATTCCCAAGGAAGAGGATGCCAACCGAGCCCTTGCCAGCGTCTTCAGCGTGATCCGCAACGTCTCGGTGCCTTACGGCCTCAATACGCCAGAGGAGCCGAACATTTCTTCGACCCGCTGGCGCACCGTCGTCGATCACAAGCGAAAGCTCTATTTCTTCGAGTCGGCGCTGACCCCGAACACCTTCTGGGTCGACCTCAACAAGATCGACTTCTCCGAAACGACCGGCAAGGTGATGAAGCTCGACCTCGGAGACAACCAGGATCACACCTATTCCGGCGACGCCACCGGCGACTTCAAGCAGGCCGAACCGTTCAAGTTCCTTGGCCTGCAGATGTAGCGGCAGACCGTCGGGCTCGACGTGTCCTCTTGAAAGCGACACGCACCGATGGTAAGTACGCAGCGCAACTCGATTGTGAAAGGAGGGCTGCGTTGTGATGACATTTTTCCGGCACCACCGCCAGCGTGGCCCCGTCAACGCCCTGCAGATGCGTTTGCAGGGCTGACCGGTACAATCGCTTCGCGTCTTCGCGAACCTTATCCCTGGTCTGCCCCAGTGTGGTGCGGCTGAAAACCGTTTTGGTTTGAACGCCCGCGCCGTGTTTCCATACCGAGCTTACGTGGCCCGAAGACTGCGCGATATCGTGCATCGGGTCAGACATTCCGCCCAACCCGGCACATGCTTGCCGCCCGTGGATGTCAGCCGTCGCTCGCGCAGACCAGAGAACGACCATGGCCTTGATCAATATCCGCAACCTCGGCGTCACACTCAGCACGTCGCTCTTTTCCAATCTCAATCTTTCGATTGCCGCCGGCGATCGCCTCGGCATCGTTGCCGCCAATGGCCGCGGCAAGTCCACCCTGCTGCGCTCGGTCGGCGGCAGCTTCGAGCCAACGGTAGGCGAGATCACCCGCTCGCGCGGCCTGACCGTCGGCCATGTCGAGCAGAACGTGCCGACAGCGCTCTTGCCGTTGTCATTCCACGAGGCAGTCCTGTCGGCGCTGTCGAGCGAGCAGGCCGACAGCGAAAGCTGGCGCGTCGATATCGTGCTCGACGATCTCGCGGTGCCAGACGCGCTTCGCCAGCGCCCGGTCGCCGAGTTGAGCGGTGGCTGGCAGCGGCTGGCGCTCATTGCCCGCGTCTGGGTGACCGATCCCGATGCCCTGCTTCTGGACGAGCCGACCAACCATCTCGACCTTGCCAAGATCGGACGGCTCGAATCCTGGCTGAACGCTCTACCGCGCGATGTGCCAGTGCTGATCGCCAGCCACGACCGCGCCTTCCTCGACGCCACCACCAACCGCACTCTGTTCCTGCGCCCTGATCAGTCACCGGTGTTTGCACTGCCCTATTCGCGTGCACGAGATGCGGTCGATGAGCTCGACGCATCGGAGGAGCGGCGCTACCAGCGCGACATGAAGGTGGCGCAGCAACTGAGAAGGCAGGCAGCCAAGCTCAACAATATCGGCATCAACTCCGGCAGCGATCTCTTGACCGTGAAGACCAAGCAGCTGCGCCAGCGCGCCGACCGATTGGAGGATGCGGCCAAGCCCGCCCACCAGGAGCGTTCGGCCGGTGCCATCCGGCTCGCCAATCGCGGGACGCATGCCAAAATTCTCGTCACGCTCGACGATGTCCAGGTGGAAACACCCGATGGAATCCCGCTTTTCCGCACCGGAAAACGCTGGATCTGCCAGGGTGACCGCATCGTCCTGCTCGGCGAGAACGGCGCCGGCAAGACACGGCTGGTCAATCTCATTCGTACTGCCATTGAGGACCCGGCACGCGCGCCCGAAACGTTGAAGGCCACGCCTTCCCTGGTGCTCGGCTATAGCGACCAGGCGCTTTCGGGGCTTTCGGACAAGGAAAGCCCGCTTGCCGCCCTCTCCCGCCGGTTCTCGCTGAGCGACCCCAAAGTGCGTTCGCTGCTCGCCGGCGCCGGCGTCGGCATCGACATGCAGGACAAGCCGGTCGGCAGGCTGTCGGGCGGCCAGAAGGCGCGTCTGGCGATGCTGGTGCTGCGCCTGCGCGAGCCCAACTTCTACCTGCTCGACGAGCCGACCAACCATCTCGACATCGAGGGCCAGGAGGCGCTCGAGGACGAGCTGATGAAGAACGAGGTCAGCTGCCTCCTGGTGTCCCACGACCGCAGTTTCGTGCGCAACGTCGGCGATCGTTTCTGGCTGATCGAGAAGCGAAAGCTCGTCGAGGTCGAAGATCCCGAGGATTTCTTCGCGGCAGCCGCGCAGGCAGACCCCGCCTGATCGACCTGTGGCGCGCGGCAATCGTCGCGCGCCGCCATTTGACGGCGGCGCCTTCGCCGCCTAACCTTCCGCTTCCACATGGAGGAAGCCCGCATGAAAATCAGCGCCCGCAATCGCTTCAAGGGTAAGATCGTCGATGTCGTCAAAGGGGCGACGACCGCGCATGTGCGCATCGATCTCGGTGGCGGCGCCATCGTCACGGCCTCGATCACCAATGAGGCTGTCGACGAACTCGGCCTCAAGGTCGGCGGCGACGCCTATGCCGTCATCAAGGCATCCGACGTGATGGTCGCGATCGACTGAGCGCTCACGCCTTCTTGCAATAGTGGGCGGTGCCCGTGTCCCCGGTCTCGAAATCGCCCGGCTGCGGCGGCGCGATCGGCTTGAACAGCGTGCGGTCGGGCTTCAGGTCGAGGAGCGGCGTGCCGTCGAGGCAATCGAGCCCGCGCACCAGCAGCACATTGCCCTCGACGGCTTCCAGCTTGACGATCGACGTCCCGATCGGGTTCGGCCTAACCGGCGAGCGCAGGGCAAAGGTGCCGTGCGTTTCACCATTGTTGGCCGGGCTCTGCAGCACGAGGTCGCGGCGCGACCGGTCCAGCCAATAGAGAATTTCCAGCCGTTCGAAGCGCTCGACACCCTTCAGCGCCTCGACCCACGGCGCAAAGATCTCGATCCGGCAGATCGGACCGTCATGGCGTCCCTGGCGCGGGCAACCAAGCCGTGAGACCCATGGTGTCGAAATGTGACCGATGAAGGTCAGCCCCGCGTCGGTTGCCTCGGGTGGCGTGATCGAGACTTCGTTTTCCCGGATTTCATTTTCGCGAACCATGCCGCAGTCCTTTCGTCAGGTCTTGTTTCGTGGTGCGCAGAGGCGTGCGTCGCTGCCGGCAAGGGTGCCGATCACCACATCGATGTCATAAAGTTGCTTGAGCGCGTCGGCTGTCAGCACCGCTTCGGGTGGACCAAGTGCCGCGATCCTGGATTGGAACACCAACGCCACCCGGTCGGCCACCCGAAACGCGTGGTCGGGATTGTGGGTCGACAGGACGATCGAGACGCCCTCGCCGGCTAGCTCGCGCACCCGGTCGAGCACCCGCATCTGGTGGCCGTAGTCGAGGCTCGCCGTCGGCTCGTCCATGACCAGGGTGGACGGCTCCTGCGCGAGCGCCCGGGCGATCAGCGCAATCTGGCGTTCGCCGCCGCTGATCTCGGTATAGGCACGGCTTGCCAGGTGGCCGATGCCGAGCCGTTCCAGCGTGGCCGCAGCCACCTCGCGATCCCGGCGGCCGGGCGTTGCAAACAGGCCGACATGCGGCGCACGGCCCATCAGTACGAGATCTTCGACCGTGAAGGGAAAAAGGGCTGCATGGGCCTGCGGCACATAGGCGATGCGCGACGCCCGCTCACGGCCAGACCACGCGCCGATCGGCCGGCCGTCGAGACGGATTGTTCCAGCGCGCAAGGGAACGAGCCCGAGCAAGGTCTTGAACAACGTCGTCTTGCCGGCGCCGTTCGGCCCGAACAGCACCAGCACTTCGTTTTCCTCGAGTGTGAAGCTGATGTCCTGGCCGACCAGGCGGCCGCCATAGCCAAAGGCGATTTGGTCGACATCCAGTCTCATTGCCAGCCCTTTCGCCCTGACGCGAGCAGAAAGAGGAAGAACGGCGCACCGACGGTCGCCGTCAGTATACCGAGTGGCACCTCGATCAGCGCGATGCTGCGCGCCAGCATGTCGGCAACCAGCAGATAGGCGGCACCCAGCGCCATCGAGACCGGCAGGAGCCGGACAAAATCCGGGCCGACGATGAGGCGCGCCACATGCGGGATGACGAGGCCGATCCAACCGATGATCCCGGTGATCGAAACGGCGGCAGCCGTGATCAGCGTTGCCGCAAGCACCAGTACCACGCGCAGCCGTCCGGTATCGATGCCGAGAGCCTTTGCCTCTTCCTCGCCGAGGGTCATGACATTCATCCGCCAGCGCAGGAGAAACAGCGCGATGATGCCGACGACAAGCGCCGGAAGGATGGAGATGATGTCGTCCGACGTGACCGACGCCAGGCTGCCGAGCAGCCAGTAGGTAATGGCCGGCAGCTGATCGTAGGGATCGGCGAGGATCTTGATCAGCGATATGCCGGCGCCGACGAGCGCACCGACGGCGATGCCCGCAAGCACGAGGACGAGCACGGGATCGCGATTGCGGATCGCGGCTGCGACCGCATAGACCGACAGGACGGCAATCAGCCCGCCGGCGAAACTCAGCAACTGGATGACGCCGACCGGCAGCGACAGAAAGATGCCGACCACGGCGCCGAAGCTCGCGCCGGCGGAAACGCCGAGGATATCGGGCGAGACCAGCGGATTGCGAAACAGGCCCTGATAGGTGGCACCGGCCGCTGCAAGGGCCGCGCCGACAGCAAGACCGGCGAGCACCCGCGGCAGGCGGATGTGCCAGAAGACCGTCGCCACCGTCTCATCCGCCGGCGCACCGCCAAGCCATGCCCGGATCTCGGTAAAGAGATCCGAGAGGCCGGCGTCGAACTTGCCGATGGTCATCGACAGAACCGCGAGTGCCAACAGCCCGGCGATCGCAAGCAGAAACGCCGGGCCGACCGATCGGCGCCTCGATATCCTGCGTTGCGTCATTGCGTTGCCGGCAGGGCGCCCTTGAGCAGCGCCGCCAGTTGCGCGTGGTCAAGGTCCACCTGGTAGAAGAGCTTGTAGAACGCCCGCGTCTCGGCCTTCAGGTCCCCCTTGTAGTGATCACCGTAAAGCAACGCCTCGAGCCAGCGGATGCCGATCAGGCGGTTGATGCCCGGCGGTGAATCGAACCAGCCGAAGGGCAGCGACGGCGCGTTGAACACCTGCCCCTTCGCGACCGCCTCAACCTTGCTCCACACCGGATCGGCCGCAACAGACCCGGCGAACTTCGGGCTTGCGGCGATGATCACCTCCGGGTTCCAGGCGAGCACCTGTTCCGGCGACACCTGGGTCAGACTGCCTTTCCCGGCGGCGGCGGCGACATTGACGGCACCGGCGGCCTCGAGAATTTCGAGATTGATCGAGCCGGCAAGGCCCGTCTCCAGTCCGTCGGGACCGCGGCCGTAATAGACCCGCGGGCGCTTGTCCGCCGGCACCGTCGCCAGGGTGTCGCCCAGCTGCTTCAGCGTCTCGTCGGCATAGTCGGCAAGCTTGCCGGCCCGCTCCTCGGCACCGAGCATCACGCCGAGGCTGCGCAGGGTCTCGGCGCTCTTGCCGAAGGAACCGTCGATCAGCACATAGGGAATGCCGGTCTGGCTTTGCACCTTGTCGGCAAGCGAGGCATAGGTCGCGTCCACCGTGCCGACGTCGATGATGACGTCGGGCTTGGCAGCCAGTACCGCCTCGATGTTCGCCGTTCCACCCTTGCCCGTCAGCCGGCCATAGGTCGGCAGGCCGCGCACCGCCTCGATCAGATAGGGCTTTTCATCCGCCTTCGGCTCGCGCACCCAGCCCGCCAGTTTTTCCGGCGCAATCGCATAGATCAGCACCGATGCCGGCGGACCGGCCGCCAGCACCTTGCCGATATGATCGGGAAGCTCGACCGTGCGGCCGGCGGCATCTGTGAACGGTTTCGCCTCGACGCCAAATGGTATCAGGGCAAGAAGGGCGCCGATGGCGCCGGCAAGGTATCTGATCATGGTTGAAGCCTGTTCATGGGGTGCGGACGATGTTTCGGGCGCGACTATGGCACAGCGTTATATCCGTTGGAATATCTCGATTGATACCCTCGCTCAGGTGCCAAGCTCTTTGCAGCGAATGCGAACCTTGACTGGCGGGTGCTATCGGGCGATATCGGGGGCATGTGCGAACATGACGTCCATATCGTTGCGCGTTCGGCCGGCATCCCAACAGGCGGGATGCAGGGCGATAGAGCACGCTGACGAAAGAGCGTTCGCGCACCTGCAGCCTCGCCGGAAACGGACGGGGTTCTTCTTTTGACGGGTGCGCCGTCCATCGGCATTTTGATGGAGAATGAAATGGCACAGAACATCTACGACAAACCGGAATTTTTCGAAGGCTACAGCCAGCTCGGTCGATCCGTGCATGGCCTTAACGGTGCGGCCGAATGGCCTGCAATCCGCGCCGTCCTGCCGGATCTGGCAGGCAAGCGCGTGGTCGACCTCGGCTGCGGCTTCGGCTGGTTCTCGCGCTTCGCACGCGAACAGGGAGCCGCCCGCGTCCTCGGGCTCGACCTGTCGGAAAACATGATCGCCCGCGCCCGGCGCGACACCACTGATCCGGCAATCGAATACGGCATTGCCGATCTCGACCAACTGACGCTCGAACCGGGCGCCTTCGACGTCGCCTACAGCTCGCTCGCCTTTCACTATGTGGAAGATTTTGACCGACTGGTCCGGGCTATCCATTCAGCACTCGTGCCGGGTTCGCACCTGGTTTTCACCATCGAGCACCCGATCTACATGGCCTCGCTCACGCCGGGCTGGCAGATTGGCGAAGATGGTGGCAAGCGCTGGCCGGTGGATCACTATTCCGTCGAGGGACGGCGCACGACGGACTGGCTCGCCAAGGGCGTCGTCAAGTATCACCGCACCATCGGCACGACGCTCAACGCCCTGATCAATGGCGGCTTCGCCATCCGCCATGTCGAGGAATGGCGCCCGACATCGGCACAGATCGAAGCCAATCCGGACCTTGCCGAAGAGATGGAACGGCCGATGATCCTGATCGTCGACGCCCAGAGATAAAGGGCGGCAGCCCGGGCCGGCGACGTGCCCGGGCTTCTTTCTGTGCCACTGCGCGCCTTCATGCCGGGCGACCTGTCCGCAACCAGCCGATCGCCCGATTTCGCTGTCTATCGACGCGGGGCTTATCGATGGCCTCGACGCGGCACCGACTTGCCATCAGACGCACATCAATCCGGCCAGTGATGCTGACGCCTGTCGACGTTTGGAGCGCCTGCAGCTATTGGTATCATAACAAAACCACTTGCAAAATAAAACCAGTATTGCAATGATCCGTCCATCGACGAAACTCGCCACAACGGGCGGCACGCGAAATAAGGGAGACGGAAATGCGCAAGGTCATCATGTGGGATATGGTCAGTGTCGACGGTTTCTTCGAGGCACCGGGTCACGACATCAGCTGGTTCGTCTTCGAGGACGAGCTTGCAGCCTATATCGGCGAGACCCAGCGCGAAGGCGATACGCTGCTATTCGGTCGGGTGACTTACGAAATGATGGCATCCTATTGGCCATCGGCCGAAGGCGAAATCGCCACCTACATGAACGGCGCCGAGAAATACGTCTTCTCCCGTTCATTGAAGAGCGCCGACTGGCGCAATACCACCCTCGTATCCGGCGATGCCATAGCGCAGGTCGAACGGCTGAAGGCGCTCGACGGCGGAACGATCTTCGTCTTTGGCAGCGCAGATTTTGCCGCAGGACTGGTCGAAAAGGGCCTCGTCGACGAGTATCGCCTTGGCATCAATCCCGTGCTGCTTGGCAGCGGCGTCCCGCTTTTCCAATCCGTGCCGAAGCGCACCAGCCTCAAGCTCACCCATGCACGGCCGCTCAAATCCGGCGTCGTCATCCTGCATTACCAGCCGCAGGCGGACGCCTGAGCAAATGCACCCGGCCACGCGGTGAACGCGGGGGCATCCTTGCCCCATGCGCTGTTGTGGCCACGGTACGCCTCTTGACATCCCTGCCCGATCGTCCGACTTCATCAGGCAGAATGAAGGAGACGGCAGCATGAGCGAGACAGCGCGCACGACGATCGACCAGAGCGAGGTAGACCGCTTTTCGGCCATGGCCGCCGAGTGGTGGGACCCGACGGGCAAGTTCAGGCCGCTGCACAAGTTCAACCCGGTGCGCCTCGCCTATATCCGCGATCGGGTCGCCGAGCATTTCGGACGCGATCCCAGGGCGCCGCAGCCGCTGAAAGGCCTGCGCCTGCTCGATATCGGTTGCGGCGGTGGCCTGCTGTCGGAGCCGATGGCACGCATGGGCGCCGACGTCGTCGGCGCCGACGCCTCGGAAAAGAACATCGGCATTGCCAAAACCCATGCGGCCGGCAGCGGCGTTGCCGTCGATTATCGCGCTGTCACCGCCGAAGCCCTTGCCGACGCGGGCGAAAGTTTCGACATCGTCCTCAACATGGAAGTGGTCGAGCATGTCGCCGACGTCGACTTCTTCATGACCACCTGCGCCCATATGGTCCGCCCCGGCGGAATGATGTTCGTCGCCACCATCAACCGCACGATGAAGGCGGCCGCACTTGCGATCTTCGCCGCTGAAAACGTGCTGCGCTGGCTGCCGCGCGGCACCCATCAATATGAAAAGCTGGTGCGTCCCGAGGAACTGGAAAAACCCCTTGTGGCAAGCGGCCTCGAAGTCACCGAGCGCACCGGCGTGTTCTTCAACCCGCTGTCCAACCAGTGGAACCTGTCGAAGGACATGGACGTCAACTACATGATCGTCGCCAAGCGCCCGCTTTGACGGCCGGAAAGCCAGACGCGCAAAGAGCGGCTGACAGTCAGAAACCCTCCCGCGAAGGACATCGCCGGAGGGTTTTTCGTTTTGCCCAAAGGCAGCCTCAGGCAATCGCCGGGCGCACCTGCCATTCGTGCGTGAGCAGCGCGTAAATGTATTCGTCGCCCCACTGGCCGTTGAAAAGGTCGTTCTGGATGAGATGGGCTTCGCGGCGCATGCCCAGACGCTCGACGACGCCGACTGAGCCGGCATTGAGGGGGTCAAGACGCGCGAAGATCCGGTGGAAGTCGAGCCGGCGAAAGCCGAGATCGAGCGCTGCCCGCATCGCCTCGGTCGCATAGCCCTTGCCCGCGAATGCCGGACTGAAGATGTAGCCGGTTTCGGCCTGCCGCGCCGCCTTGCTGGCGAGTTTTAACAGCACCTCGCCGACGAGCGCGCCATCCTCGACGCGTTCGACGGCAAAGACCGCGACGTCGCCGTCCTCTTCGAGACGCGGGTTGCTCGCCTTTGCAAATTTTGCGCGGGCGCCCTCTTCGTCGAGTGGATCGGCATAGAGATAACGATAGACCTCCGGCAGGCGGTGATAGGCATAAAATCCGTCGAAATCTTCAGGCGTAAAATGCCGGATCACCAGGCGATCGGTGGAAAGTCGGATATCGGAAAGATCCATTGCTCATAAAATCCCGTATTGCAAAGACCGGAAAATGGGAAGCAAGGACCTGATATTAAAGGGTCTTTCCCGAATTTTGTCTGGGGAGACCAAATCAGATGGCACAGGCGGGCGTTTCGGCCCGCCGCTCAGTTGACCTCGTCGGGCAGGACCGGCAGGGGCGCGATCGCGATCCCCTCCTCGAGCAGCGCCACCGCCTCCTCCACCGTTGCCTGGCCGATGAGGCCGCGCTCGTCCGCCTCGCCGTAGTGGATCTTGCGCGCCTCTTCGGGAAAGCGGGTGCCGACATCCTCGGCATTGTCGCGTACCGTTTTGACGAGCTCGCGGATCTTGGCGATGGTTTCCTTCTGCGCCTGGTCCATGACCAGCGCCCGCGTCGCTTCCTTCTTGCGCGCCGTTGCCACAGATGGCGCCATCAGTTGCTTGGCGACGGCGGTGGAATTGCAGGTCGGGCAGGAGACGAGCTTGCGCTCGACCTGACGGTCGAAATCGTCACTCGACGAGAACCAGCCTTCGAAGGCATGGCCCTGATCGCAGGAAATCGTATAGCGGATCAAGCGGCAACGCCTCCCTTGCCGGCGGGCAGGACATGATCCAGCGCAAAGGTGCGGGCATTCCTGAGGTTCGGGATCTTGGCGCGGGCCGCATGCACGGCAGCGACATCGATATCCGCAAGCACGATGCCTTCGCCGGCAGCACCGGCGGCGGCAAGCACCTTGCCCCAGGGGTCGACGATCATCGAATGACCGAAGGTTTCGCGCCCATCCTCATGAACGCCGCCCTGTGCGGCGGCAATGACGAAGAAGCCGTTCTCGATGGCCCGTGCGCGCAGCAGGATTTCCCAATGCGCCTCGCCGGTCTGGCGGGTAAAGGCTGCCGGCACCGACATGACCTCGACCCCTGCGACCGCCTGCTGGCGAAACAGTTCGGGAAAGCGCACGTCGTAGCAGATGGCAAAGCCGAGCTTGCCGAAACCGAGCTCCGCCAAACGCGCCGTCGCACCCGGCGTGTAGGCGGCACTCTCGCGCCAGCTCTCGCCATTGTCGAGATCGACGTCGAACATGTGGATCTTGTCGTAGTCGCAGATCTTGGTTCCATCCGGACCAAACAGGAAGCCGCGATTGGCGATCTTGCCATCGGCAAGCGCAATGGCTGTCGAGCCGACATGCAGATGAATGCCGAGTTCGCGCGCAAGTCCTGCCGCTTCGCTGAAGATGAGGTCGTTCGCCTCGTCCTTGAGCACGGCCCGCAGGCCGGCGCGATCACGCTGCAGCGCTCCGGTCATCTCCGGCGTCTGGATATAGGTGGCGCCATGGCTTGCGGCCTCGCGCACCAGCCGCGCCATCGTCCCGGCGTTTCTCGCCGGATCGACACCGGAACACATCTGGATGGCGGCGGCCTTGAAGGTCATTGCAGTCGGGCTCCTTGGAGCGTCCCCTGGCAAGTCCGACGCGGCTTTCCGTCAGGGATTTCTGAGCGATACGCGGATGGAGCGCTTCTGTCGCTCCGTCCACGGCGAAAACGGGCCTAGGCGGCGAGCATCTCGTCGAGCTTTCCCGCCCGCTCGAGCGCATGCAGATCGTCGCAACCACCGACATGAATGTCGTCGATGAAGATCTGCGGGAACGTCGTGCCGCCATGCGATTTCTCGATCATCTTCTGGCGCACCTGCGGATCGTAGGTGGCATCGTGTTCGAGGAACGAGACGCCCTTGGTTTCAAGAAGCTTTTTGGCAGCCGAGCAATAGCCGCAGAACTGACGCGTATAAATAACGACCGAAGCCATGTTTCCTGACCGCTCCTTATACCGGCAACGATGCCGGTGTTTCATTTGTCATATAAGATCCGACATGGCTCTTGCAAAGGTTAAAACCGTAACGTGCCCTGCCCCTGCCCTCTTCAGGGCGCGGGTCGCCGCCGAAACGGTGGCCCCGGTGGTATATACGTCGTCGACGAGAACGATGCGCTTTCCCATGAGACTTTGCTTGCCGCTTTCGGCAACGGCAAACGCGCCGCGGACATTATCTTCGCGTGCCTTGGCGCCGAGCCCCACCTGCTTTGCCGTCCGCCGGATACGGTAAAGCGTTGCCGGAAGATAGGCGCGGCCGGACAGCGCCGCCACGGCACGGGCAAGCTCTGCCGCCTGGTTGTACTTGCGTCCCCACAGCCGAAAGGCATGCAGCGGCACCGGGATGATCGCATCGGCGGAAGCAACGGCGCCATCGCTCGCCCGGATCATCCATTGCGCCATCATCGACGCGAGGTCGGTGCGATCACGATACTTCAATCCGTGCACGAGATCGCGCGCGATGCCGTCGTGAACGGCAACCGAGCGCAGGCGGTCGAAAGCGGGCGGATTGGCGATCGCCGCGGGCGAAACCGCCCCCTCGCCATGGTCATGGGCAAAGGGCAGGCCGAGGATTTCGCAGTAAGGCCTTTCGATCAGATGAAGCGTCGACCAGCAGGGCGCGCACACCGCCCGGTGACGGCCCATCAGCCGTCCGCAGCCGCAGCAGACCGGAGGATAGACGACATCGACGACGTCGTTGCCGACCCGCCGCAAAAGCGCGAGACAATCCGCCAGTCCAAATTGCCGCTCTTGCCGGTTCACGAGGTTGACTTTGCCGTCATGGAGGTTTCTTTGCAGGCGCTGGAACCAGCCACTGCGCCGCGCGCCGTTTCAACTGCGCTGATGTCGCCGTAGCCCTTTGAATATCGGTATGATCCCCTCCTGGCCCGTTTCCGATCCATCGAGCCATCATGCCGCCGGAGCTAAAGTATCGTGGAAATCATCTTTGACCAGAGCCTTGTCGAGGCACACCGTCGCCGGGCGCTCGCCAACGCCGATCCCAAGGCAGCCTTCCTCCTCGATATCGTCGCACAGGAACTGGCCGACCGCGTCAGCGTGGTCGAGCGGCAGTTCGACAGGGCGATGGAATTGCACGGCTATACCGGTGCAACGGCCCTTCGCCTTCTGGAGACCGGCAAGGTCGGCGCGGTCGAGCGGGTCGAGACCGATCACGGTTTCGCCACCGCCTCCACGCCGGTCGTGATCGCGCCGCTCGAGCGCGTCCCGGCCGAGCCCGAGAGCCTCAACCTTCTCGTCTCTCCGCTGTCGCTGCATCTGACCAACGATACGCCCGGCGCCTTCATCCAGGCGCGCCGATCGCTGAAACCCGACGGGCTGTTCCTGGCGGCAATCCCCGGCAACGGAACGCTGAACGAACTGCGCGAGGCGCTGCTTGCGGCAGAAGCCGAGTTGACCGGTGGCGCAAGCCCACGCGTCATTCCCTTTGCCGACGTTCGCGACATGGGCGCGTTGCTGCAGCGGGCGGGCTTTGCCCTGCCGGTGGCGGACGCGGAAACCTATACGGTGCGCTACGATTCTCTCTTCGCCCTGATCAGAGACTTGCGCGCAATGGGGATGACCAACCCGCTCCAGGCCCGCAGCCGAACCCCCGTCTCCCGGCGCTTTTTCCTGAGGGCCGCGGAAATCTATGCCGAGCGCTTTTCCGACCCGGACGGCCGCATCCGCGCGACCTTCTCGATCGTCTATCTCTCGGGTTGGGCGCCGCATGAAAACCAGCAGAAGCCGCTGAAGCCGGGGTCGGCGAAGCAGCGGCTGTCGGAAGCTCTGGGGACGAAGGAAAGACCGGTCTGACGGGGCGCGAGCCTGGCTTAAGGCTTGGTGCCCCAGGCGGCGGCGATCGTATCCGTTATGTAGTTGAGCAAAACCAGCAGGGAGTCTGAAAACGCCTGCAGGCCGATGAGCAGTATCCCGGAGATAACGCCGGCGATCACGCCGTATTCGACCGCGGTCGCCGCACTTCTATCGCGAAAGAGTCGCTTCAACGTGTCCATAGGTTCCCCGGCCGGTTGGAATTCATGTCCCGACCAAGAAGCGTGCAAGGACCATGTCCGATGCGCAGCCCCGATCAGCATCCGCTCTTGCTGCCATCGGCATCGATGATGCAGACGGCGCCCGGCATTTCCTGCAGCACGCTGCGGCGCACGGTGTAGCGCTTGGTGGTGCCGTTCGAAGGGATAGAGCCGGTCGAAATATTGTCGTAGTCCACCGGCGTGTTCGCCAGCATGCGCTTGTCCGTCTTCGAGGACAGCATCGGTGTCAGGATGAGCGTCAGCGCGATCACGGCCGTTCCAAACAGCAGCGACAGATTGAGCACACCTGTCCGGCGGGACTGGCTTGTGACCATGTCCTTCTCCTGAACCGTCCTCCAGAAATCGTCTTCTACCATCCCAGCCTCACAAACGCATAAGGTGCGGCGAACGGGAGCATCCTTCCCAAGCCTCGTTCCGCCGCATTGCCCGAAACCGATACGCCGTTTTCTGAACGCTACGCATCGAAACTGAATTGAGGCTATCTTTGCGGGAGGGAGATAAACGATCGATTAATAATCGGCCAGTTTTCGGGTAGGTTCAGAGCAAATCCATGAGAAATGGGATGAGCGGCTCATCGGCGGGAGGCATCGGATAGTCCCGCAATGCCTTCGAGCGCACCCATTTGATGGCCTGGCCCTCACGCCCGGTCGGCACGCCTTCGTAGCGACGGCAGACATAGAGCGGCATCAGGAGGTGGAAATCGTCATAGGTGTGGCTGGCAAAGGTCAACGGCGCCAGGCAGGCGACCTTGGTCTGGATACCAAGCTCTTCCTCCAGTTCGCGGATCAGCGTTTCCTCCGGCGTCTCGCCAGGCTCCACCTTGCCGCCGGGAAATTCCCAGAGGCCGGCAAGCGACTTGCCCTCCGGGCGCTGCGCCAGCAGGATCCGGCCATCGGAATCCACCAACGCGCAGGCAGCGACGAGGACGATCTTCTTTCCCCCGGCGTCCATCGCTCAGACCTTCGGCGTGCGGTAGAGGTAGGTGTAGACGTCGCGGAAGCCCGCGCTGCGGTAAAGCGCCAGCGCCGCCTCGTTGTCGGCCTCCACCTGCAGCCAGACCTTCTTGGCGCCGCGCAGGCGCGCCCAGCGTAGCGAAACGTCGAGCATGGCCTTGCCCAGTCCCTGCCGGCGAAAACGCTCGTCGACCGCAAACAGCATGATGCCGGCGAGATCGTTGTCTTGAACCACCAGCGACACGGCCGTCGGCCCGCTTTCCACGTCCTCGAACAGGAACAGACCGGTTTCCGGCTTGATCGCGTTGATGATCTCGGCAAGCGCCGCCTTGGTTTTCGCGTCGTCCCCGCCGATGCGGATGCGCGCATCGACGAAGCGGCCGACATCCTTGATCGGCAGATGGTCGATGCCGTCGACGAAGTCGCGCTCGGCGATATCGGCCATCATGACGATGCTCTGGGAAAAGGCGGTCCAGCCTTCGCCGTCCATGTGGGCAATCAGTTGCGGCGGCGTCAGCGGCGTCTGCCTGACGGTCAGCGGACGGCCGTAATCGGCAAAGCGCCGGGCTGCCTTTTCCAGGCGAACGGGAATGTCACGGTAGTCGGACGGATCGAGCGGATTGACCGAGTTGAGACGCTTGGAATCGTGGCCGGCGTTCAGCCGGATGAGCCAGCTGCCATCATAATGGACCGACGCCGCCGGCCATGCGCGAAAGCCGACCGCTTCAAGCCGCCGCACGCTCGGAAGATCAACCATCCGCTTGTCCTTGTCTTCAGCCCCAGCGTCGCCTGCGCGCGCCGGTTTATCGTTCGATGTCATCCGTTCACCCCCAACAGGCCAAACTGGTACGCGGCGCCGTAAGCAGCCCCGGGCGCCGTAGGCGGCCCGGCGTGGCTGCTCGCAAGGGCGTCAGCTGCGGTAGTCGCCGTTGATCTCGACATATTCCTTGGTGAGGTCGCAGGTAAACACCGTCGCGCGCCCGGAACCAAGCCCGATTTCGACGCGGATCGGGATATCCTGCGCCTTCATGACAGCGGTGGCAGCCGCCTCCGAATAGGTGGCATCACGCTCGCCGTCGACGGCAACGCGTACATCGCCGAACCAGATCGCCAGACGATCGCGCTCGGCCATCTCGCCGGCCTTGCCGACGGCCATGACGACGCGTCCCCAGTTGGCGTCCTCGCCGGCGACCGCCGTCTTGACCAGGGGCGAATTGGCGATCGACAGCGCGATGCGCTTGGCGGCCGCATCGTTCTCGGCGCCTTCAACGGTGACCGCGACCATCTTGCGCGCGCCCTCGCCGTCGCGAACCACCTGGAGAGCCAGATCGCGCAGGAGGTCGTTGAGCACCGTGCGGAAGGCATCGAGCTTCGGATCGGAAGCGTCTGTCACCGTCTGCTGGCCATCGGCAGCCGCAGCACCGGTCGCAAACAGCATCAGCGTATCCGATGTCGAGGTGTCGCTGTCGACGGTGACGGAATTGAACGTCGGCCCGACGCCTGCCGAAAGCAGCGCCTGAAGAGCTGCCGGCGCGATGTCGGCGTCGGTGACCACGAAGGAGAGCATCGTCGCCATGTCGGGCGCGATCATACCCGCACCCTTGGCGATGCCGTTGATCGTCACCTTGACGCCCTCGATCGTCGCACTGCGGGTGGCGACCTTCGGATAAGTGTCGGTCGTCATGATCGCCTTGGCCGCCTCGAACCAGAAATCTTCCGTCCCGGCAGCGGCGAGGTCATCGAGAACGCCTGCAAATTTCGTCGCGTCCAGCGGTTCGCCGATGACACCGGTCGAGGCGAGAAAAACCTCGCTCTCGGCGCAACCGACGGCCTTCGCCGCCGACTTCCCGGTCAGTTCAGTCGCCTCGCGGCCCTTCTTGCCGGTAAAGGCATTGGCATTGCCGGAGTTGACGACAACGGCGCGCGCAACGCCGCCACCCAGGTTCTGGCGGCAGAAATCGACCGGCGCCGACGGGCACTTGGAGCGCGTGAACACGCCGGCGACGGCTGCCGGCTTGTCGAAGACCATCATCAAAACGTCGGTTCGGTTCTTGTACTTGATGCCGGCAGCGGCAGTCGCCATGCGCACGCCACGCAGGGCGGGCATTTCGGCAAAGGTTTTCGGAGCGAGCGGAGAAACGGAACCGGACATGGCAAACCTGCGTGAAGACGGTGGGGGACTAAGGTGGAGTTGCGACAATGCCCGAGCGGCGTTGCGGCCGTCGGGCATCGACAAGAACCAATGATCGGCGGGTCGGCCCGTAAGCCTGACCCGCCGGTCGAAAATTACTTGGCTTCCTGCGCCTTGTTGGCCTCGTCATAGGCCTTCTTCAGCGCCGGGTCGGAGATCTCGACGCCAGCGTCCTTCTTGGCAGCAGCAAGCAGCTCGACATACTTGTCGCGCATGACAAGCTGACGAACCTGCGGCTCGACCTGCTCCAGCGTCGGCGGGGCCTGCGGCCGCTTGTCCTCGACGAGGATCACATGGTAGCCGAACTGGGTCTTGACCGGCGTCTTGGTGTAGGTGCCCTTGTCGAGCGTGAACACCACCGCTTCGAATTCCGGAACCATGCGACCCTTGGTAAAGTAGCCGAGATCGCCGCCATCGCCCTTGTTCGGATCGGAGGACTTGGCCTTGGCCAGCTCGACGAAGCTCTTGCCGGCGTCGAGTTCCTTGATGATTTCCTTGGCTTCGTCCTCGGTCTTGACGAGGATATGGCGTGCCTTGACCTCTTCCTGAACCGGAACGGCAGCAATTTCCTTGTCGTAGCGCGCCTTCACCTCTTCCTTGGTGATGGCGTCGACCACGTGCTTCTTGAAGAAGGCGTTGTGCAGTTCGCGCTCGGTCAGGTAGGCGAGGCGCTGCTTGAATGTCGCATCGTCCTGAAGGCCTTCCTTCTCGGCGGTCTTCGACAGAAGCTTGACGTCGATGACGGCCGACAGCGCGGCAGCGCGCTTCTGCTCTTCCGGCATCTGCTGCAGTTGCGGATCGAGACCGCCAAGGGCGAGAGTGAGCTCGGACTGGCGCACGTCCTCGCCACCGACCGTGGCGACGACCGGGTCCGCATCTTCAGCGCGCGCCACACCATGAACGGCGATCGCCGCAACCAGGGCCGCAGCGGCCAGCGTCTTAAACTTCGACATGCTCGTAACCTTTCACCTTTGGCCGTCAACGCGATTGCGTCGGGCTCGTGGCGGCTGAACACCACCAGAATGTGGCGGTTCTGTAGCCGTCCGGCCACGCAAGTGCGTTGACATAATTCGACCCCCCTCTTATCTGTCACGCAACCTCGCGTCCAGAACAGTTTCCGGGCGTTTCACGGCATTGCGCGGTTTTGGACAGTGCGGCCAGTGGAACCCAAGGCAACAAAAAAGAAAGGACCATTCGTATGGTCAGTCTCGGCGGCCTAGCCCGCAAGTTGTTTGGCTCCTCCAACGATCGCCGTGTGCGTGGCTACAAGGCCAGAGTGGAAGCCATCAACGCTCTTGAAGCCGACATGAAGGCTTTGTCGGACGAGGCCCTCGCCGCCAAGACCGTGGAATTCCGCAAGGAATTCGCTGACGGCAAGACGCTGGACGATCTCCTGGTGCCGGCCTTTGCCGTTGTCCGCGAGGCGGCCCGCCGCGTGCTCGGCCTGCGTCCCTTCGACGTCCAGCTGATCGGCGGCATGATCCTGCACGAGCGTGCCATTGCCGAAATGAAGACCGGCGAAGGCAAGACGCTGGTCGCGACCCTGCCGGTCTACCTCAACGCGCTCGCCAGCAAGGGCGTGCACGTCGTCACCGTCAACGACTACCTGGCCCAGCGCGACGCCGCCACCATGAACCGCATCTACAGCTTCCTCGGGCTGACGACCGGCGTCATCGTTCATGGCTTGACGGATGAGCAGCGCAATGCGGCCTATGCCTGCGACATCACCTACGCCACCAACAACGAACTCGGCTTCGACTATCTGCGCGACAACATGAAGTACGAGCGTAGCCAGATGGTTCAGCGCGGCCACTTCTTCGCCATCGTCGACGAAGTGGATTCGATCCTCGTCGACGAAGCCCGCACGCCTCTGATCATCTCCGGTCCGCTCGACGACCGCTCCGATCTCTACAACACGATCAACGAGTTCATCCCGCTGCTTTCGGCCGAGGACTACGAGATCGACGAGAAGCAGCGCTCGGCCAACTTCTCTGAAGAGGGCACCGAGAAGCTGGAAAACCTGCTGCGCGAGGCGGGCCTCCTGAAGGGCGAATCGCTCTACGACATCGAAAACGTCGCGATCGTCCACCACGTCAACAACGCGCTCAAGGCCCACAAGCTGTTCCAGCGCGACAAGGACTACATCGTTCGCAACGGCGAGATCGTCATCATCGACGAATTCACCGGCCGCATGATGCCGGGCCGCCGCTATTCGGAAGGGCAGCACCAGGCGCTGGAAGCCAAGGAAAAGGTGCAGATCCAGCCCGAGAACCAGACGCTGGCATCGATCACCTTCCAGAACTATTTCCGCATGTATTCCAAGCTCGGCGGCATGACCGGCACGGCCTCCACCGAAGCGGAAGAATTCGGCAACATCTACGGCCTGGAAGTCATCGAAGTTCCGACCAACCTGCCGATCAAGCGTATCGACGAGGACGATGAAGTCTATCGCACCCAGGGCGAAAAGCTGAAGGCGATCATCGACGAGATCAAGTCGGCGCATGAGCGCGGCCAGCCGATGCTCGTCGGCACCACGTCGATCGAAAAGTCCGAACAGCTTGCCGATCAGCTCACGAAGTCCGGCTTCACCAGCTTCCAGGTGCTGAACGCCCGCTACCACGAGCAGGAAGCCTTCATCGTGGCGCAGGCTGGCGTGCCGGGTGCGATCACGATCGCCACCAACATGGCCGGTCGCGGTACCGACATCCAGCTCGGCGGCAACGTCGACATGCGCATTCAGCAGGAACTGTCCGAAGTCGAGCCCGGCCCGGAGCGCGAACAGCGCGAACAGGCGATCCGCGCCGAAGTACAGCAACTGAAGGAAAAGGCGCTGGCCGCCGGCGGGCTCTACGTTCTCGCCACCGAGCGCCACGAAAGCCGCCGCATCGACAACCAGCTGCGCGGCCGTTCCGGCCGTCAGGGTGACCCGGGCCGCTCCAAGTTCTACCTGTCGCTTCAGGACGACCTGATGCGCATCTTCGGCTCCGACCGCATGGACGGCATGCTGCAGAAGCTCGGCCTCAAGGAAGGCGAGTCGATCATCCATCCCTGGATCAACAAGGCGCTCGAGCGTGCCCAGAAGAAGGTCGAAGCCCGCAACTTCGACATCCGTAAAAACCTTCTGAAATACGACGACGTGCTCAACGATCAGCGCAAGGTCATCTTCGAGCAGCGTATCGAACTGATGGACGCGGTCAGCGTCACCGAAACCGTGAACGACATGCGCACCGAGGTCATCGAGGACATCGTTTCCAAGCGTATCCCCGAGCGCGCCTATGCCGAGCAGTGGGACGTCGAAGGACTGAAGGCCGACGTGCAGCAATACCTCAATCTCGACCTGCCGATCGTCGAGTGGGCAGCCGAGGAAGGCATCGATGAGGCCGACATTCTCGAGCGTGTCACGGCGGCAACCGAGAAGGAAGTGGCCGACCGCGCCGAGCGTTTCGGGCCGGAGATCATGCGCTACGTCGAGCGCTCGGTCATCCTGCAGACGCTCGACCATCTCTGGCGCGAACACATTGTCAACCTTGACCATCTTCGTTCGGTCATCGGCTTCCGCGGCTATGCGCAGCGCGACCCGCTGCAGGAATACAAGTCCGAAGCCTTCGAGCTGTTCCAAGCCCTGCTCGGCAACCTGCGCCAGGCCGTGACGGCGCAGCTCATGCGTGTCGAACTGGTGCGCGAGGCGGCCGAAGCGCCGCAGCCTGTACCGCCGCAGATGGTGGGCCACCATATCGACCCCTTGACCGGCGAAGACGATTTCGGCGGCGGCGCCGGTTCGCTGCTCGCGGTCGCCCCGGCAAACCGCAACCCGGCCGATCCGTCGACCTGGGGCAAGATCTCGCGCAACGAGGCCTGCCCGTGCGGCTCCGGCAAGAAGTACAAGCACTGCCACGGCATCTACGAAGCCTGATCAGAAAATGCCGCCTCAGGGCGGCATTTTTGTTTTCGGTGGCCGAAGGACATGCCGGCGCGCCGGCGTGTTTCGGATGGCGAACCTCACCACGACACGGCCCGTTTCAGAGGGCTGAAAGGGCTTGTTGCGGCCACTGTGCCGGACCGATCCGGGCGATCGGATCGCCGGTCCTGCGGCCCCGGTTGAACCGTTTGTTAACGCTGATCTGGCACAACCAAACCCTGTATTGCGTAATCTCAGGGTGTTCTCGTGTTCATGGCGGTATGTCAATCGGCCGGACGAATGCTGCCGTCGGCGCTGCGACACCGCCTGTCTCCGCTGATCGGCGCGCTGGTCGCCGCATTGAGGCAACAGGACCCGAAGAACACGGCGCGCCGCATGGCGCTGGTCGCCTTCGCCATCCGCATTCTGAGCGCCGCCATCGCCTTTCTTTCGCAGATCATTCTCGCGCGCCTGATGGGCGAGTTCGAGTATGGCATCTTCGTCTTCGTATGGGTGCTGGTGATCCTGTTCGGCAACCTGTCCTGCGTCGGCTTCCATTCCGCCGTGATCCGGTTCTTGCCCGAGTACCAGGCCGCATCGGCGCTCGCGGAAATTCGCGGACTGACAACCACCGCCCGGGTTTTTGCCCTGCTCTCGGCAAGCGCGGTCGCCGTTGCCGGATTTGTCGGCCTCTGGTTTTTTGGCGGGCTGATCGAGGGTTACTATCTCGTGCCCCTCTATCTCGGCCTGTTCATTCTGCCGATGATAGCGCTCGGCGACGTGATGGACGGCACCGCCCGCGCCCATGGATGGCCGCTTTCGGCCATGAGCCCGACCTTCATCATCCGGCCGCTTCTCGTGCTCGCCTTCATGCTGCTGGCGACGATGGCAGGCGAGCCGCACACCGCCCGCACCGCCATGGCCGCAGCGATGGCGGCCGTCTATGTCACCACCGTCAGCCAATTCCTCGTTCTGACCTGGCGGCTGCGATCGCGTTACGTCAGGGGCCCGTTGCGCATTGAGCTGGGCCGATGGCTCACGGTGGCCGTGCCGATCTTCCTGATCGACGGCTTCGGCTTCCTGCTGACCAATTCCGACGTCGTCATCGTCGGTTTCTATCTGAAGCCGGATGATGTCGCCGTCTACTTTGCCGCCGCCAAGACGATGGCGCTGGTGCACTTCGTCATGTTCTCGGTCAAGGCCGCCGCGGGCCCGCGGATTGCCGGCGCCATGGCCGCCCACGACCGCAGGCAGCTGGCCGATATCGCGATCGAAAGCGCCCGATGGGCGTTCTGGCCGTCGCTGGTGCTCGGGGGCCTGGTGCTGGCTGCCGGCCCGTTGCTGCTTTCGCTGTTCGGCGCCGCTTTCGTCGGCGGCTGGCCGTTGATGGCGATCCTCTTTGCCGGCATCATGGCCAAGGCATTCATCGGCCCGGCCGAAATCCTTTTGACGATGGCCGGCCAGCAGACGCTCTGCGTCAGCCTCTATGCGGCGGCGCTGGTGGCAAACATTGCCCTCAACCTGAGCCTCATTCCTGTTTTCGGATTGACCGGTGCTGCATTTGCAACCGCCGGTGCTATGTTCGTGGAGGCAATGCTGCTGCACTTCGCCGTCAGGCGCACTTTCGGTTTCGCGCTGTTTGCCTTTGCGGGCGCGGGGCCGGGCAACGACAACAACGGGACGACGCATCCATGATCGGCAACATCAATCTTCCCGGCGACGCAGAAGACAGAGCGACACGCATGCTCGGCGGACTGGTGCCGACCGACTACGCGCATCCCCAGGCCGAGCACATGCTTGCCGTGGGTCGCCCCGGGCGCCACCTTTTCATCTATCCGGCCAAGGCCGGCTACGAGCTGCAGCGGGAACTCGACTACCTGTCGAACCGGGCTGTCGAGCCGAACGTGTTCTTCACCGGCCGCTTCCTGGCACCGGCCATGCCGCGGCTCGAGGAACGGGTGATCCGCCTCGCGATCATCCGCGACGACAACGAGCGTCGCAGCCGCATGCGCTTCCTGATGCCGTTCTCGATCGAAAAGCCGGGATTCTCGATCGGCGCGCCGATCATCCGCGCCTGGTCCAATCCGTTCGGCCCCCTCGGCGTTCCGCTCCTCGATGCCGAGGACGCCGCCGAAACGATCGACAACCTGTTCGAGGCGCTGACCAATCCGATGGCCAGTCTGCCGCCGGTGCTGGTGCTTCCCGATGTCCGCCTCAAGGGCAAGTTCGCCCAGCTGGCACGCGCCGTCGCGATCGGGCGCAACCTGCCGCTCACCGTGACGGATACGTTCAGCCGGCCAATGCTCGAAAGCCTGGCCGACGGTCCGACCTACCTGAAGAAAGCCATCAGCCCGGGGCATTTCCGTGAGCTGCGGCGCCAGTGGAACCTGCTGGAAAAACAAGGAAAACTGGCCTATTCGGTCGCGCGCCAGCCGGGCGAGATCCGGATCCGCATGGAAGAGTTCCTTGCGCTGGAAGCGTCCGGTTGGAAGGGCCGCGAACGCAGCGCCATGGTGCTCGACCGTTTCCGCGCCGCCTTCGCCCGCGAGGCGATCACCAACCTCGCCGAAGCCGACAGCGTGCGCATCCACACGCTTGACCTCAACGACAAGGCGATTGCCTCCATGGTCGTGTTCATGATGTCTGGCGAAGCCTATACGTGGAAGACGGCCTATGACGAGAGCTATGCGCGGTTCTCGCCGGGCAAGCTGCTGCTGGCACAGCTGACCGAATGGCATCTCGACGACGCCAACATCGCCCGCTCGGATTCCTGCGCCGTGCCCGACCATCCGATCATGAGCCGCTTCTGGCAGGAGCGCGAAGAGATGGGAACGCTGGTGATCGGCCTGCAGCAGACGCGCGACCGCGACGTCCGCCAGGTCGCGGCGCAGTTGCACCTCTACCGCAACACCCGCAACATGGCCCGGCTGCTGCGCGAAAAGATCAAGGCGCTGGCCGGGCGCTGACCCCCAGCCTCAGGCGGGTGCGTGCGGCGGCTCCAAGGCCGCCCGCTCGCGCAGGAACCGCCTGATGACCTTGCCCGACGTCGTCAGCGGCAGGCTGTCGACAAAGGCAATCTCGCGGGGATATTCGTGCATCGACAGGCGCGTCTTGACCCATTCGCGGATCGACGCGGCGGCCCGTTCGTCTCCGGCAACACCCGGCCTCAGGACGACATAGGCCTTTACGATTTCCGTCCTCAGCGCATCGGGCTTGCCGACCACGGCGGCAAGCTGCACATCGGGGTGGCCGGCCAGACAGTCCTCGATCTCTCCAGGGCCGATGCGATAGCCTGAGGATGTGATGACATCGTCGTCGCGTCCGAAGAAGGTGAAATAGCCTTCGCCATCGATCACGCCCTGGTCGCCCGTGGTCATCCAGTCGCCTATGAACTTGGCCCTGGTCGCCCCGTCATTGTTCCAGTAGCCGAGAAACATCACCGGATCCGGCCGCCGGATCGCCACCTGGCCAACGGTTCCAGCCGGCAGTCCCCTGCCCTCGCCGTCGATGATCGCGACACGATGCCCGGGTGCAGCCTTGCCCATCGAACCCGGTTTCACCACGCCGAGATCGGCGGCCGACGAGATGACGATGTTGCACTCCGTCTGGCCGTAGAATTCGCTGACGTCGAGGCCGAGGGCGCCCCTCGCCCATTCGAAGGTTTCGCGCCCGAGCGCCTCCCCCGCCGAGCCGACGGTCCTGAGGTTGAGACGGTAACGCTCGCGTGGCCGCTCGACAGCCTTCATCAGCCTGAGTGCCGTCGGCGGAATGAAGGCATTGCGCACATCCATCTCTTCCAGAATGCGGAAGGCCGTATGCGGATCGAACTTCTGCGCCGGCGACGACACCACGGGCACGCCGAGCAGCAGCGAGGGCAAAAGCGCGTTCAGCAGGCCGCCGGCCCAGGCCCAGTCGGCGGGCGTCCACATCCGGTCGCCCGGTTGCGGCAGGAAATGATGGTGAAACTGAAAGCCCGGCAGATGGCCGAGCAGCACCCGGTGGCCATGCAATGCCCCCTTGGGCGGTCCGGTCGTCCCCGAAGTGTAAATCATCAAGGCGGGATCATCGGGCGTCGTGTCGGCGGCAACAAAACCTTCCGCATCGCCCAGGGCAAGTGCCGCGAAATCGACCGCTCCGGGCGTTGCCTCGGCACCGGAGAGCACGACGAGCCGCAGATCCGCAAGCCGGTCGCGGATGGCGGCAAGCCGTTCCTGGCCGAAGGCGTTGGTGACGATGGCGGCGGCGCCGGCGTCGAGCAGGCGATACTCCAGGGCCTCCACCCCGAACAGGAGGGCAAGCGGCAGGGCGATTGCACCGAGCTTGTAGATGCCGGCATGCGCAATCGCCGCCTCGAACCCCTGCGGCAACAGGATCGCAACCCGGTCGCCAGGCCTGATGCCCTCACGCTCGAGCCCGCGCGCAAAGGCGGATGACTGCCGGGAGAATTCGCCATAGCTCAGCGCGCGGTGTGCGCCATCCGGGCTGAAGTGCTGAAGACAGATACACTCGGGCTCTCTTTCCGCCCAGGCATCACTGACGGCCACGCCGATATTGAATTTTTCAGGGATCCGCCACTCGAACGCGCGGTAGAGTTCGTCGTAGTTCTCGATTGTCGGTAACATGGCCCCGCCGCAACAGTCTTCTGCTGCACTGCACCTAACACCTTCGCCGACTACAGTTCAATCACCGGTGCGACACACGCTGTCCATCGGCAGCTTCGCCCTTGCCGCGACCGCAGCCGCGCAGCTCAGCGCGAAGGCTGTTCGGCAAGCAGCGTCCGGATATGGCCGAAGATGCGCCGGAAGCCACCGATCCCGCCGCCACCGCGGGCGATCAGCACGCCGCCCTGCCATGCGGCGGTGACGATCGCGGCACGCGAGGCCGCCTGCGCGGGCGCCCAGCCCATTTCCTCGAGATTGCGCGCCAGCATGCTCTCGATGTCCGCAAGCAGTGCCGTCGCCAGTTCGCGCATCGTTTCGGTTGATGTCACCGGGTCGACCATCGTATGCCCGACCGGGCAGCCGATGATCTCCCCTTGCGTGGCGTAGAAGGTCTCGATGCGGAAAAACACCCGCTCGATCCGTTGTAGCGGCGAAAGGTCGGGCGCCTCGAAGATTGGCAGCGTCTCCTTGCGAAAATGCGCCACCGCCTGTTCGAACAGCGCTTCAAACAGCGCCCCCTTGCTCGGAAAGTGATGGGTGATCTTGCCGGTCGAGATCCCGAGTGCTGAGGTGATGTCGGCGAAGGATGACGCCGCATAACCGCGAACGAAGATCAACGGCCCGGCCGCCTCGAGGATCTCTTCACGCGTGCGCAGCCCTTTTTCGTAGCCCATGACGTCTTACCCAGCCGAAGCGATCGAGCGGCGGAAGAACCAGAAGGTGCCGCCCGGCACGAAGCTGAACAGCATCGCCTTGAAGGCCCAGCCGCGCGGTTTCTCGCCCAGGGACAACTCGTTGATGACGGCCCAGATGTAGGTAAGGAAGGCAAGACCGTGCACCGGGCCGAGGATGCGGGTGACGTCTGCATAGCCGAGCCCATGTTTCAAGGGCACGCCGACAGCCACGAGAAGCAGCAGCGTGGTGCCTTCGGCAATCGCGGCGTAGCGCAGCAGGCGGGAGACCGTGGGAGCGGTGCGGTGTTCGGACATGGGCAAACCTATTTGATGACGGCGATGAAGACGATGGCGGCAGTGAGCGCCAGGCCCGTGAGTTGCAGCCAGCGGATGCGGGCGGCCGAGACGGTGCCCCGACGCAGGGTGCCGACCGTCGAGGCGATGGCGCCGTGCAGCGCGGTCATCGCGACGATGCAGCCAAGCTTGGCCTGAAACCAGCCCTCGCCCAGCGTCTCCGGTCCGCGCAGGAAAAACAGTGTCGCGCCCAAGAGAAGCGTCGCCAGCATCGCCGGATTGACGACCTGCCTCAGGCAACGCTGCTCCACCTCGCTCAGGAGGTCGGCACCGCCCTGTCGCGCCAGCGCCTGACGGTGGCTGGCGAGCTGAACGACCAGGAGGCACTGCCCGCCGAGCCAGACAACCACCGAGACGACATGGGCGGCCTTGACCCATAGGTAATAGGGAAAAATCAGATCGAGCATCGTCGGATCCAAAAACAGAAAGATCATTCTGTTTTATCGGAATCGATCGAGAAGTCACTGCGACAAATCGGCTGCGGCCGATTTCGCGGGAAACAACGAGAAAGGAACGAGCGGCTGTTACCGGCGCCCGGCCAACGCCGAGGGCTTTCGTCAGAATGCGGGAAAAGCTTGAGTGGTGGTGCCCCATGCCGGGGTCGAACCAGCACTCCTTTCGGAACTCGATTTTGAGTCGAGCGCGTCTACCAATTCCGCCAATGGGGCTCAGGGATATAAGATATCAGCGGCTCGGATTTACACGAAGGTTTTTGCCGCGGTCAACCATCATTTTCAACTTGCTCCGCAACAATCACGAAAGCGTGCAAAGGTGACGCAGGCGAGGCGATTTACAGCGCGCGCCGGCGCACCTAAGAAGGCCATCATTCAGTTGCAATGCGGCATATACGGACCCTGATCCCTATGCTTTCCAGCGTGAGGTACGCATGATCGACGCTTCCACCGCTTCCCGCCATCACCTCGTCATCGCCGTTCTCCTGACGCTCGGCATGGCGGCGACCGTCGGCGGTGCGCTCGGTTTCGAGCATATCGGCGGGTATATTCCCTGCGCCCTCTGCCTGTTGCAGCGCGATCCCTATTATTACGGCATTCCGCTCGGCGTCCTCGCCGTCGCCACCAGCGCCCTGAAGCTGCCGGCCTGGACCACCCGCACCCTGCTTCTGGCGATCGGCATCCTGATGCTCGTCGGCGCCGGCATGGGCGTCTATCACTCGGGCGCCGAATGGGGCTTCTGGGAAGGACCGTCGACCTGCGCCACCACGGCGCAAGGCGTGTCGTCCAATGTCGGCGATCTCCTCAGCGACCTCGATTCCAAGCACGGCCCGTCCTGCACCGAGGCATCCCTTCGGGTGCTCGGCCTTTCCTTTGCCGGTTGGAACGTGATTGCCAGCCTTATCTTTGCAGCCATCGCGCTGCGCGGCGCCGCCAAGGCCTGATCTCACCGGTAAAATACCCCGTCGAAAAGACAAGGCCGCGTGATGGCTTATCCCGCGGCCCGGCTTTCAGTGTTCTGGCCTCGGGCCATCTCCTGCTCGAGGCAATCGCCAGAGCGCCTCAGGGCTGCAACTCGACATCCCAGTAGAGATAGTCCATCCAGCTTTCATGCAGATGGTTCGGCGGGAAGAGCCGGCCATTGTTGTGCAGGTCCTGCACCGTCGGCTGGTAGGGCTTCTGATGCGGGACCATGCCCGCTTGCTTCGGCAGCTTGCTGCCCTTGCGCAGATTGCACGGCGAGCAGGCGGCAACGACGTTTTCCCAGGTGGTCTGGCCGCCATGGGCGCGGGGCACCACATGGTCGAAGGTCAGATCATCGGGCGTGCCGCAATACTGGCATTCGAACTTGTCTCGCAGGAAGACGTTGAACCGGGTGAACGCCGGGTGGCGGGACGGCTGCACGTAGCTTTTGAGGCAAACCACGCTCGGCAGCCGCATCGAGAAGCTGGGCGAGGAAACCGAGTGCTCGTATTCCGCCAGGATAATCACACGGTCAAGGAAGACCGCCTTGATCGCGTCCTGCCAGGACCAGAGCGACAAGGGGTAATAACTCAGCGGCCGATAATCAGCGTTCAAGACGAGCGCGGGTAAGGCCTGCGGTGAGACTGCAATCGTCAAGCGTATTCTCCTGATCGATTCGGCATCTGCACCTTCTATATTAGGCCCGTTGCAACAGGATTGTGAAGCAGGAAAGAAAAAAGCGAACAATGGATTCGCTTTTTCCTTCAAGGCGTCACGGGAACGGCATCCTTTCGCATTTCCTGGGCGTAATAGGCCCAGAACAGACGGGCCGCGACACTGCGCCAGGGCGCCCAGGATGCGGCGAGCGAATCGATCTCCCGCGCGCTCGGGCGCAGCTCCAGGCCGAGCCCGTGGCCGATGGCGTTTTGAAGTGCCACGTCGCCGGACGGAAAGACATCCGGATGCCCGGCGCAGAACAGGAGATAGACCTCCGCGGTCCACCGTCCGACGCCCTTGATCGTCGTCATCTCGCGGATCGCGTCGAGCGCCTCGACATTGCAGATCGCGTCGAGATCGATGTCGCCGGCAACGACCGCCTTTGCCACGCGCCTGAGCGCGTCGGCCTTGGCGCGGGAAAGCCCGATCGCCCGGCAATCTTCGTCACTGAGGCCAAGGGCTGCCGGCGCGGTGATCTCGCCGAGCGATGCCTCCATGCGTTTCCAGATCGCGGCAGCGCTCGCCTTCGACACCATCTGCGACACGATGATGCTGGCAAGGCCGCGATAGCCGGGGTCGGTCCGCCGGAGCGGCACCGGCCCGGCCCTCGCCACGACATGTTCGAGACGGGCGTCGAGCATCACCAGGCCGGCAAGTCCCGCCTCGATGTCCTCATGTGTGCGAATGATCCGCATGGCGCCTCCAAAAAGCGGATGATTTTTATACCGCTTCCGTGCCAAAGGGAAACGATGGCAATGACGTCATCCGCTCAACCCGTTTTCCGCTTCGCGCCGAGCCCGAACGGTCTTTTGCATCTGGGCCACGCGCTCTCGGCGATCCTCAATCACGACATGGCGCAGGCCTCCGCCGGGCGGTTCCTTCTGCGCATCGAGGATATCGACCAGACGCGCTGCCGCCCTGAATTCGAGGCCGCCATCTTCGATGATCTCGCCTGGCTCGGCCTTGAATGGGAGCGGCCAGTGCGCCGTCAATCGGACCATCTCGCGCTCTATGCATCGGCCCTGACGCGGCTCGACGACATGGGCCTCGTCTACCCGTCCATCCTGTCGCGCGGCGAGATCAAGGCGGCTGTGGCCGACGCAGAGGCCGGTGGCGATGACTGGCCGCGCGATCCCGATGGCGCGCCGCTCTACCCCGGACGCGAGCGCGATCTGGGCTTTGAAGCGCGCAACGCCATGATCGCCGGCGGCAAGCCCCATGCCCTCAGGCTGGACATGAAGAAGGCGCTGCTTTCTGTCGGGGGCCCTCACCTCACCTGGCAGGAAACCGGCAGCGGCCCGGCTGGAGAGACGGGCATCATAACCGCCGATCCGGCCGCCTGGGGCGACGTCATCCTGTCACGCTCCGATGCGCCGTCGAGCTACCATCTGTCCGTTGTCGTCGACGATGCGTTGCAGGGGGTGACCCATGTGGTGCGCGGTCGCGATCTCTATCACGCAACGTCAGTGCATCGCCTGCTGCAGCAGTTGCTCGGCCTGACGCAGCCAATCTATCACCATCACCGGCTGCTTTTGGGCGCCGACGGGCGAAAGCTGTCCAAGAGCAATCGCGACACCGGCATCCGGGCCTTCCGCGAGGCCGGCCGCACGCCGGCCGACATTCGCGCCCTGATCCTCTGAAGTCGTCAGTCCTCGGTTGCGCGTAACCCCTGGAAACTGCGCCGCACCATGCGCTTGACGCGATATTTGAGGATAGCAGCGTTGATTTCCGCCCCGATGATGAAGATCGCCGCGACCATGTAGAGAAACACCAGCACGATCATGATCGAGGCGAGACCGGCATAGGTCGAGACATAGGTGGCAAAGGTCGACAGATAGTAGGCGAAGGTGTAGCCGCCGATCGTCCAGCACAGGAGCGTCAGGAAGATGCCGGGCAAAACGTCGATCACCTTGCGGTGGCCGTCCGGCAGCCACAGATGCGACATGAAGAGCCCGCCCGTGACCACCACCAGCGCCAATGGCAGGCTCCAGTTGTCGACCGTCGCCAGCACCCCGTCGAGCCAGGGCAGCCATTCGCCGGCATAGCGCAGCGCCAGCGGCACCGCGACGAGGATGATGCTGAGGGCCGCAAGGATCAGCACGCCGGCGATCACGAAACCCAGGCTCGCCAGCCGCGTCACGTACCAGTAGCGGCTTTCGGTCACCCGGTAGGCGCGGTTGAGCGACACCCGCAGTGCCTCGACACCGTTCGAGGCGAAATAGGCGGCCGCCAGCACAGAGACGGTCAACAGCCCGCCACGGGGAATGGTCAGCACCTGGACGATCTCGTTGGCGATCGGGGTGGCGATCGATTCCGGCCAGGCATCGAAAATGAGGTGGACGGCAGTCTCGGCAAACTGGTCGGCACCCAGAAAACTGCCGAGCGCCGTACCGAAAATCAGGAAGGGAAACACGGCAAGCAGCGACGAAAGGGCCACATGGCTCGCCATCGCCCAGCCGTCATCCAGGCTGAAATGCCATAGCGCATCGAAGACGACTTTCCAGGTGATGCGAATAAACGACGGCATTTCCACTCCGACCCGGTGGCGCCGCGGTCGCCTGCTTTCGCATGCCCCGCCCCGCGCCATGTCTTGGCATTGACGCTGACCCGACCGCGACACGCTGGGCGGGTTCGGGCTCGCGCAATTCAATTGTATCCCGCCGATGAATATGGGAAACGGGGGCAGGATTTCTATAGGAATCGACAGGATGGCCGATCGCCCCACAATCATTGTCACCGGTTGTTCATCCGGGATCGGCGCCCATTGCGCCCGCGCGCTGAAAGCTGACGGCTGGCGCGTCTTTGCGACCGTGCGCCGCGAAGAAGACCGAAGCGCCCTTGAAAACGAGGGCATCGAAACCTTGCTGATGGACTATACCAGGCCGGAAACGATCGCCGCCCTGGTCGAGGCGGTGATGGCGCGCACGGGCGGGCGCATCGATGCGCTGTTCAACAACGGCGCCTACGGTCAGGCCGGCGCCGTCGAAGACCTGCCGACCGAAGCACTCCGGCTGCAGCTGGAAACCAACGTCATCGGCTGGCACGACCTGACGCGGCGGGTGATCCCGGCGATGCGCGCGCGCGGGCATGGCCGCATCGTGCAATGCTCATCGATCCTCGGCATCGTGCCCTATCGCTGGCGAGGCGCCTACAATGCCTCGAAATTCGCGATCGAGGGCCTTTCGCTGACCTTGAGGATGGAACTCGCCGGCAGCGGCATCGAGGTCAGCCTGATCGAGCCTGGACCGATCACCTCGCGGTTCACCGCCAATGCGGTGACCTATATCGAGCGCTTCATCGACCTGAAGAATTCGGTGCACCGGGTCGAATACGAACGGCAACTTCGTCGGCTGAAAGGCGAAAGCAAGCCGGCCGCCGGCAAGCTCGGCCCGGAGGCCGTCTATGCCGTGCTCAAGCATGCGCTGACGGCAAAAAGACCCAAGCCGCACTATATTGTAACCATGCCCGCAAGACAGGGAGCACTCCTGAAGAAGCTCCTGCCGGCGGCCCTGTTCTACCGCATTATCGGCCGGCTCGGCTGATCGTAAACGCAAGGAATTCTTCGATGTCCAGTTTCTTCACCGGCCTGACCCTGCTTGTCATGGGCCTGGTCGTCATCGTCCTGATCCGCGGCCTGGTGAACATGGCCAGGGGCGGCAGCGGCAACACCTCCAACAAGCTGATGCAGGCCCGCGTCCTGTTGCAGGCGATCGCGATCGCCCTGATCATGCTGACGCTGTGGCTCACCGGCGGCGGCCGCCCGTCCTAAGGAACGTGACGACACCATGGTCAAGCTCAACAAGATCTACACCCGGACGGGCGACAACGGCACCACCGGGCTCGTCTCCGGTCCGCGCCGTCTGAAGAGCGATCTCCGGGTCGACGCCTATGGCGCCGTCGACGAGACCAACGCCTTCATCGGGCTCGCCCGGCAGCACACTGTCGGTATCGCTGATCTCGATGCCATCCTGATGCGGATCCAGAACGATCTCTTCGACCTCGGCGCCGATCTCGCCACGCCTGACACCGGGGAGAAACCGGAATACGAGCCGCTGCGTATCGTCGCAACCCAGGTTACCTGGCTCGAAACCGAAATCGACCGACTGAACGCCGACCTCGAGCCCCTGCGTTCCTTCGTGTTGCCCGCCGGCAGCGCCGCATCTGCCAGCCTGCACGTCGCGCGCACTGTCGCTCGCCGCGCCGAGCGACAGATGGTGGCCCTTGCCCAGGTGGAAACGGAAATCGTCAGCCCCGAGGCGATCGCCTATATCAACCGTCTCTCGGATTTCCTGTTCGTCGCCGCGCGCTTCGCCAACGACAAGGGCCATGCCGACGTCCTTTGGATTCCCGGCAAAAACAGATAACGTGCCCTACGCTGAGCGCGCGCCCAGGGCGCCGCTCTGCAGAACAGCGCTTCGGGAGACTGCATGTTCATACCGCTTCACGATAAGAACACCCTGAAGCACATCAAGGTTCAGTACGTGACGATCAGCCTGATCGTCATCAACATTCTTGTCTGGCTGATCACCGGCCCCATCGCCACCGAGGAATTCGCCAACGCGACGCTGCTCGGCTTCGGCTACATCCCTGCACTCATCTTCGACTACGCCCAGCTCGATCCGTCGCTGATCATCGTGCCCGATGGCTTCACTTTCATCACCTACTCCTTCCTGCATGGCGATTTCATGCATCTGGCGATGAACATGCTGTTTCTCTGGGTGTTCGGAGACAATGTCGAGGATGCGCTCGGGCACTTTCGCTTCCTCATATTCTATCTCGCCTGCGCCGCTGCCGGCGCTCTGGCGCACGGCCTGCTCGACCCCGCATCTGAAGCGCCGCTGATCGGCGCATCGGGCGCGATCTCAGGCGTGGTCGCCGCCTACTTCCTGCTGCACCCGAAGGTGCGGGTCTGGGTTCTGGTGTTTTTCCGCATCCCCTTGCCGCTTCCGGCGGCCATTCCGCTCGCCTTCTGGATCGGCCAGCAATTCTTCATGCTGGTGGTCGATCCGGGCAGCGGTGTGTCGTGGAGCGCCCATGTCGGCGGCATCGTCGCAGGCCTCGTGCTGGTGGTCGTTTTGCGACGTCGCGGCGTCCCGCTCTTTGACCGCACGATCGTCACCCCGCGCGCCGTCGCGCACAAGATCGAGTCCGTCGCCGTCACGCCGCAACAGGCGCCGGAAACCCGCAAGCCGCCGACACCCTGGGGACGCCCGACCGCGTGAGGCACCGCGTCTTGCCGTTCCTCAGCCCGTGTTTACACGCGATTTCAAAGGCTTGCCGCTGACGTGACGGAGGCGGGAATGCCTTCATGCCGCATCTGCGAAGAAGCCTTGCCAGGGCGCTTTCTTACGTGTACGTAAACGTTATTCCAATTCTCGGGGTTATATCGATTTAGCGCCATGCACAGTGATTGTAATTGGAGAAAAAACGCGTATCGATGTCGCCAACCGACAATCAGGCGGCTCCGTTAAGGCGCATTTTCCTGCGAAAGCTCTTGGAGGGAAGAATCCATGAAAATACTTGTGACGGTTAAGCGGGTGGTTGACTACAACGTCAAGATCCGGGTGAAGGCGGACGGCTCTGGTGTGGAGCTGGCGAACGTGAAGATGTCGATGAACCCGTTCGACGAGATCTCGGTGGAAGAGGCGCTGCGGCTGAAGGAAGCCGGCAAGGCTGACGAGGTCGTGGTGGTATCGGTCGGCCCGGCCAAGGCCGAAGAGACGCTCAGGACCGCGCTCGCCATGGGTGCCGACCGGGCGATCCTGGTCGAGACCGAAGACCAGGTCGAGCCGCTCGCCGTCGCCAAGATCGTCAAGGGTGTCGCCGAGGCCGAACAGCCGGGCCTGATCATCGTCGGCAAGCAGGCGATCGACGACGACAGCAACCAGACCGGCCAGATGCTGTCGGCGCTGCTTGGCTGGGCGCAGGGCACCTTTGCCTCCAAGGTCGAGATCGGCGACGGCAAGGCGACCGTGACACGCGAGGTCGATGGCGGCCTGCAGACGATCGACATCAAGCTTCCGGCGGTCGTTACCACCGACCTGCGCCTCAACGAGCCGCGGTATGCCTCGCTTCCCAACATCATGAAGGCGAAGAAGAAGCCGCTCGACAAGAAGACGCCGGCCGATTTCGGCGTCGACACCACGGCACGGCTGAAGGTGCTGAAGACCGAGGAGCCGGAAGGCCGCAAGGCCGGCATCAAGGTCAAGTCGGTGGCCGAGCTCGTTGAAAAGCTCAAGACCGAAGCCGGCGTATTGTAAGTTCAGGAAAGGGAGATTTCATCATGGCTATTCTGCTTCTGGCTGACCACGACGGCAGCCACCTTTCCGACCAGA
>NZ_DALZXU010000016.1:0-47902 GCF_031989085.1 Ensifer sp.
CTCGTCAGGCTCATAACCTGAAGGCCGCAGGTTCAAATCCTGCCCCCGCAACCACTGAGACTTGTAACCGCTTCCAGTCGGCTTCCTTCTCCTTGAGAATAGCCTGGAAGCGGCTCAGGTAGTAGGCTTTCCCCTTAACATCACTGAACTCGCCGGCCTTCACACGGGTGCTATAGTCCCGATGATAATGCTCGCGCATTCTCGCGCTGTAATCCTGAAACGCTTCCATCGAGGCGAGGATCGACGCCAACCGGCCATGAATGGTCAGGTCTGCGCGCCGGTTGTCGGGGGAGGGCGCAATGACCACCTTCTGAACGAGCGAGCGAACAAACTGGCCGTAACCCGCAAGCGTGTCGTTGCTGTCGCCGACACCACCCTTCAATGCCGTTGTCATGGCATCCAGGACCGACTGGAACATTGCCGGGTTCACAACGATCGTTTCGCCCGGGTTGCGCAGGCCGGCCTTATCGCTCTTCTTCCGCCTAAGTGAAATGGGCGTGGCTGCTTCCAGCTCGAGTGTCAGCCGCGCACGCTCCTTCTCCAAATCGTCGAGCATCTGGTCAAAGGCGGCAATCTTCATCTGGCCAGCAAGCATGCGTTCGGTCATCTGCTCGGCGATCAGTTTCTGTTTGGAGTCGATCGCATTCAGTTTGGCCTCGAGCGTCTCGGTGGCCTTGGCGCTTGCAGCCGCGGCCTTGCGGACCTGGCGATTGATCTCCTCCTGGAAGGAGTTGGTGCGCTCCGGCGTCAGAAGGTTGGTTGGAATTGCGTCCAGCACGCGCGCTTCCAGTTCCCCGCGGCTGATGGTCTTGGCATTGGTGCAGACGATCCCACCGAGATCGTCGATCGGCAGTTTCTTTTGCCGGTTGGTGCAGCCGTAACGGTCCTTGGCCATGATGGCATAAGGGCCGCAGCAATGGTCGCATTCGAGCAGGCCACTCAGAAGATATTGCGGCCGGTGAGCACGGTTGAGCCGGTTGGTCGTCGTGTGGCTGAAGCTTGCCTCGACAGCCAGCTGGCGCTTCTTGACCTTCGCCCAAAGCTCGTCGGAGACAATCCGCAGCTCCGGCACCTCGCCGACCACCCACTCGCTCTTGTCATTCATCCGCGCTTCGCGGTTCTCCGTCTCCGGGTTCTTCCGGAAATTACGGCGGTTGAATACGAGACGCCCGATATAGGTCTCGTTGTTGAGAATTCCGGCACCCCGATCCCGATGGCCACGGATCGCGGTGTCGCGCCATTTGAGGCCCCGTGGACCGAACACCGTCGGGATACGGCTATTGAGTTCGACCGCCAGTTCCTTGGGTGATTTGCCGAGCGCGTATTGCTCGAAAATCCATCTTACGATCTCGGCCTGTTCTCCGTTGATTTCCCGTTCGCCAGGGATGCGATCGCCTTTGGCGTCATAGACTAGCTTTGCACGATACCCATATGCGATCCCGCCTGCAGCCCGCCCTTTCCTCACCGCCGTCTTCATGCCTTCGCGCGTCTTGTAACGCGTCTGCTGGATCATGTCGTGACTGATGATCGAGCGAAGGCCGAGCTCCATGTCGTTGACCGCGGAGCTGTTCTGCACCGTCCAGAGTTCGACGCCGTGGTGTCGCAGCTGCTTCAGAATGCCGGAGCTGTGTTCCATGTCGCGCGAGATGCGGTCGACGGAGACACACAGGAGAACGTGGATACCGCCGCGCTTGATGTGGCGCAGTACGCTCTGGATGCCGGGACGCGACTTCAGCCTGGTTCCGCTGATCGCCCGGTCCTCGTAAATCTCGACAATGGTCCAGCCGCGCTCGCGGGCAAATTCCCGGCCAAGCGCCACCTGTGTCTCGATGGATTGTTCGTCCTGGCGGTCGGTCGAATAGCGGGCATAGAAGAGGACGTTTTTGGTCATGATGGCTCTTCGCGGAATCAGGGTCGACAAAACCTAGTGGGAAAATTTCCCTTTCCAAGCCGGCGCGCGAAATTTGTTGCGCGCCGGCTTGGATGCAACGAACTGATCAATTGGTTGCCAAGCGGCAGATGCCGGACTCGAAAAGTTCTTCTGTTCCGTAGTGCCGATGCATTCCGACCGCATCAACCAGAATACCGGCGCTCTGCTTGATCCGCAGCAGGTCGAGCACGAAACTCGTTTCGAACACGATCCCGAAATACAGATTGTCGGCCACGTCGCGCCAGGTGGGATCGATGACCTTGTTATCGGCGTCGACGAGCCAGGCGTGTTGCATCGGAATCGCCAGTTCGGCGTCCATCGCATAGCCTTCGGCGTAGCGGACGCTGTTATCTCCCGCAGCCAGTCGCGAGATGAGAACCTGCGTGGCGTTATCGAAGCATTGCTTCGCAGGACCGCGGGTGAACCAGGCGGGGTTGGTGTGCGCCGGCTCGAAGGTCTTTGCGTATCGAAGCAAGGCGCTGGCCGGCCCCAAGCCACGCTCCATCTCGGCGTTCATCTGAATGAACGCAACGAGCCGTTCGAGATAGGGATCGGTGGCCGTTTGATCTTGGTGGTCGAGGTTCAAGGCGTCGGTCGTAGTAGTCTCCCTGCGCGTCGCGCATCGTTTGATCTTCGGAAATGTCGGAAAAAAACGATGACGGAACCGTGTGAGCCAGTATTTACCGTCGAGAGCTCTCTGACGAAGGGTCGTTTGTCCCTCACGCTCACAACCGCTTGGGACGACACCGTGAGTGTCCAAATACTCAATGCTGTCGAAATGACAAGGGAGATGGCGGGTGAGTACGAGGTGATCTCGCGGCTTGGTTAAGGAAGCGGCCCTGTTCGTTAACCTTGCTGCTGATCGGTGATGACCGGGTTGCCGACGCCAATCGGCCTAACTCCACCCTCACTTCCGAGGATCGGCGTCCATCTGGACGATGGGTGAGGTGTTGGGGGGATTGCTGTATGGGTAGCGAAAGGGGTCAAAAAACATCCTTACTCAATTGCCTGAAATAAATCATAGGTTGATTTAGTGATAGCGTAATTAAAATGCGAACTAAAAAAGTTTGCCTTATTGAATCCATTGAGAAATCCAGCTCGGCGATTGGCGGAAGTCCCTTATATATAACGAAAAAACGTTAAATTACATAGTGTTGACAATCGTGGTTGTAACACCTTTCCTCAATCCATGTCACCATTATCTCACGGTCGCTGATGAAGGCCGGATGAAAACGGAGACAAGAAACGAATGGTGAAATACACCCATAAGAAGAGGAAGGCGATCGCCGAGACCAAGCCGGGGCCGACCCTCAGCCGGGCACAGGAGGGCGAGCTGAAGTGGCTCCGCGACGCCTTCCAGTCGCTCGGACGTCGCACGACAACGCAGGCCTACGAGATCGGCGGCTACCTCGTGCGCGCAAAATCCATTCTCCCGGAGAAGGCGCTGGGCGCTTGGATCAAGGTGGTGTGCAAGTTCACGCCGAAGGCCGGTCGCAACTACATGGCGGTCCATACCAACCTGATGGACTACAAGGAGCGCCTCGAGGCCGCGGCGGTCGCTCCGACAGTCCTGTTCGTGCTGGCCTACGCCGAACAGCCGGACGTCGAACGGGTCATCTCGGCGATCGAGGCGGGAGAGGAGCTCACCGTCGCCCAGGTCAAGGCGATGGTCGGTGCGGTGCCTACGAAGAAGGCGAAGAATGAAGCGGTCCTCGACGTCGGCGGAATGGCCGGTCTGCGCAAGATAGCTGAGATTAAAGTCGAGGAGGACTCGGTGAAGTTCCTCCAGCTGACAACTGGCATCCTGAAGCGCGTCGAAAAGGCCATGGAACCGCTGGCGCAGAACCGTGCGGTGTTCAAGGGTCCGTTGCAGGAATTGATCATCGACGACTGCAAGCACGCGCACGATCTGATCAACAGCATCGCGGCCCCCTTGCAGCCGGCGATGGTTGCGAGCGTCAACTGGCGGCCGGCCAGGCTGACGGAAGGCACGACCTGGCGCAAGGTGCAGGAGCTTCTGTCCAAGATGGGTGGAGCCCACGGCTGGCCGGGCAGGGAAGACTTCGTCCCCTGGCTTCAGGCCGAGGTCATTCCCCTGCTTCGCTTCGTCGTCCACGGTGAAGCCCTGCAAGGCGACGCGGACGGGGAAGATCGTGCGGATGCCGCCGCTCCGCTCGACAAGGCGGTTGACGATGGGCCGCTCGCGTTCGACGACATGCCCTCCAAGGTACAGGAAACCGTCGAGAATGCCCTGGAGATCGTGTCACCCGAGCGCCGGGACGAGATCCGGAGCCAAATCGTCTTCGATCCCAAGCCCCTGAAGCGCCAGTACAAGACGCTGGCAGCTTGAAGATGATGTCCAGGAGCCCCGCCACCGTGCGGGGCTATTTTTTTATCCGCTGGCTGCCGCGTGTCCCGTTAACCATACCGGAGCTCTGTCGTTCCGGGTGTGTTCCAACCGGCTTGCCGGACACTGAACTCCGGGCTATGTCGACGGTGTCAGCAGAAATTGAATATCTGCAGACACTTAGCGGCCCCCGCCGATGCGCCAACATCGAAAGAGGGCCTGACCCGCAACCTTCTCTCGAAAGGCCTTGGGCTATGTCGACCCATATCTGCTTCGCTTCCGAACGGGAAGCTTCTCCGTCTCCTGATCCTGTTGACGACCGCGCTTCGCCGCGGCGCCGGTTGACTTGCTGTGCGATCGCCCACGCCTCTGGGCTGGCGCTCGCCTGATCTCATTCAACTGATCATCCCTGACTTCGGACACGGCTTCGTTTGAAGCCAGCCGGCCACCGGATGCGGAAATCATTTCCGCGTCGGACGCCGTGCGCCTGAAGTTGGCCGGCCGGTCGCCACCGTCAGCAGGAGCAATACCATGACGACCATTCTTTCCGGTGCGCCTGCCGCGCCAGCCTATCCGCATTCCGTCGATCTCGAAGCCCTCGAGTCCCGCTTTGAAGTCCTCATCGACGAGCTTTCGTCGCAGCCCTTCTCCGCCGCCGCCCTTTCCACGGCGCTTGCCGGCGGTGTCTCTGACGCCGCCGCGATCCTGCGCGCCATTCCTATCCAGGAGGGGAGGCTGCTCGAGCGCGGCATTGGGATCATTGCCGACCTTAACCCGGACCTCGTGGTGCTGACGCAAAATCTGCGGCTTCCGGTCACCAAGACGGCGCTCGAACTGGTCGAGAAAAACGATCCGAAGCACTTTCGATCCCTGACCCTCGATGCGGATACCGGCGGACGCAAAACGTATACGCCGGACCTGATCGTCGTGAACCGGAAGACGAAGCTTGCGCACGTCATCGATGTCAAGCGCAGCCTCGGCTCATACGAAGTCTCACGCATCAACGAGCTGAAGAGCCGCATGCTGGCGGCGGCGCTCGTCGTTCCCGATCTCCTCTACCGCGATCATCATCGGCTGGTGGCCGAAGAAGTTCGCGTCGTCATCCTCAACGCGGAAAACCAGCGCTCCGACATCGCCGGCGGCGTCTGGCCGCTGAGCGATCTCGATCATCTCGTCGAGGTCGGCGGGGCGGGGAAGGCGATCGGCATGTTGCGCGAACGCTTCCATGGTCGGATCGACGAGAACTGGAAGCTGGCTCGAAATTCCATTGCCGGGCCTGAGGAGCCGGGTCGCCGAGGTGCCTCGGCGGACATTGCAGAGGCGAACGGAAACGAGACTTGCGACGCGGGCTCGATCACCGAGGTCCATCAGCCAGCCGGTCGTGGCCAAATCCGTGTCGGCTTCGCCCGCATCCCACGGGCCGGCACGGGCTGACCGGCCCGCCGACCTTCCATTCCGCTTTCTGTTCCATTCGTTCTCGCCGAACCATGCTGTTCGGCGACAGGAGACGTCTGTCATGAGCCGACACCCTTCCAACGTGATCCCTTTCCCCAACAACCCTGCGCACCAGGTGCCTTCGACGCCGAAGCCATCCAGCCGGCTGAAGCGACTGGCGAAGTTGCAAGAAACCACAAGCCAGAGTTCGACTTCCAGGTCACAAGCCATTCCTCAGGCCATGGCCATGTGCGCGGCAACGCCTGATGCCTTGCCCGATCCGGCGATCGTCGCGCAGGTCGTGATCGGCTTCGCCCGACGCAAGGGCATCGCGATGGACAGCATCCCGAAAATCTTCCGTGTGCAACTCCTCACGCTGTGTGCAGCCGGCGATCCGACGGCGCTGATGTTACGCGATTGGCTTGGGGGCAATCGCAAGCTGCTCGCCGTCGATGGGGTGCCCGAACTTGGTGAGGCCCATGGAACCGTGGAGGGTGCATGATGGAAACCCTGACCGATCGCATCACGCGTTACCTCCTTGCCCGCATCCGCCGACTGGCCATCCTCGATCTCTACGAGCGCGCCGCTGTCGTTGGCTTGCTGGAGGCGGACTTCATCGTCGAAGGCGATGAGACGTCCGGCACGATCTGGCGTGTCCCGGAACAGTCCTTGCGCCTACTCGACGCTGAGGCGGTCAAGGCGCGTGCCGAACTCGAGCGGCGTCTCGGGAAAGCGCCATACAAGACGACAACCCTCGACGTGCTGATGCAGGACCTTCCCGGAGAGCCGCCGCGTGACAAGGCTCGCTCTGTCGGGAAGACCAAGAGCAAACATGAAACCCGTGCGGCCGCCGGCCCACTGAAGTCGACTTCGGGCGCGGCTCCGGAGAAGACGCCATCGACGTGCCGCGAATTCCTGGCACTGCTTCGGGAACATATTGCTCCACCTGTTGTCGCCCACGTCGCTGTCGCCCTGCTGGTCGCCCGTGCCGTTGGTTCAAGCGTTCCCGATCTTTCGGCGCTCTCAGCCGTCCTTCGGAACCCGGGAGCCTTCGTTCTCATCAAAGCGCCGGTTGGCCGTTTCGAACGTCGCTTTGGCCTCATGCTCGAGGACGGCCTGATCGTTCCTTACTGGACCAAGCTCGAAGACGTCCATCGCAGCAGCCCGCTCTCGGACGGATACGGTGATCGCCGCCGGGGCAAGACCCGCAAGACGATCAAGACACTTGCCGGGACAGATGTGCAGAAGGCGGTCGAGCGGTCGTTGAGCAGGTTTCTGGTGGATGTCTTGCTGGAGCGGTCAGCGCCCGTGGTTCTTGCCGATGAGACAAAGACCGCGCTTCCGCCCTTTGTGTCCATGACAGCCGATCTCGTTCTTGAGGCCGGTGGTCTCGATCATGAACTGATCGCGGAACTCCTGCAGACGTGCTGCGGCATCGCGCCGAAGCAGTCGCTGCGACAGATGGAAAGGATGGCGCTCGATCTTGAGGGCCTCTCGATCGATGCGCTGGCGCTGGCAATTCGTCCCGGGCGTGGTCTCGAACACATCTTGCCTATCCTCGCAGTCCTTGGCGAACGGGCGCGCTCCTCCGACAAGTCGGACGATGATGACGATGACGGCCGCGGCTCCGGGCGTGGCAGTGATCGGTCGGGCCGGCCGAAGGTCAAGAGCCGGTTTTTGATCAAGGACGGTGATGACCCGCCAAAATCTGTGGACGGGATCGACGTCGTTCAGCCGGAGAAGCCGGCGGAGGCATCCGGGAAGGAGGACGGCGGCAGCGCATGCGATGATCCGGCCAATCCGGAACACAGCCGACTGCGTCAGCTGCGAGTCGAAACACTCTCGGGTTATGGCGAGGCGCGGGATTGGGCGCTCGGCCTCAAGACAGACCTTCAGCTTTGGCGTGACGGTAGGCTGGCCTGGAGCGAGATGAGTACGAAACTGATCCTGTCGGGTCCGCCCGGCACCGGCAAAACGACTTATGCCCGCGCGCTCTGCAATACATTGCAGGTTCCGCTGCTGGTGACGTCGGTCGCTTCGTGGCTTGAACCCGGTTATCTCGGGGACGTCCTCAAGCGCATGTCCAGGGCCTTCGAGCTGGCACGGGAAAATGCTCCGGTCATCCTGTTCATCGACGAAATCGACAACATCGGAAGCCGGTCCGCAGGTCGACGGGAGCAGCATGATGACTACTGGGGCTCGCTGATCAACCGCCTTCTCGAGCTTCTCGACGGGACTTCGAAGACCGACGGCGTGATCGTCGTTGCGGCGACGAACCTCCCCGAAAAGATCGATCCGGCCCTGCTGCGATCCGGGCGGCTGGAAAAACATGTCGCGATCCCCATGCCGGATACGGAGGCGCTCACCGGCATCCTCGCTCATCATCTCGGTGACGATCTGGCCGGTGTGTTGGCGTCTGCGCCGTCAGGCCGTCCCAAAACGATCGAAACAGCACGGCAGCAACAGACTCATGTCGGCGGTGATGCAGATGTCATCGACCAATCCAATCGCGGAGTATCCCAAGATGCCTGAAGCCAGCCAGACGATCACAACTGAGCAGCACTCCGATCTACGACGGCTGGCCTTGCTGGCGACCGGCAGCACGGGAGCCGACATCGAACGACTTGTTCGTGACGTTCGCCGGAAATCCAGACGACAACAGCGGTCGCTGACCTGGAACGATCTCGAACAGGCCCTGCTCGCTGGTCAGATGAAACTCTCCGACGATGTGCGCTGGCGTACTGCCATTCATGAAGCCGGTCATGCCATCGCGTTCTGTGACACCGGAATCGCCGAGGTCATGACTGTCAGCATCGGGATTGGTGGTATGGGGCAGGTCGTTAGTCGGCAGCATCACCATCTCCTTCAAACCCAGGACTGGCTGATGCGCAGTATTGCCTGCATGCTGGCCGGGCGGACGGCAGAGGTGCTGACATTTGGCGATACCGTCGCCGGAGCGGGTGGCTACGACGATAGTGATCTCGCCAGGGCGACCGACCACGCGGTTGCCGCCGAGACCAGGCTCGGGTTCTCCGATCATCAACCGCTGCTCTATCGGTCCGTGGGCGGAAGCATCAACGAGCTCAGCCTTGACCGGCACCTGGCGGATCGGGTCAACGCTCGCCTGATGACCGCCGAAGCCATGGCCCGAAATCTGCTGGAGAGCCGCCGGGACGCTCTGATCGTCATTGCCGAACGGCTAAAGGATGTCGGTGCGATGACCGGCGAGGAGGTCAGGGCGCTGCTTGAGGCCTCCAGCGGGTCTGAACCCTAACGAAAATGATCGGAGTGGCTCCGAAACCGCGATTCCGACCGGCGCCACTGCGATTCACCGTTCCCGAATGCCGATTCCGAAGTCGCGAAAATCGATTCCGATCTGCGGCAGTTCGATTCCTGCATCCGCCCCAGCGCCGTTGCGCCGCGTTCGGGTGACCTGCCGTCGTCAGCAGCCGTCCGAGGTGGCGAAGGCTACAGGAAGACGATGACATAGTGTAAGGGGTGACCGTCGATTCCTCACCACAATCTAGCCGGAGAGCTAGTTGGACAGGCCTCAGGGTACGTCGTCGAGAGTTGTGATGCTGCCCCCGCCCGAAGGCGGCATCTCAACGTGGCCGCAATGCGCTTCACGCTGGCTCAAGGCTTCTGCAAATCAACACCCGTCGGATCAAAGCACCATGCGTTGTTCTACGTTCCGGGCAACTCGAGACACATCATCTCAATTTACTCTTCCGCGATTCCTGTTCCAATTTTCTCGTTGCCAAAGTCCTGATTGGCGATTCCAGCAGACCGCGTTTGCAGGCCGCCCACCGTCCGGCTGGCGATTGGAGACGATCCGGCGCTCCTTGTCCGAAATGTCAACACAGGTAGCCCCGCTTGTTCCTTGCGTGGCCGGCACCGAGGCTGAGGCTCCACAACAAGGAGACAGGCAATGCCCCGGAAATCGAAGAAACGACGCAGCGCAGAACAGGTCGCCCGGCAGCAGCGGGTGAGGGATGCGGCCAAGGCCCGACGCCGGCCGTCACGCGACGATCTGGCGAGGGTGCTGCTCTGGCAGATGATCACGGCCGCTCAGGGACGGGAAGATGCGCGGGTCGCCCTGGACAAGCTCTCCGAAGCTATCGTCGGCGAGCTGGAACGCCAGGGTTTTGATGTCCGGGAAAGCGAGGATGTCTTCGAAGACCTGGCCGATCGGTACTCGGATGGCCTGTTTCCGTTCCGGCCTAAATGGCATCTCAAGGCTCGACCTATGGTTTCCCAACCATGATGTTGATGGCGTGTGCGGCGGTGTCAGCTCACACTTCCTCTGAACGCTTGAAGCATCATTCCGCAAACGGCGTTCCATTATTTCCCAACGTCTTCCCCCCATTACTCCCGATCACGGCGTTTGCACAAGAATCGAAAATACACAGCAGGTCGTCATCGCCTGTTCTCAGGGTTGCATTGACGCTGCGAACACTATTCATATTGCGTAATCAATGGGAATGCGGGGGAACGGCATCCGGATGGACAAGCGCTCTTTGACGGAACGCGATATCTGCACGAAGTTCATCTTGCCGGCCGTAAAGCAGGCCGGCTGGGATATGATGCTGCAGGTCCGCGAAGAGGTCTTCTTCACGAAGGGGCGGATCACCGTGCGTGGCAAGCTGGTCGCCCGTGGCAACGCCAAGAAGGCGGACGTCGTCCTCTACTACAAGCCCAATATCCCGATCGCCCTGATCGAGGCGAAGGACAACAATCATGCGGTGGGCGACGGCCTGCAACAGGGGCTGGATTATGCCGAAACGCTCGCCATCCCCTTCGTGTTTGCCTCGAATGGCGACGGCTTCGTGTTTCACGATCGCACGGGCCTGCGACACCTGAAGGAGGAAAACCTCCGCCTCGACCAGTTTCCGTCGCCGGACGAGCTTTGGCGGCTCTACAGCACATGGAAGGGTCTGGACACGCCCGCCGAAGCGCTTGTGCTTCAGGACTATTATGATGACGGCAGCGGCAAGGCTCCGCGCTACTATCAGGTCAACGCCATCAATGCGGCCATCGAGGCTATCGCCAAGGGGCAGGATCGCGTCCTGCTGGTCATGGCGACTGGGACCGGCAAGACCTATACCGCCTTCCAGATCATCTGGCGTCTCTGGAAGGCCGGGCGCAAGAAGCGCATTCTGTTTTTGGCAGATCGCAACGTGCTAATCGACCAGACCATGGTCAACGACTTTCGCCCGTTCGGCGGTGCGATGGCAAAGCTCTCGACCAAGTCGAAAACGATCGAGCGCTCGGACGGAACTGAAGTGAACGTCCCGCTTGCGCTGGACAGGAAGCGCCGTATTGACACCTCCTTTGAAATCTATCTCGGCCTCTATCAGGCCATCACCGGCCCAGAGGAACGGCAAAAACTGTTCCGTGAGTTCTCGCCCGACTTCTTCGACTTGATTGTCATCGACGAGTGCCACCGCGGCAGTGCTGCCGAAGATTCCGCTTGGCGGGAAATCCTTGAATACTTCTCCGCAGCCAGCCAGATTGGTTTGACGGCGACGCCGAAGGAGACGGAATATGTGTCCAACACCGCCTATTTCGGTGAGCCGGCGTTCACCTATTCCCTGAAGCAGGGCATCAGCGATGGCTTTCTCGCCCCCTACAAGGTGATCAAGGTCCATATTGACCGCGACGTCGAAGGTTATCGGCCGGAAAAGGGCCAGCTTGACCGCGACGGCGAGGAGGTCGAGGACCGCATCTACAATGCCAAGGATTTTGACCGCACCCTGGTGCTGGATGACCGCACCAAGCTGGTCGCCGCCAAGGTGACCGAGTTCCTGAGGGAGAGCGGTGACCGCTACCAGAAGACTATCGTCTTCTGTGTCGACGAGGAGCATGCGGCCCGCATGCGCCAGGCGCTGATCAACGACAACAAGGACCTCTGCGACGAGAACGCCCGCTATGTCATGCGCATCACGGGAAGTGATACGCTCGGCCAGGCGCAAATCGGCAACTTCATCGATCCGGAATCGCGATACCCGGTGATCGTTACCACCTCACGCCTCCTGTCCACCGGCGTCGATGCCCAGACCTGCCGTCTCATCGTGCTGGATCGCCCCGTCGGCTCGATGACCGAGTTCAAGCAGATCGTTGGCCGCGGCACGCGCGTGCATGAGGATACGCAGAAATTCTACTTCACCCTCATGGATTTCCGCGGCGCGACGAACCACTTCGCCGATCCCGAATTCGATGGCGATCCCGTGCAGATTTACGAGCCGGGCGAGGCCGATCCCGTCACCCCGCCGGATGCGGAGCCCCCGGGCTTCGAAGACAATGGCCAGGACGGCTACACCACCGAGCCGCCGACCACCGGTGGCGAGGATGTGACGTTCCCGGGCGGTGGTGGCGAACGCGAGAAGAAGGTTTATGTCGATGGCATCAGCGCTCGTGTCGTTGCTGAACGTGTCGAGTATCTCGATGCCGATGGCAAGCTCGTCACCGAAAGCCTGCGCGATTTCACCAAGGCAGCACTTCTTCGGCATTTCGCCAGCCTCGATGATTTTCTGAAGCGCTGGAAATCTGAAGAGCGCAAGGATGCGCTGGTGAAGGAACTGGCGGCCGAGGGCCTGCCGCTCGACTTGATCGCTAAGGAACTCGGCATCGACCTCGATCCGTTCGATCTCGTCTGCCACATCGCGTTTGATCGCAGGCCGCTGACGCGCCAGGAACGCGCAGACAATGTGAAGAAGCGCGATGTGTTTGGCCGGTACGAAGGCAAGGCGCGGGCAGTGCTGGATATGCTGTTGACCAAGTATGCTGATGAAGGCGTCTTGAACCTCGACGACACCAATGTGCTGCGTATACCACCCGCCAACACGCTGGGCATGCCCGTTGAGCTTCTTCGTGCCTTCGGGGGAAAAGCGGCGTTTGAAAATGCCGTTCATGAGATGCAGAACGCACTTTATGAGGGGGCGGTATAACTTTGGCAGTTGAGTGGGAAGATATCGAGAATGCCGCTTCTCACATATTCAAGATGTGGGAGTCTGGCGGCGATTTGATTTTTGCCAAGGAATGCTGGGGTCATTTCGCTGAGGCCGGTTTGACTTGCGACGACAGTATCGTGATCCGAACTGAAACCCTTTTGCGGCTGGTGGCTCTCCGCCAGATCGTAGCCGAATTCAGCGCGGCCAAATGGGATGAGAATGCAGAAACGGAAATTTCCTATTTGGTTGAACACCTTGAGGTTGACAGGCTGTCTCTAGGGCTGCTCGCGGCTCCCCATCTCGAACACGGCGGAGCACTTTGTGAGGACGAGTACGAGTTACGGGAAGCCGCTCTGGCTGCCGTGGCTGACGCCTTGAAGGCTGAAACATTCGATTGCATTCGAGCGGCGTACGGGGGCCAGACTGCTCTGTATCGGCGACTTTCAGGCATGGCCGGAACTGAGGATGTGGATTACAACGACGGCGAATACGACTTCGAACCCGATGGGAATAATCTGGCTGGTTTCGAATTTAGCGAGCATGGCAGAAGGTAAGTGAATGTCAGTCCGTAATACCGTCAAATCCATCCAGGATATCATGCGCCAGGATGCCGGCGTCGATGGCGATGCCCAGCGCATCAGCCAGCTCTGCTGGATGTTCTTTCTCAAGATCATGGACGATCAGGACCAGGAACTGGAGCTGACCCATGACAACTATGTCTCGCCGATCCCGGAAAAATTCCAGTGGCGCAACTGGGCGGCGGACCCGGAAGGCATCACGGGCGAGGCGCTACTGAACTTCGTCAATGGCGAGCTTTTCCCGGCGTTGAAGACGGTGCCGATCTCGGCGAAGCCTGGAGACCGCCGCCGCGTGGTGCGCGATCTGTTCGAGGATGCCTATAACTACATGAAATCCGGCCAGCTGATCCGCCAGGTGGTCAACAAGATCAGCGATGTCGATTTCAACAGCCTGACGGAGCGCCAGCACTTTGGTGAAATCTACGAACAGATTTTGAACGACCTGCAATCGGCCGGCAATGCGGGCGAGTATTACACGCCGCGCGCGCTAACATCCTTCATGGTTGAACGCATTGATCCCAAGCCCGGCGAAACCCTGTTCGATCCCGCCTGCGGCACGGGCGGCTTTTTGACTTGCTCCATCCGCCACATGGAAAAGAACCATGTGCGCACGCCGGACCAGCGGGAAAAGATGCAAGCCGGATTGCGTGCCGTGGAAAAGAAGCCGCTGCCGCACATGCTCTGCGTCACCAACATGCTGTTGCACGGCATCGAGGACCCGAGTTTTGTGCGCCACGACAACACGCTCGCCCGTCCGCTGATTTCCTGGGGCAAGGATGAGCGCGTCGATATCGTGCTGACCAACCCGCCCTTTGGTGGGCGTGAGGAAGACGGCATCGAAAACAACTTTCCGACCTTCCGCACCAAGGAAACGGCAGACCTGTTTCTGGCACTGATCGTGCGCCTGTTGAAGGATGGTGGACGTGCCGCCGTGGTCCTGCCGGATGGCTCGCTCTTTGGCGAAGGCATCAAGACGCGGCTGAAGGAACATCTGCTGGAGGAATGCAACCTTCACACCATCGTCCGCCTGCCCAACTCAGTGTTCAAGCCCTATGCCTCGATCGGTACCAACCTGCTATTCTTCGAGAAGGGCACGCCAACCAGGGACATCTGGTACTGGGAACATCGGGTGCCGGAGGGTCAAAAGGCCTATTCCATGACGAAGCCGATCCGCCAGGAGCACCTGCAGGATTGTGTGGGCTGGTGGGGCGGCAAGGAGCGCCGGGGCCGCGAAGAAGGCCCGCAGGCCTGGCGCGTCAGCCTCGAGGATGTGAAGGCACGCGGTTACAATCTGGATTTCAGGAATCCGCACACAGTGGCCGATGACCACGGCGACCCGGAAACGCTGCTGGAAGACCTGATCACGGCCGAAACCAATGCGGCCCGCCTGCGCGATCAGCTGAAATCCATTCTGGCAGAGGCACTTGCCCGATGAATGCCGAGCGCCTGTTGCAGCATTACGAAAAGATTGCCGATGCACCGGATGCGATTGCACGGCTGCGGCGGTTCACCCTCGATCTGGCGGTACGGGGCAAGCTCGTGCCGCAGGACCCAGCGGATGAGCCGGCGTCGGAGTTGTTGAAGCGAATTGCTGACGAGAAGGTGCGATTGGTGAAGGCGGGGGAGATTCGAACTCCCAAGCCCACGAGTGATTTAGCTGACGTTCCGTTTCCGATTCCACCAAGTTGGTCTTGGTCGCAGATAGCTGAGATCGGCGTGCTGAGCCCGCGAAATGGCGCTTCTGATACCCTTGAGGCATCATTCGTTCCCATGCCTCTGATTGCCGCTGAATATGGCGTCGCCAATAAGCACGAAGTCCGTGCTTGGGGTGAAATCAAGAAAGGCTATACGCATTTCTCGGAAGGAGATGTCGGTCTCGCCAAGATCACTCCTTGTTTCGAGAATGGTAAATCGACAGTTTTTCGGAATTTGACAGGCGGCGTTGGGAGCGGCACCACCGAACTTCACATCGTTCGTCCATTGCTGATAGCAGCAGATTACATCCTGCTTTTCTTCAAGAGCCCCTATTTTATCCAGACCGGCATACCCAAAATGACAGGTACCGCTGGCCAGAAACGTGTGCCGACCGAGTATTTTGCAAACTCTCCTTTTCCCCTCCCGCCGCTCGCCGAACAACACCGCATCGTCGCCAAGGTCGACGAACTCATGGTGCTGTGCGACCAGCTGGAAGCGGCGCGAACGGAGCGGGAGGCGAAGCGGGACCGGATGGCAGCGGCAAGCCTCGCCCACCTCAACAATCCCGCCCCGGAGACATTCCGCGACGACGCCCGCTTCGCCCTGGATGCCGTCCCGGCCCTGACCGCCCGGCCGGACCAGATCAAGCAACTGCGCCAAACCATCCTCAACCTCGCCGTCCGCGGCAAGCTCGTACCGCAGGACCCGACGGATGAGCCGGTTTCGGTCTCACTCCGTAAGCTAGCGATAGCGCGCAATATACTTGAGACAGAAGGAAAAATTCGAAGGCTGAAGTCGGCTGTCGCCGTTGAAAACGATCCCTTCAAAGTGCCGAGTTACTGGGAATGGGTACGGTTGATACAAATATGCGATGTGGTTGACCCTAATCCATCACACAGAATGCCGGCTTACGTGACAGAGGGTGGGCTTCCATTTGTCTCATCGGAAAACTTCGCGGACGGCGACACAATACGATTTTCCATAGGCAAACGAGTCAACGCAGCCACTGTCCAAGAACAAATAGAACGGTTCTCCATACTGGAGGGTGCCTTTGGTTTCACTCGTATCGGGACCATTGGAAAAAGCCGCCCCTTGCCAACTGAAAGAAACTACGGGCTGTCACACGCTGTTTGCATTGTAAATCCCTTGGATGTGAACCAATTGTCTATGCGCTATCTTCGGCTCGCCATGACAGTCGATGGGGTTCTGGCCCATGCACACGGAGGAACACGAAGCATTGGTGTTCCAGATTTGGGCATGGCAGTCATTCGGACTATGGCGATTCCCCTCCCACCGCTGGCCGAACAACGCCGCATCGTCGCCAAGGTGGATGAGCTCATGTCACTATGCGACCAATTGGAGGCGAGCCTGACGAGCGCCGACGGTACCCGCCGCAAGCTGCTCGACGCGCTGCTGGCCGAGGCGCTTGCGCCGGTGGATGTCGTGGCCCTTCAGGAGGCGGCGGAATGAGCAGCCTGCCGCTTAAACCCCGCTCCATCCGCCTGCGCTCTTTCTACGGCTTCAGCCCGGAAGAGGACGGCTATCTCGGCTGGAGCAAGGAGGCGGCGCGTGACCGGATGCTGGAACTGATCGAGGACGGCGATCTCTTCCTGATTTATGGTGCAGCCTCTTCGGAAACGGCCAAGAACCAGCAACTCCGCATCCTCGGTTTCCTGCAAGTCGAGCGCCGCGCCATTCGCGATGCCGACAAGGCGTCGCCCACGGGCTTGAAGCGCAAGAAGGACAATGGCTGGCTGGACAAGTGGTGCCATGCGGTCCCGGTTGTCAGAGCCTGGCGGGTCGACGAGTCGGTACCTGTGGAATCCGTCGCAACCGTCACCTACCGCCCGGAGGCAGGCCAGCCCATTGCCGTCTGGAGCCCGGAGCTGACGCCATCGGAGATCGATCTGGCGCTGAAGGTCAAGGTAACGGAGGTCAACGTCTTCGGCGAAGCGCCAGTGACGGAAACGGCGGCAAAGAAAAGGCCGTTAGCCGAGGCGTTTCAACCCTCCAAGGCGTTTCCAGGCAGTTTCGGCGAACGGACATCCATCTACGAAGATGGCCCGACACATCTCTACCTTGCCCGCTTCGATGGTGACGGATTTACCGTGATGGGTCTGCCAAAGCCGCAATTCGACAAGTCCGACCTCATCAAGATCGGCGTTTCCAACGACGTTAAGCGGCGTTTGGAGGAACTGAACTGCGGCTTTCCGCCCGCTGCCAAAGGGCGCTGGAAGATCGAGATCACCTCGCAACCCTACGACAGCAAGGCCGCTGCCGAAGCGGCCGAGCAGATTTTCAAGGACCGCGGTCAGAAGGAGCTGACCAGCCTGGGCGGCGAGTTCTTTCGCGGGGATTGGACCAAGACGCAGATCATATTTGCTTCCGTGCCCGGCGTTGCGCGGTTTGGTGGCAAGTAGAGAGGTCCGACGGCTAGTGGGCAGACACGCTGCATATTCCAACACGACATTTGGAAAACAATGGCAATTCCTGACTATCAATCCTTGATGCTTCCCGTCCTGCGGCTCGCTGCCGAAGGCGAAACACGGGTGCCGGATGCAGCGGAAAAGCTGGCCGATCAGCTCTGCCTGTCCGTCGCGGAGCGGGAGGAAATGCTGCCGAGCGGCCGCCAGCGCATTTTCCACAATCGTATCCACTGGGCGAAGTTTTACATGACCAAGGCGGGCTTGATCGACAGCCCCGCGCGCGGCCGCTTCGTGGTAAGCCAAGCGGGCAAGGCCCTGCTGGCCACCAATCCCGCCTTCATCAATGTCGACACGCTGAAAACCTATCCAGCCTTTGCCGAATTCTATGCCTCCAGCACGTCGGGTGCCGGAAGCACGGATGCGGCTTTAGCCGGCGCGGGCGAAACCATCGATGCCACCACATTCGCGACGCCAGAGGAACAGATCGATGCCGCGCAAGCCGTACTGCACCAGGCGTTGAAGACGGACCTGCTGCAACGCATTCTGGCGCAGAGCCCGGCTTTCTTCGAACGCGCGATCGTCGATCTCCTGGTCGGCATGGGCTATGGCGGCAGCCATGAGAACGCCGCCCGCCGACTCGGCAAGACGGGCGACGGCGGGATCGATGGCGTGATAGACGAGGACCGTCTCGGTCTCGACCGCATCTATGTGCAGGCGAAGCGCTATGCCGGCCATGTGAGCGTCGGCCGGCCCGAGGTGCAGGGGTTTCTGGGAAGCCTTGTCGGCGTCGGTGCAGGGAAGGGCGTCTTCGTCACGACATCCAGCTTTTCGGCCCCGGCCATCGACTTCGTCCGCCACCTGCCACAGCGCATCGTGCTCATTGACGGTGACCGTCTGGCTGATCTGATGATTGAGCACGGCGTCGGCGTGCGCATCGCCCGTGCGGTGGACGTGAAGCGGCTCGACGAGGATTTCTTCGTGGAGGAGTGATGCTGCCTACTTACCCCTGAGCAGGATGCGGAAATAATTTCCACACTTGCGTATGTATCATCGTCGTCCGCGTTTGCGAGTGTAAAGGGGGAATTATTTCAGCTTTGGCCCCCAAAGCTGCCATCGTACTCGAGGTACTTGCGAGGTTGACAGTGGAGGAATAGCCGTGGGTGGGAGGTTGTTCACTCTCCCAGCGTGTCTTGCGATATGCCGTTCGCTTTGCTGACGGCATCCTGTGACGTCGTAGAATAAAACACGGCATTACCGCAACCAAGGCTTGAAAATATTCTGAGCACCTTTCAAGAGTTCCTATGAAGTTTCAACCAGCCGCGATATCTCGCTGGCCGGTCTGACGGGGGCAGGAATGAGCGACGGAAAAGACATAGTAGTAATCTCACTACATTTGCCAGATACCGCTTCGCTGCCGCCTGACTTCATCTGGATCAGGCCAAGCAATATGTCCTTTAACGATTTCACTTACATCTCTCAGGCCCAGATTCATCGAGTTGAGGCCCGCAAGATCACTTTTCGCTATGAAGCAAAAGCCGCGTATTTGGACGATAATACAAAAAGCTTCACTGGAGTAGGGAACGCCCTGAACCGGGACCGCCCGAACGATCCTGTTGTGACCGATCAAGCACACGTGTTTTCTCTGGCAGAGTCCCAGGAAGCCTACCGGGCATTGATCCGAGAGCTAGGCGTTGATGAGGGCATCGCATTTCTGTTAGCAACAAACGATCTTGTTGCAATATCGGGAAACGCACAATTGAGAGATTTGGAGCGCCGAGCGCTCGAGTCGGAGGTCTTCCGCTATTCTCTCGCACGATTTTCAGAGGCGTACTATGCACTCAAAAATTCGAAGCCCATCCTTCGCGGACTAAACCAGGAGGATGTGTCTTCCGGCCCGAGGTCCATTAAGATCGAAATTCCCGACCAGCAAGGTGGGATGCTGCAGGTGGACTTCGAATTCAACCACAACATTGGTATCCCCAAGCGCACATGCGTGCTGATCGGCAAAAACGGGGTGGGCAAGAGCAGCGCGCTTGGCAGTGTCGCGCGCAAAGCGCTTCGCGGAATTCGCCGCGGGGCCGCTGGTGATGATGACAGAGTTGTCGCGAGTCGGGTCCTGGCGTTTACACCAGGCAACGAATTCACCGGGACCTTTCCCAGCGAATGGCGAAAGAAGCCTGCGACATACTACAAGCGCCTCTCAACAAGCCGGCTTCGTCAGAGTGCGGCAGGCAACACGGCCGCATCAAGCATTGTCGAACTGCATAGAAATGACCGGGAAATCGCTGGAAAATCCCGGTTCCAGATTTTCCTCAAGGCTGTGTTCGAGATCAATCGGCCCCAGGAGATCGCATTCCGCTCGCGGGCCGGGAAGGGTTTCATATTCCTAACCGATTTGCAGCGAAGTAACGAGCAGCGTCGCCTCCAATTACTGTTCGATATCAATACGTCGATCGAGCCCGGACGGGTATCTGAAGGGTCCTATTTCCATTTGAGCACCGGCGAAGTCCGGTTCATCAAGTTGCTTGCACAGGCGTGTACCCATATCGAAAACGGGTCGCTCATCCTACTGGACGAGCCGGAAACGCATCTGCATCCCAACTTTGTCGCCCGGCTCATGAGCGCTCTTGAAAGCCTGCTGTCCGACACGGGTTCCTGCGCGATTATCGCCACCCACTCGGTATACGTTGTCAGAGAAGTGTTCCACGATCAGGTCTTCGTCATCGAAAAGGGTGATGATGGTCGAGTCGGCGTCAAAGTTCCAGGAATGCGCACTTTCGGCGCTGACATTTCGTCCATTTCATCGTTCATTTTCGGGGAGGACAGCCAGTCGTTTCTTGCCGAGGACGTGGTCCGCCGTTTGGTCGCGCAACATGCGTCCTTTGACGATGTGAAAGCGCAGTTTGGTTCGTACCTTTCGCGCGAGACTTTGAGCAGTATCAGGGACGCATTCTCGCAAAATCCATGAAGAGCTTCGATCATCATTTCAAAGGACAGTTTCCACTGCTCAAGAAGGTCGCCGCGAACAGCAAGTTCCCGCACCGAGCCACAATCGGCAGTGAAATCCCCCACCTTGTGTCAGCGTACATTGACTATCTTCGGAACCAGGGCAATCCGTGGAAGATCACCGGATACCCAAAAGACCCGGTCCTGAGCGAGGCCATGGGGGCGCTGTTCGCTTCCAAGATGAAGCTGATGGCGTATATCCCGGCCATTAGGAGGGCCAATTCTGGCAAGTGCTGTTCGATGTGCGGGTCGTTGGGCAGCACGCAGGTCGATCACTACCTTCCGCGCAAGCACTTTCCAGAGTTCGCTGTATTCAAGCCAAATTTGTTCCCGATCTGCGGTTGCAACCAAAGCAAGCAGCACAAAACGATCGGCTCCAATCCCGGTGAACGTTTTCTGCATCCGGCTTACGACAGGAAGATTTCGGATCGAGGAATTTTTGTCCGGATAAGGGAGCATGGCGGGACGCCGACATACACGGTGAGCTTTGTGAAACCAAAACGGGTTCATGACGCGGCAGCCTTCGATTTCCACGCGAGGACGCTGATATCGACAGACAGGCTGCAGCAGCATGTGAAGGAAGGCTTTGAAAGATTTTGCCGTCGGCCTTCAAGTGTTTTGACCGTCCTCAAGCGGAGAAACCCGGCTAGCAAGGCAGAGTTGAAGGAAATGCTCTGCGATGAGATTGAAGAAGCTTCGCGGCAACATCGAACCAAGAACAACTGGGACTCGGTATTTTTGCATGCACTGCTTGAACGGCGCACGTTGGACTGGATTTGGCGGCGGATGTCTGTCCCTGGCCGCGCGGTAAATGGTCCATTAATTGCTCTTTGAGCGACGGTACCGGGATTGGTGTTCCTTTTGTCGGACGCTCCCGGGCAGTTCGCGGGCCTTACCCTATAGGAACAATTTGAGAGCCCGATAAAACCCTCGTAATCAATCTGTGGTTTTAGTAGTTCTCTATGGAAAACGACGACCTTGCCGAGTCCACCGGAGGCTTTCGTCGCTTTCGGAGGGGTATACATGGCGCGATTGACGAAGTTCGAGCTGGAGTCTCGTCTACTCAAAGGCAACGAGCTCCAATGGAGAGACGCAGCCAATAAGAAGCACAAGCTGAAGCTTTCGACGCCGAAATCTCGTAGGCTCTTCAATTACATTTTGACCTCGACGGTCAGAAAACCAACCGAGCTTCCCGCCAGTTTCGTCACGGGGCTTGCAACTGCCTTGAACGGAAACACCGATCCCGCGGATGATCTAAGAGGGACCGCTACGGAAGTGGATGCCTCTACCTGGAGGCTTCAGACCGTCGTGACCGAGGGGCTGGGTGGCGTCAACCTCTTTGGGGGACCGTCATTCGAGTATGACTTTGAAGGTGCAAGCTGGCTAGCGGAGGGTCCCAATGGCAGCGGGAAGTCCTCGCTCTTGGGCGCTATCATTTGGGCGCTCACTTCAGTGAAACCTCGTGACTTCGGTGAAGTCCCACCGGGGGAAACCCGTCCTGTATATCATCTCGTGGGTGAGGGGGCCGCCGACAAGCCGTTCGAGTGGCCGCCACTTGCGGCGTTTCCGACCGAGGCGAAAGACCTAGTGGGGCACCCGCGGGTCTCTGTCACTCTCATGTTCAAGGACGGCTCCGGCGACACGGCCACCGTACGCCGATCCCTCGAGGGCGGTAAGGTAGGTGGTACGAGATCGAAGAACTTCGACGTCCCGCCTATCCTGTTGGAGGCGGGAATGCTGATGCCTGCACGATTGGCCGCCATGAAATTCGGAGAGGGCGATAACCAAATCTCCACGTCTGTGCAACGCCTCACTGGTCTTGATGACCTGATATCCATTGGCCTGCTTTGCGAGGGGCTCTGCAACAAAGCGCGCGAGTATCTAGCCTACAGGAAAAAGGAGTTGTCGACGTCGAGAACGGATTTCGACGCCGCAATAAGCGACGCGAAGACTGAGCTTAGGAAGATTGATTGGAAACTTCCTGAATTTGGTGTGGAAGACACCGATGACAACAGTGGCGAGCTCGCCAAACTTGGAAAGGACCTCGACGGAAGAGCGGCGCAACTGGCAGAAGTTGTGACGCAAGACCTCGCGAAGGAAATCGATCTCAAGACGCCAGCGAACCAGCAGGCTGTAGCAGCGGCGATTATCGCTGCCGAGCAGGATGTGGCCGTGGGTCTCCTTGGCATAGCCTTCTGGAAGAGGCTTGAACTGATACAGAGTGAGATCGATGAGAGCCGGCAGGAGGACATCCGCGGAGCAATCGAAAGTGCCAAAAATGAGGCGGCCGATGCCTTGGCAGTGTTCGCGAAGACTCAAAGTGACAGCCGGTTTCAGCTAAAGGCCATGGCCGCATCCTGGCACGTATCCCACTCCCATGGTGAGTTCGAGCATTGCCCTCTATGCAGTAAATCCCTCGACAACGATTTGAAGGGGGAGCTTGACGCCCTTAGGACCGTGGGAGAAGCAGCGTCCCGTACGTTTGCCGACAACCAGCGTGCGATTGTCGGCAAGCTTGTTGATCTGGTTCCGCAGAAACTCCGTGGTTTGACCGGCGCGGAACTCTTTGGATCGGCTAGGGATCGCCTTTGCAATGAGCTGCAGTCCAGGTTCGCGGATAACTCCAGATACTCGGACAAACTGGTGAATTTCACGAAGATTGTCGAGAAGTCGTTGGCCGATGCCCCAGTCGCAGAATGCTCACCGAGTGTTTGCAAGGGAGGCGACCCAGCGCTGCAGGCTGTCTGGGATCAAATAGCCGTGGCGGAGGCGCTGGTGGACCTACGGGCGTGGTTCGACGATGCCAAGGCCGGGTGGCAGCAGTGGTGGAAAGCGCAGGTTTCGCCGACACTGGCGTTTGAGAAAGGCGACGAAGCCGAGCCTGCGGAACCTCTACACGAGAATTGGATAGATCATCTCGGTCGGTTGTCTGAGGCGCTGGCCAAGGCCGAGCCATATAGACTGGGTGCGGCGGCACTTCGCAGGGCATGGAAGCACGGCATGGTGGCCCGAGAGATCGAAGTCGAGCTCACAGTACGACAGGATGTGGCCGACTCGATCGAGCCGCTGAAATCGCTCGGCTCGCTCGTAGAGGCGGAGGTCCGGGAAGCCATCGATGGCCTATCGGGGCGAATGGAAGCCATGCTCGAACGCACCCTTATATCTGATCGGGTTCGGTTTAAAGCCGCCAAGTACAACAAGAAGGAGGGCGTATCGGTACGCGCTGCGGTGAGCGAAAACCTGGTGGTTGACGCGTCGTTGATTGTCAATGCATCCTGGATGAGGGCGGTGCTCTGGGCATTTATTTTCGCCATCCGGGAGGAGGCCGTGGAGCAAACTGGCATCGACCAATTTCCCCTAATGGTGTTGGACGATCCGCAGGTCACGTTTGACGATCAGCACAGACACCGGTGGTCACAGCAGATTGCGTCACTCCAGGCCGGTCCTGGCGCGGTTCAGGTTATCCTGGCCACTCACGATCACAACTTCCTGGACCTCATCCGAATGTCTGGCATGACTGGCCGCACAGCCCTTGTGTCCGCTGCGGGAAGCGATGTGGGGCACTTAACAATTTTCGAAGGCGAGAGCCTCGAGAGGATGTGGAAGAACGCGGAGGAAAGCAAGCTGGACGCAGACGGTCGCGCATACATTAGCGCGGCGCGCGTGCAGGTCGAAACCGTTCTTCAGATCATGTTACGGGGAGAGGAAGCGGGGGTTGCACTCGTCGGCGACGGCTTCGTGGTGGGGAAATGCCGTGACAAACTGGAGCGCCTTCATGTCAAAGGAACGCCGCCTTGGGATAAGCACTCCGTTGCCGCATTGAAGAAGGAACTACGGCAGGACCTTACCGCCATCAAGCATCTGGAAATGTCACATCACGCGAGCGGCGTCCATCTGGGGATGGCGGAGGCTCTGGATGTTCGTACTCATTTGCAGAAAAAACTTCTGCCGGCGCTGATGGAGGCTTTCAGAACGCAGCGGGAGCATTTCCGGCTTCATGGCGGACTAAATAGACTCCACGCATCTGCCGACACGCTTCCTTTACCGGATGGCCACTCCGATGACGTTCGGAAGATTCCTTTTAGGCTTGTCGGGCGAGCTGCGGCCCTAACCGATGGAAAACTCGCCGACGGCATGATTGAAATGGCCGAGTACGATGAGGCGCGGTCTAAGAAGCTCGTTTTGGCGCACCATTCCGCCTATCGACTTTGCTCCGCAACATTGGAACCGGTAGCGAGTGCGGGAGATATTCTGATCGTCAGCGAGGCATCACCTACGCCGAACTCGTTCGTGGTTGCATCGACAAACGAGCGTTATTTCGCACGACGTCTGGAGTTCGCAGAGAACCACGCCGATGTTGCAGTCTTGATCGCCCAGGCCAACAATCCCCGCAAGATCGCGGCACCGGTGATTGCGCAGCGTTCAACGTTCGATCTGAAGAAAGTCGTTGGTGTCATTTACGACGACCCAATAACGGCACCGCAGCCGGCGGAATATGAGGTTGCGTATATCGGCGGTAGCGCCGCTTTATCTCATGTTCTGACGGGGACCATGGGTCTCGTTGAAGTCGTTGGAGACAGTGCCGAGCCGATTGCACTTAATAAGCAGTTCATTATCGTGAAGGACCCAATCGCTGCAGATGCCAGTTACGCCAGTTTAATTGGGCGTCCGGTAATCGCCGAGGATCGAGACGGCCAGCGGTACTTCAAACGCCTGCAGGTGGTGGCCAACGGCTTAGTCATATTGGAAAGCCTGGATTCCAGCGGCGAGCATGGTCCTGTCGTACTGACTTCACAAGCCAGCGGAATTGGAGGTGGGACGCTGACACGGGTGTGGCCTGTAGCTGGGATTTTATTTGAGATGCCAGGTCATTAAGCTACGTGCCTTGGTGCGCGGTGAGAGAATTGGCACTCACCGGGGCAGTGACGGTTTTGACCGTTTTATTCGCAATCTGAGGACGTCCGCTTCTTGGCGCGAAGCTGACATATCGGTGTGTAGCCGATAGACTTGTTCGTCCGTGGCTGTCCACCTCCCTTCGATCCAAAAACTATTTACTACAAGTCTCTGTGGACTCAGGCCCCCGCAACCAAAAATACATACCTAAAAGCCCGCTGGACAATAACGTCCGCGGGCTTTTTGGCGTTTTAACATTCCGACTATCCCGCCAAAGCCAACCAAGGGTCGCAAAGTGTCGCTGGAACAAGCACATGGCAGGCCGTGTGACCCCCTGACCTGCCACTGAAGTTTCATCCGGCTGCGATTAGAGCCTCGGCAGTTTTTGATAAGCCAAATGGCAGGGTGGGAGCAACCGGCGGAAACACGAAGCTTCCACATTGCGTAGCGTTGGAGCCGGTTGCGGTGATGACCCCGGCATAGTCCGCCGGGGTCTGATATCCGAGCGATGAGTGCGGCCGGAAATTGTTATAATCGTCGGCCCATTCTGCAATGGCGCTGCGGGCATGATCAAGACCGAAGAACAGGCTCTCGTTGAGCAGCTCGTCGCGCATGCGGCCGTTGAAACTCTCGACATAGCCGTTTTGCATTGGCCTTCCCGGCGCGATGTAATGCCACTCGACCTTGTGATCCTTCGACCAGGCAAGGATGGCATTCGAGGTCAGTTCGGTCCCGTTGTCCGAGACAATCATGCCAGGCTTGCCTCGTCGCTCGATGAGCGTCGTCAACTCCCGCGCAACACGGCGACCTGATATCGATGTGTCCGGGATCGCCGCCAAGCATTCGCGCGTGACGTCATCGACCACATTGAGGATGCGGAAGCGCCTGCCGCAGGCGAATTGATCGTGGACGAAATCCAGCGACCAGCGGGCATTGACCCTTGCTTCGACGAGGATCGGCGCACGCGTGCCAACGGCCCGACGCCTCGCTTTCCGCTTGCGCACGCAAAGACCTTCCTCGCGATAGAGCCGGTAGATGCGATTGACACCGGACGGTTCTCCATCTCGCCGGAGCAAGATGAACAGACGACGATAGCCGAACCGGCGGCGCTCATTGGCCAGATCGCGCAACTTCGCTCGCAACTCGATCTCCGGCGGTCGAGAGGATCGATAACGGATCGTCTTTCGGTCTGCGGATATGATCTGGCAGGCCCGCCGTTCCGAAAGACCCATGATGGCCTTCAGGTGCGCGACAGCGTCACGCTTGGCGGCAGGCCCTACCACTTTTTTGAGAGAAGCTCGCGGAGTGCGGCTGTATCCAACATCTGTTCGGCGAGCAGCTTCTTCAGCTTGGCGTTCTCGTCCTCCAGCGCCTTCAGACGCTTGGCCTCAGACACTTCCATGCCCCCGTATTTGGCCTTCCAGTTGTAGAAGGTCGCCTCGGAAATCCCATGCCTACGGCAAAGATCAGCCGCTTTCGCTCCGGCTTCCTGCTCCTTCAACACCCCAATAATCTGCTCTTCCGTAAATCGCTGCTTCTTCATAAGTCCGTCCTCAATGGGCCGAACTCTAATCCTTTCTGGAGGAAATTCTCAGTGGCAGGTCACCCCGCATCGAACGAAATCGACTGCTATGACGCCACCCGGTTCGGCGCGAGCGCTGCGGCGCAAGAAGGATCGGAAGACGCGGGGATTGCCGCCGCTGGCTATGCCAGGTTGGAGAAATCTCATTCCGCCCCGTCAGAGTTTCGGAGGTATTCGTGTTGAAATCCCGCTCAGGGATGCGCAATAGTCAGCGCATGCGCACCGCCTCTATTTTACCGGCTAGAAATCGCAACAGACATCTGCAGTAAAATGAAGAATACTGGTCTCGGTATGACAATGCGAATCGCCCATGATCTCGGGGGAGAATCTTATGCGACTGCGTCTGTTCAATGTCCCAAATCTGCTTCTCATCGCGGCAGTTGCGGCTGGCGGTCCTGCGGCCGCGCAGCAGGCGGTGAAGCCGGAGCAGGCACCACCCGCCGCGAATGCGACGCCGGAGCGCTGGATCCCGAAACTGCGGGTTGGCGACGACAATGCCTACCTGGAATTCTACGGACAGATCAACAAGGGTCTGCTGATCTATGATGACGGTGGTTCGACCGAGAATTACTTTCCGGTCGACAATGGCAACTCATCGTCGCGCGCGGGTTTCCGCATCTACACCCTCATGGAAAAGGGTTGGTCCTTCGGTGCCAATCTTGAATGGGAGTGGAACCCCTATTCGACCACCAATGTAAACCAGCTGAACGAGGGCGACTACGATTGGGGCACGGACCTGCTGCGAAAGGCGGAAATCTATCTGGATTCCAAGGAATACGGCAAGTTCTGGTTTGGCCAGGGCAGCATGGCGTCCGATACGACGGCGGAAGTCGATCTCTCCGGGACCGATGTGGTCGGCTATTCGCTGGTGTCGGATATGGCGGGCGGACCGTTCTTTCGCAATGAGGACGGCACGCTCTCGACGGTCCACGTCCGGGACGCGTTTACCAATTATGACGGCGTGAGCCGCAAGCTGCGCGTCCGCTACGACACCCCTTCGCTCGGGGGCTTAACTTTCTCGTCGTCGGTCGGCACGCAGGTGGTGCCGGACAGAACCGATGTGACCGTGTGGGACATGGCGGTTCGCTACAGCGAGACTTACGATGCGTTCAAGGTGAGCGCCGCCGTGGCGTTTTCGCGACCTGGTGCCGGCAATTCGATTTACGATGGATCCGTTTCGGTGCTGCACATCGATACCGGCCTCAGTCTCACCCTGGCGACGGGCTACTCCGACAAGGACGTGGTCGACGGACGCTACGGCTACGCCAAGCTCGGCTACCAGACCGAAATTTTCGACGTCGGCAAGACGGCGTTTTCGATCGACGCCTATTTCGGCAAGGACATTGCGGGCGAAGGCAGCACGAGCCAGGCCTTCGGTGCGCAGATCGTTCAGAGCCTCGATTATTTGCAGACCGAACTTTATCTCGGCGCACGGACCTACTCGCTCGAACAGCGCAATGCCGACCTCCAGGACAGCCTCGCGGTTCTGGGCGGTGCGAGGATAAAGTTCTAAGGGACGACCTGCATTTCATCCCGTCCGACGCGCACTTTGCGTGTCGACGGGGGGACTGTGGCTTTGGGTGGCGAGGCCACCCGATGCATGCGTAAGTCGACCTGGCTTGCGCCGATCTCCAGTATGAACGGTCAGCATCTGGCCGGGCGATCCGTTCAAATGCGCCTGTGATCCAGCGGGATCGCAGAAACGCTCGGCCCTATGCCAGCGGGCATTTCATGGCGGAACACCGCTTGGCCCTGTTCCTGAAGACGCAACAACGGGTCACGCGCGATGGTGACGCGGCCCAAGCCCTTCGCTTGGAACGGGGTCCGCTGGATGCGGTTCGCATGGCGTTGCGAACCGCAGCTATATTCGCGCTTTCCGCCACTTCGAGCGCGGTGCATGCCCCTCGTCACGGCTTGCCAAGCGCGGGCAACAGGCACAGCGCGAAACGGCGAACCCGCTGTTCCTGGCCGTCTCAGCTGCGCGGTTTTGAATTTTCCGGGTCGTAGAGCGGCTTGTAGCCAACGCCGGCGACTTCGACCGGATACGTCTCGGCGAAGTATTCGACGTTGAGCTTGCGGCCGACCTGGCAATGCGACCAGGGCAGATAGGCAAGCGCGATGTTCTTGCCGATCGTGGGGCCAAAGGCGATCGAGGTGGTGTAGGAGCGCCGGCCGAGTTCGTCGACGAGCACAGAGCCCGTTTCCGGGTCCATGACCGGCAGGCTGCCGACCGGGTAGCGCTTGACGCCGTTCTTGTCCGTATTCTCCGTCAGGATGAGCGTGCAGAGCATGGCCGGCTGGTGCTCGCGGGCCTTGTACTCCAGGTGCTTGGCCTTGCCGCGGAAGTCGACGTCCTTCACCTTCGGACGCGCCAGATCGGCCTCGATCAGGTTGTACTGGGTGAGAAGATCGGCGTTCTGCAGGCGCAGGCTCTTTTCCATGCGGCGCGAGTTCGCATAGGTTTCGACGCCGAAAGCCATGACGCCGGTCGCGCGCAATGCGTCCCAGACGGCGAGGCCGTCCTCGTATTTCATGTGCAGTTCCCAGCCCTGTTCGCCGACATAGGAAATGCGGAAGGCGGTCACGGTCTTGCCGGCGATCTCGATCGGCTTGATAGCGGCGAAGGCGAAGTTCTCGATGTCGAGACCCGCGGGATCGGCAACCACCTTCTTCAGCGTTTCGCGGGCGTTGGGGCCCCAGATGCCGATGGTGATGAACTTTTCCGAGACGTCGGTGATGGTGACGTCGAGGTCGCGGTCCTCGGCCACCCGGCGCATGTACTGGAAGTCGCGCGGGCCGGCATCGGCGCCATTCACGAGACGGCAGCGATCGGCCATGCGGAAGACGGTGAAGTCGGCGCGCACCATGCCTTCGTCGTCGAGGAAGTGGGTATAGATGCCCTTGCCGATGTTGGCGTCGCCGCCGATCTTGGCGGCGCACAGCCATTCGAGCAGCGCGACGTGGTCAGGGCCCGCAATGTCGACCATGTGGAAATGCGAGAGGTTGACGATGCCGCAATCCTCGCTCATCGCCAGATGCTCGGCGTTTGAAACGCGCCAGAAATGGCGGCTGTCCCACTCGTTCTCTCGGACCGGAACACGGTCGCCGTATTTTTCGAGCAGATGCTCGTTGGCGGCGTAGCCGTGGGCGCGCTCCCAGCCGCCGAGTTCCATGAAGTAGCCGCCGAGCTCCTTCTCGCGCTCATGAAAGGGCGAGCGCTTGACGTTGCGGCCGGTCCCATAGGGCTCGCGCGTATGCACCGCCGGATAGTAGATCTTCTGCGCCGCCTCGAAGCAGCGGCCCTCGATGAATTTCTCCTCGAGCTGGTGCGGGTAGAAGCGCGAATAGTCGATCGAGTTGTGGTCGATCTCGGTGCGCCCGTCCGTCATCCAGTCTGCGATCAGCTTGCCGTAACCGGGGCCGTCCTTCACCCAGATGGCGACGCAGTACCAGAGGCCGCGCACCTTCTGGCTCTCGCCGCAGGAGGGACCGCCGGCCGCCGAGACCTGCAAGAGGCCGTTGAAGGAATGGCCCTCATTGTAGCCGAGTTCGCCGAGGATCGGCGTCAGCTCCATGGCGCGCTCCAGCGGCTCGATGATCTGTTCCATATCGAGGTCGCGCTGCGAGGGCGACAGGCGCGCCTCGTGCTTTTCAAGAATGTTGCGCGGATGGCAGAGGCGCGGATTGGTGGTCTCGTAATAGCCCCACTCGATCTGGCCGCCTTCGGTGGTCTTCGGGTCGCCGGTGTCGCGCATATAGGCGGAGTTGCCCTGGTCGCGCAAAAGCGGAAAGCCGATTTCCTTGCCGGTGCCTTCGAATTCATTGTACGGGCCGAAGAAGGTGAGCGGATGGTCGACCGGCATAACCGGCAGGTCCTCGCCGACCATTTCGGCGATCAGGCGGCCCCAGATGCCGGCGCAGACGACGACATGGTCCGCCATGATCGTGCCGCGGTGGGTGACGACGCCCTTTATGCGGCCACCCTCGACGATGAGCGACGTTGCCGGTGTGTTGCCGAAGATCTGGAGCTTGCCGGATTTCTCGGCCGCATCGACCAGCTTACCGGCAACCGTCTGCGAGCGCGGGATGACCAGGCCGGCATCCGGGTCGAACATGCCGCCCATCACCTGATCTTCCTCGATCAGCGGGAACATCGCCTTGATTTCCGCCGGCGAGACATAGTGGGCGCGGGTGCCGAAGGCCTTGGCCGAGGACAGCTTGCGCTTGATCTCTTCCATCCAGACGTCGTCGCCGGTGCGCGCGACTTCCAGGCCGCCGATACGGGCGTAGTGTCCCATCTTCTCGAAGAAATCGATCGAATACTGCGTCGTCCAGACCGAGAGATAATCGTGGCTGGTGGTGTAGCAGAAGTCCGACGCATGCGCCGTCGAGCCGATATCGGTCGGGATGCCGGATTTGTCGATACCGACGATATCGTCCCAGCCGCGCTCGATCAGGTGATGCGCGATCGAGGCACCAACGATGCCACCCAGCCCGATGATTACGACCTTCGCCTTTTGCGGAAACTCTGCCATTGATTGCGACCCTGATTGAAACTGAAGCCGGATTTTAGGATTTGCGGCGCTGCGACCAGAGCCTGTCTACGACATAATTATCGTGCTGCACGACCAGAGCCTGCACTCTGCAAACAGGATTTGTTCCTCACCGGCCGCTCGACGACAAGGGCCCATCGTCTGGCATGCAGGATTTTCCTCGCAAGACCGTTGTCGCAGCGCGTCCTTCCGACCGGCTTGTCCCTGCCGCCGGCCGTTCGCCACGGCCACGCAGCCCGTCGTTCGGGGGCAGCCGAAACGATCGGGCGGCGTGGCACTCGCGGTTCCATCAGAAATCATCGCTCAGGCAAAGTGCTGTCACCGGCAAAATTCGAGACATTTCAGACAAATAGGAGGGTGTCGGCAAATTGATGTTGACATTGCACAACAGTCTTTGGCAAATGTCATCGCCGACCGCATTGGGTCGGCCGTTGCGGCAGCCGGGCGCGTGAACAGCCCCGGCGCACGATCATGGAGCATGCGCCAGACGCAGGCTGGGAGCCATGATCGCGCCGGCTCGCCAACGAGCAGGGTGGAGGGTGTGTCTTGGAATTTCGGGTTGATCGCCAGTTGGCATTCTTGGCCGTCGTCAACGTTGCCGTCCTGGCTGCGGGCGGTATTCTGGTCGGCGCCAGCTTCCTCGACATCTACAACCTGCAATCCATGGCCGGCCAGGTACCGGAGCTCGGGCTTCTCGCGCTCGGCGTGATGCTGGCGATGATTTCCGGCAACGGCGGTATCGACCTCTCGGGCATAGCCCTCGCAAACCTGTCGGGTGTCGTCGCCTATCTGGTGCTGCGCGATACGGTTTCGGCCGACGATGCGCCGCTGCTTTTCAGCTGGAGCTTTGCCGCGATCGCGCTCGTCGTCGGCCTTGCCGGAGGCATGCTGAACGGCTTCCTGATTTCCAGCGCCGGATTGACGCCGATCATCGCCACGCTCGGCACGCAATTGTTCTTCACCGGCATTGCCATCGCCTTCACCAATGGTTCTGCGCTCGGCCTCGGCTACATCGAGCCGCTCGATGCCTTCGGCAATACGCCGGTTCTGGGCGTGCCGCTCTGCTTTGCCCTTTTCCTGGCGATCGCGCTGATGCTGGGCGGCGTCTTGCGCTACAGCCCTTTTGGCCTGCGGCTCATGCTGCTCGGCAACAATGCCAAGGCTGCGCGTTATGCCGGCATTGCGGAAAAACGAATCCTGTTTCTGACCTATACCACCTGCGGCCTGCTGGCCTCGGTCGCCGGCATCGTGATTGCAGCGCGGACCTCCAGCGTGAAATGGGACTACGGCAATTCCTACGTGCTGATCGCCATCCTTATCGCGGTCATGGCCGGTGTTCGCCCGGAGGGTGGCTATGGCCGGGTAATCTGCGTCGTGCTGTCGGCGACGTCGCTGCAGATCCTGTCGAGCCTGTTCAACTTCATGGACATCTCCAACTTCTTCCGCGACCTCGCCTGGGGTGTGCTGCTGCTGGTCTTTCTCGCGACATCCGGCTTCGACGCAAAGGCCTGGGTCAGGGCATTGCGCCGCTGACCCCCAAGTTCCAGGGCCGGCGAGACGCCTTCGCACGCCGGTCGATCTGTCAAAATTCGAAGGTTCTTTGGGAGGAATGCATGCTTGCCATTTGTAAACTCGCTGCCTGCGCCGTCGCGCTCGGAGCCCTGACTGCGACCACGGCCGCCATCGCCGAGGAAAAGCCCAGCATCGTGACCGTGGTGAAAGTCACGGGCGAAAACTGGTTCACCCGCATGAACGAAGGCGTCGACGCCTATGGCAAGGACAATCCCGGCGTTGCCACCAGCCAAGTCGGTCCCGGCAAGGCCGACGCCGCCCAGCAGGGCCGGCTGATCGAAGACCTCGTTGCCAAGAAGGTCGCCGCGATCGCCGTCGTGCCGATGGATGCGTCCGCGCTCGAGGGCGTGCTGAAGCGCGCCAGCCAGCGCGGCATCAAGGTCATCACCCACGAAGCCGACAACATGAAGAACACGCTCGTCGACATCGAGGCCTTCGACAACAAGGTCTTCGGCGCGCGCTTCAACGAGAAGATCGCCGAATGCATGGGCAAGTCCGGCAAGTGGACGTCCTTCGTCGGCTCGCTCGGCAGCCTGACGCACGTTCAGTGGGCAGACGGCGGTTCGGAAAATGCCAAGAAGTATCCGGAGATGGAACTGGTCTCGGAGAAGAACGAATCCTTCAACGATGCCAACCGCGCCTATGAAAAGGCCCGCGAGATCCTGCGCAAGTATCCTGACATCAAGGGCTTCCAGGGCGGTTCGGCGATCGACGTCATCGGCATCGGCCGTGCCGTCGAGGAGGCCGGCCTGCAGGACAAGACCTGCGTGTTCGGCATCGGCCTGCCGAAGGATACCGGCTCATACCTGGAATCGGGTGCCGTCGACGGCATCAGCTTCTGGGATCCGAAGGATGCCGGCTACGTCATGAACAAGGTCGCCGACATGGTGCTGAAGGGCGAGGAGCTCAAGGACGGCATGGACCTCGGCGTCCCTGGCTACGACAAGGTCATCGTCAAGAAGGGTGCGGGCGATGGCGTGATCGTCGTTGGTCAGGCCTGGGTCGACGTCGACAAGTCGAACTACGCCAAGTACCCGTTCTGATCGGGTAGAGCAGACAGCGATGCCGGGCACGTTCACGGGGCCGGCATCGCACGTGGAATGTCGCAAGTGCCCGCGTCGAACGTAAGACGGGGGTCAGTGGCAACGGATTAACCTGCTGCGCCACGTCTCACCGGATCGATGGCGATCGAGATGCCGTGCAGCGGGACACGTTCTTTTTGGTCAGGACAGTGCCATGCAGCTGAAGCACGAAACCGGCGCGCCGCCTCAGGGCGGTGAAACCGCCAAGGCCGCTCTGCCCTATCTGGAAATTCGCAATGTCCAGAAGAGCTTCGGCGGTGTTCGCGCGCTGAAGGGCGTCAGCCTTTCGATCGAACCCGGGCAGATCTATCACCTGATGGGCGAGAACGGCTGCGGCAAGAGCACGCTCATCAAGATCATTTCCGGCGCGCAGCCGGCCGATTCAGGCGAGCTGTTGATCGACGGCAAGCCGGTCGGCCACCTCACGCCCGTCGCGGCGCTGGCGGCCGGGATCGAGACCGTCTACCAGGATTTTTCGCTGCTGCCGAACCTGTCGGTCGCCGAAAATGTCGGATTGACGCAGCAGGTGGTCGCGGCCTCCGGCAGGCTTGCCCGACGACTTGATCTCACACAGATGCGCGCGACGGCTGAGCGCGCGCTCGCCGCCGTCAACCTGCCGACGAGCCGCGCCTTCCTGGCGACGCGCACGGATGAATTGCCGATGGCGACGCGCCAGCTTATCGCCATCGCCCGCGCCATCGCGTCCGATGCCCGCCTCGTCATCATGGACGAGCCGACGACGGCCCTGACCAAACACGAAGTCGACAATCTGATCGGCATCGTCGGTCGCCTGCGCGCCAAGGGCGTCGCGGTGCTGTTCGTCACCCACAAGCTTGACGAGTGCAAGGAGATCGGCGGCCGCGCGGTCATCATGCGCGACGGGCAGAAGGTCGCCGAATGCGACATTGCCGATCACACCAAGGCCGAACTCGGCTTCTGGATGACTGGCAAGGTTCTCGACGAGGCGCGCTATCGCGCCCAGCCGAAGTTCGGCGAGGATCTGCTTTCGGTCGATGGCCTGTCGCTGAAGGATGCCTTCGCCAACGTCTCGTTTTCGATGCGGCGCGGCGAGATCGTCGGCATCACCGGACTGCTGGATTCCGGCCGCAACGAACTCGCCCGTGCCATTGCCGGCGTCGTTCCGGCCGATGCGGGCCGCATCCGCCTCGACGGCAAGGATGTGACGCCCCGCAAGCCGGCCGACGCGATTGATGCCGGTATCGGCTATGTTCCGGAGGATCGACTTTCCGAAGGTCTCTTTCTCGAAAAGCCGATCGAGGAAAACATCGTCGTGCCGGTGCTGGACCGCCTGCGCGGTGCCTTCGGCATTCTCGATGGAAGGCGCAGCCGCGATCTGGCCAAGCGCTCGGTCGAAGACCTGCAGGTGGTCACGCCCGATGTCGCCAACCCGGTGCAGTCGCTGTCCGGCGGCAACCAGCAGCGCGTGCTCATCGGCCGCTGGCTGACCATCAATCCCAAGCTTCTTGTGCTGCACGGCCCGACGGTCGGCGTCGATGTCGGATCGAAGGACACGATCTACAGGATCATCCAGCGCCTCGCCGACGAAGGCATGGGCGTTATCATCATCAGCGACGACCTGCTGGAGCTGCTGCAGAACTGCGATCGGATCATGGTGATGCGCAAGGGCGAGGTGGTTGAACGCTTCGAGGCCGAAACGCTGAAGGAAGAGGCGCTCTATCGCGCCCTGGTGGAAGAAACGACTGCGAGGACCGCGCGATGACGGACACGACCTTCAACGGGGCAACACCTGACGGCAATGATAAGGCGTCGCTCGGATCGGCCTGGCGTTGGCTGCTGCGGCATCCGCCGGTGGTGACCTTCTCGCTGATCGTGCTCGTCTGCCTGGTGGTCGGCGCGATCAACACGGACTTCTGGCAGGTGTCGAACCTGTTCGACATCCTGCGTGCCTCCGTCGTGCGAGGGCTCTTCGCGCTCGGCGTGCTGGTGGTTCTCGCCTCCGGTGGCATCGACGTTTCCTTTACCGCCATCGCCGCCTTCGTCATGTACACGGTGACGATGCTGGTGACCAATCTGCTGCCGGGAATGCCGATGCCGGTGATCCTGCTGGTGGCGGCCGCCGGCGGCGCCTGCTTCGGCGCGCTCAACGGCCTGCTTGTCCATACGCTCCGTGCGCCGTCGCTGATCGTGACCATCGGCACGCAATACGTCATTCGCAGCTTCCTGCTGACCTTCGTCGGTACGGCTCTCTTCATGAACATTCCGGGCTCGATGGAGGCGTTCGGCAAGCTGGCATTGTTCACCCACCAAAGCGCCAACGGCTCGATCTCTGTATTGCCAGCCTTCGTACTTGTGCTTGCAGTCGCGGCCGTTGTCACCTGGTGGATCCTCGAGCGCACGCTGATCGGGCGGGCGGTCTATGCCGTCGGCGGCAATCCCGGCATTGCCGAGCGTCTCGGCTACAATCTGCGCACCGTGCACATTTTCGTCTTTGCTTATGCGGGTCTGCTCGCGGGCATTGCCGGGATCATGCATGTCGCCAGCAACCGGCTTGCCAATCCGTTCGACCTTGCCGGCACCGAGCTCGAAATCATCGCCGCGGTGGTACTCGGCGGCGCCCGCATCACCGGAGGCTCCGGCAGCGTGATCGGAACGCTGCTCGGCGTGGTGCTGATCACGCTGGTCAGCAACGTCCTCATCCTCGTTGGAATTCCGAGCACCTGGCAGCTCGCCATCATCGGCGTCTTCATCGTTCTCGCCGGCACCGTCTTCTCGCTTCGTGCAAGGGGTTGACGGGCTTCGCCTGGCGTGCAGCGGTCACCAAATCATTAGGGAAGGTTCAAGTGCATGGCGCACGACGTATCTGTAATCGGACTGTACATTCTTGATATTCTCGGCCGGCCGGTGGACCGGATCCCGTCCGGCGGCAATGTCGAATTCATCGACGAGATCCGCCTGACGGTCGCGGGCACCGCCGGCGGCACGGTCGTCGACCTTGCCAAGCTCGGGCTGAACTGCCTGGCGGTCGGCGCTGTCGGAGACGATGAGAAGGCAGACTTCGTGCTCGCCACGCTCGACCGCTTCGGCGTCGACACCTCGCAGATGCAGCGCATTGCCGGCGTGCCGACGTCGGCCAGCATTCTCAACATTCGCCGCAATGGCGAACGGCCGGCGCTGCATGTGCGCGGCGCCTCGGGGCATTTCGAGGTCCCGGCCGACGCGCGCGAGCGGGTGCTGGCGCCGCCGATCGTCCATCTCGGCGGCACGGGACTGCTCGATCGCCTGGATGGCGAACCGAGCCGCGTTCTGCTGGAGGAGGCCAAGCGCTTCGGCCGGACGACGACCTTCGATCTCTTGGGCGCCAACGACAACACACTGTCGCTGATCCGGCCGCTCTTCCCCTTTATCGACTACTTCATGCCGTCGGTCGAAGAAGCGATGTTGATCTCCGGCCAGAAGAGTGCCGAGGACGCCGGCCGCTTCTTTGCCGATCTCGGCGTCAAGCACTGCATCTTCACGCTCGGCGGCGATGGTGTGTGCTTCCTCGATGCGGATGGCAAGAGCCTTAGACTGCCGGCCTTCGAGATCGACGTCGTCGACACCACCGGCTGCGGCGATGCCTTCAACGCCGGCTTCATCGCCGGGCTGCATCATCGCATGGAGACGGAGACCGCCTTGCGGTTCGCGCAGGCATCGGCAGCACTCGTGGCGACGGGCCTGGGGTCGGATGCCGGGATCACCTCGTTCGAGGCGACCTGGGATTTCATGAACAAGGCCCGTGTGAAGGCCAGCTGACGCCGGTTGGCGCACGGACCAACTGTTGCCCGATACGCCAACGGGCAACAGATCGACTATCGCAGCAGCATCTCCGCCGTGGCGATGTCGGTGACGAGGTGCGTGGCATAGCCACCCTTCAACGTTGCGTGGATCGCCGTCAGCTTGCTGGCGCCGCCGGCGACGCACAGCCGCCGCGGCACCTGGCTCAATTCGTTCAGTTCGATGCCGACCATGCGGTTGTCGAGGTCGCCGCGCACCGGCCGCCCTTCGGCGTCGATGAAGCGGCAGATCAGCACGCCCACGGCACCGCCGGCCTGATAGGCGTCGATGTCTTCCTGGCCGGTGATGTTGGCCGAGCGGATCAGCGTCTCGGGGCCGATGTCGCCGACGCCGAAGAGGATGATGTTGGAGGAGTGGATGAGCTCGAACTGCTTGACCAGCACCTGCTCGGCCAGAAGCGCCTGCTTCAGCTCCGGCGTCGACAGCAGGGCGGGGGCGAGCAGGTTGATGCAGCGCGCGTGAATGCGGCGCGACATCAGCGAGGTGCAGAATTCCGGAGCGAAATCCGGATTGGCGATCGAGCTTCCAGAGACCTGCACCACCGTCAGGCCCTCCACCGGCTCGGGCAGCGAGATGCTGTCGGCGACGGCCAGCACCGTGCGGCCCCAGGCAACACCGATCGTGTCGCCCGGCTGCACCATGTCGGCAAGCAGGCGCGCGCCGGCCTCTCCGAGTCGCTGCACCGGGTCGCCGCTGGCAAGGGCGGGGATGACCAGCGCGCCCTCGAGGCCGAACTTGTCCTTCAGGCGGCGTGCGATGCCGGTTCGGACGCCGACTTCGGTGTTCAGGCGAATGTTGACCAGGCCACGCTCGCGCGCCTCCTGCAGGTAATTGACGATCGTCGCCCTGGATACGCCGAGCATCTTGGCGATCTCGCTCTGGGTCAGCTGGTCGACGTAATAGAGCCACGCGGCCCAGACGACGCCGTCGTCGAATTCCGCGGGCAGGACTATGCCTTCGCCGACTGCCCGGTTTCCCCGCGCGGTATCCATCATCACCTGCTCCCCTGGATTGTCATGGTTTCTCCTGAAGCGGAAAAAGTGTCCGCCGTCAAACAAATTTGCCATCCGTGTTGACACATGACACCACATGGTGGCAATTGTCTCGACAGTGATTTTGGGAGGCGCCGAGATGCAATGGACGACTATAGGCGCATGCAGGCGGGTTGGAAACGAACCCGTGGGCCGAGACCGGCGTGCTGACCTTCGTGCCATTGCAACGAGGCTGCGGCCCGCTCCCGACATGGATTGCAGTTTCAGGGGCGCGCGGCCCCGAACCGGTGACACAGACGCGGGTCTCGGCATGCACTCGATCGACGGATAGTGGTGCGTCCTGACGGAGCGGGCGGCACGGTCTGAGTGTTGCGCGCAGACCGATCGGGGATGGCCGACGACAGGACTTGAATTGAACCCCCCAAGGAAACGCTGCCAAGCGCGGGAAGACAGGAGCCTTTGATGAAATCCAGATGGTCAGAAACCGAATTCGCCCGGGTCGTCGACACCTATGTCAATGCCGGCGTCAACCGCGACCTTGCGATCCGCACCTATACGACCCGTCTTCTCGGCTGCGACCCGGAGCTGGTGCTGCATGGCGGCGGGAATACCTCGGTCAAGACCACCTTTACCGAGATGGATGGTTCCGAGGTCGGCGTGCTCTGCGTCAAGGGCAGCGGCTGGGACATGGGCACGATCGAACCGGCGGGCCTGCCCGCTGTCAGGGTCGAGCCGCTTCAGGCCATGGTCAAGTTTCCTGAGCTGAGCGACGACGACATGGTGATGCTGCAGCGTCGGCTGCTCATAGATCCCGCAGCGCCGAACCCCTCGGTCGAAGCGATCCTGCACGCCAACCTGCCGTTCCGCCACATCGACCACACCCATGCCAATGCGATCGTGTCTCTGACCAACCAGCCGCATGGCGAGGATCTGGTGCGCGAGCTGTTCCCGGATTCGATCATCGTCCCCTATGTGATGCCCGGCTTCGATCTCGCCAAGGCCTGCGACGCGGCGTTCCGCGCCGATCCGGGCGCTGATGGCATGATCCTCTTGAAGCACGGCATCTTCACCTGGTCGGAAGATCCGCGCGAATCCTATGAAAAGATGATTGCCGCCATCGACAAGGCCGAACGTCGCATCGCACGCGGCAACCCGCGTCCGTTTGCGGTCGTCAAGCCGTCAGCGCCGCTCGCAACGGCCGCCGAGATCGCGCCGGTCCTGCGTGGCGCGATCGCCATCGACAGCGGCGTCGAAGGCTGCCCGCGTCGTTTCGTGCTCGAGCATCGCTCAGGTCCCGAGGTTCTCGACTTCTGCAATGCCGAAAATGTTGCTGACCTGGTGCATCGCGGCAATGCGACACCTGAACACGTCATCCACATCAAGCGCTTCGGCGTGGCTCTGCCGGCCCCTGTTGCCGGCGACATGGCGGCCTGGGCCGATAAGGTGCGCGCCGCCGTCGCCGCCTACAACGACGAGTATCGCGCCTATTTCGAGCGCAACAACGCCCGCGTCGGCGGCATCAAGCGCATGCTCGATCCGATGCCGCGGGTCTTTTACGTGGCAGGTGTCGGCCTGTTTGCCGCCGGTCCGTCGAAGAAGGCCGCCCGTGTCGGCGCCGATGTTGCCGAGGCGACGATCGCCGTCATCCGCAATGCCGAGGGTATCGAGAGCTTCGAGGCGCTGTCGGAAGAGGATCTGTTCGACATCGAATACTGGTCGCTGGAACAGGTGAAGCTGACGAAGCAGGCGGAAAAGCCGCTCAGCCGGCAGGTTGCCGTCGTCACCGGCGGCGCCGGTGGCCTGGGGCTCGCGATCGCCGAGGCGCTGCACGCCGAGGGCGCTGAAATCGCCCTGCTCGACCTTGCCGAGGATGCCCTGAAAAAGGAATCCGCTCGTCTCGGCGGCATCGGCCTCGTCTGCGATGTGACCAGCCCGGAGGCGGTCGACGCGGCACTTGCCGATGTCGCCAGGCACTTCGGCGGCGTCGACATCGTCATCTCGAATGCGGGTGCGGCCTTCCAGGGCGCTCTGCTGGATGTGTCCGAGGACGTTTTCCAGAAAGCCTTCGCACTGAATTTCTGGGGGCACCACTACATCGCCCGCAGCGCCGTCAGGATCATGAAAGCGCAGAAAACCGGCGGCGCGCTGGTCTTCAACGTCTCCAAGCAGGCGGTCAATCCCGGCCCCGACTTCGGTCCCTACGGAACGTCGAAGGCGGCACTGATGGCGCTGATGCGCCAATACGCCGTCGAACATGGCGCCGACGGCATCACGTCGAACGCCGTCAATGCCGATCGCATCCGCACCGGGCTGATGACCGACCAGATGATCGAGGAGCGCAGCCAGGCGCGCGGCATTTCACCCGAGAGCTACATGCGGGGCAACCTGGTCAAGCGCGAAGTCACGGCCCGTGATGTCGCAGCCGCCTTCGTCCACCTCGCAAAGGCGCGCACCAGCACCGGCGCTGTGCTGACCGTCGACGGCGGCAATGTCGCCGCGATGATGCGCTGAGTTTCTCCCGCCGGCGCGCGCGCCCGGCACGAAAACGGCCCAACCCCGCGACGCCAAACGTTGGCGGGGTTGGGCAAGACCCAACTTCGACAGACGCGGCTCGCCACACCATCCCAATGTTCCGGGCGCCGGCAGTCACCAGGGGACAAGGATCCATGCACGGCTTGCAGGGGTGGGCTGAGGTCTTGGCGCTACTGCCGGAGCGGGTGTTGGCCTATATTCCTCTCATCGAAGCGAACGAAGCGCCAAGGACTGGCAGCTGAGCTTCGAAAGCCCAAGGAAAGGGGATCATCATGAACGTAGCACGCTCTTTCAACAACTGGCGCAAGTACCGGCAGACGGTCTCCGAACTCGGCCGCATGTCTTCGCGCGAACTGCGCGACCTGGGCATCGAGCGCGCCGACATCCCGGCGATCGCCCGGGCCGCCTTTGGTCGCTAACCGCGGCTGAGACGACTAAGTTTCATAAAACGCCCGCTCGGAAACGAGCGGGCGTTTTCGTTCGTACCTTGAGCGTGCGCAAGGAGCGCGCGCCGGGCGACGGCGCGGTTACATGGCGTCCATGCCCTTGACCGCATTGCTCAGATGCGACTTGCATTTTTCCATGTCGTTGGCCGCCATGGCGTCCTTTGCCATTGCAAGCTCCTTTGTCGCCTCGATCTTCTTGGCGCCATCCGGGATTGCGCCCACATCCGTTTCGAGCTTCATCAGCGACGCCTCGTCGCAGACGACGTCGGCTTGCGAAAAGGCGGGTGTCGCCAGACCGAGCACCATGGCGGCTGCGCATAAGAACTTGCCTTGCATTGGGGTATCCTCCGTGGCCGCCTGGCGGAATTGCCGGCATTGGCCTCGTCACTCAACGCGCGAGAAATGGCTCTGTTCCCGACGTAAGGCAGGATCCGATCGTCATTCATGACTTACGGTGAGGTGGCCGCGTGGAGGGCCGCGTTCAAGAATGCCGGCGTGATGGGGCACGGCGTGGAGCCGTGGCGTCGGCAAGGTCCGAACCGTTGGGCAGCTTGACTGGGCCGACGGTATGCCTGCCTCAGGGGGCCACTTGCGGTAGCAGGCGCCGGCGCGCCTTCGTCCTGGCTGCGGTTGCAAGCGGCACGCTCGGCCGCTTCGTCAGCGCCTCGATCGCCGCGTTTGTCATGTCCGCTGCCAAGAAATCGGCGCCCGGGACCTGCTCGGCGTCCTTTGCGGGCTTGCGCGGGCCGGCTTCTCTGTCGGTCGAGGTATCCCATATGACAATGCCGACCCTCGCCCTTGTGTGGAGGCGCTTGAGGCGACGCACGACGAAGCGGGCGTGCTTGTTCGAATCCCGGTTGAGAAAGCAGACGACGATCGTATCGACCGCATCGGTCTCGAGTTTGCGAATGCTGGCGGGCTCGATCGCCTTGAAGCTCACGGCCGTGGCCGTCGCGCCTTCGGCCCGCAGCACCTGGGCGAGCATGGCGGCGGAGACGTCGTCGATTTCGCCGCGCCCGCCGACGCAGAGGATCGTCATGCCTTCGCCGTCCGGAATCGGCTGGTTGCCGGCTTCGCCTTCCGCGTCCTCCCTCTCGTCCTCATCCTCGTCGTCCCGGCTTTCCTCGATCGCGATGTCTTCGAGGTTGGAGACCAGCGTCTGGCCGCTTGCCGCGACCCGCAGCCGCTGTTCGTCGCTCATCACGCCGCGGGCGCGATCCTGCTCGGCCAGCGCCAGCGCGGGCATGGCCACCCCGCCGTAATAGTCGAGCAGATATTCCTCCTCGAGGATCTCCTCGGCCTGATCCGTCGCTTCATCCGGGTCGCCGGCCAGAAGCCGCTGATAGAGGCGGGCATGCGGCGCGAGCACCGGGTCGCTGCCAAAAAGCACCTGCAGAAACTCGAACTGCGGCACATGCTTGCCGAGCACGACGAGGCAGACCGTGAGCGGCGTCGACAGGATCAGGCCGACGGGCCCCCATATCCATGCCCAGAAGATCGCGGACACGATAATGGCCAACGGCGAAAGCCCGGTCTTCGAGCCATAGAGCATCGGCTCGACGACGTTGTTGATCACCAGCTCCATCGCGATGAACAGGCCGGCGGTCCAAAGCAGCATGGACCAACCGCTGTCCACTGCCACCGACAGGAACAGCGGCAACACCATCGCGATGATGGGCCCGATATAGGGTACGAAACGCAGGACGATTGCCAAAAGCCCCCAGAGCACCGCGTTGGGTATGCCGATGAACCAGAGGCCGATCGCCACGGGCAGGCCATAGGCGGTGTTGACGATCAATTGCATCAGCAGATAGTGGCCGACACGCGTGCCGGCATCCTGAAGACCCTCGGTGGTTCGGTGCAGGTCGCCGAAACCGGCAAGCCGGATGAAGCGGTCGCGCAGATCCTCCCGCTCCAGCAGCATGAAGATGACGACGACCACGACGAGGCCGGCCATGGCCACGGGGCCGATCAGCGGCGCGATGATGTTGGTCAGCACCGCAATCGGGTTGTCGCGGGAATAGATCTCGACCAGCAACGGGTCCGGCCTCTTGCTCTGCGGATCCGTTTGCGTTTCCGTCGTCGGGCGATCAATCTCGCGGTTGATGCGTTCGAGAACGTTGCCGATGCGGTCGATGATGCCGTTTTCGGATCCGGCCTCCTTCAACTCCTTCACCTTGGTGACGATATTGGATTGATAGGCCGGCAGGTTCCTGGCGAGTTCCGCCACCTGCAATGCGACGATCAGGCTGAAAATGCCGATCAGCGTAAAGGTGATCAATGCGGTGGAGATCACCGCGAATGCCCTTGGTAGACCGACCCGACGCAGCGCTGCCACAACAGGGGCGAGCGCGAATGTCAGGAGCAATGCGACCGCAATCGGCAGGAAGACGTCGCGTGCGAGGTAGAGCACGGCGGCAGCACCGACGAGCGTCAGCGATGTCGGCATGGCCGGACGCACGCCCTGCATCGAGGGCGCACCGAGGTCCCGGATTTGATCGATTGCCTTGCCCAAGCCTGTTCCCCCTGGAACGCGTCAGAAATGCTACCATGAAAGCCGGCCTCGCAGTCGAGGGGCCGGCCGCCTATTCGTCACGTGGTGAATGGAAACAATGCGGCATCCGGGTCTGCATGCCCCAGGATCGCCGAGGAGATGATCTCGGCGGCAATCTGGCTGAAGGTGATGCCGTTGCCGCCGTAGCCCATGGCTGCAAAGACATTCTGCATGCCGGGCGCACGCCCGATCATCGGCAGCCCTTGCGCGGTGACGCCGAAAGCGGCGGCCCAGCGGTATTCGGGCTCGCCGATGCGGAAGCCGATGAGATCGGACAGCTTCCGTCGCAGAATGTCGGACTTTGACTTGAGTTTGGCCGGATCCTGAAAGGCGTCGTCGCTTTTCTCGTCCTCGCCGCCGACGATGATGCGGCCGTCCCGGGTCGAGCGGAAATAGATGTAGGGATCCGCGCCTTCCCAGACGAGATAATCGTCCAGCCAGTCCGGGCGGGGGTGGCGCGGCGCCGTTGCCAGCGCCCAGGTCGAGACGATGGCGTGGTTCTTGTTTGCGACCGATTTCAGAAACTCGTAGCCGGTGCAGAAGACCACATGGGTGGCCAGAATGATCTGGCCGTCCGCGGTCGCGACCGCGTTTCGACCGCCGATTTCCCTGATATCGGTGATCTCGACATTCTCGATGATGGGGATGCCGCTCGCCTGGGCATGTCGGAGAAAGCCTGATGTCAACTGCGCAGGGTTGGCCGAGGCCGAGACCCGGGTCTCGATTGCGGCGGTGCGATCGATATCGAACCGCGCGCGCAGTTCCGCCTGCGTCAGTAGTGTTGCTTCAAGACTGGCCGCTTCGCGCGCCTTCACTTCCGCTTGCAGTGCGCGCGCACCGTAAGATGAGCCCGAAAGATACAGCGTGTTCCTGCGCTCAAACTGGCAGGGGATGTGCAGGGCATCGACGAGCGACGCCAGATTTTCGACTGCTTTTGCCGAGCGTTGCCAGATGCGCTGGGCGCTGGCCGAGCCGAGGGTCCGGTTCAACTGGTGCAGCGGAACGTCGAGTTCGTGTTGGATCATGGCGGTGCTGGCCATGCTGCTGCCGCTGATTGGCTTTCGCCTGTCGACCATCAGGATGCGCAAATCATGGGCGATGAGCGCATTGGCCATCAACGCACCACTGATCCCTGCGCCGACGATCAGGACGTCGACATCGTGGGCGCTGAGCCGCCTCTGCGTGCGCACGGTATGGCGCGGCGTGTCTGCCCAGAGAGGCTCGGCCTTTCGAAGATCCCGCTTGCGGGTCAGTGTCTGCACATGTGCCTCCAGATCTGCGCACACGTGAATGCACAGGTGACGATTAAGTTCCTCTTTGTCGCGCGTAACCTCAGGCGGTCGCAGCCGACAGCCGCCGCAACGCCACATACTCCCACGTCGCGACGATCAGGAGCACGGCGGTCGCCACCGCCTGAACGACGTAGTTGAGGGAGAAAGGCACGAGTAGCGCCGAGGCGGCGAGCAGCACCAGCCCGGCGATGTGCGAGACCGGGAACTGCCGCGTGGCGACAACCTTGATCCAGATGTTGCCGGCAAGGAACAGCGCAGGCCCGCCGAGCATGGCGAGCGCATATTTGAGAGAACTTTGCTCTTCGGCGTGCGAGAGGCTGAAGTCCTCCCCGACCGCCGTCAGGATGATGCCGGCGACAATAGGCAGATGACCATAGGTGAAGAGGTTGAGTGCCACTGTCTCGGGCCGCGACGTCGCCTCTGCCTTGGAGGCTGCCTTCTGCTGGCCGTGATGGAAGTAGATCCACCACATGAAGCCGGTGCTGAGGAAGGCGCTGCAGAACACCACGAAAGTCATGTCGTCCGTCATGTGTTCCGTGGCGTTGCGGCCGGTGGTCAGGATGGTTTCGCCGAGACAGATGATGACGAACAGGGCGCAGCGTTCCGCCATGTGGGCACCGGATACGTCCAGCGTCTCGTCGGGCGAGCGCCCCAGAAACGGCACGTAGTAGCGCAGTGCCGGCGAAGCGTATTCGACGAGGAGCGCAAGCGTCCACAGGATCAGGCGCCCTTCGAGTTCCATCAGCCCGCCGGCAAGCCAGAAGGCGCTGGACAGGAGCATCCAGACGGTGATGCGCAAGAATGTCAGGAACGACGGCCGATCTGTATGGCGAAAGGCATAGAGCGTGAAGGCAGACCTGCAAATTTGCATGCCGCTATAGATTGCCGCAAACACGAGCCCTTGCTCCGCGAATGCTTCGGGCAGCGCAATTGCCAGGAGCACGCCGGCAAACATCAGCCCGAACAGCAGCAGGCGGACGGGCTCCTTTTCAGTGTCGAGCAGGTTGGTGACCCATGTGGTGTGGATCCACACCCACCAGACCGCCAGGATCAAAAGCACCGCTTCAATCACCGCCGTCGTGCTGAAATCCGACGCGAGCTTGTGGGCGAGCTGGATCAGCGCAAAAACGAAGACGAGGTCGAAGAACAGTTCGGGAAAACTCGCCCGCGTCTGTTCGGCATCCGCCTTCCGGATCCAGTCACTTTGCCGTTTGCTTGCCATTCAGGTGCCCATGTTGATGCGAATAGAAATTTCGATGGAAGTAGGGCGCTGGCGACATTCAACAACGGCAGCCGCCGACGGCAAGGGCAGTACGCACTGACAGCCGTTCAACCGCCGGGTTTTGGCCTCGGTTTTGCCGTGCACCCTTCCTGCGAAGGAATGCCGCCGACTTTCTGAACCTTCCCGCTCGGCATGCGTTTGGCTTGGCGCTGTCACCGGACCGGCGGGCTTCATCACGTCTGCCGGAATGTACGTGGTTCGGTCGTAACATATTCAGTTGATTGGATAATTTAGAAAAACTTCGGCACGCTGACAGGAACCATCATCAAGCACTCGCGTTGTCCCAGCATCGATGAATGACCGACCAAGGAGACAACGATGAAAAGAATGATCGCCGCAACGGCCTTTCTGGCGGCAAGCACCTTTGCCGTTTACGCCCAGACTCCGACGCCGTCGCCTGAGGCGGAAACGCCGGCTGTCGCAACCCCCGACACCACCAACCCGACCGCTCCTGTCGCCGGTGCCAACAGCTTCACCGAAGAGCAGGCCCGTGCCCGGTTGCAGGAGGGCGGCTACACCGCCGTCAGTGGATTGAAGCTCGATGACAAGGGCATCTGGCAGGCCACTGCCACCAAGGACGGAAAGCCCGTCAATGTCGCTCTCGATTACCAGGGCAACATCGTCGCCAACTGATGTTGGCCAACCGATCTCAACACATGCATTCAAGGAAGACCGATATGAAAACTGTTTCTGGACTGTTCGACACCTATGAGCAAGCTTCGCAGGCCGTGCGCGATCTGAAAGCCGCAGGCATCCCCGACGGTGATGTCAGCATGGTCGCGAGCAATGCCGAGGGGCGATACAAGGTCGATGACACCGAAGGCGCTGCAGCCGGTGCCGGCACCGGCGCCGGTCTCGGCGCTGCCGTCGGCGGCGCTGGCGGCTTGCTGACCGGCCTCGGGCTGATGGCGATCCCGGGCGTGGGTCCGGTCGTGGAGGC
>NZ_DALZXU010000017.1:0-36238 GCF_031989085.1 Ensifer sp.
TGGCAATCAGCTTGAAGCGGCTGCCTTCGGCCTTCTTCAGCTCTTCCTCCAGCGCCGCCATGTCGTTATTGGCGTAGCGGAAGCGCTTGGCCTTCGACAGCCGCACGCCGTCGATGATCGAGGCATGGTTGAGCGCGTCGGAAATGATCGCATCCTCTTCGCCGAGCAGCGTCTCGAACAGGCCGCCATTGGCGTCGAAACAGGAGGAATAGAGGATCGTGTCCTCCAGTCCGAGGAACGACGAGATCCGCGCTTCCAGTTGCTTGTGTTCTTCCTGGGTGCCGCAGATGAAGCGCACCGAGGCCATGCCGTAACCGTACCGATCAAGCGCCTGCTTGCCGGCCTCCGCCAACTCCGCATTGTCGGCAAGGCCGAGATAGTTGTTGGCGCAGAAATTCAACACCCGCTCGCCCGAGGCAACCTCGATCTCGCCCGCCTGCTTCGAGACGATCACCCGTTCCGACTTGTAAAGCCCCGCCGATTTGAGGCCGTCGAGCTCGGAACGAAGATGGGAGAGAAAAGCTGATGTCATAGAGGGTAAGCCTCGCTGTTGCCGACGGCGCTCATCGCGTCGCGGCATTCTGAAATTCTGGTTTGGAACGACAAGGACGCGGTCGCTGGTCACGATTTGCGCCGCGTCCTCCCCACCGCGCACTGCAGGCGGGGAAGACTGTCACAGGGCCTGATCAGGCCGCGACGGCATATCCGTTGCGGCAAAGATCTTTCAGTTCGTCCAGGGACATCGCATCGAGATCAAGAGCGTTGAGCAGGTCGTTTTCCGCAGTGAAATCGCGGCCGTACATCGCCGAGAAGATCTTGATACCCGCTTCGTGCAGTTCGGCCGGATGGCCGGCGAGACGGCCGATCTTGGCGGTCATGACGAGACCAAAGGGTACATCCTCCGTGACGTAACGGCTGTCGGCGGTGGTCGGACCGCTGCCGCCATTGCCGGCCTCGTGCATCTCCTGGTTCATCTGCGAGATGGAGTTCATCGGCACATGGAAGGAGAGGTGGAAATGCTGGAAGATGTTGCGCACTTCAAGGCCGAGCGTGCTGGCAATGGCGATGCGCTCCTGATCGAGGTCCTCGAGCAGACGGCCGACATTCGGCGTGACGTTCTGGCCCTGGCTCCAGCTTTCGCCGCGCTCCATGCGGGTCATGTTGCCGAGCGCGATGCCCATGTGGTTCTGCGGATTGAGGTTGGAAAGCGCGATCGCCATCAGGCTGCCGCGGTCGAGGAACCGGTCTCCGAACAGGTCCTTGCAGACCGAAAGCCCGCGGGCGCTTTCAGACGACGGGACCGTTGCGAGATCGACCTGCTTGCGGATCGTGTTCACGTTGACCGTGGTCGGGCTCAGCTGGCGGCCCGAAACCGCAGTCGTTCCCCAGGCCACGATCGGCACGGTGACCCCGCGCGCCGCCAGCAGACGGGACAGATAGAGCGCGCCGAACGAGGCGTGCGAGCTGAAGATGACGATCTGCTGCGGTGTGATATGGGGCGCGATGGCATCGAGCACGGTCTTGTGGCCATAGGCCGGCAGCGCGATGACGAGCGCCTCGGCACCGGCAACGAGATCTTCGGCACTGGTGGCAACACCGGGATGGAACGTCCCCTTGATCGCGCCTTCCGCGGTGAGCGCTTCGCCGTTCGCCAAGGCACGCGTCCGCTCACCGGAGGGTGACCACAGCTTCACCTGATGGCCCTGCTGCTCGACAAGCACTGCTGTTCCAAAAGCGATCGAACCCGCTCCGACTATTCCTACCCGCATCATCATTCCTCTTCTCATCAATTACAGTTCGGCCGGCTGGCCGATCGTTATTTCGGACGTATCGCCGTTCTCGGCGTGTTTGGACCGACATCGCCTGATGCAACCACCAGGAATGCGCCCGCTCCGACCGGCCCGACACTCGTCAGCGAATGGGGAACGTCGGCGGCGTAACGCGCCGTCTCTCCCGCGCGCACGATCATCGTGTTTCCGGCACTGCGCACGACGATTTCGCCCACGGTGCAGTGCAGATGCTCGATCGTACCCGTGCCGTGCGGATCGCTGATCAGTTTGCCGTCGACCTCGAAGCTCAGGAGATACCACTCGATCAGCGACACCATCGTGGCCGGCGACAGGATCTGCAGCGTGCAGCTGCCGTCGGCGCTACGGATGGTCGGCGTCAGGTTACCCGGCTGCAGATCGATGATCGATCCGCCCCGCTCTTCGCTGGCACCGCTGACCAGACTGTTAAGGTCGATCTTCAGCGCCCGCGTCAGGTGCCAGAGCGTGCCATAGGTCGGGTTGGCATTGCCCCGTTCGATTTCCGACAGCATCGAGCGCGACACGCCAGACATGGCGGCGAGTTCGGCAAGCGTCAGGTTCAACTCTTTTCGGTATGCCTGCAAGCGTGGCCCGATTTCGGGCGGATTGACCAAATTCATGGCTTGTCCCTCTTTGCCGATCGCGTGGGGATCTCCTGCTGTCATTCCCTGATCGGTTCACCGAGCGTGTGCATGAGCCGATTGGCCCAGCCGAACAGGGACGTGGACAGGATGAGATCGAGGATTTCCTCCTTGTTCAAACCGACCTCTACGAGCGCTGCCATATCGGCGGCATTTGCTTCGGGCGGGCATTTCGAAAGTTTGACTGCAAAATTCAGGATCGCCTTCAGCCGCGCCTCGATCTCGGCTTCGGTGCCGTCGGCGAAAATGGCCGCGATCACGTCGGTGCTCTTGGTCAGCTGGTTGTAGCGACTGGCGTGCACGGCCGCGCAGTAGATGCAGCGGTTGACGATCGAGGCGCCGACGGCGCCGATCTCGCGCTCGGCGCGAGACAGGCCGCCGCTATTATACATCACCCCGTTGAACAGCGGGCTTCTGTGCGTCAGCGTCTCCACGTCATGCGCCAGCACCAGCACGTAGTCCGAGACCTTGGTGTTGGATGGCGTGACCTTGAGCGCTTCGAGCTGCTCCGGCGTCGCATCCGCCAGGTTGAGCGGCGTCACATAGGGTTTCCAGACCGGAATGTCGGTGGTGAAGTCGTGGACGATCTCGCTCATGCCAGCCCCCGCATCAGTTCAAGACCGACGGCAACCCTGATCTGGTAGCTGACGAAGGCGACGAGTTCGGAAAGCCGGACAATATCGTCGTCGGCAAGGCCCGCTTCCTTAAGCAGTTCGATGTCGCGGCGCGTCGCCTGCTTGGGGGCGTGTGCCACCAGATCGACGTGGCGGATCAGCGCCTTGGCGCGGATGTCGTTGCCGCCGTCGAACCAGATATCGGCCATCCTGGCAGCTGCGTCGGGCGCGCCGGCCTTTTCCAAGAGCGCCTCGAAATGATCCTCGAAGGCCTTGTTGTCGTTGATCTTCGCCATCCGCCAGGCAAGTGCCGCCCGCTCGGCATGCGACAGGCCGCCGGGATTTTCCGGGCTCAGCGCGCTGTCATGCGTCTTCTGCGTCAGCGCCATGATGTCGGCTCGCCCCGCTACGACAGCGGCGAGCGCGCTGCCGGGCTCGATGCCGACGATCGCGGCAATCACGTCCTCGTTCTCAGCCATGTCGTCCTCCTATGCCTGCTTGCGGCTCTGGGCCAGCACGCTGTCCGGCAAGGGCGATGCCGTCCACTCGTCGCCGCGCAGTTCCGGCGTGTCGTAGTCGAGCAGCCGCTGCCAGTATTGATCGAAATTCTCGGCGTAGAGCTTGGCGGCAATCTCCCGCACCAGCCACGACGCGCCCTCACTGATGCCAGGTATGTCGCCGCTCACCTTGCCGAGGCTGGCAGCCGCACCCGAATTGAAGCTGTGGATGTTGGCAAGCCACGGCGCCGTTCCCGGTTCGCGCTCCAGAAAGCTGAAGTCGGCGGAGAGATACGGAAACCGACCGAGCTGGTCGTTCTCCTGGCCCTCAGGCGGGGTAAAGCGGTCCTGCCAGAGCAGGATCTTGTCGGCGTAGCCGTCGAGCTCCTTGCGTGCCAGCGGGTCGACGCCGAAGCCGGTGCCCAGAATGAGGAAGTCGGCGCGCACCGGCTTTCCCTGCGACGTCTCGATGACGATCTCGTCGCCGTCGAGCGCCACGCTTTCGACGGCCGCGTCAAAGTGGAAATAGGCGTTCGGGTGGCGGCTGACGCGCATGGTCGATCCGCGCGGCGCCGGCGTCTGGGTGCGCAGCGAATAGTTCATGATCTGCCAGCGCCTGGCGTCGCCGAGTTGCGAGAAGGCTGCGGTGAAGCCGAAGGAACCGATCCCCATCAGCTTGTTGATGCAAGGCATTTCCTTGCGTCGAATGAGATGGCGGACTTCGGCAGCACCCGCCTCCAGGGCCTCGGCAGCATTGTCGACGGCCGAAGCCCCGACGCCGACGACCACGACCCGCTTGCCCTTGAGGGCAGCAAAATCGATCTCGTGGGAGGAATGCGCCCAGTATTTCCGAGGCAGATCTCCGACGAAATCGGGAATGCTCGGATGTCCCATGCCGTCGCGGCCGGTCGCCATCACCACCTTGCGGGCGAGCACCGATGTCTCGCGCGCGCCCCTGCCCGTCAGCTCCAGCCGCATCAGGCCGCCTTCGGGCCGGATCGCCTTGACCTCGACGCCGTTTTCGACCGGCAGGTCCAGCACCTTGCGATACCAGCGCAGGTAGTCCATCCACATCGGGCGCGGGATCTTGTCGAGCGCTGCCCAGGCGTCATCGCCATTCTGGGCGACGTACCAGGCCCGGAAAGTGAGCGACGCCATGCCATAGGCCGGGCCCGTCAGCTGCTTCGGCGAGCGCAGGGTTTCCATGCGGGCATAGGTAAGCCACGGACCTTCGAAGCCCTCGTCGCTGCGATCGAAGATGCGGATGTTCTGAATGCCGCCGCCGATCAGCGCGAAACTGGCAACAAGGCCGCACATGCCGCCACCGATGACGACGACGTCGTGCACCGGCTCTTCGGCGCCCGTTGGCACGACCCAGTTTGCCGGCGGATAGCACAGGCACGCCAGATCGTCGCGCACACGCTGCTCCAGTTCCCGCAGGCTCATTGCCGCCGATGGGATCGGTGCCGCTACGTTATAGGCCATGGTTTACCTCCGTCGCCCGATGGAACCCCAAGGTTCACATCGGTCGCCCCGTCTGCCGATGACCCGCACCGATCCGATGCGGGCCGTTTTTTCTTAGTTGTGGGCGTGCCGGTCGGGAATGACCGTCGCCGTCTCCGGCTTCCAGCCGACCCAGATGTCCTCGCCGTTAAGTTGCGCGACATCGCTTGGATGCACAAGGGTGTTGAGCAAGGTGCCGGCGCCGACTTCGACCATCAGCGAGGTATGGTTGCCCTTGAACACCCGCTGGCGGATCTTGCCCTTGATGCGGTTTCCGCTTGTCGGTTCAGCGGCCGAACAATGGATCGCCTCCGGACGCAGGACGACGTAGAGGTGCTCGCCGACCTTCGGCGAAAGCCCGCCGGGGTTTGCGGTGATGGTGATACCGTTCCAGCTGAGCGCCGCGACATCGCCTTCGGTACCGACGACGGTGCTGCGCAACAGGTTGGTCTCGCCGATGAAATTGGCGACGAAAACAGAGCCGGGACGGCCGTAGAGCGAATGGGGATCGCCCATCTGCTCGATGCGGCCCTTGTTCATGACGACGATCGTGTCCGACATCGTCAACGCTTCTTCCTGGTCGTGGGTCACGAACATGAAGGTCTTGCGGGTCTTTTCCTGAATGGCCTTGAGCTCGATCTGCATCTGCTGACGCAGCTTGGCGTCAAGCGCCGAGAGCGGCTCGTCGAGCAAAAGCACGTCCGGATCCGGCGCAAGCGCACGCATCAGGGCCACGCGCTGGCGCTGGCCGCCGGACAGCTCGGCCGGCAGGCGGCTGGCATAGTCCTGCAGTTGCACCAGTTCCAGCAGTTCCGAAACCCGACGATGGATCGACGCGTTGTCGAGGCCCTTCAGCTCGAGGCCGAAGGCGATGTTCTTGGCGACGCTCATGTGCGGAAACAGGGCATAGTCCTGGAACACGATGTTGACGTTGCGCTTGTTCGGCGGAACCTTCGTGACATCCTTGCCGCTCAGCAGGATGCGGCCTGATGTCGGGGTCTCGAAGCCGCCGAGCATGCGCAGCGAGGTCGATTTTCCGCATCCGGACGGTCCGAGCAGCGTCACGAACTTGCCGCCCTCGATGCTGAGGTTCAGGTTGTCGACGGCGACGTGCTTGCCGTAGCTCTTGGTGACATTTTCGAATTGGACGACGGGTTCCATCAGCGGGTCCTCGCACGGCGGGTGAGAAATTCGGCGTACAGTCCGACGGCGGCGGTAACCACCAGGACGAGTGTCGCCATTGCGTTGATCTCGGGAGACATGCCGCCCTGCACCTTGGCGAAGATCAGCATGGGCAGGGTCGGGCGATAGCCGCCGAGGAAGAAGGTGCGCACGAAATCGTCGATCGACAGCAGCACGCAGAAGATCATGCCGCCGACGAGCGCAGGCCCAAGATAGGGCAACGTCACCCGGAAGAAGGCAACGACACCGTCTGCACCCAGGTCACGCGCGGCATCGACGAGATTGCCGGGCATCGAGCGCAAGCGGGTCAGCGCCATGACCACGACGAAGGGCACGGCATGCACGGTGTGGCCGAGGATGATCGCCGCCGTTCCGGTCGGCATATCGATCGTCGAGATGAAGATGCGCAGCGAGATCGCCGAAATCATGCCCGGCACGACCGCCGGCAGACAGGCGAGCGCGAAGATGATGACCTGGCCGCGGATCCCCTCGGCGACGATCAGCATGGCGATCCAGACGCCGAGTGTCGTTGCCGCAAACGTCGTCGCCGCGGCAATCATGATCGAATAGAGGCAGGCTTCCAGGAACTGCTTGTCCTGCATGACCTTGACGTACCAGTCGAACGTCCACTCCCCGATCGGGAAGGCGACGAAATTGGCGTCCTTGAAGCTCATGGCCATCATCAGCGTGAGCGGCAGGAGCAGGTAGAGAATGAAGGCCCAGTAGAACGCGGTCAGTGACGCGCGCGGGACATCGGAAAACAGGGTGCGCATTAGATTGCTCTCCTTTTGCGCCCGCCGACCAGCCGCATGAAGATGGCGGCAGCGGTCAGAGCGGTCACCAGCATGATCAGGGCGAAGGCAGCGCCGACGGGCCATTTGTCACTGGCGCCGTGGAAGAAGCCGCTGATCGTTTCGGGAAACAGCACGGTGTTCGGGCCGCCGAGCAGCATGGGGGTCGCAAAGACGCCGATGCAGGTGAGGAAGACCAGGCAGCAACCCGATACGATACCGTCGCGCGAAAGCGGCAGAATGATCCGGCGGAAGCGGGTGAACGGGCCCGCGCCGAGATCGGCCGCGGCATCGAGCAGCGGCGACGGGATCTTTTCGATCGCCGAATAGAGCGGCAGCAGCATGTAGAGGCAGATCAGGTAGACAAGGCCGAAACCGAGCGAGAATGACGTGTAGAGCATCGGGATCGGCCGGTCGATGAAGCCGATTTCGCGCAGAAGCACGTTCACGGCGCCGCGGTTGGCGAGCAGCATGATCACCGAGAATGTCCGGATAAGCTCGCCGGCCCAGAACGGCACGAGCAACAGCAACAGCGCCCTTGAGCGGCCCTGGGGCTTGACGACCTTGGCGACATAGTAGGCAACGGGATAGACGACCACCAGGGTCGCCGCCGTCGCGGCCGTTGCGAAGATGAAGCTCTTGATCAGCGGCGTGAAGTAGATCGATTCCCTGAAGAAGATCGCGTAGTTGTCGAGGGTGAAACGGGACTCTACCCCCGGCTGGACCGGATAGTGGGACAGCAGGCTGATCTTCAGCATCTGATAGATCGGCCCGACATGCAGCATGATCAGCCAGATCATCGGCACACCGGCCAGAAGCAGGATGCGGCCGATCCGCGATTCCACCGCCGCGCCCAGCGTGTGCCGGTAAAGCGGGGAATTGACCACCTTGGCTATCCCCGTCGAGTATTTTGGAACGGGTGCTTCGCGCAGCGCACCGTAGCCGGCTGTCGTGTTGCTACTCACCATGAAACGATCTCGGTTGGCGCAGCCCGACCGGTCCCGCGCGGCGTGGCCGGCGGTCAGTCTTGGCGCGTTGTTGAGCTAAAGGGCACGGGCAGGCCGGCACCGCCTCCAAGCTGCCGAAGCGCTCGGAGACGGTGCCACCCTGCAAATCATCGCCCGATCAGGCCGCCTTGACCTCAGCGGTCGCGCGGTCGATCATCTCGTTCTTCATGTCGCGGTTGAGCGAGGAGAAGAAGATGATGCGTTCGACTTCTTCCTGCGGAAGCGTCGAGGCAAGCTTTTCGCGCTCGTTGAGCAGATCGCCGACGCCGTTCATGGTCGAGCTGTAGCCCGACTGGCGGGTCATCGCAGCGCCGACTTCCGGGCTTGCCAGGATCGCGTCGAGCAGCTTGTAGGCATTCTCGGCGTTCGGCGCGTTGTTGACGACGTTGAGCGTGTAGCAGAAGCCGAACGTGCCTTCCTTCGGCACCGACAGCTGGATCGGATGACCGTCGATGATCAGCTTGGCAGCCGGGCCAGACCAGGAGTGCGCAAGATAGATGTCCTCGTTGATGAACATCTGCTGAACCTCGGAACCGGCGTCATAGTACTTGCGCACCATGTCCTTGTTCTTGATCAGGAAGTCGCGCGCCTCGTTGGTGGCTTTCTGAGCTTCATCGACCTTGCCGGCATAGCTGACGAAGTCGCCGTCGTGGCCGAGATACTGCATGACGATGGTCATGAAGTCGCTGACGATGTAGGAGGTCTGGCCCTTGAACTGCGGATCGAACATGATCTCCCAGCTCGGCGCTTCCTTCACGTAGTCGACGTTGCGGGCAAGCCCCTCGTAGCCGGCGAGAATCGGCAGGCCCCAGAGGTTGCCATCGACGCGCGCCCAGGATGCATCCTGGTAGGCGGCGTTGAGGTTCTTCCAGTTGGCGATCTTGCCGGTATCGAGCGGCTGCAAGAGCTTCGAGGAGATGAACTGCGAATAGCGGTGACCGGCGACGGTGACGATATCGGTCGAGGGATTGGCGCCTTCGGCGGTCAGCAGGTTGTACTGCTTGCCCTGGTCGTCCGTCAGGCGGATGCGAACCTCGATGCCGGTGTCCTTCTGGAACTTGTCGATGAATTCCTGCGGCAGGAACTTGTCATAGGTGGTGATGTTCAGGACACCATTGTCGGCCCAGGCCGGGCGCGGACGGATAATGGTCGGTGCCGCAAGAACAGCGCCGCCAGCACCAAGCAATTTCAGTGCGGCTCTACGGTTGATTTTTAGAATTTCGCTCATTTAAGTCCCCCTTTTTTAGTTTTGACTTGTGAGATCAGATATTTTCGGAAAGGTATCCCGTCCGCCGGACGTCTTCGTCCGTCGCCAACATGGCCATCGTGCGTGATCTGAAGAAACGGCCTCCCCGCCTTCGTCCGGTATACCGAACTTTGTTTCCGCTAAACAGGAATTGACCTCTATATTGGACGAAAGTCAAGCGAGGCTGGGTAGAAATTTGCTGAATCTTGCGCGAACACCCTGAAATCCGTTCCGATAAGTACCGCGCGATCCAGCCGAAGCGGTCCCGATCCCAGGATTGTCCGCGATCTGTCGCTGACAGTGGTGCGCAACAGCGATTGCATTCCTATATCGAGAAATGCCAAATCCGGCAGAGCGACACGTCGTAGATGAAACAGGGTTGAACGTGATGACCGAGAAATCCCCCGCTGATAATTTCCCCGCCGGCTATGTGGTTCCCAAGGTCTGGACCTGGGACAAGGGCAATGGTGGTGCGTTCGCCAGCATCAACCGCCCGATCGCCGGCCCGACTGAGGACAAGGACTTGCCCGTCGGCAAGCACCCGCTGCAGCTCTACTCGCTCGCCACGCCCAATGGGGTCAAGGTCACGATCATGCTCGAGGAGCTCCTGGCTTCCGGCCACGCCGATGCGGAATATGACGCCTGGCCCATCCGGATCGGCGATGGTGATCAATTCGGCTCCGGTTTCGTCGACGTCAATCCGAACTCGAAAATCCCGGCACTGATGGACCACGCACCCAAGGGCGGCGGCGCACCGGTCCGCGTCTTCGAATCCGCCTCCATCCTGCTTTACCTTGCGGAAAAATTCGGCGCCTTCCTGCCGTCGGAGCTTCGCGCCCGCACGGAAACCTTCAACTGGCTGTTCTGGCAGATGGGGTCGGCCCCGTTCCTCGGCGGCGGCTTCGGCCACTTCTATGCCTATGCGCCGATGCAGATCAAATATGCGATCGACCGTTATGCGATGGAGGTAAAGCGCCAGCTCGACGTGCTCGATCGTCATCTGGAAGGCAACCAGTTCATGGCCGGCTCCGAATACACCATCGCCGACATGGCGATCTGGCCCTGGTACGGCAACCTCGCGCTCAAGCAGGCCTATGGCGACGCCGGCACGTTCCTTGATGTCGACAGCTACAGAAACGTACAGCGCTGGACCGCCGAAATCGCCGCACGTCCCGCAGTCAAGCGCGGCCGCATGGTCAATCGCCTGAGCGGCGACCCGTCAGAACAACTGCACGAACGCCACGACGCCTCCGACTTCGACACGAAGACTGAGGACAAGATCGGTCAGAAACAGACCGCGTAAGGAGAACAGAATGGCCAAACTGGCTGATATGACGAAACACCGGGGATTTCCCTACGCCATGCCGGGCACGGGCATCCAGTTCGTCATCCGTCGCGCCAATCCGAAGGGTGCAACGCCGATCAAGGCATTGCCCCGCCATGCCAGGCCGGGCTCGGGAGCGCACCGCATCGATGCGGCCTTCCTCCACGCTCTCTGGCATCATTTCGGCGCCGAGCCGTTCGAGCGCGGCAATCTCGATGCCGCCCGGCTCAACCTGCTGTTTGGCCGCGAGGTCGTTGCGGTCGATAAGGACTTCGATCCGGTCTCCTACGAAGCCATGCTGGTGATCAACGAGAAGATCGCCCGCCAGAGTTTTCCTGAATCCTTCGAAGACATCTTCGAAGTGTGACGGTAACGGGCCGCCCGCTGAGCACGGCGTTGGCGGCCCGCACATCCAAGGCCGATGCCGATCACCGGCCCTTCGCGGCGCGGTTTCGCTCCTTCGGGGCAATCGCGTCGGCACCGGCAGGGCTGAGACGGCCGCACCGCCAGACGCCATAGCCGGCGTGCGTGTCCCAATCATAATAGAAGGCAGCATCGAGGCGTCCCGCCGACATGAGATCGTCGAACGCCGACCGGATCGCCGCGACGGCATCCGCACGCTTTCGATCGTCGAGCGGGCATGCGCGCGCAGCGTTGGCGACGCCCCACTCGGTGACCCAGCAGGGTTTACCCACCACGCCATCGCCGCAGAAAGCCAGGAGATCGCTGACATACTCCGTCAGCCTCACCCCTGTTTTCTGCCCCGGGTAGACATGAATGCCATAGGCATCGACATGGCGGTCGAGCCCACGCTCTTTCAGGAGCGCGATCACCTCTTGCGGATCGAGGCGTTCCATGCCCCTGCGATCCGCCTCCCCGGCGCCCATGTCGGACAGTCCGGCCGAAACGACCAGGGCCCTGCGGCTATGGACGGTCGCCTTCAGCGCCTGCCGGGTCAGCGCGACGATGTCGACATAGGCCGCCATTCCCAGCGCGAAGGCCTGTCTGTTGCGGATATCGGACACATGGCGGGCCGTGGCGGCACCGGGCTTTTCAAGGACGATGAGGTCGCCATTATAGGCACTGTAGTTGATCTCGTTGCCGGGCTCGACGGCGGCAAGCGCGACGCCGGCAGCGTCCATCCGGGCAAGCGCCGCCCTCAGCTTTTCGCCGTATATGCGCGGATCGATGTCGGATAGCCGGCGAATGTCCCAGATGCGGCCGTGGCCGGTTCGAGGACGCACATCGTCGGCGTAATAATCCGGATTGCTGAGCTGGATCTCAAGCAGGATCTTCAGCCCCAGACGATAGGCGATCTCGACCGCGTCGATGCTCTTGTCGACCGGTGCCGACAGGGAGAGCCGTACATGGGTGGCCCCGCTCGCGGCAATGTCGGTCAGGATCCTTCTTTGTTCGCCGGGTGTCAGCCAGGCGAGATTGACCCTGTTGATGCCGATGATGCCCGCCGGACCCTGCTCTCCCGCGGCCGCCGCGTCGGATGCGACAACAGACAAGGACAGCAGCGCGCCGAGAAAGAACCGGCGCGCGCCAGAAAGCCAGCCTGCGCCCTCAGATGCCAATCTGGCCAAGCACATTTCTGAAGTTGGCCTCGCAAGCCTGATAGCGGTCGATGGCCGCCTCCGCGTCGATCTTCGACAGGAAATTGGCGAGATAGGCACGCTTGTCGCCCTCACGGTTCCAGGTCGCCGCCTCGATGTAAGGGAAGCCGATGAACTCCAGCATTTCGCGCATACGATCGTCGACCGCGATCATCAATGCGGGAACGCCGGCCTGCATGCCGATGATGCAGCCATGAAACCTTCGGCCGAAGCACATGTCCCTGGTCGTGGTCCAGGTGCGCCACTGATTGGTGTCGAAGAAGGCGATCAGCTCATGCTCACGCTGCCACTTTTCCTTGTGCTTGTACTGCGTCGCACCGGTAATCCTGCCGCTGGCGCGATCGTAGACCGGCGTGGCATCGTCGCCCGGCAGGTCCAGATTGTAGGCGACGACCTCGTCCTGGACGACGTAGCTCGCAACGGACTTCGGCCCAAGCAGCGCATGCGCATCGACGATCGTGTCGGCAACGCTGCCCAGATACCCGCCGAAGGCGATCTTCTGCCCGTCGGCGAGCGCCGGATTGGCAAGTGCCGTGAGCGAGCGCACCATCTCGTTCGGCGCGAAGTAAAGCGACGGGCAACCCGTCGGCTTGACGAACTTCATGCCCTGCTCTTTCAGGAACTCAGCGGTGAAATAGCCCCGCGTCAGGAAGTAGCTCTCCCGGTTCCTGAGCACATCCAGGAACTTGAGCGTTCCCGCCGGCAGCAGTTCCTTGAGGCCCTCCTTGCGCTGGATGCCGATGCCCATCACCACCACCGGCATCTTCAGCTTGGCGAAAACCTCGGCCTCCAGATCAGCGGAATATCCCGGGCGCAACAGATTGGCAGAGGCAAAGACACAGAGATCGAACTCGCGGTTGGCCTGCTCGTAGAGCTCATCCGAGGTGCGGTTGTTCACGAGGTGCCAGAACGGCACATAGGTAACGTCATGCCCCCGCAGGCTCCGGGCAGCGCCCTCGCCGATCAGATAATTGCCGGTATTGGCGATCTTCCGCACTTGCGAAAGGAAGTCCTTCTTCGCCGTTACCTCGTCGAAATAGGGGCGATGGTGCACCGTCAGGCCAGAAACCGAGCCGATCGTGCGCTGCAGATAGGAGGGAATCCCAGTAAGTAAGATACGCATAACTGTCCTTTGAGCGAGCCTTGGGAGGATGCCGCGTGCGGTGCGAGCGTTTCCGGCCCGAAAGAAGGCTCGGAAACGCGCTATGTCTTTGCTTTCGCGCGCGTCCTGATCGACGGCGCGTCGCATCTTCTTGGCGGACGTGTCCTAGTGACCGATGCCGATTTCCCGCAATGTCGAGCGGAACGCGCGTTCGCGGTCGGAGTATCTGTCGACCAGCTCCGAGGCATTGAGCGTCTTCAGGTGACCTGCAACGAAGTCGCTGCGGTTCTCGGCGCTGTCGATCTCGTTGATGTCGACAGCCGGCAGCCCGGTGAAGCCGAGCATTTCGCGCATCCGGTCGTCCACCGCCACCATCAGGCTCGGCACACCCGCCTGCATGGCGATGATCGAACCGTGGAAACGGCGGCCGAGGTTGAAGTCCATCGACGAGGCCCAGGCCCGCCATTGGTTGGTGTCGAAGAAGGTGCGCACCTGGAACGGCTTGCCGAGCCTGTCGGCACCGGGATAGGCGAGGTTGCCGACCATCGTACCCGAGGCGGTGTCGTAGACGCGCCCTTCGCCATTGGGTTCGACGCTCATGTCGAAATGCAGGAACTCGTCCTGGACCACGTATTGCGGCACGCTGTCGCCGCCGGGCAGCGCCTTGGCATCGAGCACCGTATCCTGGTTGCCGCCGAGGTAACCGGAAAAGATGGTGCGGGCCTTGGTGACGTCGACCTCAGGCAGTTTCTTCAGCGATTTGCGCATGTTGTCGGGCATGAAGTAGACGGACGGGCAGCCCGTCGGCCGCACGAACTTGAAGCCCTGGTCCTTGAGGAAGCTCTCCGTCTCAAAGCCGCGCGTCAGGAAGAAATGCTCGCGCTCCTTGAGGATGGCGAGCAGCCGCTTTGTTCCTTCCGGCAGGTTGTTTTCGAGATCCTTGCGGTTCTGCTGGCCGATGCCGAGCATGACGATCGGCATCTTGAGCTTCTCCAGCACGTCGGCTTCAGCATCCGCGGAAAGCCCCTTGCGCAAGAGGTTGGCGCAGGTGAAGACGCAGATATCGAAATTGGCGTTGAACTCGTCGAGACCGACGCCGTTCTTGGCGCAATTGTAAAGATGCCAGAACGGCACGTGCTTGGCATGGGGTGACAGTGCCCTGAGCGCGCCTTCGCCGATGAGATAGTTGCCGGTGTTGCTGATGTTGCGCAACTCCTGCAGAAACTCCTCTTTGGTCTCCGGTTGCTTCTGGCGCTCCGCATAGGAGACGGACAGACCGTGGGCGCCATTGACCAGGCGCGTGTAGTGGCCGGGAATACCGGTCACGAGAATCCTTGCAGGCATGCAATCGACCTTTCTGCTTTTAAAACCGGCGTGTGCTCAACCGGCCGCCCGGATGCCGGCGTCAACCGTCGGCTCCGAGGGGAATACGGCGGCTCTCGCCTGGGACGAATTGTCGACCCGGGCGTCGCACCACGCGAGAAACTGCGAAAACGAGGATGTCCACGAACGTCGGGATGCGGTCTTGATGCAGCCCTCGATCAGCGGCGCGAGTTGGTCCGGGTTGCGGGCGACCCTTTCGATGGCCTCTGCCATCGATCGCACCACATCGGGGTCGGCTGCCGCATGGATCAGCACGCCATCCTCGCCATCGACGATCAGTTCGTCGACGGCGCCCACCGACGTGGCGATCGGCACGCATCCGAGTTGCTGCGCCTCGGCGATGACCAGCGGCGCACCCTCCCAGCGCGAGGGCATGACGAGCACATCGGCCCAGCCGAGCGCCTTGATCAGTTCCTTGCTGGCAAAGGCCGGCGGGCGGACGTCGACGGCGAGATCCTTCAATCGCTCCGTCCAGGAGACGCTGCTGTCGGCGAGAATTTCGCCGCCGATGGCGCGTGCATCGAAAGGGACATTCCTCGCCCTCAGTTCCGACAGCGTTGCGGCCAACCGGTCGATCCCCTTCTGCCGGTCGAGCCGACCGAGATAAAGGACGCGCAGGCGCATGTCGCCGCGCGGCTGTCTGCGCGCCGCCACGACCTCGGCCTGGACCTTCGGCGGCACCGAAAAGCCGGCGCTGTTGGCAACCGCAAATACCTTGTCATGCGGCACGCCGAAGCTGTGCAGATAGGTCTTCAGCTGCTCCGAGCAGGTCAGGAAGGCGTCATAGCAATGTTCATGAGCGATGGCGGCGAAGGGCTGGCCGGCCGGACGCTTGAACGCGGTGTTGTCGACGACGTGCAGGTAGCATGCCGTTCGCGTTCCCTCGGAGCGCAGCCGGGCGATCAGCGGATGCACGGCCATGACATGGTTGTTGATCACCAGGTCGAAGCCGGAAAGCTGGCCCTTCAGCGCCTGCCAGTCGACGCCATGTTCTTCGGCGATGAAATCCTGCCCGAGAAACGAGCCCGAGCCGCCCCAGGCGGGAACGCCCCCATCCCAGAAATGGATGTGATCGAAACTCTGGTCGAACTCGTCGATGACGTCCATCCGGGCGCTGCCGAGCACGAACAGGTGCGTCTCGAAACCGGTGCGCTTGAGTTCCCGTGCAACGGCGTAGACGACCTTCTCCGCGCCGCCAAAGGAGGCGTTCGGCACCAGAAGGGCCGCCGTGCGCTTGCCGGCGCTGTGGCCGAGCGGCAGGACGGGCGAGCCGCCGACCTCCCTGCGCAATTCCCTGTGCAGTTCGCCATAGGGCACCAGCCGCGATGGCCGCCAGGTCCAGCGCTTTCCCGCCGTGTGGCGCAAGGGGCTTGCGGCAATCGCGTTGATGCAATTGATCATCATCTGCTGCGGAGTGATCAGGGCGCGGCGCGACAGGCTCTTGGGAAAGGGAAAGCGAACCTTCAAGAGCGTGACCGTCGGCCAGACCTGCTGGTTGCCGATCGACGCGAACCAGTCGACGGCGTTGTTCAAGATCACGTCCCTGACAAGCGGGGTCGGAACGAAAACCAGGTCCGCCGAGCCGACATTCTGCGAGCCCGCCGGCAAGGCAACCGCCTCGATCCCGCGCTTGGCGCCATCATTGGCGAGCTGGACGAACAGGGCATTGGTGTTTTCGCTCAGCCGCTCGAGGTGAGCAAGAACGTTGGGAAGCATGCGCGAGCGCAGCAACAGGTCGAAGGCCGAGCCGCTCCCCGCCACGAGAAAGGGCGGAAAGTGCACATTGTCGGGCTCGCCGACATTGGCCCAGAACGCCGGGATGATATCGTCAAGCCGCAGAACCGTCGGCGCCTTGGTCGGATCGGTAAATAGCGAGATCGATGCATTTTCAGTGCGCGCGAAAAGATAGCGCGGCGCTTCCTCATGCTCGAAATCGACGAGCATCGGCCGGCGGTAGAGCGCCTTGTGCCGCTTTCTGAGATAGCTGACCGATGTCGCGCGCTCGCGGTTGGCTTCCTTGAAACGGCTTTCGGCGCGCAGCCGATACTCGAAGACGGTGTCGTGGCAGGGCACGCCGACGAAACCGCTCTCGATGCACGACAGCCAGAATTCCCAGTCCTCGAAGCCGTTCTGGCGGTCGTCGCTGAAGCGCACGCCGGCCCGAAACACGTCGATCGAGATCAGCGATCCGGTATCGCAAATATTATCTGTGATGCAGTGTGCAAGACGCGAGTATTGATTGCCGTAATGCGCGCGCCAGGACACGGAGAATGTATCGATGTTTGTATAGACCCAGCCGCATGCAGTATTCTTCAGCTTCTGGTAGAGCGTTTCGATGGTCCCGGGCAGAAGGCGATTGTCAGCATCGAGGAAATAGACGGCTTGAGCATCGGGCAGATGTTCGACGATGAAGTCGATCGCGCGGTTGCGCGCACCGCCCGGCCCGGCGTTTCGGCCGAAGATCACGTGAATGAACGGGTTTGCCGCAGCGTAGAGCAGCAACTGGTCAAACGTCTCGTGGCAGGGATCGCCGTCGACGGAAACCACGATCGCCAGCCTCGATGTGCTGAGATTGGATGCCAGCGCAGATTCGATCGCTTCCATGACCAGGGCCGCGTGCCCGTAGAGCGGCATCGCGATGGCGATGAGATCTGCCTGCGGACTATCGGACATCGAGGGACTCCGTCGACTGCTTGACCAGCCGGAAGCTCGACAGCTTGAGCCAGCAGAAATCGACCGTTTCACCCACGGCGCGGCTGAGGATGATCAGATCCATGGGAACGCGGATCGCCTCGTCCATCTGCATGCTGATGCTGACCGATTGCTGGGCGCCCACCTCGCGCCAGCCGCTGAACAGCGTCGATGGCTTGACCGTACCCTTGCGCGCAAGTTCGGCCACTTCGGCGCGCGCATTCGAACCCGCCGGGCTCAGGAGAAAACTGACCGCGGCCGGCGCACCCTTCGGGTGGTCGATGATGGCGCTAGCAGACAGCGACACCGTGCCAGGCTCGATGGCGCGGCTGATCGCGCCGGCGGAGATGCCGGTCGGCAGGGGGTGACAGACGATGGCATGTTCGTGCTCGAGAAACCGGATTGTCTGGAAATCCGGGACGATCTGGGTCACCGAGGCATCGGCGATCTGGCTGAGCTTTTCGAGCCCGAGCCGGTAGTCGACCGTGAATTGACCCTCCAGCAAGCTGGTGGGCGCGATCATGTTGGCCGTGCTTGCGGGCTTCACGCCTGGCAGGCCGGTGAACACCCGGAACGCAAGTGGGCGCAGGTCGAGATCCGGATGCGGGTGTTCCGAGCGCGCTGAGTAGCGTTCGCTGGCAATATGGTGGCCGAGCGAAAGCCCGAGCGCGTCCGAGCCGCTTGCCGACACGCGCAGGCGCAGGGTTCTGGCCGCCCCGCCGCAGGCCCGCGGCAGTGAGAAGAAGTTCCACCCCGAGACCAGTCCGCCAAAGGGGACATTCCATTCGGCCACGCCTTCGCCGCTCTCCAGGAAACCGAGCGTGACGATCATTTCGCCGCTGCCTCTCGGCAGCGAATGCAGGTGAAGTGCGAAACCCGCGACGCCGAGGCTCGAGACGGGCAGAAGCTGCTCGATATAGGCGCTCGCCAGCAGTTGCCCCACCCCCTCATCCTTTGGATCGGCAAAGGGATCATGAGCGAAGGCTTCGGCAACCGGCTCCCAATTGCGGGCGTGGAAAGCATCTTCCAGAACGCGATAGTTCTCGAAAAGCTCTTCCCGCTCGCGCCGAAGCATGGCGAGCTCCGATGTGATCGACGCCGTGTACCGGGCGAGCCGTCCGACGCCGTCTTCCGCGAGGGCACGCAGCAGGGCCGAGCTTTCCGCGACATTCGCGGGGTCGAGACGCAACACGGCTATATCGGGGATCGTGCGCAACGCGGAAAGTCGCACGAGCGCCTTCTTCAGATCCGCCTCGCCCTTGTCCGAGAAGGCGATCGAGGCGATCGGAAACGTATCCTTCAACATGTCGAAGGAGCCGCCATCGGCCTCGAGGTAGTCGACGAGATGGGCAACGTTACTGCCCTGCAGGACCGCGCGATCGTGGTCCGAAGCCAGCAACAATTTCTTCAAACCGAGCCGTGGCCCCATGGCGGATTGTCTTACTTCTTGCACGCAACGCCCTCAGAAGAAACGATAACGCATATCGGCGGGATCCATGAAAAGACAACAACTGTATTAGCGCGTCTATTCATAATACTGATTACGTAGCAGTCAATTTCGCAATGCACAACGGCAAAATACGATATCTATACAACAATAAACTTCACATATACTTCAATAATTGAAGCATATGAAGCAATACTGTCATATTGCGACTGAGCGCCCCGTCATCGTCGTCATCAGCTGCCGCTGGCGCAGCAGGCAATCCTCGAGACGGAAGCGACGCTCGATGGTGCGCCGCGCCGCCGCCCGCATGCCGCCGTACCCTTGCGGATCGCCGACGGCGCCAAGGATCGCTTCGGCGAGAGCGTCGGGGTCGAAGAACGGCACGAGGATGCCATTGTGCCCGCTACGGATCACTTCGCGAACCGGCGGCGTATCCGATCCGATGACCAGCGCGCCGCAGGACATGGCTTCAAGCACCGACCAGGACAGCACGAAGGGATAGGTCATGTAGACATGCGCCGCCGAGACCTGAAACAGCTGCCGAAGGATGTGATGCGGCACGACACCTGGAAAGATGATGTTGTCCGGCGGCACGTCGAGCGAGGCGAGCACATGCGATTTCCACGAGCCACCGCCGGGCGGTGGCGGCCCATAGCTTGTGCCCTCCCCCCCGACAAAGACGAAGACCGTGTCCGGACGCTTCCGAACGACCTGGGCCGCCGCCTGCAGTGCCTGGGGAAACCCGCGATAGGGTTCGAGGTCACGGGCAACGAACGTCACCACCGGCGGATCGTTGGCCTTCAACACGCGGCCGTCGGGCAGCCTCACCGAGGCCGCCGGGTTGGGGCGAAACAGCGCCGCGTCGATGCCTTCATGGCAGACGGCGATGCGCTCCCGTGTATCGGCGGGATAGAGGCTCTTTTGCCACTCGGTCGGGCTGATGCCGCCGTCCATGGCTTCCATCGACAGCAACTGCGCGGCGTTGCGCAGCCGCAATCTCTTGCGTTCTTCGAGATCGGGCTCGTCGCCCGGCGCAAAGCCGATATCGGCGCCCTGCGACCGGTAGAAGAACTCGCAATAGCCAATGGCCGGCACGCGCGGAATGGCGTCCTTGACGAACATCATGCTGCCCCAGCCGATATGCCCGACGACGATATCCGGCGTCATGTCCTGCCGTGTCATCGCATCGAGCGTTTCGGCGACCCGATGCCCGATCCGGGCATGGTGATCCGGCACCGCCATGTGTCGGGCGAGGGCTGCGGAGGCGCGCGGCGGTGGCTCGGACCGGTGGCGAATGACGCGCACGGACGGGATCTTCTGGTCCACCGTTTCGGTGATCAGACTGACGCTGTTGCCCGATCGGACAAGATCAGCCGCCAACGCGGCGAACTGGCCGAAGCCGCGCCGATGAACAAATGCCACATGCATGATATTTAATCCGCTACCTGAATGACGTGCATTGCGAGCTGCGCGCGGTCACATGTCGTACCGTGACGCGCTGCCCCAGACGAGCTCGAGTTGATGCAGGGTCTGAAAGGCGGTCTCCAGGTTCTGCCGATCCTGATGGCCGCGATTGAGCGCCCGCTCATAGGCCATCGCCGCATCGCGCAGGTTGGCGCGAAGCTGCCGGCCCTTTTCCGTGAGCTTGATGCGCGCCGAACGCTTGTCCCTCTGGGATGCCACCCGATCGATATAGTCGCCATCGGCCAGCTGCTTGAGGTAGTAGGAAACATTCGATCCGACATAGTGCCCACGATCGAGCAGCTCTGCCACCGAAAGCTCGGCATCGCCGATGGCAAGCAGCACCATGGCCTGGGCCGGCCCTATGTCGTCGACACGCAGCTTGGTCAATTCCGCCCGTACCAGACCGGAAAACCGCCTGCTCACCCGTTCCATCAGGCGTGCAAGCTCGAAATAGGTCAGCTGTCGGCAATCGCTTGTGGCTTCCGCGTCTTCGTTGGCCCTTACCGCCATCGACGCCTGCTCCTCCTGCTGGAGCAACGACACGTCTTTGATCCCCGTGGACGGATAGAGTACTCTTTCATTCATCCAACTCTCCATTTCGAAATTTACTTCAAATCTTGAAGTAAATCTAAATACAACAACCCCTCCCTTTTGACCTTGAACTTGCATTACCTCTTATTTTCGTGCCACACATGCCGAAGCAATACTAAGCTTCACCCAAATTTAAAGCCATACGTCCTCCACGCATGGCTTTAACGTTAACTTCAGGCAACCGCCCATGCGTGATACTGTTCGGAACGAGACGATAAGCAACGGTCAAATTTTAGGGGTTCTGCGCCAGGACGAGATTATCAATCCAAGATTGCTAATGCTGCAAGCCAAGCGTGTGTTTCTTTCCGTGTCGCTTTACGCCGCATTGCTGAGTGTCTGCATAAGCCTGCTTCAACTCACGATACCGCTGTTCATGCTGCAGGTTCATGACAGGGTTCTCAACAGTCAGAGCTTCGATACGCTGACGATGCTGACCGTGCTCGCGATCAGCGCGCTGGTCGTTTACGGGGTACTCGATCTCATCCGCGCCCTTGCCTTTCAGGCGATGGGCAGCGCCGTGGTGCGCAGACTGAATGCCCCCGTTCTGGCATCGGCCGTCCAGGCCTCGGTCAATCAGGGGCTTTCCCGCGCGGCGCAATCGCTTCGCGACCTTTCGGAGCTGCGCGGATTTCTCACCTCGACGGCGGTCGTAGCCCCCCTCGATGCCGCCTGGTCCCCAATCTTTCTGGGGGCGCTTTTCCTGCTCCATCCGCTGTTTGGGCTCGTCGGCGTCGTCTCGGTGGCCGTGCTGATTTGTTGCGGCCTGGTTAACGACATGTTAACGCGCCAGCTCACCAAGGAAGCCAATCAGGCGAATGTCGAAGCGGTCTCCAAGATCGCAGGCTCGCTCAGGCACGCCGAGGCGATCGAGGCGATGGGCATGCTGCCGGCACTCGCCCGGCGCTGGCGCACCCTGCAGATCCACGCCTTGGGGGCACTCGAAGCTGGCGGCAGCCGGAGCAAGGCGATGACATCGCTGACGCGCAGCCTGCGCTATTCGATCCAGGTGATCACGCTTGCGGCCGGCGCCCTCCTGGTGCTGGAGCAGGCCATCACCCCCGGCGCGATGATGGCCGCGAGCATCCTTGTCGGCCGTCTGCTCATACCCTTCGACACGATCATCGAGAACTGGCGCCAGTGGGTGCTGGCCGTTGCCGGATGGCGCCGGATCGAGGCGGCGATCGGCGAAGATCTGGCAATCCGTCAGACGACGCCAACACCGCATTCGGCCGGCGACATGGTTGTGGATAAACTCGTCTACGCCGTCCCCGGCGTCGAGGTCCCGATCATCAAGGGCGTCTCCTTCTCGCTTTCCCCCGGAGAAGTGCTGGGTGTCGTCGGCCCTTCCGCCGCCGGCAAGTCGACACTGGCGCGGCTTCTGGTTGGCATCCTGAAGCCGACCTCCGGCGGCGTCTTTCTTGACGGCCACAATACGTATCTGTGGGAACGGGGTTCGTTCGGCCAGTCTGTCGGCTACCTCCCTCAGTCGGTCTCCCTGCTCGAGGGCACGATCCGCGAAAACATCGCCCGGATGGAAGAGGGCGACCCCCACAAGGTTATAGAGGCAGCGCGGCTGGCGGAGGTGCACGAGATGATCGGTCGCCTGCCGCTCGGCTACGACACGCCCGTCGGCGACGGTCACCTGACGCTTTCTGGCGGGCAGAGACAGCGCATCGCGCTGGCGCGTTGCCTCTACAATCGCCCCCGTCTCGTCGTTCTCGACGAGCCGAATGCCAATCTCGATTCGCTCGGGGAGCGCGCACTGGTGCGCGCAATCCAGCGCATGCGCGACCAGGGCGCCATCGTCATCATGATCGCCCACCGGCCGTCGATCATGCAGGTCGCGGACAAGCTGCTCGTTCTTGAAAATGGCAGGATCAGCCAGTTCGGGCCGCGAACGGACATCCTGACCGCCGTGCCGGGGCCCGGCGAAACCTTGCGCGAGGTTGCTTCCGCATGACCGACAAATCCAATCTTCCCCTCCGCGTGCAGCCTTCCGAACTCGCCGCCACCGCCGCGACACGGTTGACGCCGAGGCCGGCACCAACTCTACCCGAGATCGACGACGCTCATGCCGAGCGCGGCCTTCGCCGGCTGATGGTCGCAGGCTTTGCAACGATCTTCCTCTCGTTCGGCGGCTTCTTCACCTGGGCGGTATCGACCGAACTCAGCAGTGCCACCGTCGCCAACGGCAGCGTCATCGTCGATTCCAAGCGCAAGACGATCAGTCATTTCGAAGGCGGGGTCATGGGACGTCTTCTGGTTCAGGAAGGCGAACAGGTCGCCACCGGCCAGCCGCTCATCCTGCTTGAGGACACGCGGGCGCGCTCCAACCTCAACGCCCTCAACAGCCGCCGCATCGGCCTCATCGCAAGGCTTGCAAGACTGAAGGCCGAGCAGGACGGCACGGCGACGATCGCCTTTCCCGATGACTTCGGCGACGCCGGCACGATCGCCATCGATGAGGCGATCAAGGCCGAGACTGTGTTCTTCGACAAGCGCCACGAGGCCAAGGCCGGGCGCGTCGACGTGCAGACGAAGACGATCGAGGAATACGGCGAACAGACGAAATCGCTGCTGACGCAGGTTGAGGCGACCGATCGACAGATCGCTTTGATCACCGAACAGCGCACCGCCATCGCCACGCTGGTGGAAAAGGGATTCGTACAGCGGGCAAAGCTCATCGAGGTCGACACCCGCCTGAGCGAACTTGCCAGAACGCGCGGCGAACTGGCGGGCGACAAGGCGCGGGCGGAAAAGGCAAAGGCCGGCGCCCAGCTGGCATTGATCGGCATCGATAGCGAATTTCAATCGACGATCGCCGGCGAGATCACCACGGCACGCATCGACCTCACCGACGTCGACGAGCAGATCGTTGCGGCAAGGGATGTGTTGCGGCGGATGGAAATCCGGTCTCCACAGGCGGGCGTCGTCAGCAACATCTGGCTGCGCACGCCCGGAAGCGCCGTCACGCCCGGCCAACCCCTCATGGAAATCGTGCCCGAAGACGAGCCACTGGTCGTCGAGGTGCGCGTGAACCCGCGCGATATCGACAGCATCTCCGTCGGCTCGCCGACCCAGATCAGGCTGACCGCCTACAACCAGCGTTCGCGCCTGCCCTTCAACGGTGCAGTGACCTATGTCGCCGCCGACCAGTCGGTCGACGAGAAGTCCGGCGCCTCCTATTTCACCGCCCGCGCCAAGATCGACGCGGTGTCGCTTGCCGCCGATCCCGATGTCCGCCTCTACCCGGGCATGCCGGCCGAAGTGCTGATCGTGCACAAGGCGCGCCGCGCCATCGACTACCTCGTTTCGCCGCTCACCGAGAGCTTCAATCGAGCCTTCCGGGAGGATTGAGGCAACCATCCGGCAGGAATAAACCAGTAAAATGCTACAAATTTTGAATTAATCTAGCGGTAAAGTAGCGATACAGTCACTTCAATCTATGTATAGGTTAATTTGTACTGCAAATACCCATAAATAGTGACAATAACAACGCCAACATTTCATGATTTAATCACAGAATCTTTGTTGAAATATACTCTAGGCCAAGGCACACTCCCGGCGCATCAACATCGACCTGGTCGGTGGACGTGCGATTATCCACCAAGAGGAGAGGCACATGGCCACACTAGAAGGCGGCGCATACGACGACGCGTTGTTCGGCTCCCGCTTCAACGATTTCATCCATGCCCGTGGGGGCGATGACTTCGTGAGCGGCGGCAACGGACATGACATCATTTTCGGCGACGAAGGTGACGACCAGCTATTCGGCGGCAACGGCAACGATTCGCTGTTTGGCGGCGAAGGCGATGACGTGCTCTATGGCGACAACGGCAACGATATCCTGAGCGGCGGATGGGGCGACGACCTCCTGTTCGGCGGCAATGGCAGCGACATCCTGCTCGGCGGCCAGGGCAACGACTTCCTGTCCGGCGGCAAAGGCAGCGACACGCTGTTCGGCGGTGACGGCAACGACGTTCTCAACGGCGGCGCTGGCGACGACCTCCTGGTCGGCGGAGCCGGCAACGACATCTTCGTCTTCGACGGCGGTGGCGGCAACGATGTCATCCTCGACTTCACGCCGGGCGAGGATCTGCTGCAGATCTCCAAGGGCATCAACGGTCTCGACATCACCACGCCTGACGACCTTGCCTCGCGCATCACCCAGGTCGGCGGCAATGTCATCATCGACCTCGGCCATGGCGATTCACTGACCCTGGTCAATGTCGACATCGACGACATTCACGCAAATCCCGAGAACTATTTCACGGTTCACTAAGCGTGGACATGGCGTGCCCTGCATCCTCCCGCAGGGCGCGCACTCCAAGAGGGATCCAATTTGCCGTTCAGCGAGATCATGCAGCCGAAAACCGAGCAAGGCGGCGCAAACGCGTTCCGGCTGGGCTCGGACCTGACGGTGCTCGTCTGGGATCAGCCGCCGACATTGCCTGGCAGGTCCAGGCCGACGCTGACCATGGCAAAGCCACCTGTGCCGCTCGTCAGCTTGACCCTGCCGCTCGCCGATGGCCACCAGCGAACGCTGTGGGCGATGCGGACCGCGGGGCTGCCGACGACGGCCGAGATATCCGTCGATGGCGGCAGCGCCGCTCCGATCCGCATCGATCCCGCGGACAGCTTGCCGCCGCTCGACATGGAGCATCTGTTCGCGACGCTCGCACCCGAGGCACGCATCCGGTTTCTCAACGTCCTGCTCACGGCGTGGCGAAGCGCGTTCAAGGTAGCAACGGACCCCTACTTCTGCCTGATTGTCGAGGATGCACTGCATGCACTGGCACCATCGCCAAGGCCAGCCCGCATCACGTGCGAACTGGGGCGCGGGCGATTTCTGGTCGAGACCACGGTCAATGCGGAGTTCGACGACAAGCTTTCGGTCTACGTCGTCAGCGCGGCCGGTATCAGCCAGATACGACCCAAGGCGATCATCCGGCGCGGCACGCGAGGAGGCTGGCAGGCCTGCCACTTCATTGCCGAAATAGCGAACCAAAGCCCACCCTATCAACTGGTGCTTCTGAGCAGGAACGGCGCGGCCATACGGCAGCTCTCCGAGCGCGAAACACGCTGTCCGAACCTTTCGCGCTGGTGGACGGACAATCGCGATGCCGTCGAACTGCGTGAACTGCTGGTCCAGCATCTTGCGACCTGGCCGGACGGTGGCCCCGCCACTGCGATCGACCTGCAGACCCGAGCGCCTCTCAAGGATCGCCACGTTCCGAGGGCCGCGCAGCAGCCCTCCGGACAGGTCGACCTGGCGCTGGCTCTCTCCGACAGCCTGCTCGTCGGCGGCTGGTATCACGACCCCTCCTCCATGCTCGCCGGCATCGACTACCTGCAGGCGGATGGCAAGGCCGTGCCGCTCGACGGCAACATCTACGAATTTCCAGGCTGGGCGCAGACGCAGGCGGAAAAGTCGAAGACCGACGTGACTGGCTTCGTCGCGCGGCTTCCGCTCGACCAATCGCTTGGCCCGCTGCTGCAGCCGCGCTTTCAGATGCGGCTGGCATCGGGCGCGGTAAAGTCCCTCGTTCCGCCACCGCAGCCCTTCGAACCCGTGCTGCAGCGAAACCAGATCCTGCGCGCAGTGCCGCCACAGCACGCCATAGACGATGCCTTTCGCACCATCCTTGCCCCCGCGCTCAAGGAGGTGGAGAGCCGCCTCGGCAAGACGGTCGAAGTCAAGCGGACGCGCGATTATGGCCCGCAGCAGCAGGCGCCCCTCGTGTCCCTGGTGGTCCCGCTCTACAAGGTTCTCGATTTTCTCCGCTTCCAGCTCTCGGGCCTGGCCACCGACGCCTGGCTGATGGCCAATGCCGAATTGGTGTTCGTGCTCGATTCCCCCGAGATCCAGGACGAGACCGAGCATCTGCTCGGCGGACTGCACCTGCTGCACGGGTTTCCCATGCGGCTGGTGGTGATGAACCGGAACGGCGGATACGCGCGGGCCTGCAACGCCGGTGCGCGGATGGCCCGCGGGTCAATCCTCGTCATGCTCAATTCCGATGTCGTTCCATGCGAACCCGGCTGGGCGCAGACCTTGATAGATCCGATCCTGAGCGGCGCCTTCGGCGCCGTCGGGCCCCGGCTGATCTTCGAAGACCGATCGCTGCAGCACGCCGGCCTTTACTTCGGCCGCGACCAGCGCGGGATCTGGCTCAATCATCACTTCTATAAGGGCCTGCCCAGCGACTACGCGCCGGCGATGCGCGCCCGAGCCGTTCCAGGTGTCACCGGCGCCTGTCTCGTCACGACGAGGGCCTTGTACGATCGTGTCGGCGGCTTCACCGAGGACTACATCATCGGCGATTATGAGGACAGCGACCTCTGCCTGAAGATCCGCCGGGCCGGCTTCGAGATCGGCTACGCGCCATCAGCATGCCTCTATCATCTCGAGCGCCAGTCGATCCGACGCAGCCAGGACTACATGCGCGGCGTCGCCAGCCAATACAATTCCTGGCTCCACACCGAGCGCTGGAATGGCGAGATCGAAGCCTTGATGGCGCGTGACGAGCGGTCGCCAAACACACCGTTGCCAGCCTCCCCCGATGACCGCACATTTGAATGGACGAATGCATGATCGACGCCCTGCCGCGCACTGAGGTCGGCGCACCGCCGCCGCACGACGACGCGCAACTTGCCTGGTTGACCGACAGCATCGCGCGCAACCGCTTCCTGCCGCAACCCGATCCCAGCAACATTTTCGTCGGCGACGGCGATTTCCGGGCGATCGGCGCCGAGTTTCTCGGACATTTCGTGCGCCTCGGCGGCTTGCGCTCCAGCCACCGCGTTCTCGATATCGGTTGCGGCATCGGCCGGATGGCCGTTCCGCTGACGCAATATCTCGATGGCGAACACGGCCGATATGATGGTGTCGATCCGGTCGAGGGCGGTATCCGCTGGTGCAAGTCGGCGGTGGCGCCGCACTACCCCAATTTCTCCTTCCAGCACCTCGACATCGCCCACGACCTCTACAATCCGAAGGGCGCGATCAAGGGGCGGGCGCTGAAGCTCCCGTTTGCCGACGGGCAGTTCGATTTCATCATCATGACCTCGGTCGTCACCCATCTGCCCGCCGACGAAGTCATGGCCTATCTCCGGGAAATCGTCCGGGTTCTTCGTGTCGGCGGCCGATTGTTCATGAGCGCTTTCATCGTCGACGACATCGCCGCGAAAAACGCCACGGGACGGCGCGATCCGCGGCTCGGCTTCGCGCGCGCCGGTCAGGGGCCTTGCTGGTTCGTGCCCGGCCAGCCGCCGCTGGCGGCCGTAGGCTTCGACGACGGTTTTCTCGATACCGCGTTCGATCGCACCGGCCTGTCGGTCGTCCTCAAATCCCTCGGCCATTGGCGCGCGCCGGGCGGCAGCCACTACCAGGACATTCTCGTTGGCGAGCGCCTGCGGAGCCACGCATGAGCAAGCGCATTCTCGTGGTGGCGCACAATCATCCGGCGCTGCATCCCGGCGGCACGGAGGTGTTCGCACACGACCTGTTTCGCGCCTACCAGCGGGCAGGACACGAAGCGCTGTTCCTCGGCGCAGTCAATCAGGTTCACCGCGAGGCGAGACCGGGTACCAGCTTTCAGGCGATCGGACCGACGGGCGACGAGATCCTGCTTTGGGCCGGCCATTTCGATCGCTTCTTCATGAGCCAAGTCGATCTTTACGGTTTCGTCCCCGATGTGACGGAACTGTTGCGCGAGTTCCGGCCGGATGTGGTGCATTTTCATCATATCCTGCTGATGGGCGCCGAATTTCCGCATATCGTGCGCCGGACCCTGCCCGATTGCAGGATCGTCATGACGCTGCATGACTACTACCCGATCTGCCACCACGACGGCCTGATGGTGCGCACCGACAAGCGGGAGCTTTGTCACGGCTCAAGCCCGGACCGTTGCCACGCCTGTTTCAAGGACATCAAGCCCGACCGCTTCGCGCTCAGGGAGCAGCATCTCAAGGCGCTCTTCAGCGCGATCGATGATTTTGTCGCACCCAGCGCATTCCTGAAGCAGCGCTATGTCGATTGGGGGATTGCGGAAAGCCGCATCTCGGTGATCGCCAACGGCCTGCCGGCCGGCGCTTTTGAACCTGGCCCGAGCAGGCCCAAGAACGGACGTCCGGTGTTCGGCTATTTCGGCAACCTCAATCCCTGGAAAGGCACGCGGGTGCTGCTGGAGGCCGCCCGCCAATTGATCGCCGATGGCGTCGACTTCGAGCTGCGCGTGCATGGCGGCGCGCCGTTCCAGGCCAAGGAGTTCGTTGCCGACATCGACCGGCTGTTTACCGAAACCGCCCCCCAGGTGCAGCGGCGCGGCCCATACCGGCGGGAGGATGTCGCCGCCCTGATCGGCGCCGTCGATTGCACCATCGTGCCGTCGGTCTGGTGGGAAAACGCGCCGCTGGTCATCCAGGAAGCGCAAGCGCAGGGTCGGCCTGTCATCGCGAGCAACATCGGCGGCATGGCGGAACTGATCAGAAACGGCTCCAACGGCCTGACCGTCGCACCCGACGATCCGCGCCAACTCGCTGCCGCCATGCGCCAGATCATCGAGAAACCGACGCTGCTGCGACAGCTGTCCGGCCGCGCCGTTCGCCCCGACGATATCGACACGACCGCCGGGCGTTATCTCGCACTTTTCCACCCGCAGCAGGTCGAGGCCGCATAGAGAGGACCCATGGCTCAACTCGCAGAGACACTCGAGACGCCGCAAGAGACCGAAGCCGCCAAGCCGATCGCCGGCCGCGTCGACGCCATCGACGGTGGGCGCCTGTTCGGCTGGGCGTTCGATCCTGCCACCCCGGGCCAAAGGCTGAAAGTGCGCGTCCTTCTCGATGGCGCGCCGGTCGCCGAGGCCGTCGCCGACCGCAACCGCCCCGACCTGAAGAGAAACGGCATTGGAGACGGCAAACATGCCTTCGAGATCGCCCTGCCCGAGGCCGTCCAGAAGCGAAGCCGCGACCTCGTCGTCATGGCGATGTCGGGAGATGGCGTCAGCCATCCCCTGCGCGTGCCGCAGCCCGACGAGCAGGCGGCCGAAGCGCTGATCGCCGCCCCCTTGACCAGGGTGCTCGACAAGCTGGATGTGCTCATGTCGGCGCAGCGGCAGCTGCAGGTATCGCAGCGATCGCTGCAGCGCGTGCCCAATCTCGGCCCGGATGCGGCACCTGTGGACGCGACGGAGGACGCAGGTGCCGGCATCGAAGGTCTGCGCGCAGACATGAGCCGGCGGCTCGATGAATTGGATGTGCATCTCCTGCGCATGGACGGGGTCGTGGCGGGTATGGAAAAGACCCTCACCGCGCTCCAGAAGCGCACGAGCGGCGACAACAAGCCGCTCGTATTGCTGCTCTTCGTTCTCATGGGATTTGCCGCGGGCGCGCTCATGGCACTGCTGGCACGATGACGATGCCGCAGACGACAACGACAGTGGAAAGATCCGCTAGGCCCAGCGGCGCTCGCACCGCAGGCATGGGCCTGCGCCTCGGCAAAGGTCGGGCCGTCTTTGCCCGGATCGATCGGGACACCGTCCTCATCCTTGGCTGCGGGCGGGCGAGCGGCCGGTCGGTCTCGGTCAGGGCTGATGGCACAGGGCCTGGGCCGGGCGGCGGCTTTATTGCAACCTGGTCGCTGCCGGCAGGGTCGCCATCGGCAACGCACGGCTTTGCAGCGCTCCTCACGCAACCCGATCGCGATGCGCCCCTCTCGATCGTCGATGTCGACGACGGGCGAACGCGCGAGCGTTTCATCGTCGCCCCCAGGCCGATCTCCATGGAAGACGCAGCGACCCTTTTCGCGCAGGCCGCGACTGGAGAAAGTGTCGCTGCCGCCGGTCGCCTGACCGACCAGCTCATGACGCAATCGGCCGGCCGCGGCAGGATCTCCGCGGGGCTGTCGCTGATCAGGGCGCTGCAGCCCTCGGACGGCTTTATCGAACTCGTCGGTGAAACGCATGATGGCGGCATCGTCGTCATGGGCTGGAGCCATCAGATCCTTCCCGGTCGTTGCCAGGTCCATCTGTTGGCCGATACGACCACCGTCGCCGAATGTTACGTCGCCAGCTTCGCCCGGCCGGATCTTCCGGACGGAGAGGCGGGCTTCGTCGCCGTTCTGGAAACTGGCGGCACATTGCGGGCCGATGCAATCAAGGGCATCGTCCACAACACCGGTGCCGGCTGGCACCTGACACCCGTGCATGCGCGCGTTCAGATAAGCGCCGCGTTGCAAACTCCGGACCACGTAAGGTCCGTCCTGCTCGAAGCCCGCACGACGCCGGAGGCGTTGCTGCGCCTTCGCTCCGTGGCAAACGGCTTTACCGGCAAGGACACGATCTCCAGCCTCCCTCTTCCCGTGCGCATGGATGTCGATCGCGTGTTCGAGACCGATGACGGCGACATGCTCATCTCCGGCTGGTTGCTCGACCCGGAAAATCTGGTTACCTGCGTCAGGTTGCGACGGCCCGGCACGCAAGTCAGGCTCGACGATATCTGGTCCCGGCTCGATCGCGTCGACGTCGCACAGAGCTTCGCCGACCAGCCCGCGTTCCGCGCATCGCTTGACGGTGAAGACCAGGCCCACGGCTTTGTTGTGCACGCCCGGCTGCCGGACGCCAATCGCGACACCACGCCCTACCTCGAGCTGACCTTGCGCGAAGGTCGACGCGCCTTCCTGCCTCTGGCGCCCAAGCGCATGCCCGCGAGAAGAGCCGCGCTGCAGCAATTGTCGTTGCTGGATGCGAGCAACTGGGCGCTTCCAGCGATTGTCGATCATCAGATCGTGCCTCTGCTTTCAATGGCCGCATCTATAGCGCCGCGCATGGAAACATGCGTCGACGTCGGCGTGTTCGATGACAAGGCGGGCGTCCCCATTGTCGTCAGTTCAACTGTTGGGATGCTGGAAGTCGGCCCGCTGCTTGCGCTGCTGGCGCTCGACCCGCAGACCCGCACGACCCCGATCGTGGTCGCAGTCGGCAAGGCCGCCTACCAGCGGGACCTCATCCGGTTGCAACAGCTGGCGCGCTTTTATCGCCTCTCCGTCCGGTTCGTTTGCGCCGCCGCTGCGCAGGACCGCTTCGAGTTGATGTCGGTCGGTGCGGAGGCCATTTCATGCGAGACCGTCATCACCATGTCGGGTTCGCTGGTCCCCATGGCTAAGGGCTGGTATGGCGCCCTGACGATGGAGGCAAGGGCCCATCCCGGATGCGCGATCTCGCCGATGATCGCCTATGATGATCATTCGGTGAAATGGGCCGGAAGCTGGCTCTCGCAAGACGGCGACCAGATCCTGCTCGATCGTTATGCGGGTTATCCGCTGATGGCGATCGCCGCCATGCAATTGACGCGCGTGGACGTCGCATCGCTCGAATGCTGCATCATGCCACGCCTGGCCCTGACGCAGGCCATGCGGACGTGCGGTGTCTATCTCGGTTCGAAACAGAAGGCCGGCGAGATCGGGCTTCGCCTACACCAGGCGGGCATGACCGCCTATCTGCTGCCGTCGATCCAGCTGCTCGGCTGTGACGAGCCGGCCTCGGACGAGCAGAACGGCAAGCTAGCCGCGCTCGCCGAACGCATCGACTCGCGGCTCCTCAAGGACCGGTCCCGGGACGGCGCCGCAAGCCCGGCAATGTTGGACAGGGTTTCCGCATGAAGACGAAAAAGCTTCGCGTGCTGGTGATCTCGCATGCGCACCCCGCGTTCTCCCTTGGCGGAGCGGAGATTGCCTCGCACAATCTGCATCGCGGGCTGAATGCCGTGGATGGTGTCGAGTCCGTCTACCTGGCGGCCGCGTCTCCCCCGCTGAAGCGCCATGCATCATCCGCGCTGATGAGCGCGCGCCTGCCCCAGGAAGAGGTGCTCTTCCACACGGATGCCTATGACCATTTCCACCTGGCGAACGAGGACGTACTGTCCATCGAGCGCGACCTCCTGCGCTTCGTGCGCGATGTCAAACCGGATGTCGTTCATTTTCATCACGTACTGGGTTTTGGCCTGGAGGCGCTCTATGCCGTGCGCTCGGCACTGCCCGGCGCTGCCATTCTTTTGACCCTCCATGAATTCGTGCCGATCTGCCACAATCATGGGCAGATGGTGAAACGCCCGACGGGAGAACTTTGCGAACAGGCCTCGCCCACCGCCTGCAACAGCTGTTTTCCAGACATCCCGGCTTCGAGGTTTCTGCGGCGTGAAGCGCTTGTGCGCGGCATGCTGCTCGACATGGTCGACGCCTTCGTGGCGCCAAGCGCCTTTCTCGCCAAGCGTTACGCTGAGTGGGGCATCGATCGCCAACGCATCCATGTCATCGAAAACGGCATCATGGGCGAAGAGGCAACGCCCCCGCGCGAGCTGGCGAGAGCCGACACTCGCCGCAATCGTTTCGCCTTCTTCGGCCAGATGACGCCGTTCAAGGGCGTCGACGTGCTGATCGATGCCGTCGGCCGCGTCCCCGATGACATCTGGGGCGATGACGCCTGCCTCATGATCTTCGGCGCCAACCTCGAGCGCCAGCCGGCAGAGTTCCAGGAGCGCATGAAGACGCTTATCGAGCGCGCCGGCAGTCGCGTCCGCTTCTACGGCAGCTACCGCAATGCGGACCTGCCGAAACTCATGCGCTCCGTCGACTGGGTCGTCTTTCCGTCGATCTGGTGGGAGAACTCACCCGTCGTCATCCAGGAGGCGCTGCTGCACCGCCGGCCAATCCTCTGCTCTGACATTGGCGGTATGGCCGAAAAGGTCCGCGATGGCGCCGATGGCCTGCATTTTCGCGCCGGCAACGGCCAGCATCTCGCCGACCGCATGGTCGAGGTCCTGAACGACGACACGGCTTGGGACCGCCTGCGCGCCAGCATGCGGGGCCCCTTCAACACCCGGGATTGCGCGCGCGAACACCTCGGCGTCTACCGTGAACTCCTCGGCGACAGGGAAAATGCCGGGTTGACCGAACATCGCGTCGAAATGCGCGCTGCATCGCAATCTTGAAAGACGGGACAGGCTCTTTGGCACGCATACTGGTCATGATCCCCGCCGGCGAAGTCTATGCCCACGACAACGTCCGCTGGTATCGGCATTGGGATATCCAGTCCCACATCGAAACCTATCACAACATGGGGGACGCCTTCGTCTACGATTCGTCGTTGAAGCTCTTGCGTTTCGAGACGCTGGATGTGCTCGAGATTTCGCGGTTCGATCCAAAAGAGATCGCCCGTCTGCGAGAGGAATACGACTACGTTTTCCTGAGGGGATCCAACTACATTCACGACACCATGGACTGGGAGGCGGCCGCGAGGGTCCTGAAGGCGCTCGGCCTGCCCGTCATCGGCTTCGGCATCGGCGCCCAGGCGCCGGTCGATGGAAAGATCCGGCTCTCCGACGACACCCGCGCGGTGTTGCATCTGATGTCGGATTCGACCACCTCGATCGGAGTCCGCGGCGCCTATTCGGCAGAAGTGCTTTGGGACATCGGCATCCGCAACGTCAGGATCGTCGGCTGCCCGACCGCCTTCCGCCTGAACGACCCGAACCTGCGCATCACGCTGCCGCCGTTGCAAGACGTCCGTAAGGTCGGAGTTACCGTCAGGCGGGAAGTGTCGGACGCCTACGCCAAGGACATCGAGCGTTATCTTAGGTCGCACCTCGACCTGGTGAAAACGATGGCCGGACATTTCGAGACTGTGCTGCTGGCGCAGGGCGAGGTCGAGGAAAAGAAGCTGGTGCTGGGCAACGAGACGCAGCGCGAGGAAGCAATCGCCGCACTGCGCGCCGACCACTGGACATCATCCTGGTATCTCGACGAACAGATACTCGCGCTTTATCGCCAGAGGCTCTTTTACTCCGACGTGGTTTCCGATTACGAACGGCTGATCCGCGCCCAGGATCTGGTGCTCGGCTACCGTCTGCACGGCAACCTCCTGGCCCTGGCCAATGGTGTGCCGTCGATCTACTGCACCTATGACAGCCGCACGGCGGAATTCGCCGACACCTTCAAGATCCCGAGCTTCGACGTCTTCGGCCAGGCGCAATTCCGGCTGGAGGACTATTGGGATCAGTCCCTTTTCGACAGGTACAACCGTGCCTGGTTCCATGCCTACGGCGAAATGGAACGTTTCCTCACCGAAAACGGCGTCGCGCACAAGATGCACGCCATCCTCAAGGCCCCCCGGGCGAAAATCTCAGATGTTGCTTGAAGAAAGAGGTGCGACCATGCAGACCGCAATGATCCCAAGGACAGTGCGCAAGGCCATCATTCCGGCCGCCGGTTTCGGCACGCGGATGCTGCCGGCGACCAAAAGCGTTCCCAAGGAACTGCTGCCGATCGTCGACCGGCCGATCCTCGATTATATCGTCGCCGAGGCCTTTGCCGCCGGCATCGAACATGTCGTCATCGTCACTGGCCGTATGAAGGGCGCGATCGAAGACTATTTCGATTGCGCCTTCGAGGTCGATGCCACCCTTCGCCGGGCCGGAAAGACCCCGCTGGCCGATCGGCTCGTCACCGCAACGCCCGAAGTGGGCGCCATCTCGTTCGTGCGCCAGCAGCAGGCCCGCGGCCTTGGCCACGCGGTCTGGACCGCACGGCACATCATCGGCGACGAACCCTTCGCTGTGCTTTTGCCCGACATGCTGATGGTCGATCAGGAACCCTGCCTTCAATCGATGACGGATCTTTACCGTCGGCACGGCGGCAATGTCGTGGCCGTCGAGCGGTGCCTGCCGGAAGAGACCCACAAATTCGGTATCGTGTCGTTGAAGCAGACGCTGACCGGCAATCTGGTCGATGGCCTGGTCGAAAAACCTGCGCCGGGAACGGCGCCGAGCAACCTGTTCATTTCCGGACGCTATATCCTGCAACCGGAGATCTTCTCCATCCTCGAAAACCAGACGCCGGGGGCAGGCGGCGAGATTCAGTTGACCGACGCGATGATTACGCTGATGAAAGACCAGGAGATCCGCGCCTTCGAATTTGACGGGCGAACCTTCGATTGCGGAAACCCGGCCGGCTTCGTGGCAGCCAACCTTCACATGGCGTTGACCCACCCCGAGATTGCCGCCGGAATTTATGGCGAGATCCAGGCCCTCACCTCCCCCGCGCGGGCGATCGCCTGATCGCGCCAGCCAGGAGATCATCGCGTCCGACGGCGACAACTGCGCGCAGTCGGACAAACACAAGGAGCGTCAACGCTCCGCGTGAGCCGGTCGGTCTGGCGCTTCCTGACTAGACTGGATTTCTCATCGGCCGCGCCATGCGTTGTGGACTGGGGCCCGAAACGCAAAAAGCCCGCGGACGTTATTGTCCAGCGGGCTTTTAGGTATGTATTTT
>NZ_DALZXU010000018.1:0-35948 GCF_031989085.1 Ensifer sp.
TCCAGCATCTCGCCGGCATGAAGGATTCGAAGGTCATCGTCGCCATCAACAAGGACGAGGAGGCACCGATCTTCCAGGTCGCCGACTACGGCCTCGTCGCCGACCTGTTCGAAGCCCTGCCGGAGCTTGAAAAGGCGCTGTAACCATTCGCCAACCGCGCTGCCCGAGCCCCAAGGAAAAGGGCTGGCAAAAGCGCGGACTTGGCATTAACAATCTACCGGGCCGGCCAGACCGGCCCGGTATTTTCGTATGTGACGGCGGTCAGGCCGCCAAAATTCTTGAAGATGGATGTTCGCCGCGATGATCAAGACGGTCGGAGTTATTGGTGCCGGGCAGATGGGCTGCGGCATTGCGCATGTTTCGGCCATGGCCGGATACAAGGTGCAGATCTACGATCTTGCTGCTGATCGCATCGAGGCCGGCCTTGCCACTGTCAACGGCAACCTCGCCCGCCAGGTATCCTCCGGCAAGATGACCGACGAAGCGCGCAAGAGCGCGCTTTCGCTGATCAAGGGCTCGTCCGACATCAACGACCTGTCGCAGGTAGACCTCGTCATCGAGGCCGTCACCGAAGATGAAACCATCAAGCGCAAGATCTACGGCCAGGTGTGTCCGATCCTGAAGCCTGAGGCGCTGCTGGCGACCAACACGTCGTCGCTGTCGATCACCCGGCTTGCATCGGCCACCGACCGCCCGGAAAAGTTCATGGGCATCCACTTCATGAACCCGGTTCCGGTGATGAAGCTGGTCGAGCTCGTGCGCGGCATCGCGACGGACGAAGGCACATTCAAGGCGGCCAAGGAATTCGTCGGCACGCTGGACAAGACGGTGACGGTCGCCGAAGACTTCCCGGCCTTCATCGTCAACCGCATCCTGCTGCCGATGATCAACGAGGCGATCTACACACTCTATGAAGGCGTCGGCACCGTCGAGGCGATCGATACCGCCATGAAGCTCGGCGCCAACCACCCGATGGGCCCGCTGCAGCTTGCCGACTTCATCGGCCTCGACACCTGCCTGTCGATCATGCAGGTGCTGCACGATGGCCTGGCGGACTCCAAGTACCGTCCCTGCCCGCTCCTCGTAAAATACGTCGAAGCCGGCTGGCTCGGCCGCAAGTCCGGGCGCGGCTTCTACGATTACCGCGGCGAAGTGCCGGTCCCGACCCGCTGATCGACCTGTTCCAGACATTCAAAGCCCGGCGAAATGCCGGGCTTTTCAGTTTTCAGAGGGTGATTGCCAAGAGGTCAGCTGCCGGCTGCGGGCGTGATTGCAGCGCTGATCAGCGCTTTTGCGTCATCGCTGTCCCACGCGGCCGGGCCGTTCATCGAGCCGATCAGGCATCCCTTGTCGTCGATCAGCAGGGTCGCCGGCAGGCCGAAGGCGAGCCCTTCCTTCTTCAGGTTGTTGAAGACCCCCATCGAGGCATCGCGGTAGTAGCGCAGGTCGTGCGCGGCAGTCTCGTCGAGGAAGGCCTTCGGCTTTTCGTCGTCACCCACGTCGATGTTGATCGCGACCACTTCGAACTTGTCGCTGCCGAGCGACTTCTGCAGCGCGTTCAGCGCCGGCATCTCCTCGCGGCAGGGCCCACACCAGGTGGCCCAGAGATTGACGAGCAGGGTCTTGCCGGCAAAGGCCTTCACCGTCGTCGGCTTGCCCTCAGGGTCGTTGAAATCGAGCGCAATCGGGCGCGGCGATGCGGCCGGTGACATCGCCGCCACCTGGCCCTTCATGAACGGGGTCAGCGAGGCGACCTTTTCGCCGGTAAACGGGCAGCTGGCACTTGCCGTTTCGGCAGGCTCGGCATTGCCAGACCCCGTCTCCTTCACGTATACCGCAGCCGCACCGACGATCACGCCGAACACGGCGGCGAGCGCGAACAATTTCACGGCCGGGGGGGATTTCTTCTGGTCGGGCATTTCATTCTCCAAGGCGGGCATTCTTCATGGCTGACGGCAATTCCGAAACGAAATCCTCCAACCAGATGTGGGGCGGTCGCTTCGCTTCGGGTCCGGACGCGATCATGGAGGAGATAAATGCCTCGATCGGCTTCGACAAGAAGCTCTATGGCCAGGACATCCGCGGCTCAATAGCGCATGCGACCATGCTTGCGCATCAAGGCATCATTTCGGCCGAGGACAAAGACAAGATCGTTCACGGTCTCAACACGATCCTGTCAGAGATCGAGAGCGGCCAGTTCGAGTTTTCGCGTCGCCTCGAAGACATCCACATGAACATCGAGGCGCGGCTTGCGACCCTGATCGGGCCTGCCGCGGGCCGGCTGCATACCGCCCGCTCGCGCAACGACCAGGTGGCGCTCGACTTCCGCCTCTGGGTCAAGGAAGAGTTGCAGCGCACCGAAAAGGCCCTGACCGGCCTGATCGCGGCCTTCCTCGACCGCGCCGAGGAACATGCTGAGACCGTCATGCCCGGCTTCACCCATCTGCAGACCGCCCAGCCGGTCACCTTCGGCCATCACTGCATGGCCTATGTCGAGATGTTCGGGCGCGACCGCTCGCGCGTGCGGCACGCCATCGAGCACATGGACGAAAGCCCGATCGGTGCCGCCGCCCTTGCCGGCACCGGCTTCCCGATCGACCGCCACATGACCGCGAACGCGCTCGGCTTTGCCGGGCCGACCCGCAATTCGATCGACACGGTCTCCGACCGCGACTTCGCGCTCGAGTTCCTGTCGATGGCCTCGATCACCGCCACGCACCTGTCGCGCCTGGCCGAAGAGATCGTCATCTGGTCGACGCCGCAGTTCGGCTTCATCCGCCTGTCCGATGCGTTTTCGACCGGCTCCTCGATCATGCCGCAGAAGAAGAACCCCGATGCCGCCGAACTGGTGCGCGCCAAGACCGGCCGCATCAACGGTTCGCTGATCGCCCTTCTGACGGTCATGAAGGGCCTGCCGCTCGCCTATTCCAAGGACATGCAGGAAGACAAGGAACAGGTCTTCGACGCCGCCGAGAGCCTCGAACTTGCTGTTGCCGCCATGACCGGCATGGTGCGCGATATGACCATCCGCGCCGATCGGATGAAGGCCGCCGCCGGCTCCGGCTATTCGACCGCCACCGACCTTGCCGACTGGCTGGTGCGCGAGGCGGGCCTGCCGTTCCGTGATGCCCACCACGTCACCGGCCGTGCCGTGGCGCTCGCCGAACAGAAGGCCTGCGACCTCGCCGACCTCACGCTGGAAGACCTGCAGTCGATCCATGCCGATATCACCGCCAAGGTGTTCGATGTGCTGACCGTCGAGGCCTCGGTCGCCAGCCGCACCTCCTTCGGCGGCACCGCACCGAGCGAGGTGCGCAAGCAGATCGCCTGGTGGCGCACCCGCAACTGATGCTTGCGCCCCGCAACCGCCCGGCGGTTTCGGGGCAATGGCCCGCCTGGACGCAAGGGCCTGAAACAGGTCGCAGAATCAGGGTGCACAAGCGCCGGAAAAATCGATAAGACATCGCACCAGCATCAGTCTCCCGCGAAGGAAAATCACGATGACATTCACGAAGGCGGCCCGGCTTGCGCTTCTTCTGGCGATCCCCGGGCTGGTTCTTGTCGGTTGTGGACGCAAGGGCGACCTCGACCGACCCGGCTCGACGGCACCGATCAACACCTTGACCCCTGCCGGAACCGTCGAACAGAAAGAGCAGCCGGACAACCGCCGTTTCCTGCTTGATCCCCTCCTCTAAGCCGAGCCAAGCCCCGTGAACCATTTCGAATACCGCGACGGAATCCTCTACGCCGAAGACGTGCCGGTGACGGATATCGCCCGCGCCGTCGGCACGCCCTTCTACTGTTATTCGACGGCAACGCTCGAGCGGCACTACAAGGTCTTCTCGAATGCCTTCGCCGATGTCGACGCCATGGTCTGCTACGCCATGAAGGCCAACTCGAACCAGGCGGTGCTGAAAACGCTCGCGCGCCTTGGCGCCGGCGTCGACGTCGTGTCGGGTGGTGAACTGCGCCGGGCTCTGGCCGCCGGCATTCCGGCAAGCCGCATCATGTTCTCGGGCGTCGGCAAGACCCCGAATGAAATGGATATGGCGCTCGACGCCGGCATCTACTGCTTCAACGTCGAATCCGAACCCGAACTCGAAGTCCTCAACCAGCGCGCCGTTCGCGCCGGCAAGCGGGCGCACGTCTCCTTCCGCATCAATCCGGATGTCGACGCGCGCACCCACTCGAAGATCTCGACAGGCAAGAAAGAAAACAAGTTCGGCATTTCCTGGGAGCGCGCCCGCGCGGTCTATGCCCATGCGGCAACGCTTCCCGGCATCCAGGTTACCGGCATCGACATGCATATCGGCAGCCAGATCACCGAGCTGCAGCCTTTCGACGACGCCTTCAAGCTTCTGCGCGAACTGGTCGACGCGCTGCGCAGCGACGGCCATGCGATCGATCACGTCGATATCGGCGGCGGCCTTGGCATTCCCTACAAGGAAGACAACAATCCGCCGCCGCTGCCCGACGCCTATGCCGATATCGTCAAGAACCAGCTGCAATCGCTCGGCTGCAAGATCGTCACCGAACCGGGCCGGCTGATCGTCGGCAATGCCGGCATCCTCGTGACCGAGGTCATCTACGTCAAGGACGGCGGCGACAAGACCTTCGTCATCGTCGACGGCGCCATGAACGACCTCATCCGCCCGACGCTCTATGAAGCCTATCACGAGATCCGCCCGGTGCGCATTTCGGCCGCCAACGCGCCGCGCATCAAGGCCGATGTCGTCGGGCCCGTTTGCGAGACCGGCGATTATCTGGCGCTCGACCGCGAGATGGCGATGCCGAAGCCCGGCGATCTCTTCGCCATCAGCTCGGCCGGTGCCTATGGCGCGGTCCAGGCCAGCACGTACAACAGCCGGCTGCTGATCCCGGAAGTGCTGGTCAAGGGCGACCGCTTCCACGTGATCCGGCCGCGCGGCAGCTACGACGAACTGATCGGGCTCGATTCCGTGCCGGACTGGCTCGACTGAGCCACACCCGGATCGAACGATGATCTGTGGATCGCCCGCACGGGCGATCACGATTTTGTTGTCGCCCTCGTCTTCGCCACAAACGATGTTATCCTGACCCGTCAAGAGGTCGATCACGAGCGGTCATGAGCGACCGAAAGGGAACTTGGGCGGATGACGCAATTCCGGCAGGATGAAACGCCACAACCGAAGTCGTTTGCCAGGACACTGGCACTGAAGAGATATGTCGCGCGCGCGGTCCTCACCGCCGAGCAGGTTCTGCCGCGTGCCCTTGTTCCCGCCTCGATCGTACTTCTGTTTCTGTCGTCCGCTTGGCTCGGTCTGTTCCGGATCGCTCCCCTTTGGTTGCATGCCGCCCTGCTCCTGGGCTTTCTCGTCGCCTTCATTGCCGCCCTCGTTCCGCTGACCCGGATCAGACTGCCGGGCACCGTCGATGCCGACCGCATGCTCGAAGAGCGCAACGACCTGCCGCACCAGGCAATCCGCGTCCAGGACGACATGCCGGCGACCGGCGGCGCCTTCGGCCAGGCGCTGTGGCGCGAACACCAGACGCGCATGGCAGGCATGGTCCGGGCGCTCGACACCGGCCTGCCGCGGCCCGACATCGCCCGTCATGACCCCTTCGCGTTGCGGGCGCTGCCGGTCCTGATCGCCTGCGTGGCCTTTGCCTATTCCTATTCCAACCGCGCGGGCCTGCTCTCCGACGCGTTCCACTTGCCGCAGCCCCAAAGCGAAGTCGCCGACATCCGGGTCGATGCCTGGGTGGCGCCACCCGCCTACACCGGACGGGCGCCTGTCTTCCTCACCGGCCGCCAGGGCGTCGCCTCCCCGGCCGACGAGACAGCAGCGATCACCATTCCGCAGTTCAGCGATCTGACCGTGCGCGTCACCGGCACCGGTTCGGACGAGGCCGTGCGCTACACCGAAAGCGGCGGCACGGCACCGATCTTGATCCCGACCGCCGGCGAGAAGCCCGACGAAAAGGCGGCGGCAGCGGAGCCGGCCAGCCAAAATGCGTCCGAGACCGCCAACGCCGTGCGCAACCACCTCTACAAGATCGTCAAGGACGGCGAATTGTCGGTCGGCGGCCAGACGTGGACGTTCAAGATCACGCCCGACAGCGTGCCGCAGATCGCATTCGACGGCCTGCCGAAGCCGACCCCCAATGCCTCGCTCGACATCGCGTTCCTCGCATCGGACGACTATGGCATCGCCCAGGCCTGGGCCGAGATCAAGCCGCTCGAAGAGCCCGCCAAGGACGCGCGGCCGCTCTATCCGCTGCCCGAATACCGGCTCGACCTGCCGCGCCGCAACGCCCGCGAGGCCAAGGGCACGACCAGCCGGAACCTCAGCGAACATCCACTCGCTGGCAAGCACGTGCGTGTCACGCTCGTTGCCCGTGACGCCGCCGGCCAGGAGGGCCGCAGCGTGCCGCAGGACATGATCCTGCCCGCGCGGCAATTCTTCAATCCGCTGGCAGGCTCGGTCGCAGAGCAGCGCCAGGTCTTCGCGCTCAATGCCAACGAGCTGCCGCGCGCGATCGACCTCAATGACGCGATCACCAGCTTCGCCGAACAGATGATCCCCAACCTCACCCATTTCCTCCTGTTGAAATCGGCACGCTCGCGCATGGCGCTCGCGCATGACGACGACATGCTGCGCGATGCGGCCAAGCATCTCTGGGAAATCGCGCTTGGCATCGAGGATGGCGATCTGTCGCTTGCCGACCGGCGCCTGCGCGATGCACAGCAGGCGCTTTCGGACGCGCTCGAGCGCAATGCGCCTGACGAGGAAATCGCCAAGCTGATGAAGGAACTGCGCGAGGCCATGCAGGAATACATGCAGGCGCTCGCCAAGGAGGCCGCGAAAAACCCGCGCATGGCCGCCAACCCTGACCAGAACAATGTGCTGCGCCAGCAGGATCTGGACAAGATGATGAACCAGATCGAGAACCTGGCACGCTCAGGCGCGCGCGACCAGGCCCGGCAGATGCTGTCCGAGCTGCAGCGAATGATGAACAACTTGCAGGCGGGCCGCAGCCAGCAGCAGCAGCAGGGCGAACAGAACAACGCCATGCGCGAGCAGATGGACAAGCTCGGCAAGCTGATGCAGGAGCAGCAGCGGCTGATGGACGAGACCTTCAAGCTCGACCAGGCGCAGCGCGACCGCATGCAGCGCGGCGATCCGCTGCAGGGCGAGGACAACGAGCTTTACGGCCAGGACATGCCCCAGGACCCGGGCCAGCGCGGCGACGAGAACGGCCAGCCCAATCCGCTTGACGAGATGACCGCCGAGCAGCTGAAGGAAGCGCTGAAACAGCTGAAGCAGCAGCAGGATGCGCTCGGCAAGCAGCTGGGCGAATTGCAAAAGGGGCTGGAAGGCCTCGGCATCAAGCCCGGCAAGGGCTTTGGCGATGCCAAGCGCGAGATGGACGGCGCTTCCGGCTCGCTTGGCAAGGGCCAGGGCGAACCGGCCGTCGGCAGCCAGGGCCGCGCGCTTCAGGCACTGCGCGACGGCGCGCAGGACATGATGAACCAGATGCAGGCCCAGGGTCAGGGACCCGGCCAGGGTGTGCCTCAGTATGGCCAGAACGGCCGTGATCCGCTCGGCCGGCGCCAGCAGAATGCTGGCCCCGATTTCGGCGACCAGGTCAAGGTGCCCGATGAGATCGACACCCAGCGGGCCCGTGAGATCCTCGACGAGATCCGCCGCCGGCTCGGCAACACGATCTCGCCGGAAGCCGAGCGGCAATATCTCGAACGCCTGCTCGACATGCGCTGACGCGCGACCGGCAACACGCACCGGAACGAAAACGCCCCCGGCACCGAAATGTGCCGGGGGCGTTTTTCTGATCTGGAAAATGCCCTAGGAGTTGCCTAGGCGCCCGCCCGGCAGACGCGGACGTGTCAGGCATCGGGCTGTCAGGCGGCAAGTGCCAACGCGACCGCCTTGCGGATATCGGGCAGGGAAAAGGGCTTCGAAATGACGTCGACGATCTTGTCGGCAAGGTCGTCTGCGCGCTCACGCTGCTCGGCATAGCCGGTCATCAGCAGGATCTTCATCGCCGGAAAGGCGGCGGCGGCCTGATGGGTCAACTCGATTCCATCCATCACCGGCATGCGGATATCGGACAGAAGCAGATCGAAGTTGTCGGTCTGCAAGCAGGCAAGCCCGTCTGCACCGTCTCCAGCCTCCACGGTTTCATGTCCATCGAGCCTCAGGGCCCGCGCGACGAAGGAACGCAATGCATCCTCGTCCTCGGTAATCAGGATCTTCGCCATCATGGCCTCCGCGTTCGCTGCGACGGCACGGCTCTTTCGCATAGAGACCGGCCCATTCCAATCGATACGGCAACGCTCACGAAAAATGTGACGGAAGACCGCAGCGGCGCGCAGCCTCACGAGGGGCCGAAACGCGACACCACGCCAAACAACCAGCTTTTTCTTTGTGTTCGGTAAACGCCGGGCGGCTGGATTTCAGAATGCCGCACAGGCAAGGCCAGTTCCGATCGATGCGGAAGGCGGCGAAAGCGCCGCGAACCCGAAGGTCGCGGCGCTTTCCATTCCCGCATTTTTACTCGGCGTCGCCGGTGACAACGCCGACGAAGGGCAGTTCGCGGAAGGCGTAAGCCACGTCCATTCCGTAGCCGACGACGAAATGATCAGGGCATTCGAAGCCGACATAATCGGCCTCAAGCTCGACCTTGCGCTTGATGCGCTTGTCGAGCAGCACGGCGATGGTGACGTTGCGCGCGCCACGCTCGAACATCAGCTCCTTGGCGAAGCGCAGGGTGCGGCCGGACTCCAGAATATCGTCGATCAGGAGCACGTCGCGACCATGTACGTCGCTGTCGATGTCCTTGATGATCTTGACGCCCTGCGAAACCGTGCCGAGCCCGTAGCTCGAAAGCGTGATGAACTCGACCTCAGGTGCAAGGCCGGTATTGTGCATCGCGCGGATCAGGTCCGCGGCGAAGATGAACGAGCCCTTCAGCACCGCGATCACCAGAAGGTCCTGATGCGGACCGTTGACGATCATGTCGGCAAGCTCGTTGTTGCGTGCGGCGATCGTCTCTGCCGTGTACAGGGGCTCGATATTCTTTCCGCGAACGACGGGCATGCGGCTTCTCCAGCGTTTCTTCCGGAAGACAAACGCCTTCCCTTTCGCGCCCGCTTAGCACAATCAGCGCACGGAGACACCGTTTTCGGCGAAGGAAACCTTCACCTCCGGCATTTTTCCACCTGCATATGGAAGCCTGGTCACGAAGCGGCGGCTCTCGCCGGGCGCAATTGCCGCGCCTTCCGGCAACAGTCGCGTCGCCGTGACCTTGCGGCCATTGCTGATCACGTCCACCACGATCAACGGCAGGCGCTGGAGTCCGGAAGAAGAATTGTCGATAGCGCCGTAGACCGAAAGCACCCGCATGCCGCCGGAATAGTCGAGCGAGGTCGTTATATCGCTGATCGCCAGCGGCGCCTGTATGCGCTGGTCACCGGTCGAAAGGGCGATGATCCCCGCAAAGGCCGCGAGCGCGAAGGCCGCGACCAGCCCGGCGAACTGGCGCGGCGGCATGGCGCGCAACCGCGCCTCGGCCAAGGACAAAAAACGTCCCCCGGCAGCCTGTTCGTCGCGAACGACTGTCAAGCGCGGCCCGGAGCGTCGACTGCGCTGCCGGGTATCGTTGAACACCGGATAGGGAGTTCGGCGGGCCGTAGCCGCAACCGTTTCGAACTCGACGTCGACATAGTCGGCCCGGCGCGTTGCGGATGCAGCCTGTCGCTGCGCCCGATCCGGCAGCAACAGATCGGCACTGGCCGCGGCGCCGGCCGATTTCGTGCGGAATGCCTGCATCGCCTTTCCCTCCAGGATCGCGGGCCGAGCTGTCGTCCCACGCGAAACCATCGGGCAATGCGCCGAACCCATGCGGTGCAAGAATCTGGGCATTGCATCAAATCTTTCCGACACGTAAACCGAAATGGTTAATGCTTCGGAAAGAGGTCGCGAAACCGGCGCCTTTTCATGAAAAATTAACCGCTGCTTAACCATGGTTCCGCTGGCGGTTTTGCCTTTCGGTGTCTGGCGTCCTATGCGCAGATGACCGGCCTCCAGCAAAACCGCGCGGGTCGTGAGAGAGACTGGGCTACCCTTTGATTCATTTTGAGAACGTCGGACTGCGTTATGGTATGGGACCGGAAATTCTCCGGGACCTGACCTTCGATATTCCGCGGCGGTCGTTCCAGTTCCTGACCGGGCCCTCCGGCGCCGGAAAGACGACGCTTTTGCGCCTTCTCTTCCTCTCGCTGCAGCCGACACGCGGCCTCATCCGCATGTTCGACCGCAACATTTCGTCGATCCCGCGTGAGGAATTCCCGATGCTGCGCCGACGCGTCGGCATCGTTTTCCAGGACTTTCGCCTGCTCGATCACCTGACCACCTATGAGAACGTCGCTCTTCCCTTGCGCGTTCGTGGCAAGGACGAATCGAGCTACCGCGCCGACGTTCTTGAATTGCTGAAATGGGTCGGGCTCGGCGAGCGCATCAACGTGCTGCCGCCGGTACTGTCGGGCGGTGAGAAGCAGCGCGCGGCGATCGCGCGCGCCCTGATCGACCGGCCGGAGATCCTGCTTGCCGACGAGCCGACCGGCAATGTCGACCCGCCGATGGCCCGCCGCCTGCTCAACCTTTTCCTCGAGCTCAACCGGCTCGGCACGGCCGTCGTCATCGCCACCCACGATCTGTCCTTGATGGACCAGGTCGAGGCGCGGCGCATGATCCTTTCGCAAGGGCGGCTCGACATCTATGAGTGAGGGCCGCACCAAACGCACCCATGAGGTGCCCGAGCAGCCGCCTGAACCGCAGCAGCAGCCGCGACGCACCGAGATGCGCGTGCGCCCCATGGGGCCGATCGTTCCCTCGACCAACGTGTCCGGCCACGCGCTGATGTGCGTGATCGCCATCATGTCGTTCCTCGCCTGCCTGACGCTCGGTGGCGTCAGCATGGTGCGCGCCACGGCCCAGAGCTGGCAGAGCCAGATTTCCCGCGAGATCACCATCCAGATCAAGCCGGACGACAATCTCGACATGGAAAAGGCGCTGGCCGACGCACGCGATCTGGCGCTGACCTTCAGCGGCGCGACCGGCGGCAACATCGTCGACCGCGCGGCGACCGCCCGCCTGCTCGAGCCCTGGCTCGGCGAGGGCCTCGATCTCGACGAATTGCCGGTTCCCCGCCTCGTCATCATCACCATCGATGAAAACAATCCGCCCGACTTCGTCGCCATGCGCAAGGCGCTGACGGAGATCATCCCACAGGCGTTTCTCGATGATCACCGCACCTGGGTCGATCGCCTGGTGGCAATGGCCAACACGACGGCGATGATCGGTACAGGCGTGCTCGTGCTCGTCTTCTCGACGATGGTGCTGACCGTCATCTTCGCCACGCGCGGCGCCCTGTCTGGAAACCGCCATATCGTCGAAGTGCTGCATTTCGTCGGCGCGGAGGCCGGTTTCGTCGCATCCGAGTTTCAGAAGCATTTCCTCAGGATCAGTCTCAAGGGCGCCGGCGCCGGCGGGCTTCTGGCGGCGCTGTTCTTCGCGCTTGCCGGCTACTGGCAATCGCGCACGCTCGCGACACCGGAAACGGACCAGGCGACCGCCCTCTTCGGAACATTCACCATCGGTTACGGTGGGTATCTCGGCATTCTTGCCATCATGATCGTCATCGCAGTGTTGACCACGCTGACGGCACGGCTCACCGTGACGCGCACGATCTATGAGATCGACCTGATCCGCTCCGATCCCGGCCGCACGGATACGTACCAAAGCTGACGCCCTAATGTTTCGCCTTTATTCGATCCATTCCTTGCCGCAATCTGGCGCTATCTGAAGAGAATCATGATGGCGCAAGGACTTCGCGGGAGCGGGATGGCCGGAGGGGGGAAATGGCAAGGCGGAGCCGAACAGGAGCGCCGCCGCCGTGGCCCCTTGCGCAGAATTCTCCGCCGGACGTTCTTCGTCCTGCTTGTTCCACTCGCGATCGTGGTCGCTGCCTTCCTCAATTTTGCCGATACGGTCGCCTCGCTGCAGCCGCCTGACAATCCCAAGGCGGAGGCGATCGTCGTCCTGACCGGCGGCTTCCAGCGCATCGATCAGGCGGTCGACCTCTTGAAATCCGGCGCCGGCAAGCGGCTCCTCATTTCTGGCGTCCATCCGGCAACCACCGGCAGCCAGATCCGGCGCAACACGCAAAGCTCGGCCGATCTGTTCAAATGCTGCGTCGACATCGGCCACGAGGCCATCGACACGATCGGCAATGCCACGGAAGCCAGCCAGTGGATCAGCGACCGCGGTTACAAGCGCGTGCTTGTCGTGACCAACAATTACCACATGCCGCGCAGCCTGCTCGAACTGCGGCGCGCCCGTCCGGAGACCGAATTCATCGCCTACCCCGTCGTCAATTCCGACCTCAAGACGACGAACTGGCTGCGCAATCCGATGGTGCTGAAATCGATCCTGCTGGAATTCGGCAAGTATACTGTCGCCTCCGTGCGCGACATGGCCGGCGCCCGCCCTGCGAGTGGTTTGCGCACCGTTCCCTCGCGCGCGACACCTGCCGAAGAATAGTCGTCAGCGCGCTTCCATCAGCAAAGTGAGAACGAGCGGTTTTCCTTCAGCCTTTATTCGTGTACGCAGCGACCCACCGGCCATAGGCTGGATATAACTGAACTCGCCTTTCGAGAGCCTGCTGATGATCGTCCTGCGTTCGGTCCTTTTCAATCTGGTCTTCTACGTCAATCTGATCCTGCAGATGATCGTCTTTACGCCGGCCTATTTCCTGGTGTCGCGAAAGACGTCCTGGTTCGTCCCGAAGAACTGGGCGCGCAGCAATCACTGGCTGTTCGAAAAGATGGTCGGCACGACCTTCGAGATCGAGGGCCTGGAGAATATTCCGAAGAGCGGCTACATCTTCGCGCCGAAGCACCAGTCGTTCTGGGATGTCTATGCGCTGTTGCCCTGGCTCAATGACCCGTTCTTCATTCTCAAGCGCGAACTGACCTGGATCCCGCTGTTCGGCTGGTACATCCAGAAGCAGCGCATGGTGCCGGTAAACCGCGCCGCCCGCGGCCGCGCCATGACCGAGGTGATGGACCGCGCCAAGCAGGAAATGGCGTCTGGCCGCGAGCTGATCATCTATCCCGAAGGCACCCGCCGTCCACCGGGCGCGCCGCCGCACTATAAGTACGGCATCGCCCGCCTCTACCGCGACCTGAACGTGCCGGTCGTGCCCGTTGCCATGCATCCCGGCCTGTTCTGGCCGCGCCGCAAGTTCCTGCGCTACCCCGGTCATTTCAAGGTGCGCGTTCTGCCGCCGATCGAGGCCGGTCTCGATCCGGACGAGTTCCTCGCCAGGCTGATCGAAGTGACCGAAACGGCAAGCGACGAGCTTCTCATCGAGACCGTCAAGAACAACCCGCACCTGCCGCTGCCGCCGACGGCAAAGCAGCGTCTCGCCGAGTTGAAGGCAATGGGTCGCGGCTAACTCAGCCGCGGCGCTGGCAAGCTAAGCCGTCAACGTCGCCACGACTTCTTCGAGCCAATGGTCGCGAATGCCCATCTCCTTGAGATGGGCAAGGGTGTTGAACACGTATTCACTGTTCGGCCCGGACTTTCCCACGGAAACGGCAACGATCGCCGCGGCTTCCGGCGCACTGAGCGCACCGGCATATTGCACGTGGGCACGGTCGATCACGTAGGTCAGCGCCGGCACCCGCCGGCCATCGGCAAGCTGAACGGGCATCGTCTTTTCCTTGTAGACGTGGGTCACGAGTTCGCGCTCACGCAAATAATCGATCACCGCCGTTTTCTCGCTCGTATCGACGCGAAAGGCCGTGCCGATGCAGGAGCCGCCATGGTCGAGGCCGAGCACCAGGCCCGGCCGCTGCTCGGTGCCGCGATGGACCCAGGAGCGCACGCACAGCGCCCGGCGATAACCGAACGCCCGCGCCGTCGATCTTTCCTCGAACCGGAAGCCCGGGTTCCACATCAGCGACCCGTAGCCAAAGACCCAAAATTCGTCCATATCCACTGTCATTCAATCCGCGCTGTCTGATCGTCGCCGAATCGTCGGCTTACCGGTGGTCGGCCATGTCGGTTTTTCTACGGCACAGCATCCCGGCACGGAAGAGACAAGTCGTTCCCGTGCATCGAATGATGAGATAACAAGCAGGACGGGCGGCGCCACCCGAAAGGCGGCCGCGGTCTGAAGTTTTGTGGAGTAAGCGCTACCATGACCGTAACCGCAGTCGCCAATCCCTCGCCGGTCGCCCGAAAGTTCCGCTGGTTGATCGCCGGCATCGTGATCGTCTGCGCCGCCTATTCGGCCGGCTGGTTTGCCGTGGCCGCCCAGATCGAAAAGCGCCTGACGGCCGAGCTCGCCAATGCCAGCGCCAACGGGCTCGGGGGCGAGTGCACCAACATGGACGTGCGCGGCTTCCCCTTCCGCATCGGTCTCTTCTGCGACAAGGTCAACCTCGACGACACCCGCCGCGGGGCCTCCGCCTCGTTTGGAGCGCTTCGAACAGCGGCCCAGGTCTACCAGCCCGGTCACGCGATCATCGAACTCGACGGCCCGGCCGAATTTCGCGTCTCGCCCGACTTGAATGTCTCGGCAGACTGGACGCTGCTGCATGCGAGCGTGCGGGCAACGCTCTCCGGGCTCGACCGCAGCTCGATCAGCTATGACAACCTGACGGGCACGGTGCGCCTGCCCGTGACCGGTGACAGCTTCGGCTTTGGCGCGAGCCACGGCGAAATGCATCTGCGCCGCAACGGCAACGACCTCGATGCAGCCTTGAGCGTCGACAAGCTCGATCTGCGCCCGCAAGGGGGAGAGAGCCTGGCGCCGCCGGCGACCGTCGCAGCCGACCTCACCTTCGTCGACAAGGCGAGTTGGATGGGCTCGGGCATCCCGACACCGGCCATGCTGCGCGGCAGCAAGGGCGAGCTGCGCCAGATGACGCTCGACCTCGGCGCCGGCATGAACGCAAAGCTGTCGGGTCCGTTCTCGGTCAACGATCAGGGGCTGATATCAGGCGAGCTTTCCCTGACGATGACCAACATCGACGCCTGGCGGGAAAACCTCGTGAAGCTCATTCCGGACGACGCCAACCTCGTCAACAACACCGCCAACATGCTGAAGGCGCTTGCCAACGGCAAGAACGAAGCGACGGTGAAATTGAACGTGCGCGACGGCACCGCCTTCCTCGCCTTCATCCCGATCGGCGTGCTGCCGACGCTCTGATCGGGACGACGCCGCGGGCGGCATTGACTGGTAGAGACGGGTGCCGGGACCACCTCGGGCTCGCACTGCTTTCGCAGTCAGTCCCAATCCCCGGCAGACGTCCACGTGGCGTTAGATGAAGATTTCCGTCATTCCTGTGCGTGTCACAGGAATCTAGCCAGCCCAAGTCATTGGGCTGAAAGAGCGCTTGACCTGACAGACGTCAGGTCGCTGGATTCCGCCACAGGCCGGAATGAGGAAAACGAGCGAGCCTCCCGGCAAGCATGCATTCTCGATCTTTGTCGTCGCCATCAGCCTTGTAGCCTTCGCACTTTTCCTGGAACTGCTGGCAACCGCTACTTCTGGTCCATCGCATGGCGGCCGAAGTCGGGCATGGCGGTGTCCTGGCCGGCCTGAATGATCGAGCGGCGAATCGCGCGGGTGCGGGTGAAGAGGTCGAACAGCTTGTCGCCGTCACCCCAGCGGATCGCCCGCTGCAGATAGGCGAGGTCCTCGGAAAACCGCGACAGCATTTCGAGGATCGCGTCCTTGTTGTGCAGGCAGACATCCCGCCACATGGTCGGGTCGGAGGCGGCGAGACGCGTGAAGTCGCGGAAACCGGACGCGGAATACTTGATGACTTCGGACTCGGTCACCGCCTCCAGATCGTCGGCCGTGCCGACGATGTTGTAGGCGATGATGTGCGGCAGATGCGATACGATCGCCAGCACCTTGTCGTGATGTTCCGCATCCATTTCCTCGACCATCGAGCCGAGCGTTTCCCAGAACAGCCTGAGCCTGGCGATCGCTTCCTCGTCCTGGCCGGGTGGCGGCGTAAGGATGCACCAGCGGCCACGGAAGAGGCCGACGAAGCCGGCGTCCGGGCCCGAATGCTCGGTGCCGGCGATCGGATGTCCGGGGATGAAATGCACCGTGTCGGGCAGATGCGGCGCCATCTGGGCAATCACCGAACCCTTGGTCGAGCCGACATCGGTGACGATCGCGCCCGGTTTCAGATGGGCGGCAATGTCCTGCGCGACGGCACCGGACGCACCGACCGGCACCGAGACGATGACGAGATCGGCATCGCGCACGGCCTCGGCGGCCGACAGCGTATAGCGATCGCCAAGGCCGAGCTCTTCGGCGCGCGCAAGCGTCGCCTCGCTGCGGGTCGAGATCACCAGGGTGCCGGCGAGCTGTTTCTCGCGGATCTCCCGGGCAATCGATGAGCCGATGAGGCCGATGCCGATAAGCGCGATCGTATCAAACTGCTGTGTCATCATTTCCGTCCCATGAAGTCTGTCAGTGCCGCGATCACGCCCTCGTTGGCTTCCTGAGAGCCGATGGTCATGCGCAGGGCATTGGGGAAGCCGTAGGCCGCGACCGCACGCAGGATATAGCCGCGAGCGGTGAGAAAAGTGTCGGCATCGGTTGCGCGCTTGCCGTCCTCGGCCGGGAAATGGATGAGCACGAAGTTGGTCACCGATGGCGTTACCGTCAGGCCGAGTGCTTCCAGGCCACGCACGACACGCTCCAGCCATGTGAGGTTATGGTCGACCGCCTGGCCAACGAAGGCCTGATCTCGCACGGCCGCGGCACCGGCCGCGATCGATGCGGCGCTGAGGTTGAAGGGGCCGCGGACCCGGTCGACCGCGTCGATCACCTCCGGCGGCGCGTACATCCAGCCGATGCGCAGGCCGGCAAGACCGTAGATCTTGGAGAAGGTCCGGGTCATGACGACATTGCGGTTGGCCGACACCAGTTCGAGCCCCGCGGCATAATCGTTGCGGCGAACATATTCGGCATAGGCCGCGTCGAGCACCAGAAGCACGCCCTCTGGAAGTGCTGCATGCAAGCGACGGACCTCGTCGACCGGGATATAGGTGCCGGTCGGATTGGCGGGATTGGCGATGAAGACGAGCTTGGTGCGCTCGGTGACAGCCGCAAGGATTGCGTCGACGTCGACCGTCGCCTTCCGCTCCTTGACGGTCACGGGAACGCCGCCGGCGGCCGTGATCTGGATCTTGTAGACCAGGAACCCGTGCTCGGTAATAACGCCCTCGTCGCCGGGCGCAAGATAGGTGTGGCAGAGCAGGCCGAGCAATTCGTCAGAACCGTTGCCGCACAGGATGTTGGCCGGGTTGAGACCGTGCACGGCCCCGATCGCCTCGCGCAGCGCCCGCGCCTGCCCATCGGGATAGCGCTCCAGGTTGAAGGCCGCCGCCTGGAAGGCTTCGATCGCGCTCGGGCTCGCGCCGAGTGGCGTCTCGTTGGAGGAAAGCTTGTGAACCTTGGCGACGCCGGGGGCATGCTCCTTGCCGGGCACATAGGCGGCGATATCCAGAATGCCGGGACGCGGCTGCGGGCTCTTGGAGGCAAGGCTCATCGGATCAGCTTTCAAGGCAGGAAAGAAGGCCAAGCCAATACCGGCGCAATCAGGATTTGTCGAGGGTCGGCAGACCCTGCGACAGGTGCGCTCACGACTGCGCGTGCGGCCGCTCCCGGGTGCTTGGAATACCCTGTGGCGCCAGCACCGGCACGAACACCCGCCGCGACGCGCGCGCGGCGACCGGCAGCCCCTGGTAAAGCCGCTTCTGCGCTTCGACCACGATCACGCCGGAAAAGACCGGCCACAGCGACCGGCCGAGCCGTTCGAAGCCGCGGCGCAGGCGCAGGATCATCTTCAGCTTCGACGGCGGGAAGAACAGCGCTTCGGCCGACGCGCCGGGGGTAAAATTCGTCTCGCGCAACAGTGCCGTCAGCTGGCTGCGCGAATAGGGCCGACCCGAGCCGAAGGGCGTATGCTCCATGCGCGCCCAGACGCCCCGACGGTTGGGCACGACGATCACCAGCCGGCCACCCGGCGCCAGCACCCGCCAGATCTCCTTCATCGTCTCGCGCGGGCTTTCGGCGAATTCCAGAGAATGCACCATCAGCACTCGGTCTATCGACGAATCGGGCAGCGGCAGTTCCTCGTCGAACACCAGCGCCGTCGACGACAGCTCGGCGACGGGCCAGTTCACCGCCCCCTGCCCTGCCGGCATGAAGGCGAAGGTCCGCTCCGTGTCCTTGCGGAAGCGCTCGAGATAGGGAACCGCATAGCCAAGGCCGACGAGACGCTCCTCGGGCAGGCGCGCCCAGACCGAGGACAGCGCCATGGTCACGGACTGTTCCGCCATGCGGCCAAGTTCGGAGTGGTAGAATTCGCGGAGGTCGACAATATCGGTGTGCATGCGCAACATGTTAGCCTTCGAGCGGTAGACTTCAAGGCGAGCCTGACTACATTCGACGACAGTCAATGCAGCGCCATGCCCGCAAGAGCATCAGGGCACGCTGCAGCCCAGAACCCGTGGCTGTTTTCGCCTTCGCTCGATCGCGACCGAAAGCAGCCGCAGAAGCCCGATCGGACGATTTGCCATGGCCGCGCTCGAACTCGACCTTTTTCTTTGCCGCACCGACAATTTCGGCGTGCTGCTGCACGATCCCCAAAGTGGCGCCACCGCGTCGATCGACGCACCCGAAGAAAAACCGATCCTGGAGGCGCTGGAGCGACGTGGCTGGACGCTCACCCATATCCTCACCACCCACCACCATGGCGACCATGTGGCGGCCAACGTCGCGCTCAAGGAGCGTTTCAACGCCATCATCATCGGCCCAGCGGCCGAAGCGGCCAGCATCCCCGGCATCGATCAGAGCGTGCGCCACGGCGAGCGCTTCGACTTTGCCGGCCACCCGGTAAACGTCATCGAAACACCCGGCCACACCGCCGGGCATATCTGTTTTTACCTGCCGCAGGACAAGCTGCTCTTTGCCGCCGATACGCTGTTTGCGCTCGGCTGCGGCCGACTGTTCGAGGGCACGCCCGAAACGATGTGGCAGTCGCTCAGCCGGCTTCTTGCCCTGCCCGACGACACCACCGTCTATTTCGGTCACGAATACACGCTGTCGAACGCCCGCTTCGCCGTGACGATCGATCCTGACAATGCAGAGCTGAAGACGCGTGCCGCCGAGATCGAGGAAACCCGCTGCGACGGCGGCTTTACAGCACCGACGACCATCGGGCTCGAGAAGCGCACCAATCCGTTCCTGCGCGCTGCCGACCCGAAGATCCGCACCCATCTCGGCATGGAGGGGGCCAGCGATGCTGCCGTCTTTGCCGAGATCCGCAAGCGCAAGGACAACTTCTGATGATGGGCGATCAGGCGCTGACACCGGCCGCCATCATCGACATCCTCGGTCTGACCCGCCATCCCGAAGGTGGCTGGTACGTGCAGACCTTCCGTGACGGCAATGGCGGACCACGCGGCCATTCGACGGCGATCTACTATCTGCTGGAGCGCGGCGAGCGCTCGCACTGGCACCGGGTTCGCGACGCCGCCGAGATCTGGCATCACTATGCCGGCGCCCCACTGGAGCTCAGCATCGCCGCCGACGGCGCGCCGGCAACGGTTCTGCGCCTTGGTCCCGGTATCCTGGGCGGCGAGCGCCCGCAGGGGCTGGTGCCGCCCAACTGGTGGCAGTCCGCCGTCTCGCTCGGCGACTGGACGCTGGTCGGCTGCACCGTCGCGCCGGGCTTCGATTTCTCGGTCTTCGAGATGGCGGCTCCCGGCTGGGCGCCGCCCGAGGCATAATCCAGCGAGATCGTTTTTATTCCGCTGGCTGCGCTGTCGTGCCGCCTTTGCGAAAAATCATGTCCTTGGCCGCGAGCACGGCGCCGCCGGTCACGAAGAGGCATGCCGCCGCGATGCGCCAGGACGGCTCAGCAAAACCGAACAGGATGAGGATCAGCGTCGACAGCACCGGGGCTGCGTAGCTGGCAACGCCGAGAAGCTGGATGTTGCCGTTCTTGACGCCGAAGTCCCAGGCATAGAAGGCGGCTCCGACCGGCAGCAACCCGAGGCCGGCGACCGCCAGCCATTCGAACGTCGTCGCCGGCCAGACGGTCGTCTCCAGGCCGAGATGGCACAGGAACGAGAGCAGCGACGTCGCCAGGCAGAAGCCGGTGACGACATCGGTCGACACCGCCTCGAAACGGCGCGTCAGAAGCGAATAGCCGGACCAGGTGAAGGCGCAGAGCAGCGCTGCGCCGTAGCCCATGAGATAGGCATCGTCGAAGGCGACGCCGTTGCGGGCGACGATCATGATCGTCCCCATCAACCCGGCGAAAGCGCCGGCGACGTGATACCAGCGCAGCCGCTCGCCCGGCAGCAGCGCCGAGCCGACGACGATCAGAAGCGGCCAGAGATAGGCGATCAGCCCCGCCTCGATGGCCGGTGCGTTGCGAAGCGCGGTAAAGTAGAGAAAGTGATAACCGAAAAGGCCGGCAATGCCGGTGATCCACACCTTGGCCGGCTGTTTCAGAAGCGCCAGCCGCTCCGGCTTCAGCGCGAGCACGACGAGACCTGGAATGCTGCCGATGAGGAAACAGATCGCCGACAATTGAAACGGCGGCATCTTGCCGGAGGCCGCTGTAAACAGCGCCAGAAGCGACCACATCAGGATCGCGGTCGCACCAATCAACGTTGCCTTGAATGTCATGCCTGATCCCCCCGAACGGCTTCCTCGCGCAAACCGGCGCGGATAAAACCACGACTGTCGGTGGATTGTTAGTGCCGATTGTTGCCGAAAGGCCGTATCAATCGCCGAATCGCGTTGCCGAAACCGTCACGGGACCAAGCTTGGTCGGGATGCGCACATAGACGGGCGCATAGACATCGACGGCATCCGACTTGGCAAACCAGATCTCCATGGTCTGAAGGCGCTTGAGATACTCAACATCCTCGCGCCCCTTCTTGTAGCCCGCCTTCGGCACGAAACGGATCCCGCAGACGATCGCTTCGCCGTCGAAGCCCCGGGTTTTGAAGGGCCTGGTGCCTTTCGCCGACAGCTTGATGTCGAGACGCGATTCGCCGTCGAAGATCGGCAGCGTGTTGGGGCAGACGCGGGCCGTGCCTGGAATGATCAGGCCGGACAGCGGGTCGAGCACGTTGCGCATGTCGCGCGAAGTCACCGGCACCCAGTTCTTCGGTAGCGGCGTGCGTTTGGGCGTCATGCTGGCGCGCACGACATTGCCGTTGGCATAGGTGACGTTGATCGCCCGCCCCTTCTTGCCGCTGCGGTAGGACATGGAATATTCGTTCGCGCGCAGATAGTCTCGGCCGATGACACCGGAAACGCGGGTCTGGCCCGATGTCCGGCTGAAGATGTCGACAAGGCCGGCCGAATGCAGCGTTCCCGAAATCGTGTAGCGATTCTTTTGGAGCGCCGTATGGAACGACGCCTTCGCAAGCGGCAATCCGGCAAGCGAGATACTGTAATCCGTCTGATGCTCGATATCCGCAGCCAGCGGTGCTGTGGAAAACAATGCCACTGACAAAAGCGCTACCGCGCGAGAACCGTTGCGCAACTTCATGCCCTGAGAGATCCATTCCTCGAATGTCGTCGCAATGCCTTGGAATGCAGGTCGTTTACGGCTTTTCTACGCCTTTTCCGGGAGATCCGGCCGCCGGGCACAGAGCCGCGCCACGGGCGCCCGCTGCATCCACAGGACGAACGATAGCGCATGATGAATGGGCTTGGAATGGCTGCCGTCAAGCATTAGGATGGCCGCAATCAAGCTTGCCTGATGCAGAAAAGGCCGCACGAAACCGCGGAATTCCGAGAATGCAAGAGGTTTGGCTTGACGGGCGGGCTGTCTCTGACTATAGAACCGCAACTTTCCAATAATGGCCAACAGGAACGCGGCCTGGGCTCTGGGCCCGCTACCGCATCGTCCGGCGGCGATAAAGAGAATAGGTGTACCATGTCCCGTAGTTGCGAATTGACCGGCAAGGGCGTCCAGTCGGGCAACAATGTCAGCCACGCCAACAACAAGACCAAGCGCAAGTTCCTTCCGAACCTGTGCAACGTCACGCTGATTTCCGATGCTCTCGGCCAGCGCTTCCGCCTGCGCGTTTCCGCAGCAGCTCTCCGCTCGGTTGAACACCGCGGCGGTCTCGATGCTTTCCTCGTGAAGGCTGACGAGAACGAGCTGAGCATGCGCGCTCGCCTGCTGCGCCGCCAGATCGTCAAGAAGAACGCAGAAGTCGCAGCCGCCTAATCGGCGCCAGCGTCTGTCTTCGACACGACTTTAAAAAGGCTTGCGGATTTATCCGGCAAGCCTTTTTCTCGTGTGTAAATTGCATACTTCATCGGCCCGGCGTCCACGCTTGGCTTCCGCTCAACTGGTGGCATCTCCCAGGATAAAAAAATGCTTATAAACCGCACGTTCTTTGTCTATGTCGCGCTTATGACCCTGGTGGTCGTGGCCTCGAACTTCCTCGTTCAGTACCCGCTGCCAGGCTCGATTGCCGGCATGCAGCTCGGCGATCTCCTGACCTGGGGCGCCTTCAGCTACCCCTTCGCCTTCCTCGTGACCGACCTCACAAACCGCCATTTCGGCCCGCGCATCGCGCGTCGTGTGGTCATCGTCGGCTTTCTGGTGGCGATCCTCCTCTCGTTCTTCGCAGCCACGCCGCGCATCGCGATCGCCTCGGGCTCGGCCTTCCTGTTCGGCCAGCTGCTTGATATCTCCGTCTTCAACAGGCTCCGCCGCCAGAGCTGGTGGCAGGCGCCGCTGGCAGGCTCGCTGATCGGCTCCGCGCTCGACACGGCGATGTTCTTCTCCTTTGCCTTTGCGCCGTTCTTCGTGTTCTTCGGAGCGAATGACAGCTTCGCGCTGGAGACGGCACCGCTGCTCGGCCTTCTGTCGACGGAAGCGCCGCGCTGGATTTCCTGGGCGCTCGGCGACCTCTCGGTGAAGATCCTCTGCGGCATCGTGATGCTTTTGCCCTACGGCGCGCTGATGAGCGTGATCAAGCCCATGCCGGGCAAGGCTGCTGCCTGATATCATCTCAGATACGGATTTGAGACGGGGCCGATCGGCCCCGTTTTCATTTGATCAGCCGGAATTCCAGCATCAGATTGCGCTCGAGGATCGAGTGGTTGTCGTCGGAGACGATGATGACGCTGATATCGCCATTGGGGCGGGCGACGACGTCGAGCCCCTCCATGTTGTCGATCTGATGCCCCATGTCGGCTTCAAGGATAACGTCGCCGTCGACCACGGCGCCCGGCCGGATGGTGGCACCCGGAATGCGGCGGATACGCATGCCGAGGCCGGACGCAAAATTGAACCGCCGCTCCAGTAGCAGGAGATCGCCATCGGGCAGGAAGGCGCCGTCGGTGACCGCATAGGGCTCGGTGCGCACGACGGCAAAGGCGCCCTTCATCGGCCCGTCGAGGATACCTGCCAGCAGATTGTCAGCCTTGTCGACGCTGCGCTCCGACACCGTTACGGCAGCGCCACCGAGCGGGCTCTCCTTCGGTGATACGGCGACCGTTTCCAGCCCGCCATTGCTGCGCAGTTCAGTGGCCGGAAACGGCAATGGAATGCTCCCGGCCGGCCCTGAAGCGGAAAACCCGGGGTCCGGATAGATATCGATGCGGTGGGCCTGCTCGTAGCTGACGATCACCTCGCCCTCGCGCAGCGCCAGCCCTTCCGAATCCACCTTCCACTTTTCCAGCCCGACGGCGCCGCTCCTGTCCGCCATCGGCGTCGCCGTCAGGTCGGTCAGACCAGAAAGCTTGCCACTGGCGTCGCGCGTCACGGCGCCTTCGAGCCAGTGCCCGGTATCCATGACCGCAACGAAGGAGGACCCATCCGGCCGGAAACGGATTGCCGACACCGCGCCGAAAAGCGCGTTCGACGACGTCATCTCCAGGCCGCCGACAAACTCAAGCTGGCCGAACCGCGTCTGGCTGGAGCCAACCTTGAAAGCCTCGATCTGCCGGCTGCGGATGGGGAGTGTCTCGCTGTCGGTGGCGGCGAGAGCAGCGCTCGTGGACGCCAACAGGGATAGAACAAGGAGACCGCGGCCAAGCATCTGGGGGAGTTCCTTCGGCGGGCAGGAAAGGGAGGATGGAACGACAAGCGTGCCGCCGTCTTGTGAGTGAAAAGGGCGGCCCACGGTCGCCCCGGGGGCGACGGTGGGCCGCCCGGTTTCGTGAGCGATTAACCTGCGCGGCGCGCGCGGCCGGGACGGCGGCGCATGCTTTCGTCTTCGAACAGATCGGCGAGCTGCTCGGTCATCGCGCCGGCAAGCTCATCCGCGTCGACGATCGTCACCGCGCGGCGATAGTAGCGCGTCACGTCGTGGCCGATGCCGATCGCCAGCAGTTCGACCGGCGAGCGCGTCTCGATCTGCTCGATCACGGCGCGCAGGTGCCGTTCCAGATAGTTGCCCGGATTGACCGACAGCGTCGAATCGTCGACCGGCGCGCCGTCCGAAATCATCATCAGGATACGGCGCTGCTCGCGCCGCGCCATCAGCCGCTCATGCGCCCAGATCAGTGCCTCGCCGTCGATGTTTTCCTTGAGCAGGCCTTCACGCATCATCAGGCCGAGATTGCGGCGCGCGCGCCGCCACGGCGCATCGGCCGATTTGTAGATGATGTGGCGCAGGTCGTTGAGGCGACCCGGCGACTGCGGCTTGCCGCTGGCCAGCCACTTCTCGCGCGATTGCCCGCCCTTCCAAGCTTTGGTGGTGAAACCGAGGATCTCGACCTTGACGCCGCAACGCTCCAGCGTGCGCGCCAGAATGTCGGCGCAGGTTGCCGCAACCGTGATCGGCCGTCCGCGCATCGAGCCGGAATTGTCGATCAAGAGGGTCACGACCGTATCGCGGAAATTGGTGTCCTTCTCGCGCTTGAACGACAGCGGCTGCATCGGGTCGATGACGATGCGCTGCAGCCGTGCGGTGTCGAGATAGCCCTCTTCCAGGTCGAATTCCCAGGAGCGGTTCTGCTGCGCCATCAGGCGGCGCTGAAGACGGTTGGCAAGCCGGCCGACAGCCCCTTGAAGGTGCGAAAGCTGCTTGTCGAGGAAGGCGCGCAGACGGTCGAGTTCCGCCTCGTCGCACAGCTCTTCCGACGCAATGGTCTCGTCGAATTCGCGGGTGAAGACGGTGTAGTCGACCTTCTCGTTGAAGTCGGCAAACGGCTGGTTCGGGCGCTTGACCTCGCCGGGTGTCTCGCTGTCCTCATCCCCTTCGTCCTGCAGGTCGTCGTCGGAGATCTCCGCGCCGTCCATCTCGCCTTCTTCCATCTGCTCTTCGGCAGCCTGGTTCTCGTCGGCGGGGGCGGCATCGTCGCCGGCTTCCTCGTCGCTGGCGCTCTCGTCCTGCTCTTGGCTGCGCGGCTGGTCCTCGTCGGTCTCGCTCTCCTGCTCGTCGGGCTCGATGTCGTCGTCGCCGTATTTCTCGGCGACGTCCATCGACGTCAGCATGTCGCGCACGACGCGGGCAAACGCCTGCTGGTCGTTGATCGCAGACGACAGGTTCTTGATGTCGCCGGCGGCCTTCTCCTCGATGAAATCACGCCAGAGGTCGAGCACCTTGCCGGCGGACGCTGGCGGCTTCTCGCCGGTGAGCTTTTCGCGTACCAGAAGCGCCACGGCCTCACCGAGCGGTGCATCCGCCTGCTTGCTGATCGCGCCGAAATTGGCCTTGGAATATTTCTCCTCGAGCATCGAGCTCAAGTTCCGGGCGACGCCCTCCATGCGCAGTGAGCCGATCGCCTCGACGCGGGCCTGCTCGACCGCGTCGAAGATCACCCGCGCATCAGCGCCCTGCGGCGACATGGTCGCATGCACGCGCGCATCGTGACAGGCCTTGCGCAGCGCCATGCTGTCGCCGAGACCGCGTGTGACGGCGAGTTCCTGGCGCGTCGGCCGCTTGGAGATTTCAGGCAGGCGGATGCGTTCGCCGGTGATCCCGGGCCGCTCGTTGGCGAAGGCCACTTCCACCTCGGCATCGCCCGCGATCGATCGGATGCAGCCGGAAAGCGCCCGCTTGAACGGTTCGGCAGCATTTTCACGCGTGGTCGGCTTTGCCTTGGAGTTCGAGCTCACGACAGTTCCTTCTTCAGCCAGATGCGATGATGTCCCGGCGGGACATCATCGAGTTTGCCACGGAGACATGGGGTCCGCCCTTCAAGCAGAAAGGCGGGCCATGGATCAGGCGGTGGCTTCAAGCACGATGTTGGCAGCACTTTCCTTCAGCTCGACGCCGAAGGCGCGCTGGTAATGCTCGGCGACCAGCGCCCGCTCCAGCTCGTCGCACTTGTTGAGGAAGGTCACACGGAACGCAAAGGCGATGTCGCCGAAGATGTGGGCATTCTCGGCCCAGGTGATCACGGTCCGTGGGCTCATGACCGTCGACAGGTCGCCGTTGATGAAGGCGGCGCGGGTGAGATCGGCAACGCGCACCATCTTCGACACAGTCTCGCGACCCTTGTCGGCGGTGAAACCCTTGACCTTGGCGGCGACGATGTCGACTTCCTTGTCATGCGCCAGGTAGTTGAGGGTCGTGACGATGGACCAGCGGTCCATCTGCGCCTGGTTGATCTGCTGCGTGCCGTGGTAGAGGCCGGTGGTGTCGCCGAGGCCGACGGTGTTGGCGGTCGCAAACAGGCGGAAGGCCGGGTGCGGACGAATGACACGGCTCTGGTCGAGCAGCGTAAGGCGGCCGGAGGATTCCAGCACGCGCTGGATGACGAACATGACGTCGGGACGGCCGGCATCGTATTCGTCGAATACGAGCGCGACATTGTGCTGGTAGGCCCAGGGCAGGATGCCGTCCTTGAACTCGGTGACCTGCATGCCGTCCTTGACGACGATCGCGTCCTTGCCGACGAGATCGATACGGCTGACATGGCTGTCGAGGTTGACGCGCACGCACGGCCAGTTGAGGCGGGCAGCGACCTGCTCGATATGAGTGGACTTGCCGGTACCGTGATAGCCCGAGACCATCACGCGTCGGTTATGGGCAAAGCCTGCGAGAATGGCGAGCGTGGTTTCGCGGTCGAAGAGGTAGTCCGCATCGAGATCCGGCACATAGGCGTCAGCCTTCGAGTAGGCGGGAACGCGCAAATCCGTGTCGATGCCGAAAACGTCCCGAACAGAAATCGTCGTGTCGGGAAGGTTGGAAATGTCGAGGTCAATCTTGCTCATCATGTCTCCAGAGCGGCCACCGGACGGCACCCGCGCATTCGCCTGCAAAAGTGCTTCTGTAATAATCCGCGTTGTTAGCAGAAACCAGCCTGTTTTAACAATTGGTAGGCTTGAATTACTGCGCGAAAACGCTCCTCCGATCCCCTGTCGCCGCCATTGGCGTCGGGGTGGTGTTTCTTGACCAGATCCTTGTAGGCGGCCTTGATGTCGCTGGCGGTCGCCGAGGCGCTGAGGCCGAGCGTTTCGTAGGCCTTGGCCTCGAGCGTCTTCAGCTTGCGCTGGCGCGGCTCGGGCCGGCCCGCGCGCGCCTTTGCCTCGCTGACGAAGCCGAAGGGATCGCGCATGCGCGCCTGGGCGCCCGCCGAGCCCGAACGGGTCTGCGACTGGGTCGGGCCATTCTTGGCGTTCTTGTTGACGCCGACGGTCCAGGTCGGGCGATGCCCCGTGATCGCTTCCTTCTGGTAGCGCGCGACTTCGCTGTCCGAGAGGCCGGAGAAGAAGTTGTAGCCCTTGTTGTATTCCTTCACGTGCTCGAAGCAGAACATGAAGTATTGACCTTCGGCGTTGCGGCCGACGGGTGCGCGATGAACGCCCTTCTTGTCGCAGCCATCCCACTGACAAGTGGGTGCGGAGGGCTCAGCGCGCGGCTCGACCTTGCGCCGTGTCCGAATGCGATCGAAGTATTTTGAATCGAGTCTCATGGCGCTCATTATGGGGCTTGGCCGGAGCCACAACAAGAATTGACAAACCGGAATGTTGCTGGCTTTGTGCGGGCCTTTTGCGCCGCCGAGACAGCGCTGCTGGGCCCGAACAAAACCGGGGCATCCAGCAACCAAGGAAATGGGACGGAACAATGTCGCTCAGGGATACGATCGAACGGAAACTGACCGAAGCCTTCCACCCCGAACGGCTGGCCGTGATCAACGAAAGCCACCTGCATGCCGGCCATCAACCGGATTTCGACGGCGGCGGCGAAACCCATATGCGCGTGCGCATCGTGGCAGACGCCTTTGCCGGCATGAGCCGGGTGGCGCGCCACCGCGCGATCAACGATCTCCTGAGGCCGGAACTCGATGCCGGTCTGCATGCGCTCGCCGTCGAGCCGGCGGCTCCCGGCGAGCCGACACGCTGGTAGGCGTCAGCCGGTCGGCGCCTGGTCTTCCGCCGGGCGGATCCTCAGTTTCGTGATCCTGTTCTTCACCCGCTTCATCACGATGAAGCGCTTGCCGTGGAACGTGAAGGCCTGGCGCTCTTCCGGAATGCTCTTCGACTCGTGGATGACGAGGCCAGCGACCGTTGTCGCCTCTTCATCGGGGAGCGACCAGTCGAGTGCGCGGTTGAGATCGCGGATCGGCACGGAACCGTCGACCACGATCGACCCGTCCGCCTCCTGGCGAACGCCCTGGATGTCGAGGTCGTGCTCGTCGGCGATATCGCCGACGATCTCCTCCAGAATGTCCTCCAACGTCACCAGTCCCTGAACCTGGCCGTATTCGTCGACGACGATGGCAAGGTGCAGCTTGCGGCGCAGGAAGGCGTTGAGCTGGTCCTTGAGATTGGTCGTATCGGGAACGAACCAGGGTTTCTGCGCGATCTTGACGATATCGAGGTTTTCCGGCTCGACGTCAGGTTCGGCCAGTGCCCTCAGCAGGTCCTTGGAATGCACCACGCCGATGATGTTGTCGGCGGCCCCCCGCCACAAGGGCAGGCGCGTGAACGGGCTCTGCAGGATATCGCGCACGCAGACCTCCGGCGGATCGTCCGCATTGATCGCCCGCATGTTCGTGCGGTGGATCATGATGTCGGAAATCTCGAGTTCTCCGAGATCAAGCACGCCGCCGAGCCGATCGCGGTCGGCCTTGATCACCGAGCCCTCGCGGTGCAGCAGGTCGACGGCACCACGCAATTCGTCATGTGCCGACAGCATCGACATTTCGGAGGAAAGATTGACGCCGAAGAGCGCAAGGATGCGGCGCACGATGCCGTTGACCAGGCTCGAAAGCGGCCCGACGACGGCGACGAACGGTCGAACCAGCCGGGCAACCGCAAGCGCGAAACGGTCCGGCGAGGCGATCGCCCAGCTTTTCGGCAGAACCTCGGAAAAAATGACGAGCAGCACGGTCATGACGACGGTGGCGATCGCCACGCCGGAACTGCCCAGAAGGCCGATCAGCAAGCTCGTCGTCAGGGACGAGGCGAGAATGTTGACAAGGTTGTTGCCGATCAGGAGCGCGCCGATCAGCCGGTCGCGACGTTCGATCAGCCGGTTGACGATACCCGCGCGTTCGTCGCCGTTGTTCTCCAGCGAATGCATGCGCGAGCGCGAGGCAGCCGTCAGCGCCGTTTCGGAGCCGGAGAAGAAGGCGGAAAACAACAGGAGGCAGAAGACCGCGACGATCGACAGCCAATACTCGACAACAAACGCCAGGATAGCGCCGCCGGTCATTTTGGGTGCTTTTCCCTGAGGAAGCTCACCACCTCGGACGCAGGCACATCGTCGGCGACGAAGGACTGGCCGATGCCGCGGGTGAGGATGAAGGTAAGCTTGCCGCCCTTGACCTTCTTGTCCTGGGCAATCGCATCCATCAACTTTTCAGCCGGCGGCAGGTCGCCGGGAATTTCGCCCATGCGCGTCGGCAGTCCGACGGCTCTGAGATGCGCCTCGACCCGGACCGCATCGTCGGCGCTCGCAAGGTTCATGCGCGTCGAGAACTGGTGCGCCAGCACCATGCCGATCGAAACGCCCTCGCCATGCACCAACCGGGCGCTGTCATATTGCGTGGCGGCCTCCAGAGCGTGACCGAAGGTGTGGCCGAGATTGAGCAGCGCCCGCCGGCCGTTCTCGCGCTCGTCCGCCGCCACGACATCGGCCTTGGCCTGGCAACTGACCGCAATCGCCTCGATGCGGGCCGCGCCGCCGGAAAACACTGCCTGCCAGTTCTTCTCCAGCCAGGCGAAGAAGTCCGGCTTGTCGATCAACCCGTATTTCGCGACTTCCGCATAACCGGCGCGGAATTCGCGCTCGCTCAGCGTGTCGAGCACATCCGTGTCGGCCAGCACCAGATCCGGCTGATGGAAGACGCCGATCAGGTTCTTGCCGTGTGGCGAGTTGATGCCGGTCTTGCCGCCAACGGAGGAATCCACCTGCGCCAACAGGGACGTCGGGATCTGGATGAAGCGCGAGCCGCGGCGCACGATGCCGGCGGCAAAGCCGGTCAGGTCGCCGATGACGCCGCCGCCAAGCGCGATCACCGCGTCGTTGCGCTCGATCCGGGCGCCGAGGATGGCCTCGCAGGCGGGAATGAGATGTTCGAAGCTCTTGGTCTTTTCGCCGGCCGGCAACACCAGCGTCACGGCCTCGATCTCTTTCTGCTTCAGGCTCGCCATCAGGGGCTCGAGATAACGCGGGCCGACGTTTTCGTCGGTGATAACCGCCACCTTGCGACCCTTCAGCCGTGCGGCGATCTCGTTGCCGGCAGCCGCGATCAACCCCGGCCCGATCAGAATGTCGTAGGAACGATCGCCGAGATCGACCCGGACCTTGCGCTCGGCGGCAGGCATCGCATGGCTATTCATCATTTCGCACTTTCCGGAAATCTATGACGGCGTTGAGAACGTCCTCAACCATCGTCTCCTTGTTCACATCGCGCGACATCACCGTCAGATCGGCTTCCGCGTAGATCGGATAGCGGGCGCGCATCAGGTTTTCGAGCGTCTGCTTGGGGTTCTCCGTCTTCAGAAGCGGCCGCGTGTCGCGCTTGTTGACCCGTTCCCACAAGACGTCGAGTTCGGCATTGAGCCAGACTGTCAGGCCGCCGCGCTTGATCTGGCGGCGGGAGCGTTCGTTGATATAGGCGCCGCCACCGGTCGACACGACCCGGGGGCCGGTGCGCAACAGCCGCTTCAGCACGCGCGCTTCCAGCGCCCGAAATTCGTCCTCGCCGTAGCGGGTAAAAAGGTCGCTGATCGTCATGCGCGAAACGCGCTCGATCTCATGGTCGGAATCGACAAAGGGAATGCCGAGCGCCTGCGCCGTCAGCCGGCCGATCGCCGATTTTCCGGCCCCCATCAGACCGATGAAAACGAGATTGCGTTTACCGAGCGCAAGCTTCGCCCGTTCGGCAAGCGTCGCGGAAACCGGTTCGATCACGTCACTCATTGGACTTCTTATTCCCCATTCGCTTCCGGTATCGACAAATCGGGGTGGAGCGTCAAGCCGTCGCACGCCTCCGTGCAAGCTTCTTGAACTTGGGCGAAGGCGCGTTCATATAGATCGGGCGCCCGCAAGAGTGCCATGTCTCGCCTCGGACGGGCATAGGGTCGCTGTAGCACATTCAACGGCTGCATGATTTTATCCGTGGGCTCGCTCCGGCTCAAGGAACCATGCAGAGGAGACCGACATGCCCACCCTCTTCCGGTTCCTGTTCTTCTGCGGCGTCATCGCCGGGCTGGTCTACGGCACGATGATCGCGCTCGTGACGTTCGTTGAACCGGTCGAGCGGGACGTCACCGTGAAGATCCCCTCCGAGCGGGTGAACAAGACACAATGAGCGACCTTTCCGCGGCCCATGTCGAGGCCTTCCTCGAAATGATGAGCGCCGAACGCGGCGCCGCGGTCAACACGCTGCAATCCTACGAGCGCGACCTCGAAGACGCCCTGTCGCACATGCGCACGCGCGCCACCGGACTGACGGGCGCCGCCACCGACGATCTGCGCCACTATCTTGCTCATCTCGCCGCCCAGGGCTTCAAGCCGTCCTCCCAGGCCCGCCGGCTGTCGGCGCTCCGGCAATTCTACAAGTTCCTCTATGCCGAAGGCCTGCGCGGCGACGATCCGACCGGCATTCTCGATGCGCCGAAGAAGGGCAGAAGCCTGCCGAAGACGCTGAGCGTCGACGACGTCTCGCGACTGATCGGCCTGGCCGAGACGGAAGCCGCAGCGCCTGGCCCGGAGCGGCTTTCCAGGCTGCGCATGCATGTGCTGATGGAGCTGCTCTATGCCACCGGCATGCGCGTCAGCGAGCTGGTGTCGCTGCCGGCAAGCGTGCTGGCGCAGGACGGGCGCTTTCTCGTCATCCGCGGCAAGGGCAACAAGGAGCGGCTCGTGCCCCTGTCCCAGGCTGCGATCCGCGCAATGCGCGCTTACGGCACGGCACTGGCCGAGGCATTTGCAAAGGCGGACACGGGCGAGCGAGAGAGCCCCTGGCTGTTTCCGTCAACGGGAAAGGCGGGCTATCTGCCCCGCCAGGTCTTTGCCCGCGAGCTGAAATCGCTGGCGTCGCGCGCCGGTATCCGGGTCGCGACGATCTCGCCGCATGTGCTGCGTCACGCCTTCGCCAGTCACCTGCTTGCCAACGGTGCCGACCTTCGCGCCGTCCAGGAACTGTTGGGTCATTCGGACATTTCCACGACACAAATCTATACACATGTTCTGGAAGAACGGCTCCACGACCTCGTGCAAAACCATCACCCTCTTGCCAAACAGGCGAAAAAACAGGATTAGGACCGCCGGGCAGGCTGGTTTCGGCCGGCAGATCCTTGTCGCAAAACGATCGGAAACGCATCTCATGCACAACTATCTCGATTTCGAAAAACCTATCTCCGACCTCGAAGGCAAGATTCTCGAACTGAAGAAACTCGCCGGCGAAGACGAGAGTGTGAACACTTCGGATGAGGTCGAACGGCTGGAGACGCGCGTGCGCGATGCGATGGCCGAGATCTATTCGAAGCTGACGCCGTGGCAGAAGACCCAGGTCGCGCGCCATCCCTCGCGTCCGCATTTCCTCGACTATTCCGCCGAGCTCTTCACCGAGTTCACGCCGCTTGCGGGCGACCGCAACTATGGCAACGACGAGGCCATCCAGGCCGGACTTGCGCGTTTTCGCGGCATGCCGGTCGCCGTTCTCGGCCAGGAAAAGGGCAGCGACACCAAGTCGCGCATCAAGCACAATTTCGGCAGCCCGCGGCCTGAAGGCTACCGCAAGGCGATCCGCGTCATGGAAATGGCCGACCGCTTCGGCCTGCCGCTGATCACGCTGATCGACACGGCCGGTGCCTATCCCGGCGTCGGCGCCGAAGAGCGCGGCCAGGCGGAAGCCATCGCCCGCTCGACCGAAATGTGCCTGAACGTGCGCGTGCCGATCGTCACCGTCGTCATCGGTGAAGGCGGTTCGGGCGGTGCGATCGCGATTGCCACCGGCAACCGCGTCTACATGCTCGAGCATGCGATCTATAGCGTCATCTCGCCGGAAGGTGCCGCCTCGATCCTCTGGCGCGATTCGACCCGTGCCAAGGAAGCCGCCAGCAACATGAAGATCACCTCGGAGGATCTGAAGGCGCTGGGCGTGATCGACGGCATCATTCCCGAGCCGACGGGCGGCGCCCATCGCGACCCGCAATCCGTCATCGCCCGCACCGGCACGGTGATTGCCGACGCGCTGAAGGAACTGTCCGGACGCAACGGCGACGAATTGCGCACCGATCGTCGACAGAAGTACCTGAATATCGGCCGCAACCTCTGACGCGCGGGCGATTGCCCGGCCGAGAATTCGCAACCGCAAATCGGACTGTGGCCAAATCTTGGCCATATTCGTGGCGTCATGAACAACGGCACGCGCAGGGCGCCCTGCAGGGTTAAGAATTCGTGAAGTATAATGGCTTACTGATTCCCTAAGAGCCCTCCCGTCGGACGCGGCTCGCACGGACGAGTTTTGGTTTGAACGGGCTTTCGCTAATGCGCTTGAGAAACCTTGTTGCCACCGCCGCTGTTGCCGCGCTTCTTGCCGGCTGCACCAACGATGCGCTTGATACGGCCACGGTCGATCTTTCGACCGTCAAGAACAAGACCGAGTACCAGCTTTCGAGCAAGATGGCCGCCAAGATGAGCGAGCTCGGGATGCAGAAGACGGCGCCGATCGCGCTGCGCATCTTCAAGGAAGAAGGCACGCTCGAAGTCTGGAAGGCCAATACGTCCAACCGCTTCCAGCTGTTGAAGAGCTACAAGATCTGCGCCTGGTCGGGCAAGCTCGGACCGAAGGTGAAGGAAGGCGACCGTCAGGCGCCGGAGGGATTCTACCCGCTGTTCCCGCAGCAGCTGAACCCCAACTCGAAATATTACCTCGCGATCAACACCGGCTACCCCAACACCTATGACCGCGCCAACGGCCGGCAGGGCACGCATCTGATGATCCACGGCGCCTGTTCGTCGTCCGGCTGCTACTCGATGACCGACGAGCAGATGATCGAGATCTTCGCCATGGCGCGCGACGCCTTCAAGGGCGGACAGCAGAGCGTCCAGTTGCAGGCATTCCCCTTCCGCATGACCGCCGAGAACATGGCGCGTCATCGCAACAACCCGAACATCGAATTCTGGAACATGCTGAAGGTCGGCTACGATCAGTTCGAAGTCACCAAGCGGCCTCCGGAAATCAACGTCTGCGAGAAGAAGTACGTCTTCAACCAGCAGGGCAGCGGCGCCTTCAATCCGGGCGGAACATGCCCGGCGATGTCGACCCCGCCCGCCCTGCAAATGGCCATGTCGACCTTCGAGAAGAGCTACAAGCTCGACTATGACAAGGCGATGCGGAAGTATGACGGCATGGTCTGGTATGAGCCGAGCGAGGCCGAGCGCAAGGCGATCGTCGCCAAGCAGCGCGCCGGACGCGAGCTTGCCTATGCACCGACCGGCAACTCGATCGACGCCGGCAAGCTGATGAAGGCGAGCGACCTCGAAAAGAAGCTCGCCGAGCAGAAGGAAGCCGAAGAGACGAAGGTGGCTGTCGAGATCCAGAAGAAGGAACTCGAAAAGGCAACACAGGGCGGCACCCACGTGCCGGTTCCCGCCGCCAACCCGATGCCTCAACCGGTCTTGCAGGCAGCCGTCGATCAGCCGGCCAAGAAATCCTTCTGGAGCCTGTTCTCCAAGGGCGAACCGGCAGAACAGGCGCAGGTGGCGCTGACACCGACCCCGCCAGAACTGCAAGCAGCCGTCCAACCGCAGGTCCAGCCGGCAACCGCCGCGGCAAAGCAGACCCGGTCGGCCACGGCCCCGCAGAAGGCTGAGCCTGAAGTGGCCGCCGCAGCCGCGGCAAATGCCGAAGCCGCCGCCGGGCCGACAACCGAGGCACCCCTTGCCGTGGAAGAGCCGCCGAAGAAGCGACCGTTCTGGAAGATCTGGGGCAATTGATGCCTGACGACAAGAAAACGGTCTACGACCTCAGGGGGCTTAAGTGCCCCCTTCCCGTTTTGAAGGCCCGAAAACGCATCGCCTCGATGTCGGCAGGGGCCCTGCTCGAGATCGAGACGACCGATCCGATGGCGGTGATCGACATCCCGCATTTCTGCCGGGAAGACGGCCATAGCCTCGAGGCGGCATCGCCCCTGGAAGGCGGCCATCGCTTCCTGATCCGCAAGGGCGCCTGACCCGCCGTTCTTGCCCCTGGGCTTTTGTCCATGAACAAGCCGGAGCGCTGAACGCCGGGATGACCCGGCGCGATCGGCGTCATCCCATCGCCGCCCCCTTACTCCTCGCGGAATGCCCTGAGCATCTGGTCGGTGAAGGGTTTGGTGAGGTAGGAGATTGCGGTTCTCTCGTCGGTCTGGACGAAGACCTCGACCGGCATGCCGGGCATGAGCTTGCGGC
>NZ_DALZXU010000019.1:0-8793 GCF_031989085.1 Ensifer sp.
GGCTCATAACCTGAAGGCCGCAGGTTCAAATCCTGCCCCCGCAACCAAAAATACAAAAATGCCGCCCCATAAGGGCGGCTTTTTGCGTTTGGATCGCACAGCGCGACGATTGAACCCTTCGTCAGGCGCACGCAACGAGGCAAAGCCGACGCAGCGGGACAGAAACCTTAATTCCTGCGACCGCAACCAAACCAAATCATAAAAGCCCGCTGGACAATAACGTCCGCGGGCTTTTTGCGTTTGGGCATCACGCGATGACAAGGTGATCACATTACGCAATCGACGCCGGTTGCTGGTCTTCACCGCTGAAGACGTCCCGTGCGGCAAACGACACAGTGCCAGTCCTCCTGCCTGGTCGGAACTTCTGATGCAGCCGGTTGCAAAATCGTGGCCGATCCGTTGATAGGGTTTCGATCATCGTCTCATCACGCGCCCCGGACTTTGCTACTCAAGATATGTTACAACGCCGCATACGCCTGAAACGGTGCAAAAAACGTACGTATTTTCAATTGCTTGCCGGAGCTGGTCCGATCGGATTAATCCCCATTTTCTCATGACATGGTGGATGTTCGGGCATAGTATGCCAACCTTAGAGGTTGCAATCATCCTGGGGGTCGACGCGTGTCCATCAGTTCAGGAATGCTGCGCCGAACAGGCCGGCCTGCGCCTACCGGCATTGTCATCGAGCCGCACACGCTCGCACGTACCGCCATCGTTACGCTGCTTGAGCGCGAGCTGGCGGGATGGACCTTCATCGATATGACTTCGACTGCGGACCTGGACAGGGCCCTCGGCATGGATATCCGGCTGATCACGTTGGATCTGGCGGGGCGGAGCGTGTCGAGCAGCAGCATGCGCGCGGACCTCGCGGCGATCTCCGAGCGTTACCACGATGCGCCGATCGCCTTGCTTTCGGACACCGACGACAGCTCGATCGCCACGCAGGCACTGCAGATGGGCATTCGCGGCTTCTTCACGACGTCGCTGCCGATCGAGATCGCGCTTGCCGGCCTTCGGCTCGTGCTTGCCGGCGGGGTATTCTGTCCGCATCCGCTGCGCGCGGTTGCGGATGGCTCGGCGCCGCAAACCGAGGCGGCGCAGTTCATGCGGCTGCGCACGGACGACATGTCCCATGCCGACTTCACCCCGCGCGAGGCCGATGTCCTGGCCGAGTTGCAGTGCGGTTCGTCCAACAAGGTGATTGCCGGCAAACTCAACCTTTCGGGTCACACCGTGAAGATGCATCTCCAGCACATCATGCGCAAGCTTCAGGTGCAGAACCGCACGGAGGTGGTTGCCCGGTTGAGTGGCAGGGGATCGCCGCGCAACAGCCCGGCAGCCCCGTAGGTGCGATCGTCACCGCGAGGTCTTCTCCAGCATCTCACTGAGCGTCGCTGCCGTCAGCATTGCCTCGGCGAGCAGCTTTTTCAGCTTCTGGTTCTCCTGCTCCAGCGCCCGTATCCGCTTGGCATCGAAGCCGACGGTGCGCAGCTGGGCGGATTGCCAGCGGTAGAAGGTCGGTTCGCTGACGCCGTGCCGTCGACAGACTTCCGCAACCGTCGTGCCGGCCTGATGCTCCCTGAGGATGTCCACGATCTCGTCGTCGTCGAATTTTCGCTTGCCCATCATGGCGTCCTCCGCTGGCTTCGTGCCAGGGCTGGCCAGGAAGGAAGGGCGCGGCGAACGGTGAAACTGCATCTGTCCTCGTTCCAGGGATGGTTTCAGGTCAAATGATGCAGAATGTTCAAGGCAGCCTCAGGCGTCGCATTCGACGCGCGTCGCTGCCGGCCCCTTCCTCCTTGCGCGCCGAGCCCCTCGGCCGTGGCAGTCTCAGTCCTCACGAAACGCCCTGTTGAAGCTGTCGAGCAGCGGCCTCAGTGCATAGAATGCCACGCTGCTTGTGCCGGTCTCGATCAGCGTTTGCGCGGGCATGCCTGCGACAAGCTCGACGCCGCTCATCGTGGCCAGGCGCTCGTCGACGACATGGATCGTGGCGGCGTAGTAGGATTGGCCTGTCTGTTTGTCGACGAGGCGATCGGCCGAGACATACCCGACCGTGCCTTTCAAAAGCGGCACCCGACGCTGGTTGTAGGGCAGCAGATGGACCTGCGCCACAAGGCCGGGATGCACGAGGTTGATGTCCTCCGGGCGGACGCGGGCTGAGACAACGAGGCGGCTCTTGCGCGGAACAAGGTCGACCAGCGGCTCGCCGGCGCCGATGACGCCACCGGTCGTGTGGACGCGCAGATCCATGATTATCCCGTCCTCAGGCGCCCTGATCTCGGTTCGCGCGAGCTGATCGTCGATAGCACGCATTCTTTCGCTGAGTTGCAGGATCTGCGTCTCTGTTTCGCGCACGGTCTGCGCGACTTCGTTCAGTCGGTCGCTGCGCAGCTTGACGAGATAGGCCTGGGCCTCGCTGTTGACCTGATAGGCACGTGAGATCTGGGCGGAGATCTCGCCGACCCGACCCGCAATGTCGGCCTTCTCTCGCTGCAGGTTGAGCACGCGGCTCTTTTTTTCGAGCCCCTTGGTGGTCAGCGTCGTGACGCTTTCCAATTCCTGCCTGGAGATTTCGACGCGTTCGGTGAGTGCCGCCTTCTGGGCGACGAGGCCGACGATTTCCTGCTGCACCTGCTTCATCTTTTCTTCGGTGATGGCGATCTCGGACCGCATGACCTGTCGACGGGTTTCGAAAATCCGCTTCTGACCGGCGACGATCGCGCCGATGGCAGGATGGTCGGCCATGGCGGCGAGCATCTCGGGCGGGTAGATGATACTGTCGGCATCGTCCTGTTCGGCCAGCAGGCGTGCGCGCCGCGCTTCGGCGTCCCAGAGCTGGCCCTGCAGGCTGTCGCGTTCCGAGCGGAACTTGGTGTCGTCGAGGTCGATCAGCACCTGGCCCGACGTGACGGCGTCGCCATTCTTCACCCGGATCTGCCTGATGATGCCGCCTTCCAGATGTTGAACGGTCTTGCGGCTGGTTTCCGGCTCGACGACGCCCGAGGCGATGGCCGCGCTGCTGAGCGGCGCAAGCGCCGACCAGGTGCCAAGGCCGATGACGAAAAAGCCGATCAGCAGGTTGCCGGTCCGTGCGACCGAGCGCAGTCTCGACATCGGCGAAGCTGCGGCGAGTTCGATCGCGACGGCACCGTCCTTCGGCGCATAGGTCAGAAGGCGGTCGATTTGCCCCTGCGCCTTTGCCAGCTGATCGGCCGCGCTGCGGGCAACGACGGATCGCGACGAGGGCCGATCGATCTGTAGCTGGTGCATGGACCATCCCCTCCTAAGTTCCGGTTTGCGCCGGAGGTTGAAGATGACGTTCGAAGATCCGCTCGCTGTCGCCGAAGGCATCGACCGTGCCGTTGCGCAGGATGGCGATCTTGTTGGTGACGGGCAGTATGCCCATGCGGTGGGTGATGATGACGACGATCATGCCACGCGAGCGCATCCGCGATATGGCGGTGAAGAGCTTGCGCTCGCCGTCATAGTCGAGGCTCGAATTGGGATCATCGAGCACGACGAGGGACGGATTGCCGTAGGCAGCGCGTGCCAGTCCAAGCTGCTGACGCTGAGCCCTCAGCAGGAGGACGCCGCCTTCACCGATATCCGTGTCATAGCCCTTGGGCAGCCGCATGATCGTGTCGTGCAGGCCGACGAGCTTGGCCGCCTCGATCGCCTTGACGGGATCCGATCCGTCGAGCCGGCCGATGACGTCCTTGACGGCGCCGCCGAAGAGCTCGATGTCCTGCGGCAGGTAGCCGACATGGCGGGTACCCGCGCAAAGGCGCAACGCGGAAATGTCGACGCCGCCGAGAAGCGCGCAGCCGCTGGTCGCCGGTTCGACGCCGGCCATGATGCGCCCGAGCGTCGATTTTCCCGATCCGGACGGTCCGATCAGGGCAACGCAGTCACCGGGCAAAAGGCGGAGCGTTACGCCCTGCAGGATCTGACGATCGGCGTATGGCGGCGCATATCCGACGCTGTCGAGGACAAGCCCGCTCGGCTCCGGCACGGGAACCATACGGGCGTCGCTGTCGGCGGCTACGGCGATTAGCATCTGATTGAGCCGCTCGAAGGCGGCGCGGGCAAATGCCAGGGACCGCCAGGCGCCGATCGCGCCCTCGATCGGGGCAAGGCCGCGGCCAAGCAACAGGCTGGCGACGAAGATGATACCGGGACTGCTGTTTTCCTCGAGCACGAGCCAGGTGGCAGCGCCCATCATCAGGATCTGCGTCAGCGTCCGCACGGATTTCGAAAAACCCAGAATGATCTCGGTGCGCTGCATCGCGGCGTCCTGCGCCTTTCTGGCGGCCTCGGCATCCCGGTAGACGATCTGGGCGGCGCCATCCTGCATGCCCATGGCACGGATGACCTGGATGTATTTCAACGCGGTCGAAAAGCGCACATAGCTGCGCGTCAGGGCTCGGTTGGCATGAGCGAGCGGTCGCCGGGTCGCCAGTTCGGTGAGGACGGCGAGCAGCAACAGGGCGACGGCGCTGAGAACGCCGATCACGCCGAGAACCGGATGGACGAGAAACAGGAGCAGCAGGAAGACCGGGGCCCAGGGTACGTCGAAGATCAGCGAGCTTGCGGGTGAATCGAGAAATTGCCGGAGTGTCGACAGGTCCTTGTAGCAATCGGTCGCGACCGCGGTGCTGGTGCGGGCGCCGTATTCGAAGGCGGCGGTGAGGACAACGGGTCGGAGCCGGTGGTCGAGCCAGCTGCCGATACGCGACAGAGCGGCGCGGCGGACGATATCGAGCAGCGAGCCGATCACCACGGCGACCGCGACGATCAGCGTCAGCATGACCAGCGTATCGGCACTGCGGCTCGACAGGACGCGATCGTAGATCTGCAGGAGATAGATGGATGGGGTGAGCAGAAAGAGATTATAGCCGCAACTATAGAGGAAGACGAGGCCGAAGGCACCGGCGCAGGCCCTGAGAGCCATGACCAGATGCGTCGGTTCGCGCGGCGGAACTGTCGAGTTGGTTGTCATTATCGGATCTCAATGCAATCGATTCTGACAAGGCGCAGGCTTGGAACGGCACAGGCAAAAATGAGGATCGTCGGCCGGGCCGACGATCCTCATTACAGATCATGAACCGAGATCGCTGAGGTCTATCGAGCCGAATGCGTTGATGAAATTATCGAGCGCATTCGAGACCGTCGTGGTTTCTGTATTGGTGTCCGTGGATGTATTGGTTTCGGTCGAGGTGTTGGTTTCCGTGAACGGATTGGTGTGAACCAAGGCCGAGGAAATATCGCCGCCCCGTGCCATGTTGCCGTCGCCGCCATTGCCGCCGACACCGGCGAGAATGGTTGCGTGCTGATCGGCCAGGAACTGCGTGTTCTGCGTGGCCGTCGTGTCTGCAGCAACCGCAGCAACGTTACCGCCACTGGTATTGCCCTGATCGCCGTTGGAATAGGCGTCGCCACCGGCACCGCCGGCACCACTGTTGGTCAGAGAGGCCAAAAAGCCGTCCCGTGCCTGGGCAAGTCCACCATCGCCGCCGTCGCCGGTGCCCCATCCGGCATCCTGCCAGACATGATCGCCGTTGTAGAGCTTGGTGTAGGCACCTTCTACCGTTTGCGAATTCGCGACATAGGCGACCGGGTTATAGTGGATATCACCATAGTTGAAGCCATCGCCGCCGTTGCCGGCGCTGGCATCGCCAGCATTGGAGTCGCTGAGGTTGATCGTGTCAGATGCTTGCGGAATAGGCATAGCGTTGCTCCTCTACGTATTGTGAGCCCCCGTGTTCTCTTCAGCGGTTCGGTGCCAGCGATACCGTGTGGCAGACGGGGTAACCGCGATTGAAGGGTGCGCGCGATCCACCGCGCGAGCTAGCCGGATATTCGGTGACGGTCCTTTGGGTGGGGTATGGGGTCGTTGCTTGCGGTGCGCCACGCCTCGATCGCACACATAAAAACGCACCCGGCCCGGGTGCGTTCTTATTCCTTGGATACTGAAGCGACTGGGGCGAGGATAAGAGCTGCCCTGTCGTCAAATCCCGTCGACCAGGCTGAGGATATCGTCGACGAGTGCCGAATGGGCATCCGACAGATTGCCTTCGCCGCCGAGGCCGCCGACGCCGGCCATCTGCAGCGCATGCTGGTCGAAGAGGACGTGGTCGATCTGCTGTGCATCGGCCGTTCCGCCCGCCGGAACTGCGATGTTGATCGGGTGGAAGTAACCGATGCTGACATCGACCATGCTGCCGTTGGAATAGCCGGAGCCGCCGCCGCCGGCCATCTGGCTGCCGGTGAAGATCGTGTCGGAGGACAGGTTGAACCCGCCGCCCACGCCGCCGATGCCGGCGATCTGCACGCCGCCCTGATCGAAGATGGCGTTGTTGGTCTGGTGAGCGGAGGCTGCCCCTCCAGCGGCGCCGATGGCGATGTTGATCGGCGAAAACACTGCAACGTTCACGTCGATCATGCTGCCGATGAAGGTACCGTCGCCACCGTGCCCGGCGAAATTGTCGCCGGTGAACGTGATGGACGTGTCGTGATGGGCAGGCGAGACGCTGCCTGAGATGTTGTGGTCGCCGCCCGAACCGCCGATTCCGCCGATCTGGGTCGCACCCTGCAACATCGCCGCATTGTTGACCTGGCTGGCGATCGCGGTCGAGCCCGGCCCGCCTGCAACGGCCGTGTTCACAGGGGCGAATACCCCGACGTCGGTGCTGACCAGGCTGCCAAGGAAGGTGCCGTGGCCGCCACCGCCGGCATTGCCGCCGCCGCTGCCGGCAAGGTTGCCGTTGCCGCCGTCGCCGCCCATGCCGGCCATTTCGGCGGCGTGCTGGTTGATCAGCGCGTTATTGCCCTGTTGGGCGTCGGCTGCCGAATGCGGGCCGGTGATGGCGGCGTTGGAGGGCATGAAGACGGCGAGCGTGTTGCTGTCGAGCGTGCCGATGCTGGTGCCGTTGCCGCCGCTGCCGGCTGAATTGTGGTTCGGATCGGGAACGAGATCGAGGGGAAGCCAGGTCGGGACCAGCGCAAGGTGTCCGGCGGCGGCTGTTGCGACCGTGTTCTGATTGGTGTTCGCGTTCGGCGCCGCTTCCGACAAGGGACGAGGTTCCGTCATCGCCGTTTCTCCAATCCACCCTGGGGCACAGGCCCAGCGAAATCGCGCAGCATGAAGGCCGCATCGAAACCGCTATTGTGGCGCCAGTCGCGCAAAAAGAAGAGCCTGCAATATGGCTACATCCTTTTGGGCAGGAGCTAGCCGTTCGACCGTAGGGTGGGGCGCGCTGCATCGATGTGGCACAACCCAGGGAACGTGCGGCCGGCCTGTCATCATTTATGCATTGAAAAAGAAACAACTTATGCACTAATATGCTCAGACACTTGCAGTGGCCGCAGCGCCGTCGAACACTAAGCCCAGCAGACAGGCATACATACACAGACACACCGGCAGACAGATACAGGTGACGCAAAGGCGCGTCCGATCGGGAGGGGAAATGGCAGTCAAGCGTGTCATCCGTTTGCATCGATCGATCTGCTTCCTGGCGACGGCGTGTCTGTTGATCCCGGAGCCCTACGCCTACAATTTTCGCGCCTACGCGCAGGAACAGGCAGCAACCGCTCCCGCGGCGCAGCCGGCGGCATCAGACCAGCCGGAACCGCTCAGCGAAGACGAGCTGGAGGTGCTGGTTGCCCGCATCGCGCTCTATCCCGACGAGCTGGTTGCGCTCATCTCCTCTGCGTCGCTGTTTCCGCTACAGATTGTCGAAGGCGAGCGCTATCTGGAGAACCTGAAGAAGAACAAGGATTTGAAGCCCAAGGATACTTGGGATGGCAGCGTCATATCGCTCCTCAACTATCCAGATATCGTCAAGATGATGAGCGAGGACCTCGACTGGACGCAGTCGCTCTCCGACGCCATGGCCTATCAGCAGAAGGACGTGCTGGTGGCCATCCAGCAGCTTCGCGACAAGGCGGTCGCCTCCGGCGTACTGAAGACCGACGACAAGATGAAGGTGGTCCAGGAGAACGAAAACGTCATCATCCAGGCGGCCAACCCGGAAAAGATCTATGTGCCGCAGTATGAGCCGGAGATGCTCTACGTGCCGAACTATGCACCGGAGCCTCTGTCCTATTATCCCGAGCCCTATCCGAATTACTACTACCCGGCAGCGACCTTCTTTGCCGGCGCCGTGACCGGCGCCGTGTTCGGTGCGATGGTCGACTGGGATGACTGGGGCGTGTGGGGTGGCCGGTACGATGGCGACATCGACGTCGACTGCAACAATTGCTTCAATAATATCAAGGGCAAGGTCAAGTTCAACGATATCGATTGGAAGAACGTCGACCGCAGCAAGATCAATATCGACAAGAGCCAGTTCGCCAAGCTCGACCGCACGAACATGAAGAACAAGCTCGAGGCGAACGGCCACAACAATATCCGCGACAAGGCCAAGATCACCCGGAGCAATGCGAGCGCAAACCTCAAGCAGAAGGTCGATACCGGGTCCTTCAAGGACCTGAAGGATGTTCGGGCCAACAAGGTCGATGGTCTGAAGAACCGGGCGGGCAATGCCAAGCCGAACATCGGGGCAGGCAACAGACCCGCCGCCGGCAACATCGCGGCGAAGCGACCGGACAACATTTCCCGGTCGAAAGCAGGCTCCGGCGGGAAGATCAACCGGCCGGCCGGCAAGCCGCGCCCGGCAGGCAAGGTCGACAACCGCCCGCGCAAGCCGTCGGGTCTCGGCGAGGTGCGCTCCGGCAAGGCCACGCAGATCCAGTCGCGGCGCGGCGGCCAGGCCATGGGCGGCGGTATCC
>NZ_DALZXU010000020.1:0-7249 GCF_031989085.1 Ensifer sp.
CCGAACGCGTCCGCGACCAGAGCCGAGGCGTTCGGGCCGATCCGTGACCTTTCAGGGCTGCGTTCTCAAAACACCTCCGGAGCGATCCGGAGGTGTTTTGCGTCTGCGGGGCGCAGTACGTTGAGGCTCAGAAATTGACGATCAGGTTTGCCCGCGCGGCGTTCGACTGCATGCGGCCTGCGAATTCGCCGAGATAGCTTAGCGTTACCCGGGCATTTGCCGACAGTCTTGCGGAAATGCCTGCCTCCAGCACCAGCGCGTCGCCCGGCATCGTAACGCCACCGATCGTGAACAGGCTGCCGCCGGCGAAGGCAAGGCGCGCTGAAGGCGTCAAGTCACCAGCCGCATGGCGCCAGCCCAGCATGCCGGAGGCGGCGACCGGCAGTTCGCTTCCGGGAATGTCTGCCGACCAGCGTAGGCCAACAGTCGATATCGTCACCGCGTCCGAGCCGTCGGCCGATGACAGCGCAGCCGTGCCGCCCGCCTCGCTGAACGCGTCGGTATCGAGATCGACATAGGCGACGTTGGCGAATGGCTGCAGCCGGATGTCGTCGAGTGCAAGCGTCCAGGAAAGATCGGCAAAAACCTGGCGGGTGGCGCTGTCGTAATCGGCCGTCAGCTGTTCAGACAGCGAACCGAAGGCAACATCACGCCGGGTCGAGATCTCGTTGTGTGAATAGATCGCGCCTGCCACCAGGTCCAGCGCACCGACCGCGCCGGAGACATAGAGGCCGGCGTGATAGGCGTCGGCGCGCGCTTGCGGTTGCATGGAGAGATGGCTGTAGCCGATGAGGCCGCCGAAACGCCACGTGTCGGAAATCGCCGCATCCGCTCCGAAGAACACACCTGCCGTGCGCGCATCGACGCCGGCTGCGTTGCCGTCGCCCGACAGCCGGTTGGCGGCCGCATAGCCCGATGTCCAGAACGCTACGTCGTCCTGCGGCCGGCGGCTGCGATCCTGCGGCGGGCCGGTTCGGTCGATGATCGCCTGGCGCGGAAAGCGACTATCCCACAACAGTTCGCTCATGAGGGAGGCATGCGCCTCTCCGCTCAGCTGCGTAAAGGCGCCGCCGGCCGTTTCGGCATCCAGCGACACGACGCTCAGGAACAGCGGGTTCGTCGGCCCGAGCGCTTCGACCGCGTTCGCCGTCGCCTGGCCGTTCGCCGTCGCCGCCACGTCGGCGAAATGCACGTCGTTGCGATCGAGCGTGAGGGCGACGCTGGTCGCGCCATAGGTCAGGGTCGGCAACAGGAAGGCAAAATTGCTGGTGACATCGTCAAAGGCGCCGGTGACGCTGCCGGCCGTCAGGATGGTGTAGTCGGTCGTCGGAGCGTAAGTGCCGCTTCCGGCCAGAATTTCGAGTGTGCCACCTTCGATATCGACCGCGCCGGACGCGTCGAGGCGATCGGAAAGGCCTGTGGTATCGACCTCTACCTGATAGATGGATTGCGATCGGAAGGTCACGTCGCCGTTGACCGTCACGGTCTGAAGGCCCGGGCCGGGTGAAAACACGCCGCCGGCATTGACCGTCAATCCGCCGACGACGCCGCTGCCGGACAGAAGTCCACCGTCGAAGACGTCGACGCCACCTGAGACAACGCCGTCGTTGACGAGCGCACCACCGGAAAGCGTCGCCGCGCCGCTGATCGTACCTGTGTTGGAAAACAGGCCATCGCTCACCGTAAGCGATGCGATGGTTCCGTCGTTCGAACCGGCCCCGGCATTTTTCACCGCACCGGCCGTCGCACCGCTGTTGTTGATGAAGGTGCCGTCCGTGCCGATATCGACATCGGCAAATGCGGCGTTGTTGACGACACGGCCGCCGGTGACCACGGTCGCGCCGGTAACAGTGCCGCCGCCATTGTTGGTGAAGGTGCCGCCGGTATTGCTCAAGGAAGCGACCGTGCCTGCATTGGAGGTGTTGCCGGCATTGGCGAGCGCACCGACCGTTGCGCCGCTGTTGTTGACGAAGTTGGCCGCGGCCGCGACATCCGCTTGCGTCACGACGAAGTTGTTGGTGACTGTTCCGCCGGCAACCGTTGCCTTGCCTGCAATCGTGCCACCGGCATTGTTGGTGAAGTTGCCCGCCGTGTTCGTCAACGAGGCGACTGTCCCGGCATTGGACGAGATGCCGCTGTTGGTGACGGCGCCAGCGGTGGCGCCCGACGTGTTGGTAAAGGCACCGCCGGCGCCGACGCTCACCGTGCCGAGCGTCGCGTTGTTGGTGACGCTGCCGCCCGAAACCGTCGTCTCGCCGGTCACTTCGCCCCCGAAATTGTTGGCGAAGCTTCCATCCCTGTTGTCGAGGGAGGCGATGGTGCCGGCGTTCGACACGGTGCCTGAATTCGTGACCTTGCCCGCGGTTGCGCCGTTGTTGTTGACGAAGGCCGCGGCCGCTGCAACGTCGGCGTCGGTCACGACGAAATTGTTGGTCACCGTGCCGCCGGAAACCGTCGTCTTTCCCGTGATCGTGCCGCCGGTGTTGTTGGTGAAGTTGCCGCCCGTGTTCGTCAGCGCATCGAGCGTGCCCGCATTGGAGCCGGTACCGGCATTGCTGACATTGCCCGCGATAGCACCGCTGTTGTTGACGAAGGTGCCACCGGCCGAAACATTGACGTCGCCGACCTGGCCATTGTTGGAAAGCGCGGTCGCCGCGCCGATCGCGGCGCTGTCGAGCGTCCCGTTCACCGAGACGTTGCCGTTGTTCAGCGTCAGCTTGCCGTTAAGGTCGCCGTCGACGGTCAGGCCGCCGCCGTTGAGCTCGACATCCGAGTTCAACGCGCCGCCGGCATTGAGGCTGACGCTGCCCGAGGCGATGGTGCTGCCGCCGGTGACGGTCAGCGCTCCGGTATTGGTGATGGTGACATTGCCGCCGTCGACGCCGAGCTCGCGGATCGTCGCGGCGTTGGTAACCTGAGGGGAGCCGTCATTGACGACTGCGGCATCGCCGGACCCGGGCAGAGTGGGGTTCCAGTTCGCGCCGTTGCTGAATTCGTTGTCCGAGCCACCGGTCCAAACGGACTGGGCAAGCGACGGCACGGCGAGCGCGAAGGAAGCCAATGCGGTGAAAACGCCGAGATGCCGGGAGAATGCCGCAAGCGGTGTCTTTTGCATGGAAAACGGCCAATGCTGATGAAGGCTGCGCGAAGCAGCCAGCGGTATTGGTGACGATACCTAGCTAACCATGGTTAATGATTCTCTACCATAGCGGCGTGGTCGCTCACGTCCTCCTGCCATCGTTCCGCCTGTTCCCAGTGGAACAACGAAAGCCATGTCGATCCGGTAGGGTCGTTGCAGCAGAAGTCGTGAGGGAGAACGACGATGACATCAGATATGACCATGGCAGAGGTATTGAGGGATCCGCTGATCAGGCAGGTGTTGCGTGCCGACGGCATAGCGCCATCGGCGTTCGCAGCGACGCTCAGACTGGCGGCCAAGAAGGCCGCTGAAGAGGCCGCAGCGACAGTTCCACATTCCGTGAACTGACCCCTGAGCGAACTGACCCAAGGGCGATGCGCCCCGCACCCGATCGGGCCCGGGCCCGAAGGGGCGAGCGGCCAAAGCCGCTCGCCCCACTTTCCCAGACCTTTTCACCAGCGCCGATACGTGCTCGCGCCGATCTAGGCCGCCTTCGGCATCGGTCCGACATAGACCGAACGTGGACGGATCAGCCGGCCCTCGAGCGCCTGTTCGCGTGCATGCGCAATCCAGCCGACCGTGCGGCCGATGGCGAAGACGCCGGTAAAGGCATCCCTCGGGAAGCCGAGGGCCTCGAGCAGCAGCGCCGTATAGAATTCGACATTGACATCGAGCGGGCGGTCCGGCTTGCGCTCCTTCAGGATCGCCAGCGCCGCCTGCTCGACCGCCTTGGCAAGTTCGACGCGGCCGCGATCGACTTCGCCGGCCTCGATCAGCGGCTTCAATGCGGATTTGAGCGCATCGGCGCGCGGGTCTCGCACGCGATAGATCCGATGGCCAAACCCCATCAGCCGCTCGCCGCGATCAAGGGCGTCGGCGAGCCACGGTTTGGCATTCCCCTGCGTTGCGATCGCATCCAGCATGTCGAGGACCGGGCCGGGCGCGCCGCCGTGTAGCGGCCCTTTCAGGGCCCCGATCGCGCCGAGAACCGACGACGTGAGGCCCGCGCCGGTGGAGGCGATCACCCGCGAGGCGAAGGTCGACGCGTTGAGGCCATGGTCCGATATCGTGACGAGATAGGCATCGAGGGCTCTTACCTTTTCCGCGCTTGGCCGGCGGCCGTCGAGCATGGCGAGGATGTCTGCCGATTGCGAAAGCGACGGTGTCGGCGCCAGCGGCTCACAGCCCTTCTTCCGGCGCAGGATGGCCGGCAGGAAAACCGCGGGTGCGGCCAGCAGGCGAAGCGCCGACGCGAAATCGGCAGCATCTGATAGCCGCGCGACGAGTGCGCGCATGATGTCGACGGGCGGCAGGCGCAGGAGGCCGTCGTCGATGGCGGCCACGTGGGCGAAAATCTCCGCCCGCGCCTGTCCCAGGCGTCGCCGCAGGTCCTCTTCCGACAGCGGCTGCTCCATCAGGCCATCAAGCAGAAGCACAGCGGCATCCTCGTAGTAGGCATCGCCCACGAGATGGTCGAGCGACACGCCCCTTATGACCAGCCGTCCTGCCGCGCCATCCACATCGGAGAGCTGCGTTTCGGCGGCAATGACATCTTCAAGTCCGTTCTTCATAGACGTTTCTCCTTTACGTCCCGAAGGGTCCGGCTTAGATGTATTGACGTCAATCTTGATAAATTCGATCAATATGAAAACACTCTGGATCACGGCCGAAGACGCGCTCAGCCAGCTCGGCACCAAGCCGCAGACGCTCTATGCCAATGTCAGCCGCGGGCGCATCCGCGCCAAGACCGATCCGCTCGACGCCCGCCGCAGCCTCTATCAGGCCGACGACGTCAGGCGACTGGCCGAGCGTCATGCGGGCCGTCCGCGCACATCGGCGGTCGCCGCCGAAACGATCCGATGGGGCGATCCGATCCTTTCGACGATGATCTCCAGCATTGCCGACGGGCGCCTGTCGTACCGGGGTCACGGCGCCGTCGAGCTGTCCGTCGCGGCTGATCTGGAAGAGGTCGCGGCCCTGCTCTGGCAGTCGCCGGCAATTTCGCTTCATGCCTCGAAGGCGACGGCGGCGGGTGGATCCCGCCTGGCCTCGGCGTTCTTGACGCTTGCCGCGCGCGTCACCGAGGACCTGCCGGCCCTTGGTCGCGCGCCTCAGGCTTTGCGGGCGGAGGCGGCCGATGTGCTGTCGGCTGTGGCCGCAGCACTGGCGCCGTGGCCAGAGCCGTTGCCGTTGCACGAGCGGTTGGCACGTGGATGGGCACGGCCTGAGGCGGCAGAACCGATCCGCAAGGCGCTGGTTTTGACAGCCGAGCATGAGCTCAACGTGTCGGCGTTTGCGGCGCGCGTGACCGCCTCATCCGGAGCGGCACTTTCGGCATCCGTCCTGTCGGGCCTTGCGGCACTTACCGGTCCGCGCCACGGTGGCGCCTGGTTCAGCGTGGCGCAACTTGTCGAGCGTGCCAACATGGTCGGTGTCCGCGAGGCGATACGCGGCATGCTGTCGTCGGAAGGCGCCGTGCGTGCCTTCGGTCACCGGCTTTATCCGAAGGGTGATCCGCGTGCCGTGGCCATCATGGCCTGCTTCGACGCGCCGCCGCTTTATGGCCAGTTGGCCGATGCGGGAAAGGAGCTTCTCGGCGAACCCGCAAATGTCGATTTTGCCCTTTCAGCGCTTGCGGCCACGTTCGAACTGCCGGACGAGGCGCCGATAGCAATTTTTGCGCTGGCGCGCACGGTCGGGTGGCTCGCCCACGCGATGGAGCAGGTGGAAAGCGGCCACCTGATCCGCCCGAGAGCCCGCTATGGCGGGGAATGAACGTGCAGCAGTGTCGATACTGCCGCGTTTGACAAAGCGCCGCGCTGCAAAGAAAGACCGTCGGCACGGCTGCTGCCGTTCACTGGCCGCGACTAACTGCTTGCCTTGAACAGAGATCAACCGCGCCGCGCCGCCTCGATCGCTGCGACGTCGATTTTCCCCATGGTCATCATCGCTTCGAACGCGCGCTTGGCCTCGCCGCCGCCCGCCGCGATTGCATCCGTCAGTACGCGCGGGGTGATCTGCCAGGAAATGCCCCACTTGTCCTTGCACCAGCCGCAGGCGCTCTCCTTACCGCCATTGCCGACGATGGCGTTCCAATAGCGATCGGTTTCTTCCTGGTCTTCGGTGGCGATCTGAAACGAGAAGGCTTCGCTGTGCTTGAACGCGGAGCCGCCATTGAGGCCGAGACAGGCAACGCCCGCCACCGTGAACTCCACCGTCAGCACGTCGCCTTCCTTGCCGGATGGGTAGTCGCCAGGCGCACGATGCACGGCCGTGACCGCGCTGTCGGGAAAGACCTCGCTGTAGAAGCGGGCCGCGGCCTCGGCGTCCTTGTCGTACCAGACGCAGATCGTGTTCTTTGCCATTTGCATGTCCCTTTCGCTTTGAAGCGGATCGATGGTGTTTCCCAAATGCAAACCTGCGAAATAGGTCGGCGAACCCTTTTCGCCAGCTCTCGTGTCGCCATCCCTTGTGGCCGTGCCGTCTGCCGTGGACGGGTGTGAGCGGCTGGCGGCAAGCTGCGCCAGCCGATGTGCGTTGCCCTGCCAGCTAGCCGCAGACGGCGCGCAGGATCTTTCCAGTCGCCGGGTCGGTTTCGATCGTCACGCGTTCGGCACGAAAATCCATCGTCGCTGGATCCCCGGGTTTCAGCTGCCGCACGATGCTCGCGCCGGTGATCCGCTTGGCATCCTCATCGGAGATCCTGTCTTTTCCGGCGAGGGTTTCGGCGGCCTCCGGTTTGCAGGGACCCGTTGGCGGCGCTGCGGCCTCCGGTTCCTTCTGGCAGCCGGCGGCGCCCAGCAAGAGTAGGGCTGCTCCAAAGGCAGCGACGTGACGGACAGTCATCAAGGCTCTATCCTTTCGTGTCGTGAACATCGACCAGAAGAAGCAGATAAGGCGGCAGCGCCGTCTGTGAAGTGCCGTAGGTGCTCGGCCTGTGGTGGCACGGTTGTCTGTGGCCGGCGCCGAAGGCGGACGTGGCCGGAGGGGGCGTGGTTTTGGTGTGCGAAAGCCGGGAAATGCCAGGATAGGCATCGTTCGGGCGCGTCCCAAACTTTTTTTGCGGAAGAAAGCCCGGATTTGTGGGGTTTGTCAGAAAAGTGTCATTTA
>NZ_DALZXU010000021.1:0-1789 GCF_031989085.1 Ensifer sp.
CTCTCGTCGGTCTGGACGAAGACCTCGACCGGCATGCCGGGCATGAGCTTGCGGCCGCCGAGCTTGTCGAGCGGCTCGGTGATGGCGACGGTTGCCAGATAGAACGGCTGCCCGGTGTTGCGGTCGAGCGTGGTGGCGGCAGCGACGACGTCGATGCGGCCATCGAGTTCCGGTGTCGTTCGCTGGTTGAAGACGGTAAAGCGCATGCGGCTCTCCTGGCCGGGCGCGATGCGGTCGATATCGGCCGGCGGTATGCGGATTTCCACCGTCAGGTCCTCGCCCTCGGGCACGATCGACATGGCGGTGGCGCCCGGCGCGATGATGCCGCCGATGGTGTGGATCTGCAGGTCGTAGACGAGACCGTCGACCGGGGCACGTACCTCCATGCGCGACAGCCGGTCCTTGGCCGCCACCGCCCGTTCGGTCAGTTCGGCGATCTTGGCCTCGATGCCGACGATCTGGCCCTGCGTTTCCTTGCGGTTGTTCTGGTCGATCGACATCAGCTTGATGCGCAGCTCGCTGATCTGGCCGAGCGCCTCGGCGATCCGGGCGAGCAACTCGCCCTTGGAGCCGTCGATGCGGGCCATCTGCCGCAACAGGTCGCGGTGCTCGGAGATCGGCACCAGGCCGCTCTTCAGAAGCGTGTCGAGCTTGACGAGTTCCTTCTCGACGATCTCCTTCTCCTTGTCGCTGGAGCCCGACTGGGCTTTCAGCCCGCGGATCTGCTCCTCGAACTGGGCGATCTGCAGCCGCATCTGTTCTTCCTGGCTGGTGATCATCCGCCGGTTGGCCTCAAACAGCTTGGCCTCGCTGACCTTCAGGATCTCCGGCACGTCGAGACCGTCGAAGGCGACGGAGGTTTCGCCGTCGCGCTCGGCCGTCAGCCGGGCGCGCATGGCGTAGAACTGCTGCAACTGGCCGCGCACGATCGACAGCTCGACCCGGGTCTGGGTCTCGTCGAGCTGCAAAAGCACGTCGCCCTTCCTGACATGGGTGCCGTTCTTGACGGGGATGGCCGAGACGATGCCGCCGTCGCGGTGCTGGATCAGCTTGACCTGCTGGGAGACGGCGACCTGGCCCTGGGTGATGACGGCACCCGACAGCTTCGCCTGGGCGGCCCAGCCGCCGACGCCGAACACCAGGGTCGCGGCAAAGACCGCCGAGACGGCGATGCGCGAGGTGATGCCGAACTGCGGCTTTGCGGCCGGCTTTGCGGCGGATGGAGCGCCCGTGGTTGCGGCGTTGTCCGTGGTGTTCATGGTCTTCTTCTCCCGATAACGCGTGACAATTGAGTTTATGGTCGTTCAGACGGTGTCTCTGGGCTGGTCGGCCGGGCTTTCGCTTGCCGCCAGGATGAAATCCTGTTCGGTGAGCATGTGGCGGCCGGCGATGAGGAACTGCAGATCCTCGTCGCGCTCCAGGTCGAAGACGGCGCGCACGACGGTGCGCTCGCCGCCCGAAAACGCCTCGTGGTAGAAGGTGATCTGGTGGATCGGTGGCGTCTGGCCTTCCGGGGTAAACTGGCCGAAGACCAGGCCGCCGATGGCTTCGGCGATATTCGACAGGTCGATGCGGTCGCCGACCTGGAAGTCGCCGATCTCGTCGCGTCCGCCGCCGCCATTGGCAAGCGATGCCAGCGTGCGGAAGACGAAGATGTCGGCGCCGTCGCCGCCGGCGAGGAAGTTGACGGCGTCGCTGGCAACGAGCACGTCATCGCCATCGCCGCCGATCGCCGCCTCGATCGAGGTCAGGAGATCCGAACCGATCTCCGCACCTTCGGCCGTGCCGC
>NZ_DALZXU010000021.1:1889-7004 GCF_031989085.1 Ensifer sp.
GCCTCGACGACGATAGTATCGTTTCCGCTGCCGCCGTTGACGGTGTCGTCGCCGTTTCCACCTGACAGCGTGTCGTTGCCGCCGCGACCGTTAATGACGTCGTCGCCGTCATTGCCGATGAGGGTGTTGCAGGCCTCGTCGCCGGAGAGCTGGTCGTCACCGGCGCCGGCGATGACGGCCTCGATGCCGTCGAGCGTATCGGCGCCGATCTCATCGCCTTCGGCGGTGCCGTCTTCGAGATCGACGATGATGGTTTTGGTCGTGGCGCTGGCATCGAGCGTGTCGAAGCCGTCGCCGCCCTCGTAGATGTCGTTGCCGTCGTGGCCGGCCTGGTCGTCGTCGCAGGCATCGCCCTCTCCGGTCGGTGCTTCGACGAGGATGGTATCGTCGCCATCGCCGCCCTTGACGGTGTCGCGACCATGGCCGCCTGCAAGCGTGTCGTCGCCGTCGCGGCCGTCGAGAATGTCGTTGCCGTCCTTGCCGAGAAGCGTGTTGTCGTGGCTGTCGCCCAAGATCTGGTCGTCGCCCGCGCCTGATATCACCGCCTCGATGCCGTCGAGCGTGTCGGAGCCGATCTCCTCGCCCGTCGCCGTGCCCTCGTCGAGATCGACGACGATGGTTTTGGTGGTGGTGCCGGCATCGAGCGTGTCGAAACCGCTGCCGCCGGAATAGTGATCGTCGCCGTCGTCCTGGCTTGCGGTCGCCGGTGTCGCTTCGGCCTTTCGGATCTCCTCGCTGGTGCGGCCGGTGACGATGACGTCGTTGCCGGCGCCGGCAAGCACCGTGTCGTTGCCGCTGCCGCCGGTGAGGATGTCTTCCTCAGTACCGCCATCGAGCAGATCGTTGCCGGCATCGCCGTCGAGGATGTCTTTGCCATCCTCGCCGAACAGCCGGTCATGGCCGGAGCCGCCCGAGAGATAATCGTCGCCGCTCTCGCCGATCAGGATGTCGTCGCCCGCCTCGCCATAGAGCTGGTCGTTGCCGGCGCCGCCGAACAGCATGTCGTTGCCATTGCCGCCGAACAGCCGGTCATGACCCGCCTCGCCATGGATGACGTCGTCGCCGTCGCCGCCCATCAGCGTGTCGCTGCCGCTGCCGCCGAGGATCAGGTCGTCGTCCTCGCGGCCATAGACGATGTCGTCGCCGCCAAGGGCGGCGATGATGTCGGGGCGCGGCGTGCCGACGATGACGTCGGGTCCGTCGGTGCCCTCGATCTCGTGCGCCGGCCAGTCGAGAAGGGCCAGCAGCGCGCCATTGGCAACACTACCGCTGCCGTCCGACACGGTATAGCTGAAGGTGATCTCGCCGAGCGCGCCGCGCTCGGGCGTATAGAGCCACATGCCGTCGGAATAGGCGCGCACCGAACCGGACGAGACCGTCAGATTGGCGATCGTCAGCCGGTCACCGTCGGGATCGAGCGTGTTGGCGAGCAGATCGTCGAGCAGCACGATCGCCGACAGGTTCATGAAGCCGTTGGCAAGGATGTTGCGGCCGGTGACCACCGGCAGCCGGTTGGTGCGGGTGCTGCCGTCGTCGTCATCGTCATCATCGTCGTCGCCGCCGTTGTTGCCACCGCCGTTGTTGCCGCCACCATTGTTGCCGCCATTGCCGTCGTCATCGTCGTCGTCGTCATCGCGACCGCCTGATGACGGCAGGTTGCCGAAGGACGACAGTCTGGGGAAATCGAAGTCCGGCAGCGTGTTGTCGTTGGCCGAGCGGGTCGAGGGCTGGAACGGCCTGCTGTCGATCATACCGGTGTCGGGACGGCCGTCGTCGAAGGACAGCCGCACCGAGGCGCGCAGCCGGCCGGTTACCGTCGCAACCGTGCCGGTCGTCAGCGCGAAGTCGGCCATCAGTTCGCGGAAGTAGTCGGCGACATCCTCGACGACATCGAGCGCACCGGCCAGATCCGGCCCGGTTGGCTGTTCGGCTTCCGGCGCAATCGCCTGGTCGTCGCCAAGCGGCTGATGCGGCGGCGTATTGCCGCCGGCCTCGTCACGGCTTGCAAACACCGAGCCGAGACCACCCAGAAACAGCGCCGACAACAGCAGGCGGCCACGCTTGCGCTCCGGCCTGTCGGCGATCTCGTAACGGTTCATCGGCGCGACCGCCTGCTGGCTGTCGGGTCGCTTCAGGATGAGCTTGTCGTCCATGACATCCTCCTTGGCCGGCGCCGGCTCCGATACCGGAGGTTCCGCGTGCGCCCTTGCCTGGTGTCGTTCCTTGGCATCTGCTCGGATCGGCCGCCCGACGGCGGCCGATCCCGGCAACAGGCCGGCCGGCTATTCCGCCGGCACCCGTTGCGGCTGGCCCATCGCCTGGTTCATGCCGGCGGCATCGGCCCTGCGGTTCTTCTCCACCACCAGCGGCCGCATCTTCTGCGACGGCAGGATCTCCTCCTTCGGTCCGAAGGCGACGAGCCTGCCCGCCTGCACCAGGCCGATCATGTCGACCGTCTGCAGCGCGCTTGGGCGATGGGCGACGATGACGACGATGCCGCCGCGCTCGCGCACCTTGAGGATGGCCTGGCAGAGCGCCTCTTCCCCTTCCGCGTCGAGGTTGGAGTTCGGCTCGTCGAGCACCACGAGAAAGGGATCCCCGTAGAGTGCACGTGCCAGGGCAATGCGTTGCCGCTGGCCTGCGGACAGTGCGGTTCCATGAGGACCAAGTTCGGTCTGGTAGCCGTTCGGCAGGTGCACGATCATCTCGTGGATGCCGGCGGCCTTGGCGGCGTGGATGATGGCGCGCGCATTCGGCGCCTCGGCAAAACGCGAGATGTTGTCCGACACCGTGCCGTCCATCAGCGCCACGTCCTGCGGCAGGTAGCCGACATGCCGGTTGAACAGCGTCTCGGGCCATTGGTTGAGATCGGCGCCGTCGATGCGCACCGCCCCGCGCAGGACCGGCCAGATGCCGAGCATGGCGCGCGCCAGCGTCGTCTTGCCGCCGCCCGACGGGCCGATCAGCCCCAGCGCCTGCCCGGCCTTCAGTTCCAGGCTCACTTCGCTCAACAGCACCGCTCCGGTCGACGGCGCCACCGTCGTCACCTTGTCGAGCGACAGGCTTGTCGTCGGCGCCGGCAGGTCGAGGCTGCCTGCGCGCTCGTCGAGCACGCCGAGCGTCTCGTTCAGGCGATGATAGCTGCGTCTGGCCGCCACCACGCCCTTCCATTGCGCGATCGCCATGTCGACCGGTGCCAGAGCCCGCGCCGTCACGATCGACGAGGCGATGATCGAGCCGGCCGACATCTGCCCGCGGATCGCCAGATAGGCGCCGAGCCCGAGGATCGCCGACTGCAGGATCATGCGCAGCACCTTCGACAGGCCCGACAGCGTGCCGCCGATATCCGACGTCTTGGTCTGGCAGTCGAGATGGCGGCGGTTGGCCTTCTCGAAGCGGTCGACCGCCCGCCCGGTCATGCCCATGGCGTGCAGCACGTCGCTGTTGCGGGCATTGCTTTCCGCCACCGAACTGCGCGCCACCGACGCCTTGATCATCGAATTGGAATGGCGCCGGGTCAGTACCTCGGCAATGATCGTCAGCACCGCCAGCACCAGCGCGCCGCCGAGCGTGAGATAACCGAGCATCGGGTGCAGGAGCCAGACGAAGGCGAGATAGATCGGGATCCACGGCAGGTCGAACAGCGCCACCGGTCCCTGGCTCGACAGGAACCCGCGCAGCGTGTCGACGTCGCGGCCACGCTCGGTCGCCTCCGCCGTCGAATAGCCGAACCGCGGCATCTCGATCACCACCTTGTGGGCAAGCGGCGCCAGTTCGCTGTCGAGCCGGGCGCCGAGGCGCACCAGGATCTGCGAGCGGATGACGTCGAACAGGCCCTGGAACAGGTAGAGCCCGACCGCCAGCACCGACAACGCCACCAGCGTGGAGATGCTGCCGCTGGTCAGCGCCCGATCATAGATCTGCAGCATGTAGAAGGCGCCGGTCAGCGCCAGGATGTTGATCAGGCCGGAAAGGCCGAAGAGATAGATCAGGATACCGCGCATGCCGCCGATCTTGTGTTGCGGCTCTTTGTTCTTGCTCATGATGAGATCCCCTTTTGTCCGCCCGCATCAGGTCCCGGCCGGCGACCCGCCGGCCGGGAAGGCCTGTTCATCGTCAGGAGACGCCGTTGAAGTCGGCGGCCTTGAGGTTGTGCGTGCCGGCGACCGCCAGCTCGAAGTCGGCATCCGGGTCGGCGTCGACGCTGCCGCGGATGACGGTGACGTCCTCGCCGTCGCGGGTCTCGTGCGTCACCACGATCTGGCCGGCGCCCGAGAGCGTCGTTCCGGCCGATAGCGTGAAGTGCTGCAGGCCCGCCTGTCCGGTGTTGGCGTCGATCGAGGAGAAGTCGATCCGGTCTCCCGGCGCAAAGCCGTAGATCGTGTCGCCGTCGGCCGCTGCCACCGAGGTGAAGCGGAAGACGTCGTCGCCAAGCCCGCCGTCGATGACGTTGACGGCATTGGACGCGGTGATCACGTCATGGCCCGAGCCGCCGATGAAGTTCTCGAAGCCGTAGACCGTGTCGGTGCCGACCTCGACGCCCGAGACCTGGCCACGGCCCATGAAGCCGTTACCGAGATCCACCGTCAGGTTGCCGGTCGCCGTGGAGTAGTCGAGCGTATCGCTGCCCTCGCCGCCCCAGTAGCTGTCGTCGCCGTCGCCCTTGGTGGCGAGCACGATGTCGTCGCCGGCACCGCCCCAGGCCTTGTCGGCCCCTGCCCCGCCTTCGATGACGTCGTTGCCGGCATCACCATAGATCAGGTCGTCGCCGCCATTGCCAAACAGCATGTCGGCACCGGCGCCACCATGGATCTCGTCGTCGCCCGAGCCACCCGAGGCGACGTCATCGCCGTCACCACCAGACAGCACGTCGTCGCCGTCCTCGCCGCGCAGCACGTCGCTGCCCGCATCCCCCGACAGGATGTCGCCACCGCCGCCGCCCAGAAGCACGTCGGCCAAGGCAGCACCCAACAAAACATCCGCTTGAGACGTGCCGATCAGCGTGCGCGCCGCAACCGGCAGCGGCGTTTCGCCACCATCGCCATCGCCAGAGCCATTCCCGTCGCCGTCGCCGGAGCCGCAGGTGTCGTCATCGTCGTCGTCACCACCATGATC
>NZ_DALZXU010000022.1:0-6343 GCF_031989085.1 Ensifer sp.
GATGCCTGCGTCCAGTCGTCAAAACGAAACGGGGCATGGGTAAAGCTGTAGACGGGACGCGGCAACACTAGGCGACATCTGACGCCCAGGGAGCGGCAGCTGAAAACACCCAGGCGCCGCTCGCCACGCCTTGCCTAGCGCACGCATCCCGCTGTCGCGGGCTGCGACGGGGCGCAACGTTTGGCGGGCGCCGTGCGATTGGCGTTGCGCGCCGCCGCCCCGCCCAGATGGTCGGCATAGTTGTCGCGCGTGTCCTGATCGACCACGGCGACGGGCGCTGCAAGCACGAGACCCGCCGCATTGCCGACGGCCGCCGCCGTTCCGGTCGTTGCCACAAGGATCTGATCGCCAAGCCCGACGCGGCTGTCGGTCAGTGTCTGTCCATCGGAGATCCGCGCGCCGATCAGCTGAACGATTTCAGGCGATTCCGCGAACTTGCCGTGATTGAGGCTGTCGCCAGCCTTGATCTTCGTCAGGTCGATCACGGTGATCTTGTTGTCCGCGAGCTCCTTCTTGTAGGGCTCCTGTTCCGGGTCGATGGCGCCAAGCCTCGACACATCGCCCCACACGCGGCGCGAAACGGCAAGCGCCCGGTCGTCGCGGGAGACGAACAACGTGAAATCCGGGTGTTTCTTGCCCATGTCGTCGATCTGCTGGCGGAAGACGTCGACGTCGACATCGGGTGCCGCGAGCATGACGTTCTTGAACTTTGCCGGCAGCTCGCCATTGCGGATCGCCATCTGGCGCAGCGCCTCCAGCGTCAGCCAGTTGCCCATGGAGTGCGCGAGGATAGAGACCTCCTTCACCTCCGGGTCGTGGTAGAGATACTGAAACAGGTTTTCGAGCGCATTGCGCGTGTAGTTGGTGCTCTCGCGGTCGTAGCCGTAGGCTAGCAGACTGCCGCGTGACGGCCAGGTCACCAGGATGGGCGCACTGTGAACGCGGGAATCGTGCACGATCTGGGCGAAGCGATAGACGGAATCCTCGAAACGGTTGTTAAAACCGTGAATGAAGACGAGCACGCTTCGGTCAGGCGTCTTGCGAACGCTGGCGCTCAGCCATGATTTCGCGCCGGGCATGTCGAGGCTTTCGGCCTTCAGCGTTGCAAAATCCGTTGCCGGATTGGGCGGCAGCTTTTTCGGCCAGGCAACTTCGCCCGTCTTGCGAACCGAGGGAATGGACACTGTCATGTCGACGAAGGTGGCTGCCTCGGCGCGCTCGCCGCTATACATCTCCCCGGGATTGGCCGAACGGCTGCGCGTGGTCGTGATCAGCATGTTGACCCGGCTCGAATCCGGCGCGGTATCTGCAACCGGCGTCAGTACACCCTTCGGATGCCCGCCACAGGCGGCGAGTGTGAAGGTAAACAGGACGACCATCGCGCCGGCCTGAATTTGTCGGAGAAGCACCATGCTTCCCGCGCCGGTTTTCCTGCTCATGTCATCCCCCTGTCAAAACGCAGCACAAACAGTCCTGAGCTGGCCCTCGTCTTATTTTTGGGATGCTAATGCACGGAGTGGTTACAAGGCAAGCGCGCCGCGACCCGCCGTCAACGGCCAACCGGTTGGAATGCGGTGCTGCGGCGTTAATACCCGCGCCGGATATCGATCGCCGTGGGCAGGGAGCCGGTCGCGTAATAGTGCTTGATATTGTCGGCAACGATCCTGGCGGCCGTGTTTCTGTCGGTGGGTGCCGAGATGTGCGGCAGCACCGTGACGCTGTCATGCTGCCAGTAGGGCGAGGTCGGCGGCAAGGGCTCCGTTTCGAAGACATCGAGCACCGCATGAGCGATATGGCCGGCATCGAGTGCGGCGAGAAGATCGCCATCGACGATGATCTGTCCCCGGGAAAAATTGATGAGCTGCGCGCCTGCTTTCATCGTCGCCAGGCGGCCAGCGTCGATGAGGCCACGGGTCTCGTGCGTCAACGGCAACAGGCTGACAACGATATCGCTTGTGCGCAGTAGCCGATCGAGCCCGTCCGGGCCGTCCATCATGTCGACCCCTTCGACCGGCTGCGGCGAACGGGCCCATCCGCTGACCCGGAAGCCTGCCCCATTCAGTCGTCCGGCCGCCGCCTTGCCGAGCAGCCCCATTCCGAGGATGCCGACGGTGAGATCACCGGGCCGGCGATAGGCATGCTGGCGCCAGGTTGCCGTATGCTGTTGCCGGCGATAGGCGGGCATGTCGCGCTGGAGATAGTAGGTCCATGCGAGCACGGCCTCTGCCATGACCCGCCCCAGTTCGGGATCCTCTAGCCGGACAATCGCCGGCGCGGCCTCGCCGAGTTCGGCGACGAGCCGTTCGACGCCGGCCCAGAGACTGTGTATCCAGGCGAGATTGGGAAGCGCTGCCACATCGCGCGGGTCGGGATTGGCGACAATGGCGATTTCGGCGGCGTCGCGCTGTTCATCGTCCATCGCGTGAAAGGGCAGGATTTCGCTTTCCGGCAACAGCTTCGCCAGGAGCGCTGCCCAGGCCAGTTCGTCGGAGCGGTCGATGCGCGTCACCAGGGCGATCGGCTTCCTCACATCTCCCTCCCTTGTCAGCGTGCAAATAGGCTGTCGAAATCAGCAAATCCCTTGATCTCGATCGGATTGCCGCTCGGATCGAGGAAGAACATCGTGCGCTGCTCGCCGGGCTCGCCTTCAAAGCGCACCACCGGCGGGATGTCGAAGCGCACGCCCTTTTTCTCCAGCCTGCCGGCCAGCGTCAGCCAGTCCGAGAGCCGCAGCACCGCGCCCAGATGCGGCATCAGCACCATGTGGTTGCCGACCTTGCCGGTGCGCGTCACTTCGAAGGGCTTGCCGAGATGCAAGGACAGCTGGTGGCCGAAAAAGTCGAAATCGACCCAGGTGTCGGTGCTGCGCCCTTCCTCGCACCCCAGCACGTCGCCATAGAACTGGCGCGCGGCATCGAGATCCGTGACATGGTAGGCAAGGTGGAAAAGCGATTTCATCTACAACTCCTGTGACGTCGATTGACACAGGGATAGCGGCTTGCGAGGCTAAGAAAAACTATGTTCTTCTTTTTCTGAGAGTAAGGATCGCTGTTGGACATTCGTTTTCTCCAAAGCCTGGTCGCCACGGTCGAAACCGGGTCGATCGCGGCGGCCGCGCGCCGGGAAAAGCTGACGCCGGCCGCCGTCAGCCAGCGCATCCAGGCGCTCGAGCGGGCGCTTGGATGCAACCTGCTCGCCCGTGGCGCCCATTCGGCCCAGCCGACGGAGGCCTGCCTTTCGCTGCTGCCGCGCGCTCGGCTTCTGATCCGCGAAACGGAAAACCTACGCTACGATGTGGCAGGCGGCGGGCTTGCGACCGAGTTGAAGATCGGCGCGATCTCGACGGCGCTGACGGGCATTTTCCCGACGGTACTGGACGCGCTCTCGCGGCAGGCGCCGAGCCTGAAGCTGATCCTGCGCCCCGGCTCGTCACTACAGCTCTATGAACAACTGCTTCAGGGCGAGCTCGATGCCGCCGTTCTGGTCGAGCCGCCCTTTGCGCTGCCCAAGGCAATGACGGCGCATGTCATCCGCCGTGAACCGCTGAGTTTCATCAGTCCCGATCCGACTCTGCCCGCCGATATCGACGAGCGCATACGGCTGGCACCTTTCGTTCGCTATGATCCGGGGTCATGGGGCGGCCGGCTTTGCCAGCGATACCTCGCCGACGCCGGCCTTGATCCGGACATCCGCTGCGACATGGACGCGCTGGAGACGATCGCCATCCTGGTCGCGAGCGGCATGGGCAACTCGCTCGTTCCGGCCTGGCAGGGCCTGCACCGGGACGGCTTTTACCTCACCGAGGTGCCCGATGCCGCCCTCTACGAGCGCCGCATCGTCTTCCTGCATCAAAGCGTGCCGGGGCGACCGACGCCGCTCCGGCTCTTGCGGGAGGTCTTGTCGCAGGCATGTTCGGCGTGAGCTGCAATCGGGAAAATGCGGTGATGGCATCCGGCTCGCGGCCGCAAACGATGCCGGCCACGCGCAAGGCCCGTCCGGGGATCAGCTGAGCAGGAAGGTCGCCACGGGCAATTGCAGTGCGGCGGCAATCCGCCGGAGCTTGCCCGGGTCGGCATCGGTGCCGCGCTCGATGCTTTCGATTTCGAGGTCGGTCAACCCGCAGGTGAGCGCGAGTTCATCGACGCTGTAGCCGACGGCCTGGCGGGCGCGTTTGACGGCATCGGCGATATCGACATGGGCGGAGGCGCCAGCAGTGGTGGCATCGAGATTGTTGATCGAAACAGTCATGAGGTGGTCCTTCGGTTGCGCGCGAAAGCGTGGCTTTCGCGTGAAGGCGGCTTGCAGCCTTGAGAACCCGGCTGGAAACGGGCCGAGTGTGCAGTGCAATATAAGTCGAAAACATGGCAGTGCAAGACGTCGCCACCGAAGCGACCTTTGGCGCCGCCCTAGGATCGGGTGCGCAGCTCATCGACGAGCACGCGCATGTTGTCGGCGTAGTCGATCGGTACATCGACAAGATGCACGCCGCCGCCGGCGAACGCTGCCTCCAGCACCGGCACCAGCGCCTCGGCGCTCGTCACCCGCGAACCCTTCGCCCCGTAGGCTTCCGCGTAGCGCACGAAATCCGGATTGCCGAATGTCAGCCCGAAATCCGGAAAATCGTCGACAGCCTGTTTCCAGCGGATCATTCCGTAGGCGCTGTCGTTGAGGATGACGACGACGAGATTGAGCCCGAGCCGGACGGCCGTTTCCATTTCCTGGGAGTTCATCATGAAGCCGCCGTCGCCGCACACCGCCATGATGCGGCGTTCGGGATGAAGCATCGCTGCCATCATGGCCGAGGGCAGGCCGGCGCCCATCGTTGCCAGCGCATTGTCGAGCAGCAGCGTGTTGGCCACATGGGTGCGGTAATGGCGGGCAAACCAGATCTTGTACATGCCGTTGTCGAGGCAGACGATGCCGTCTTCCGGCATCACCTTGCGCACGTCGTGGACGATGCGCTGCGGCGTGATCGGGAACCGGTCGTCGTCGGCACCTTCATTGAGCTTTTCGAGAATGGCCTGGCGCAGACCGATGAGCAGCGGCTCGGGGTCGAGTTTGCCGCCAAGCCGGTCGGCCAGCGACGTCACCGACGTCCCGATGTCGCCGATCACTTCCGCGTCGGGGTGATAGACCTGTTCGACATTGGCTGAACTGTAGCCGATATGCAGGACCTTGGGCCCGCCCTCGCTGCGCATCAGGAAAGGCGGCTTCTCGACCGTGTCGTGCCCGACGGAAATGATCAGGTCCGCCTGGTCGATGGCGTCGTGCACATAGTCGCGCTCGGAAAGGGCGGCGGTGCCGACATAAAGGTTGGACCCGCCATTGACCGAACCCTTGCCCATCTGGGTGTTGAAGAAGGGAATGCGCATGCGGCGAACGAAGGATGACAGTGTTTCCACGAGCCGGGGGCGGCTGCTGGCAGCGCCCATCATGATGAGCGGCCGCTTCGCCGCAAGGATGATGTCGACCGCCCGGTCGATGGCGGCTGAGGGTGCGACCGGGCGGTCGAGCGGATGGACGGCGATGATGGGTGCCGCATCCGTGGTTTCGCCGGCGACATCCTCCGGCAGTTCGAGATGCACGGCGCCGGGCCGCTCTTCCATCGCCACGCGAAAGGCGTCGCGAACGGCGGCCGGGATGGCGCCGACACTGACGATCTGCCGTGTCATCTTGGTGAGTGGCTTCATCGACGCGACCACGTCAACGATCTGGAAGCGTGCCTGACGGGCCGTCTTGATCGGCTTTTGCCCGGTGATCAGGATCAACGGCATCGCACCGAGATTGGCGTAGGCGGCGCCCGTCGAGAAATTGAGCGCCCCGGGGCCGAGTGTGGCGATGCACACACCCGGCTTCCCGGTCAGCCGCCCATGCGTCGCGGCCATGAAGGCGGCCGCCTGTTCGTGTCGGGTCAGGACCAGCTTGATGCGGGACTTGCGAAGCGATTCCACCACATGCAGGTTTTCCTCGCCGGGAACACCGAAGATGCAGTCGACCCCTTCGTTCTCCAGTGCGGCGATGAGGACGTCGGAACCCTTGATCATCAGTCGGACCTTTCAGCTGGTGTGACCATGGCGCATGGGGCAGCACATGGAGCCCGCAAACAGTATCGTCCTTGGTTGCGGACGCAACAGCATTTCGCGCGGTGTCTGCGCCAGCAGGCCGCGGGCGGCGGGCACGCCCGTTGCTTCGCTCGATCGTGCTTTCCTGCCTTTGGGGTGAAGGGCCGGCACGGCGTGGTGGTGCGTTTGTGGTGGCGGGGACGGTTGCAGGCGGGTTTGCCGGAGCTCCAGGCCCGGAACCCGACTGCTTTTGGGCTGTGTTTGCCCTGTTGAAAACCCTC
>NZ_DALZXU010000023.1:0-2614 GCF_031989085.1 Ensifer sp.
GGTGCGGCGGCTCCGTCAAGCCGCCGCGCTGCCGTCGCCGTGCGATGTCGCATCGTCTTTCGATGTTGCGCCATCTTGCTTGCGCTTGCGAACCAGGCCGATCAGTCCGAAGACGACCGGTGACAGCAGCATTGCCAGGCCGAGCGCCATCAGTGACGATACCAGCGCATTCGACCAGAAGATGTTGAGTGAACCGCCCGACAGCAGCATCGACTGGCGGAAGGCGTCTTCGGCCTTGTCACCGAGCACCATGGCCAGAACCAGCGGTGCCAGCGGATAATCGAGCTTCTTGAAGACATAGCCGAGCACGCCGAAGCCGATGACCATGAAGATGTCGGAGACGGAGTTTGCCACCTGATAGGCGCCGGAGAAGATGACGGCGACGATGATCGGGCCGATGATCGAGAACGGCACGCGCAGGATCGAGGCATAGAGCGGCACGGTGGCGAGCACCAGGATGACGGCGACGACATTGCCGAGATACATCGAGGCGATCAGGCCCCAGACGAAATCCGGACGGTCGGTAAAGAGCATCGGACCGGGGGTGAGACCCCAGATCATCAGGCCGCCCATCATGACGGCCGCCGTCGCAGACCCGGGCACGCCGAGCGCCAGCATCGGCAACAGCGCCGAGGTGCCGGCCGAGTGGTCGGCGGTCTCGGGTGCGACGATGCCGCGCGGATCGCCCTTGCCGAACTTCGACTTGTCGCGCGCCGAGCGGCGGGCAACGCCGTAGCTCATGAACGAGGCCGCGGTCGGGCCGGCGGGCGTGATGCCCATCCAGATGCCGATGATGGTCGAGCGGGCGATCGTCAGCCAGTAGCGCGGGATTTCCACCAGCGTGCGGCCGATTTCGGCGAGCTTGACGCGCGCCTTGATGCCTTCGAAGCGCAGGCCCTCTTCGGTCGTCAGCAACAGCTCGCCGATGCCGAAGAGCCCCATGACGGCGATCAGGAAGCTGACGCCCTTGATCAGGGTCGGGATGTCGAAGGTCAGGCGCAGGTCGCCGGAGATCGTGTCCATGCCGACGGAAGCGAGCGCAAAGCCCATCATCATCGACACCAGCGTCTTGAAGGGCGATTGCGCCCCCATCGAGATGAAGCTGGCGAAGGCGAGGAAATAGACCGCGAAATATTCCGGCGACGAGAAGCGCAGCGCGAAGTTGGCGACCCAGCCCGACAACAGCGTGATCATGACGACGCCGGCAAGCGCGCCGATGCCGGCCGACACGAAGGCCAGCGTCAAGGCGCGGCTCGCCTGGCCGGCCTTGGCCATCGGATAGCCGTCGAAGGTGGTCGCCACCGACGAGGGCTCGCCCGGGATGTTGAACAGGATGGATGTCGTCGAACCGCCAAACAGCGCCCCCCAATACATGCAGGAGAGCAGGATGATCGCGGAGATCGGATCCATGGAGAAGGTCAGCGGCAACAGCAGCGAGACGCCGTTGGGCGCACCGAGGCCAGGCAGAACGCCGACGAGAATGCCGAGCGTGACGCCGACCATCATCAGCAGGATGTGATTCCAGCTGAGGATGTGGCCGAAGCCATCGATCAGAAGACCGATATTTTCCATGTCATTCCTCCCGGGGAAACTTTTAAGCGGTCGGGATCAATAGATCCCGAACCAGGCCTCGACCGGTCCCTTCAGCAGCGGAACCTTGAAGCCGATCTCGAAAACGATGAAGAAGAAGAGCGAAACGGCAACGCCTGACGGCAGGGCGATCCACCACTTGTAGCGCCCCTGGAACAACATCGCTCCGGCGATATAGAGCGCCGTGCCGACATAGAGGCCAAGCCAGGCGGAGACGCCGGCAAAGGCTGCGAGCGGCAAGAAGAACGAGGCGACGACGCGCGCGCGGGCACCGTCGATGAAGATGTCGCCCGTGCCGCGATGTTTTACGAAAGCGCCGATCGCATTGGCGACGCTTCCCAGGATGATCAGGATGCCGATGTAGAAGGGAAAATAGCCGGCCTCGGGGCCGAAGTCGCTCCAACCGGCGCCGATATCGGAGGCGCCATAGCAGATGGCTGCGCCGAAGATGCCCGTCAACGCGGCAACGCCAAGCTCCACCGCGAAGCGGGAGAGCCCATTCGCACTGTTCTCACTCATGATCGTGACCTTTCGAACCGGTTGACGGGCGCCTTGCAGCGTCCTCCAGGCGTCAGACCTGACGCGCGACGCCGCATGAGCGCCCGTCCCGATATATCGCCGGTTTTAGTTGGCGAGCCAGCCTTCGCGCTTCAGAACTTCGCCGACTGCGGCGCCGTCCATCTCGATGGCGGCCTTGAAGTCTTCGCCAGCGATGTAGGAAGGCGACTGCGAGGTATCGGCCAGATACTTCGCCCACTCCGGCGTCTCGGAGACCTTGCGCATCAGGTCCGAATAGAACTTGACGGCATCCGGCTCGACGCCGGCCGGCATCCAGACGGTGCGCGGCATGGAGTAGTTGTCGATGGCAATGCCCGAATCCTTGCAGGTCGGGATGTCGCTCCACGCCTTGTCGCCGGCAACCTTGGCGTCGTTGGAAAGCTTGACGCTCTTGAAGACGCACAGCGGCTTGACCATGCCGGCCTGCCACTGGCCGAGGTTCTCGCTCGGGTTGTTGACGTTGGCG
>NZ_DALZXU010000024.1:0-2533 GCF_031989085.1 Ensifer sp.
CAGTTTGCGGGGGATGCGGCGCCGTTCAACTCGTTTGCGTCGATTGTGAAATGGGCAGCGGACTGCGGCTATAAGGGCGTGCAGGTGCCAAGCTGGGATGGCCGGCTGATCGATTTGCGGAAGGCGGCGACGTCTAAAACCTATTGCGACGAGCTCCAGGGCATTGCCCGCGACAACGGTGTCGAGATCACCGAGCTTTCGACCCATCTGCAGGGCCAGCTGGTCGCCACCCATCCCGCCTATGACGAGGTGTTCGACGGTTTTGCCGTGCCGGAAGTGCGCGGCAATCCGAAAGCGCGGCAAGAGTGGGCGGTCGAGCAGGTGAAGCTGGCGCTGACGGCCTCGAAGAACCTGGGGCTCGATGCGATGGCGAGCTTTTCCGGCGCGCTCGCCTGGCCGTTCGTCTATCCCTGGCCGCAGCGGCCGGCCGGCCTGGTCGAGACCGCGTTTGACGAGCTGGCGAAGCGCTGGCGGCCGATCCTCGACCATGCCGAGGATTGCGGCGTCGACATCTGCTACGAGATCCATCCGGGCGAGGATCTGCACGACGGCATCACCTACGAGATGTTCCTGGAGCGCACCGGCAACCATGCCCGCGCCAACATGCTCTACGATCCCTCGCATTATGTGCTGCAATGCCTCGACTATCTCGACAACATCGACATCTACAAGGATCGCATCCGGATGTTCCACGTCAAGGATGCCGAGTTCAACCCGTCCGGTCGCCAGGGCGTCTATGGCGGCTATCAAAGCTGGGTCAACCGGGCCGGGCGCTTCCGCTCGCTCGGCGACGGCCAGGTCGATTTCGGCGCGGTGTTTTCCAAGATGGCGGCCAATGATTTTGCCGGCTGGGCGGTGGTGGAATGGGAGTGCTGCCTGAAACATCCCGAAGACGGCGCGCGCGAGGGTGCAGACTTCGTCAAGCACCACATCATCCGCGTCACCGACAAGGCGTTCGACGACTTTGCCGACGGTGGCACCGACGAGGCTTCCAACCGGCGACTGCTGGGGATCTGAGGTAGGCGGCAGGAGCCCGGGATCGCGGCGAGCGCAGAGCTTGCCGCCTCCGTCAGTCGGGACCCCGGGGCCGGCCGATGTCATGGCGCAAGCGGCGGCCCCTCACCCTAGCCCTCTCCCCGCAGGCGGGGAGGGGGGACGTGCCCCGCGATGTGGCACAGGAGGTGACGGCTTTGAGGGAAGCACAGGCGGTGCCGCAATCGCCCTTCTCCCCGTCTTGCGGGGAGAAGGTGCCGGCAGGCGGATGAGGGGCCACGTCCACGATCTGGGCAGCTTCGCTGCACGACACGACCGAAACACGACGACGAAACGATACGAGGAGACAGGACGATGGCAATCGAGGGAACGAGCGAGAAACGCGAGCGGCGGATAAGGCTCGGCATGGTCGGCGGCGGCTCGGGCGCCTTCATTGGCGCGGTGCACCGGATCGCAGCCCGGCTCGACGATCACTACGAGCTGGTGGCCGGTGCGCTGTCGTCGACGCCGGAGAAGGCTGAAAGCTCGGGCCGCGAACTCGGGCTCGATCCGTCGCGGGTCTATTCCGACTTCAAGCAGATGGCGATCCGCGAGGCCAAGCTGAAGGACGGCATCGAGGCGGTGGCGATCGTCACCCCCAACCATGTGCACTATGACGCGGCCAAGGAGTTTTTAAAGCGCGGCATCCATGTGATCTGCGACAAGCCGCTGACCTCGACGCTGTCGGACGCGAAGAAGCTGAAGAAGGCGGCCGACGACAGCGATGCGCTGTTCGTGCTCACCCACAACTACACCGGCTATCCGATGGTGCGCCAGGCGCGCGAAATGGTCGAGAACGGCGACATCGGCGCCGTCAGGCTGGTGCAGATGGAATATCCGCAGGACTGGCTGACGGAAAATATCGAGCAGTCGGGGCAGAAGCAGGCGGCCTGGCGCACCGATCCGGCCCGCTCCGGCGCTGGCGGCTCGACCGGCGATATCGGCACGCATGCCTATAATCTCGGCGCCTTCGTCTCCGGGCTTGAGCTGGAGGAGCTCGCCGCCGACCTCGACAGTTTTGTCGAAGGCCGTCAGCTCGACGACAACGCCCATGTGATGATGCGCTTCAAGGCGAAGAACGGCGAGCGCGCCAAGGGGCTGCTCTGGTGCAGCCAGGTGGCGCCGGGCCATGAGAACGGGCTGATGGTCCGGGTCTACGGCACCAAGGGCGGGCTCGAATGGACGCAGAAGGACCCGAACTATCTCTGGTACACGCCATTCGGCGAGCCGAAGCGGCTGATCACAAGGGCGGGTGCGGGCTCGGGGCCAGCCGCCGCCCGCGTCAGCCGCATTCCCTCGGGCCATCCGGAAGGCTATCTCGAAGGCTTTGCCAACATCTACACAGAGGCGGCCCGCGCCATCTTCGCCAAGCGCCGCGGCGAGGCCGTCGACCCCGCCGTCACCTACCCGACCATCGACGACGGCACGAAGGGCATGGCCTTCGTCGATGCCTGCGTCCAGTCGTCAAAACGAAACGGGGCATGGGTAAAGCTGTAGACGG
>NZ_DALZXU010000025.1:0-1757 GCF_031989085.1 Ensifer sp.
CTACCAGTCCATGACGACCTTGCCGGAGTTGCCGGAGCGCATGGCCTCGAAGCCATCGCGGAAGTTGTCGATGCCGATGCGGTGGGTGATGACGGGCGAAAGGTCGAGCCCGCCCTGCACGAAGGCGATCATCTTGTACCAGGTCTCGAACATCTCGCGGCCATAGATGCCCTTGAGGTTGAGCATCTTGAAGATCACCTTGTTCCAGTCGATCTCGAAGCCGGCCGGCGCGATGCCGAGAATGGCGATCTTGCCGCCATTGTTCATCTTGTCGATCATGTCGCGAAACGCAGGGGCTGCCCCCGACATCTCCAGCCCGACATCGAACCCCTCGGTCATGCCGATCGCCTTCATCACGTCGGCAAGGTTCTCCTTCGAGGCGTCGACGACATGGTCGATGCCAAGGTCGCGGGCAAGCGCCAGCCGCGTCGGGTTGATGTCGGTGATGACCACCTTGCGCGCGCCCGAGCGCTTGGCAACCAGCGCCCCCATGATGCCGATCGGACCGGCACCGGTCACCAGCACGTCCTCGCCGACGAGATCGAAGGAGAGTGCCGTGTGCACCGCATTGCCGAACGGATCGAAGATCGCCGCGATCTCGTCGGGCACATCCTCCGGGATCGGCACGACGTTATACTCCGGCAGGCAGACGAACTCGCCGAACGAGCCCGGCCGGTTGACGCCGACGCCGAGCGTGTTGCGGCACAGATGCCCGCGGCCGGCACGGCAGTTGCGGCACTTGCCGCAGACGATATGCCCCTCGCCCGAGACCCGCTCGCCGACATGGTATTTGGTGACCGCCGAGCCGACCTCGGCGATCTCGCCCATGAACTCGTGGCCGACCACCATCGGCACCGGAATGGTCTTCTGCGCCCACTGGTCCCAGTTCCAGATGTGCACGTCGGTGCCGCAGATCGCCGACTTCTTCACCTTGATCAAAACGTCGTTCGGCCCGACCTCGGGCACCGGCACCCGCTCCATCCACAAGCCGATCTCCGGCTTCGACTTCACCAGCGCCTTCATCATGTTCGTCATCGATCCAATCCTCAAATCACACCGAGGTCGCGGCCGACCTCTTCAAAGGCGGCAATCGCCCGGCGCACGTCGTTCTCGCTGTGGGCGGCCGACATCTGCGTGCGGATGCGCGCCTGCCCCTTCGGCACCACCGGGAAGGAGAAGCCGATGACATAGACGCCCTTTTGCAGCATGCGCGCCGCCATCTCCTGCGCCAGCGCCGCATCTCCCAGCATCACCGGGATGATCGGATGGCCCTCGCCGGCCAGCGTAAAGCCGAGCTTCGACATCTCGGCGCGAAACAGGCTGGCATTGGCGTAAAGCCGTTGACGCAGCTGGTCGCCATTGTCGATCAGGTCGAAGACTTTCAGCGACGCGGCCGCAATGACAGGCGCCAGCGTGTTGGAAAACAGATAGGGACGCGAGCGCTGTCTGAGCCACTCGACCACCTCGGCCTTGCCCGCGGTGTAGCCGCCCGAAGCGCCGCCGAGCGCCTTGCCGAGCGTGCCGGTGATGATGTCGATCCGGCCCTCGACGCCGCAATGTTCGGCCGAGCCGCGGCCATGTTTGCCGACGAAGCCGACCGCATGGCTGTCGTCGACCATGACCATGGCGCCATATTTGTCGGCGAGGTCGCAGACGCCCCCGAGATTGGCGATGATGCCGTCCATCGAAAACACGCCGTCGGTGGCAATCAGCTTGAAGCGGCTGCCTTCGGCCTTCTTCAGCTCTTCCTCCAGCGC
>NZ_DALZXU010000026.1:0-1156 GCF_031989085.1 Ensifer sp.
CCCGGCGACGGCATCGGCCCGGAAGCCATGGCGGAAGTCCGCAAAATCATCGCCTACATGAATGCCGAGCTTGATGCCGGCTTCGTGACGGACGAGGGCCTTGTCGGCGGCTCGGCCTATGACGCCCATGACCAGGCGATTTCGGAAGGGGACATGGAAAAGGCGCTGGCCGCCGATGCCGTGCTGTTTGGCGCCGTCGGCGGACCGAAGTGGGATGCCGTTCCCTATGACGTGCGTCCGGAAGCCGGACTGCTTCGTCTGCGCAAGGACTTGCAACTGTTTGCCAACCTGCGTCCGGCGATCTGCTATCCGGCGCTGTCTGCCGCATCGTCGCTGAAGCCCGAACTGGTCGAAGGCCTCGACATCCTGATCGTGCGCGAACTGACCGGTGGCGTCTATTTCGGCGAGCCGAAGGAGATCATCGATCTCGGCAACGGCCAGAAGCGCGGCATCGACACCCAGGTCTACGACACCTACGAGATCGAGCGCATCGCCGGCGTCGCCTTCGAACTGGCGCGTACCCGCAACAACCGGGTGTGCTCGATGGAAAAGCGCAACGTCATGAAGTCGGGCGTGCTTTGGAACCAGGTGGTAACCGAAACCCACAAGGCAAAATACTCCGACGTCCAGCTCGAGCATATGCTGGCCGATGCCGGCGGCATGCAGCTGGTGCGCCAGCCCAAGCAGTTCGATGTCATCGTCACCGACAACCTGTTCGGCGACATGCTGTCGGACGTGGCGGCGATGCTGACCGGTTCGCTCGGCATGCTGCCGTCGGCCTCGCTCGGCGCACCGGATGGCGTGACCGGCAAGCGCAAGGCGCTGTATGAGCCCGTGCACGGCTCGGCACCCGACATTGCCGGCCAGGGCATCGCCAACCCGATCGCGATGATCGCGTCGTTCGCCATGTGCCTGCGTTACTCCTTCAACCTGGTGAAGGAGGCCGACAATCTGGAGAAGGCGATCGCCACCGTGCTCGACAAGGGCATCCGCACCGGCGACATCATGGCCGAAGGCGCACGCAAGGTCGGAACCGTCGAGATGGGCGAAGCCATCCTTTCCGAGTTCAAGGCGCTGTCGGCCTGACGGACAAGGACGACACCGAACGCGTCCGCGACCAGAGCCGAGGCGTTCGGGCCGATCCGTGACCTTTCAG